>JACIWK010000016.1 GCA_014360985.1 Candidatus Bipolaricaulota bacterium
CCCCCTTGGTATCCCAAGGCGGGGGGCCGGGGGCTTTTCGCCCCCGACCCCGCGGCCTCTTCTCTACCTCTTGATGTACACGAACCCCTTGCCCGTCCAGGTCTGGATCGGGTTCCCGCCCTCAACGGCCCACACGTAGATGTAGGCCCCGTTGCGGAGGGTTCCGCCGTTCCAGCTGACGGTCGCGGTGTTCGTGCCCGTAAGCGTGGCCACCTTGCGCCCGGTGAGGTCGTAGACCTCGATTGTCACCTTGCTTGGCACCGCCCCGGCGGGCTGCGCGTACACGGTGAACGCGGTCGAGGTCGAGAACACCTCGGGCACCGGCTTCACGTCGGAAACACCCGTCAGCACCGGCGCGGCAACCGTGGCCTGCGCCTGCGCCGTCCGCGTCGGGATGAGCGGGTCGGTGTACACAGCGATGATCGTGCCCGTCACATCGGCGGGCAGCACGTAGCTCACCCGGAACTTCCCCGGGTCGCCGGCCACGGCCGGGATCTGCGTCCAGCTCTTAAGCTCGGTCCCATCCGCCTTCTTCAGGATGAGCGGCTTCGCGGCGCCGGTGATCTCGCTCGCGCCCGCGTACTGCTCGTCGGTGACGGTGATCGTCACCGTCTCGCCGGGGTTGTAGTTCGCCTTGTCGAACGCAACCGACAGGGCCACCGTCGGCGGGGTGATCCCGCCCGCTCCGCCCTCAGCGACCTTGATCGAGATGATCGAGATGTCGGAGTGGTTGGAGGGGTCCTGGTAGAACGCCATGATCGTGTCGCCCGGCTTGGAGCCGAGGTTGCCCTCGCCAGGGTTCCTGGCGTCGGCCACGAGGACGCAGGTCGTCGAGCGGAAGATGCCAGACCCAACCGCGGTCTCCCGCAGGTCCATCCGCTCCCACGCCCCGCTCTGGGCGTTGAACATGAACACCTTGACCGTCGGGTTGATGCCGGAGATCGACACACCGCCGTTTTCGCCAGCGATGTTCCCGATCCGCGTATCGGCGAAGAACTCGGAGAACGTTGTTTCCGTTGCGTCCGGTGTCCAGATCGGGTCGGTGTGCTCCCACTTACCCTCGGTCTCGTCATCGGCCTTGGCGTCCTTGTTCCAGCCGCCGAAGATGAGCTCCCGCATCGCCGGGTGCTCGTTCTGGTCGTAGTCACAGACCTCGAGGTACAGCGAACCCGAGAGCGGGATCGAGGTCACCGGCTGGTAGTTCCCATCGAGGAACCGCATGCAGTGCGTGATCCCATCGAACACCTGGAAGTCGTACACCTTCACCTTGGCGAAGGAGACGTCCCAGTACTGGTTCCGGGCCGCGTCGTAGTTGATGACCGGCGGGAAGAATCCGTCGTTCGGGTCCCCATCGCCCAGCGCGTTGAGGCTCGCCTGCTCGTAGTCCACGGAGTTGTAGCGGACGAAGATCGTGTCCTCGTTGAACGCCTGGATCCGCCAGTCGTCGAACACAAGCTGGTACCCCGCCACCGCGTCCCACACCGGGAGAAGTGGAATGCCCGACTGCGTGAAGAAGATCCCCGAGTTGTTCGAGATCTCGTCAATCACGTAGTACTCGCTGTCGTCCTCGTTGTGCGGGTCGCAGATATGGACCACGACCTTGTCCTGGCAGCACGCCTCGACGTTGGCGTCCGCATCGTACACGCGAATGTAGAGGCCGCCCCAGCCCGCGCCGATCCGGACCTCGCTCACCGGGATGCCGTTGGCATCCGTGATGAAGGTCTCAGAATGCGGCCGGTTGCCGACCATGACCGTCGCCAGGTCCATGTCGTCGAAGTCGTTCGGGTCGATGTAGTAGAAGGCGATCGTCGTCCCCGGCGGGAGCCGGTCGGTCGGGTCAAGCCCGAGGGCCCGCTGGAAGTCCTCCAGGTTCCCGAAGTCGAACGTGAACACGCCCGAGTCCACGCTCGTCTCAGCAGCGAAGAACACCGCAAAGAGCATGTTCGCATCGTAGTTCCACCACGGGGCGTCGCTGTAGTCGATGTACCGCTCCGGCTCGTAGATGTTGTACCAGCGGATGGGCTCGTCAAAGAGGTCGCCTTCGCCATTATACCCGCCGAGCATCATCAGAGAGCAGAAGTTGGTGACCCCCGGCGTCTGCTCGGGGTTCCAGCTTCCGGGGTTGATGATGACGAAGAACGGGACGTACTCGATCGCGTTACAGTTGAGGTTCTCGTCCTTGTCCTCGATCGTGACGACGATGTTCGAGCACGCCGGGCCACACCCGTAGTCGAGCCGGGACGGGACCACGGTCAGCTCGCCCACCGTGTCCACGATCTTGATCTGGTCTTGATCCACATTCCGCTCGTCCGTCGTGTCCCGGGCGATGAGGATCAGGGTGTCGTTGTTCTCGAACCGGCCCAAGACCTCAGTAGCACCGTCGTAGGTGGGGCTGTAGAACTTCTCGCCTTCGAGGTCTACCCGCGCGGTTCGCCTCTGGAACGGGAACTCGTTGAACTCGACGAGATCAATGCCCCCGTTGGTTACGTCTTCGTCCAGGTATTCCCAAGCCCCGTTCCACCACGCAACCTCAATGGCACCATCCAGATCCGGACCGAGTCGGATGCTCGCCGGGGAGATCGTCCCGAGAACGTGGGTGTTCCCGAAACATACGTCCGTGATCGCGGCGTCAATGAAACAGTCCCGCGATCCAACCTGGAGGGAGACCTTCACGTTCGAGCCCGGGCCGGCAACCCAGAAGTAGAGGCCGCTGCCGATGCCCCCCAGCTCGCGGAACCAGGCGCCAGGGACAAAGTAGTCGTCCTTTGTCTCCAGGGTAGCTCCGGTCTTGAAGTCGAAGATGATGAGGTCAACCATGAACTGGTCAATCCCGCACGCCCCCTTCTCGGGGTCCTTGATCGCAATGTAGATCTGCTGCCCCTCCCACACCCGGCCGAGCTTGTTCCCGGCCGCGTCGGAGAAGAAGGGCTCAAACGCCCACGCCGTGCTCGCCAGCACGGCCACGAGTAGCCCAATCAGTATGCCTTTCCTTGCCAACGTAGAACCTCCTTTCCGTTCACCGACAGCTATGTCGTTCACACCCTTCATGATGCCTCCCTTGTGAGTTGTGCCAACCGCTCACCACCTCCCCGATAGAACGCCAACGTTCGTGCGCATAGTGCACAACTTGACCGAATCCTACAGCTCTTCCTTCCTGCGGTCAAGTCCATGCCGTACCTTCTCCGCACGACAACGGCCCGTATGGTAGCCCTCCTCCTTCTCCCCGTCAAACCGGGGCACCAGATCCGTGGACCGGGGTCCGTGATCCGTGGACCGTAGGGGCGGACCCTGTGTCCGCCCATCGTTCCCGGAACCGCGCCGGCCGCGGTCCATTTCCCGCGGGGCCACCGTACGGTGCCCCTTCCCCTGGCCGAAGCCGCGTCGTCCGGGGACGGCCGGACGTTCGTCCGTGATCGGGGGCCCGTTGGCCCCGGGGCGTTCATCCGTGGTCCGTAGGGGCGGACCTCGTGTCCGCCCGCCGTTCCGGGAACGAACCGGCCGTCGGGCATAAAGCCCGACGCTACAACAGAACGGCGATCCGTGGTCCGGGGTCCGTAGGGGCGGACCTCGTGTCCGCCCATCGTTCCGGGAACGAAACGGTCAACCGCCGTAATGCCGTCGGGCATAAAGCCCGACGCTACGACGGAACGGCGATCCGTGATCCGTAGGGGCGGACCTCGTGTCCGCCCGCCGTTCCGGGAACGAACCGGCCGTCGGGGACAAGCCCCGACGCTACAACGGAACGACGATCCGTGGTCCGTAGGGGCGGACCTCGTGTCCGCCCGCCGTTCCGGAAACGAAACGGCCGTCGGGGACAAGCCCCGACGCTACAACGGAACGACGATCCGTGGTCCGTAGGGGCGGACCTCGTGTCCGCCCGCCGTTCCCCGAACCGACCAACCGGCCCACCGCCGAACCGCCTTCCTCCGGTAGGAGCCCACGCGCCCTTTGTCGCCTCCGCTCAACATCCGTATGATCGAATCGGATCCATTGGCTTGGGGGAGGACGGAGATGAGAGGACGAACGAAACACAATCTGGTGCGGACGGCGCTCGGGCTCGGCCTCCTCGCCACGGGCATCGCGCTCGGGGGGTGCGAACTGTTCTGGCTCACCGCCCCGGCGGTCCCCACCGGGATCGAGGCGAGCGACGGAACCCACGCCGGCCAGGTGGTCGTGATCTGGAACGGCGTCGCCCGCACCGTCCGCTACGAGGTGTACCGGGCGGACACCCAGGGCGGCACCTACACCCAGCTCGGGGAGACGACGGGCACGGTGTACTCCGACGCGACGGTCATCCCCAACACTACCTATTGGTATCGGGTGAAGGCATGCAACCGGAGCGGATGTAGCGAGCTGTCGGAGCCCGACTCGGGATACGCCCACGGGGAGGGAGTGCCCGAGGTCCCGACCGGGGTTTCGGCCACGGACGGCCTGTACACGGACCGGGTGCGCGTCACCTGGAACGCAAGCCCCGGCGCCACCTCGTACGAGGTGTGGCGGGACGTGGCCCAGGGCGGGCCGTACACCCTGCGGGGCACGGTGGCGGGGACGACCTACGACGACCTCGATGCCTCGCCGGGGGTCGTCTACTGGTACAAGGTGAAGGCGTGCAACCCCTCCGGGTGCAGCGCGTTCTCGGCCGCCGACTCCGGATTCACTTTCCCCTCCGCGCCGGACCCGGTGACGAACGTCTCGGCCTCGGACGGGACGTACACCGATCGGGTGCGGGTGACGTGGACCGCCGCCGCCGGGGCGGCCAACTACGAGGTGTACCGTGCCGACAGCGAGACCGGCACCTACACCAGGCGCGCCACCGTCACCGGGACGACCTACGACGACACGGGGGTGACGGTGGGCACGACCTATTGGTACAAGGTCAAGGCGTGCAACACCGCGGGCTGTAGCGCGTTCTCGGTGCCCGACCCTGGCTTCGCCTCCGCGGGCGGCGGAGGAGGTGGCGGCGGCGGCGGCGGGACGCCGGCCCTGCCCGGACAGCCCCAGAACGTGAGGGCCACCGACGGGACGGACAAGGAGAAGATCGTCGTCACCTGGTCGAGCGTGACTGGGGCGGCCCGGTACGAGGTCTGGCGATCCAATCCAGGGGAAGACGCTGGCTACACTCGATATGGGGAGACGACTACGACGAGTTTCACCGACACTGCGCCGACCATGTGTCAGGTCTACTGGTACCGCGTGCGGGCGGGGAATGCCGCCGGGTGGGGGCCGGATTCCGTAGCCGACAGCGGGTACCGCGGGGGGACCCTTGAGCAGGTGAACACGAGCAAGATCAAGGTCACGGTGACCCCGGCCACTGAAACCACGGCGGACGTGAAGCTGGAGTGGGAGGCGGTGAAGGACGCGACCCTGTTCAATGTCCGCTACGAGATCTGGCGGCGGGGGACAGCGGGTTCTTCAACGCTGGTTCACACAACCACTGCCCCCGATGTCCTCACCTGGACCGACACAGGTCGTCCTTTGGAAACAACGTTCTACTACAAGATCCGCGCCGTGAGCACGTATAACTGTATCGTGGCCGGCCCGTTCTCGGGCGAAATTCAGGCCACCATAGCCTGTAACCCCACGGCACCTACAACGGTCACTGCCGCAAAGCAATCGTCGACGAGCATCAAGGTTGACTGGAGCGCGGTGCCCGGCGCGACGGGGTACGAGGTATACCGAGCCACGTCCGCAACGGGATTCTACACGAAGGTGGCCGGCCCATTGGATGCGCTTACCTACACGAATACGGATCTCCCCGCCGGAACCTACTACTACAAGGTGAAGACGTGCGTGGCCTGCGGGTGCGGCGGTCTCTCTGCGCCATCGAATGCCGTCACGGTGCCGACACCCTAGGGCATCCTCGCGAACAAGCTACGCCGGGGCGGGCACAAGCCCGCCCCGTTCTCTTGGGAAGAGGTTCTGTAGCGTCGCAGCTTGTCTGCGACGGCCTTGCCCGACCGTCGCCCCGAACGGCCGTCGGGCATAAAGCCCGACGCTACGACGGAACGGCGATCCGTGGTCCGTAGGGGCGGACCTCGTGTCCGCCCGCCGTTCCCGGAACAAAACGGCCGTCGGGGACAAGCCCCGACGCTACGTTCGGTGGGGACGGCCATCCGTCGGGGGCAAGCCCCGACGCTACGTTCGGTGGGGACAGCCTCCGTCGGGGGCAAGCCCCGACGCTGCCGCCCCGCGGGGACGCTCAGGGGGCTACAGGCGGGCTAGGGTGCTCCGGGCGCACTCCCGGCCGGCCGCGACGGCCTCCTCCAGCCGGTCGAAGTCGAGCACCCCGATCTCGTCCACATCGGGGTGGATGACAAGGAGGCGGTTCCCCAGCCGCTCCCGCGCGCGCTCGACCCTCACCCGCTCCACCTCGCGGGTCGCGATCTCCAGAAAGCGGAGGGTCGCCCCGACCAGGGTCGCGGGAAGCGGACCGAGGGGGGCCCGCACGTCCACCGCGAGCACGGTCCGCGCCCCCATTCCCTCGACCACGTCCACGGGGAGGTTGTTCACGAGCCCCCCGTCCACGAGGTACCGCTTCCGCCACCGCACGGGGTTGACGAGCCCCGGCAACGCGGCGCTCGCCGCGACCCCGTGGTAGACCGGGCCCTCGTTGACTCGCACCTCCTCGCCCGTCACGTAGTCCGCGGCCACGGCCACGAACGGGATCTCCAGGTCCTCGAACCACATCCCCTTCGTGATGAGCTTCAGGAACTGCGCCATCCGCCCGAGGCGCGGGCTGTGCTCGTCGTGCCACGCCCGGCGCCGCAACCGCCCCCGAAGCGACTCGACCGCGGTCCGGCCGAGCATCGCCTCGAACGGCTCCCCCACCCCAAAGAGCTCGCTCAGCTCGAGGTGCTCCAACACCCGCAGGAGCTTGGGGAGGTCCTGGCCCACGGCGTACGCTGCGCCAACGATCGCCCCCATGCTCGTCCCGGCCACGAACTCGGGATGGATCCCCGCGTCGAGGAGCTCGATCAGCACCCCGAGGTGGGCGAGGCCCCGCGCCCCGCCCCCGCCCAGCGCCACTCCCAGCCGCGTCATGCGCTTCATCACGGTTCGATTCTAGCCGCGGCGTAGCCCTGCCGTCGGGGACAAGGCCCGCCGCTACGAAGGAACGGGGAGGCCGCACCGTCGCTCCCCTCCCCCTCACCCCAACCCTCTCTCCCACGGAGGAGGAGGGGGTTAGGGAAGGGCGCTCCCACGGGGGGGGACGCCTCACACGAGATGGCCCACCGCTGCTCTACGCTGGACCCAACACCAAGAACGCGGACACCTCATCGCGGAGGAACTCGTGCACTGCTCCCTGGTGCCGCCTCAGGAGGGCCTCAATCTCATCCGTACTGCAGTTTCCGCAACGGATCCAAATCGCTTTCGGCGGCGGCCCCCTCAGGATGCTGCGCTGGAGGAAGTCGGAGTCTTTGGAGATGATGGCGTACCCGTGCACCAGGGCGAATGCCCACACCTCGTCGTCGCTCGCCGCCGCCAGCCCAGCGTCCCGCACATGGAGGCTGTCAGGAAACACATCCGCCACCCGCCGCACCAACTGCGGGGACAGGTTGTGGTCCCAGAGAAGCCTCATCCCAAGGGAACCGAGGTGAGCTTTCGCTCCCGGTCCGCCGCAAACGCCAGGCATGCCTGGATGTCCTCCCGCGTCAAGTCCGGGAAGTCCCGGAGCGTCTCCTCTACAGTCATCCCTGAGGCGAGGTACTCCAGCACATCCTGCACCGTGATCCGCAGACCCCGGATACACGGCTTGCCTCCCCGCTTGCCTGGCTCGATGGTGATCCGGTCGCGGTACTCCATATCACCAGCTAGCCTACCCAGAGATCGGGAGCGGAGCAACTGGCGAACGGAATGGGCGAACCTCCAACCGCCGTCGGAGTGGGTTCCCGGAACCGATCAACCGACCAACTGTCAACCGCCCAACCGGGGCAATGCCGTCGGGGACAAGGCCCGCCGCTACGACGGAACGGCGATCCGTGGTCCGTAGGGGCGGACCTCGTGTCCGCCCCTCGGTTCCCCGAACGGGCAAACCGACCAACCGACGAACCGCCGTAATGCTACGGCGGAACGAAGGGTTCCGTAGCGGCGCAGCTCGTTTGCGACGGCGCTTCCCAGCAAACGAGGTCGCCTCCCCCCACCGAAGGACGCCGGATCAGGTGATCCCGCGTTGGATCATCGTCACCGCGGTGTAGGCGAGGACGAGGGCGAACAGGCGGCGCAGCCACCGCGCCGGCAGCCGAGCGGAAAGGAGCGGCCCCACCTGAGCCCCGACCACGATCCCTGCCATGAGCGGAAGCGCAAGCTCCCAGTGAACCCGGCCCGCAAGGGCGTGCCGCGCCGTGGACATCGCCGAGGTGGGGATCATCACGAACAGGCTCGTCGCCACAGCGGGAAGGATGTCCAGGCCGAGCAGGGTCAACGCGGGCACCATCAACACCCCGCCCCCGATCCCGAACAGCCCGCTCGCCGTCCCAGCAACCAAACCCACGGCAGCGCCTGCCAGGGGTCCAATCGCCACCCGCCCCTTGCCGCGAAATAGCTCCTTCGGCTGCTTCCCAAGGAGCAGGATCGCCGTCGGGTACAAAAGGAACACGCCGAACGCCAGCTCCAGCCATCCCGCCCCGATGATCCCGCACAGCCACGGCCCGATCCATCCCCCGGCTACCGCCCCGGGAGCAAGTGCCAGCCCTGCTTTCCAATTGGTCACCTTCTTCCGCAGGTAGGCCGCTGTGCTGGCCAACCCCGTCGCCATGACCGCGGCTGCGCTCGTCCCCACGGCTTCCGGGGAGGTCGCAACGAACCCCGCGAGGAGAAGAAGCGGGACCATGAAGATCCCACCACCGATGCCGAGCATCGAACCTACGGCCCCGACCCCGATCCCCGCCCCAACGAGAAGCAAGTTGAGCATTCCTTGATTCTATCCCGTTTCCCGCGCAAGGTCCTCCCGCACGGCGGTGGGACGAATGTCCCCACCCATCGATTTGACTTTTCTCGGGAGCAGTCCTATTGTCCGATCGGCCGTTCCTACTGGGGCGGTAAGGAGGAGGTGGCGTGCTGCTCATGGACAAGAAGGCAAAGGCGGCCAAGCCGAAGAAAAAGTAATCTTGGGGTTGCGTATGGAGCGTGATAAGCGCCCCATACGTGGCCAAGGGTGCAGCACGTGGTGGACTCGTGGGGGCAGGGGAACCTGCCCCCATCGGTTTGTCGGACGAAATGCCGGAATGGAAGAGCGGTCTGGGCCGGGGAGCGCTCGGTGGGGAATGTGACGAATGTCCCATTGCTCCCCATTGACTTCCCCCGAGGACAGTCCTACTCTACGCTCAACTGCCCCCTGTAGGGCAGCCACGAGGAGGTGCAGCGCTGGCCATGGACAAAAAGGATAAGCCGAAGCCGCAGCCCGGGAAGCCCAAGTAGTCCGGGCTCACAATGGCGCAACTGGAATGGGCACCCGTCCAGTGAGGCGGGTGAAGCAAAGAACAACAGGGGGCGGGAGACCGCCCCCTTTGTTGGGAGGAACAGGCGGTTTGGGTTTCGGGAACGGCCGGCGGACACGAGGTCCGCCGCTACGAACCTCGACCCCGTTGAAACGGCCTCTCCCCCCGGTGGGAGAGGGATGGGGGGAGGGAACAGAGCGGAAGCCTCCCCCCTCAATGGGCGGGGACGCTACGAAATCCGGAGGACGTCGAGGACAATCCGCACCAGAAGGAGCACCCACCCCACCACGACGATGATCCAGATCACCTTGCGCGCGGCAGCGATGAGCCCGAACAGGAGAAGGAGTAGCGTGATCAGCCCGAGGTATCCGAGCGGCTGGACGAGGTCGGAGCTGATCCCGCGCCCCTCGGGGAGGATGAGGTTGATGAGCCGGACAAGGCCCTCCCCGATCAGTTCCGCCGCTGACTGGATGAACGCGAGGAGCCGATCCGCCACGTCCGGCCTCGCCTCCTGCGCGCACGCCCCCACCCCCGCCAATGCCACCACCACTCCCAGCACAAGCCCTCGTGCCATGCCTGCCTCCTTCGCCCGCGCGGGCGATCCGTCATCATAGAACAGCCGCCGACGGGGAACAACTTGCGGCCCCCGCGGCAGCGAAAAGCGTCGCAGCCATGCTGCGACGCCCGACATCCTGAACCGAGGCCCCTCACTCCTCTTCGGCCTCTTCCACCGTGTCCCCCACCTTGTCGAGGAGGTCCTCCAGCCTCTCCAGGGCGGACTCCAACTCCTCCTGGAGCTGCCCGAGCTCGGTCAGGAGCGGCTTCAGTTTGTCCACGAGTTCTTTCTTGGTCACGTAGGCCATTGCCACCTCCTTCTCGCACCGATTGTACACACCTGGAGGCCGTCGCCGTCAACCCGGCCCAGGAGGGCGCCGCGAACCTTTTACCGGCCGCCGATCCGGCCGAGGACAAGGGGCCGCGGGGCCGGCCTGTCGGGGCCGATCGTGTACGCGCCGGCGACGAGCTCCTCCGCCTCGGGGAAGCGATCGGGGCGGCCGATGTGGAGCCGCGCCACGGGTTGCCCCCGCTCCACCTCGTCCCCGACCTTGGCCAGAAGCTCGACCCCGGCGGCGGGATCCACGGCCTGCCCCTTCACCTCGCGCCCCGCGCCGAGGAGCCCGCACGCGACCCCGATCGGGTGGGCGCGCAGCTCGATGACGTACCCCGACGAGGGCGCGCGCACCTCGGCCACCTGCTTCGCCTTGGGCAACCGGTCGGGCTCCTCGATCGCCCGCACGTCACCGCCTTGGGCGGCGACGAGCTCCCGGAACTTGGCCCACGCCTTCCCGGAGGAGATGAGCGCGGCCAAGCTCTCCTGCCCTGCCGCCGACGTGGGGGCGCGCCCCGCGAGGACGAGGAGCTCCGCCCCGAGCGCGAGCGTGACCTCGCGGAGGTCGGCGGGCCCCTCACCCCGCAGGACCTCGATCGCCTGGCGCACCTCGAGGGCGTTCCCGGCCATCGTCCCCAACGGCTCGTCCATCGCGGTGATGAGGGCGGAGAACCGCTTGCCAAGCTTGTTCCCCACCCGAACGAGGGTCTCGGCGAGCGCCCGGGCATCGCTCTCGGTGCGCATGAACGCCCCGTCCCCACACTTCACGTCGAGCACGATCGCGTCCGCCCCGCCGGCGAGCTTCTTGGAGAGGACGGACGAGGCGATCAGCGGGAGCGAGGGCACGGTCCCCGTCACGTCGCGGAGCTCGTACAGCAACCGATCGGCAGGCACAACGTCGGCGGTGTGGTCGGCGACCACGGCCCCGATCGCTTCGGCCTGGCGCCGGATCTCGTCCAGGGTGAGCTCGGTCCTGAGCCCGGGGATCGCCTCGAGCTTGTCGATCGTCCCCCCGGTGTGCCCAAGCGCCCGGCCGGAGAGCTTGGCCACGACGAGCCCCGCCGCGGCCATGAGGGGGACGAGGACGAGGGTCACCGTGTCGCCCACGCCGCCGGTGGAGTGCTTGTCCACCTTGATCCCCGGAATCGAGGAGAGGTCGATCCGCTCGCCGCTCTCGGCCATGGCTTGGGTGAGGGCGACGGTCTCGTCCTCGCCCATCCCCCGGAAGTAGACGGCCATGAGGAACGCCGCCATCTGGTAGTCGGGCACGCGGCCGGCCACGTACTCCTCGACGAGCCACCGGATCTCGCTCGGGGCGAGCTCGACCCCGTCGCGCTTCTTCTCGATCAGATCGACGGCCCGCATTGCGGCCCGATCTTACCCGACCCCCGAACCGGGCAACCGCCACCGCCGAGATGTTGCGTAGCGTCGCAGCTTGTCTGCGACGGCCGTTCCGGAACCGTCCTTACGCGAGCTTGGCCCGCAGCCGGGCGGAGAGGTAGTCGATCGCCCACACGAGGATCACGATGAGGATCATCACCGTCCCTGCCTGGCGGTACTGCACGCCCCAGATGTAGTTGATGAGCCGCTGGCCGATCCCCCCTCCCCCCACCAGCCCGACCACGGTCGCCATGCGGATGTTGATGTCCCAGCGGTAGAGGGTGAAGCTGATGTAGGGGTTCACGATCTGGGGGATAATCGCGTAACGTAGGACGGAGAGGCGCCCCGCCCCGCTGGAGGTGATCGCCTCGATCGGGCCCTGGTCAATGGCCTCGAGCCGCTCGGCGTAGAGCTTCACAAGGTCGGCGATGGAGTGTACCCACAGGGCAAGGATCCCCGCGAACGCGGACCGCAGCGCGGTGACCCACACGAGGAAGATGATCGCCCAGATGATCGGCTCGATGGAGCGGATGATGCTCATCGCCCCCCGCAACACGGTGTACACCGACCGCCCCAGCGGGCCTCGCATCAGGTTCCGCGCTGCGAAGAAACTGAGCGGCACCGCCACGACCACGGCGAACAGGGTGGACAGGACGGCCATGAACACGGTGACGATCATGTCCCGCCCAGCATCGAGGAGGATCGAGGTATCGGGGGAGACGAGGGCTCGCCAGAAGTCCACCGTCTCGCCCGCCTGTCGGAACAGGCGCACCAGCGCGGACCAACTCACGGTCACCCCGACCGCCGCAGCGCAGGTCACGACGAGAAGCGCCGCCACGAACAGCCCGGCCGAGGTCCGGTACCAAGGGGCCGGAGCCACCCCTTCCGTCCCCCGCGGCCGGAGCCCAAGGCCGGTCACCCGTTCGTGGAGGGGCGGATCGAACAGGAACCCCACCCCCGGGAGGACGAGGACGTGCCAGAGGAGGAAGTACCGCACACGCGCTCCGCTGGAGGCTTCCTGCCCTTGGGTTGGGCCGAGAGCCCGCCCCAGGAGCCGCTGCCCCAGGGAGAGCCCAAAGCTCCCCCACACGGCCGCTGCCTCCACGACCCCCACCGCGAACGCCCACCACGGGACGAGCGTATAGGCCGTCGTCCCCAGGACGTACCACGCGTACACGTAGCTCACGAGGATCCATAGGATCGCAAGTGCCCCGGCATCGAGGAGGAACACCCCGAGGTACCGCCGCGCGGCGATCGCCCGCCGGGCGAGGGCATCCTGGATCCCGGCCCCCGTGGTCCACGCCGGCCGCTCGGAGAGGTACCCCTCGGGATAGCCCATCACGCGATCCTCTCCCTCAGCCGCCCGGAGATGTAGTCCATTGCCCACACGATGGCCACGATCACGATCACCACCGCCCCCACCTTCGGCCAGTCCCCCTGGTTCTTGTAGTAGAAGAGCATGTCCCCGATCCCCCCGCCACCGACGAGGGCGATCACGGTGGACATGCGGACGTTGATGTCCCACCGGTAGAGGGTGAATGCCCAGAAGCTTGGCAGGACCTGGGGGATCACCGCGTGGCGCACCACCTGGACCCGGCTACCTCCGGCCGCCCACACCGCCTCCAGCGGCCCGGGGGATACCCCCTCCACCTGCTCCGAGTACAGCTTCCCCAACGCGGCGACCGTGTGCACGGTGAGGGCGAGGATCCCCGCCAACGTCGTCCCGTAACCGACCCACACTGCGAAGATCGAGCCCCAGATGATCGTCTCGATCGAGCGAAACACGTTGAAGAACCCGCGCACGATCCCGTACGCCGCCCACCCAGGTGGGCTGAACCCCATCACGTTGCGCGCCCCGAGAAAGGAGAGGGGGAACGCGATCACCGCGCCAAGGATCGTCGCCATGAGGGCCATGAACACGGTGACGACGGCGAGGTCGAGGATGGAGTAGGACAGGGCGCGCAGTGAGAACACGGGGTCGGGAGCCGTGAAGTAGCGGAAGTCCGGGCGCAGCATCTCCCCCCAGATCCGCCTGGTCTGGGCCGCCCGGCGGGCGAGGACCTGGAAGTTGATTCCAATGATGAGCCACCCCACCCAGAGGGTGAGCGCGCCGAGGAACAGGGCCACCATGCCCCACTGGGTGGCTAGCGCCCGCCGCCCGGGGCGCTCGGGGTCAGGTGAGATGGGGCGCAGGCCCACCCCCACGACCCGGTCATGCCATGGATCCCATCCCCGCCAGAACCCGACCGCGAACAGGGGGACGGAGATGTGCCAGAGGAGGATACGGCCGAGCCTCCGCCCGACCGTGATCCGCCCTCCCGCGGCATCCTGGAACGCGACCCCGATCGCACGCTGCCCGAGGCTGCGGCCGAGCGAGCGGCACCACACGGCGAGCTCGAGCGTGGCGAGGACGACGAGCGGCCAGCCCCAGGAGGGAAGAGTGAGCGTCCCCCACCAGTCGACGTGGACGGTGTACCAGTAATGGTTGAGGAGGTACATCACACAGTAGGCGACGTACCCCCATACCATCCAGTCGAGGAAGAACGAGAGCGCGCGGCGGGCGAGGACCGCCAGACGGTCACCCGAAGCGGAACCGACGACCGCTGCGCTCTCCCCGCTCACCTGACCTCGACTTCCTCTGCGTCCTCGCCGTAGATCTCTTTGAACTTGGCGTTGTCGATCGCATTGGGCGGTCCGTCGAACACGAGCTGGCCATCCTTGAGGGCGATGATGCGCGTTCCGTAGCGGCGGGCCAGGGAGAGGAAGTGCAGGCTGGCGATGACCGTCGCCCCGTCGTGGCGGTTCATCTGCTCGAGGTACTGCATGATGGAGTGGGAGGTGGCTGGGTCGAGGGCGGACACGGGCTCGTCGGCGAGGAGCACCTCCGGGTCCTGCATCAGGGCCCGGGCGATCCCCACCCGCTGCCGCTGCCCTCCCGACAGCTGATCGACCCGCACGTACGCCTTGTCCCGCAGTCCGACCCGCTCCAGGTTGGCGAGGGCCTTCTCCCGGTCCTCCTTGGGGAACCAGCCGAGGAGCGCCCGCCACCCCGGCAGGTACCCGAGCCTGCCAGTGAGGACGTTCCCGATCGCGGTGGACCGATCCACGAGGTTGAACTGCTGGAAGATCATCCCGATCCTGCGGCGCACGCGGCGCATCCGGGCCTGGGAGAGGCGGGTCACGTCCACCCCATCGAGCCAAATCTTCCCGCTCGTGGGCTCGATCAGCCGGTTGATGCAGCGCAGCAACGTGGACTTCCCTGACCCAGAGAGGCCAATTACGACGAGGAACTCCCCCTTCTCCACCGCGAACGAGAGGTCGCGCAGGGCGAGGACTTGCCCCCGCTCGTAGACCTTGGTCAGGTGCTCGACGACGAGGTAAGGGTTAGCCATGGGCTGCCAAACCATGGGGGAGGCGTCGCCTCCCCCATGGTCGAAATGCCTCCACTTGGGCCTACCGCTGTGGGTTGGGCAACCCGACGAGCGCCCGGTACGTATCGTAGTAGGAGTCGTCGATGAGCTCGACGTCGGTCCACTCGTAGAAGTTGGGGTTGCTCCACAGGGCGTAACCCTCCGGGGAGCGGATGTGGGCGATGATCGCCGCCACGATCGCGTTCTCGACCCGGATCGGGAACCCCGCGGAGAAGGCAATGCAGTCGTTGGGGAGCGGACCCACAGTGTCGAGCACCCCGATCTTCTCGATGATCTCCTCCAGGGTACCCATCCCCTCGACCTTGGACGCGGCAAGGCGCAGATCGACGCACTGACCTCGGAGCTCCTCGGGATAGAGGGCGTTGTTCTCCCGGTCCCAGATCCACATCTCGGGGTCCATGCCGTAGTCCCACTTCGGGCCATCGTAGCCCTCGGGGGGTTCCGGCGGGGAACCGTAACCGGTGCAGAAATCGCCCTGCCCCTTGAGGAGGGCAATCATCGAGTTCGTGTGCCCACCGGACTTCACCACTCCTCCTACGACGACGCCGTTGTCCTCGAGGTACTTCTTGGGGAACACGTACCCGGACGTGGAACCCTCATCGTTGTAGATCCAGATCTTCCCGTTGAGGTCCTGGATCGATGTGTAGCCCGCGGCCCGCGGGACGTAGATGCTCGAGAAGTAGAACGAGTAACCGCGGCGCACCGCCGCGAGACGAGCGTGAGCCCCGAAGTTCGTCTCCACGGAGATCCGGGCGTACTGGTCCGTGGTCGGCGTGCCCATCACGTTCCCCTCCGCGGCCTTGAACGCCTCAATGAGCGCGGCGTAGTCCGGCATCACCCGCGGGACGATGTACAGGCCGGTCGCCTTCCCGATCGCCGCCACAATCTGTTTGGCCGTCGCCTCGATCACCTCCGCCCGCGTGGACGGGGGGAACACCCAGATGATCGGGTTGTCCCGCGTCCCGAGCGCCTGGGCGAGGCCCGTCGCCCCAAGCGCCACCGTTGCCACCAACACTGCCAGCAGAGTCCGCTTCACAGCACCACCTCCTAGGTGTGACCCATTATACCTTCCCCCCGCCCCCCGCGAGGCAATCGCGGGCCGCGACGAGGGCGCGGACCCGGTCGGGGTCCACCGGGTTCCCCACCTCCCCACCGCGCTTGAGGGCGGTGCCGACGATGAACCCGTCCGCCTCGGCGTACTGGGCGAGGGTGTCGGGCCGGATCCCGCTCCCCACGAACACGGGGAGCCCGGAGGCACGCTGCGCTTCCCCCACGTCGGACGGTGGAGGGGCCTCTCCCGTTCCCCCGCCGGTGATGATGACGGCGTCGGGGCCGTTGCGCGCCACATCGCGCGACGCGGCGGCGAGGGTGTCGAGATGTGCGGCATGCTTCACGTGGACGTCGGCGAGCACGGCCACCTCCGCGCCCAGGGTCCGACGCAGGTCGAGGACCTCCCGCGCCTCGCCCTCGATCAGCCCTTGGTCCGTGAACGCGACCCCACTGAACACGTTCACCCGGATGAATGCCGCCCCGGCAAGCGCCGCGATCGCCATCGCCGCGACGCCGTCGGAGCGGAGGACGTTCACCCCCAGGGGAACCCGCGCTCGCCCAACGAGATCACGGACAACAATCGCCAGGGCGGCCACCGTGGCTGGGTCGGCCTTCTTGCGGAACGGGGCGTCGCCGAAGTTCTCCACGATCGCCCCGTCCGCCCCGCCGGCCTCGAGCGCGGCGAGATCGGCACGGGCTCGGGCGAAGATCGGATCGAGTCCGCCCCCACCGTAGCGTGGTGCCCCCGGCAGAGGGGGCAAGTGGATGACCCCGATCAGGGGGCGGCCCCCAGGCGACCAGGGAAGGGACACGGTCAGGTTCCCCCCGAGCGGGCGGCCTCAATGAACCGCTTGACCCGCTCCTCGTCCACCGGGTTCGTCGGATCCCCATCCACCTTCAGGCTCGAACCGACGATGACCCCGTCCGCCCAGCGGAGGAACGCCCCGATGTTCGCTTCCGCCGCCCCAGACCCGACGAGGACCGGACGGTGGGCGAGCTCTTTCGCCGCACGGACCTTCTCCACGTCGGGGGCGTCTCCGGTCATCCGGCCGGAGACGATGAGGGCGTCCGCGCCGTAGAACTCCGTCCAGGCGATGTGGGTGGCGAGGTCGATCCCCGGGAACCGCACCGCGTGCTTTTTGTCCACATCGCAGAGGAGCTTGATGTGCTCGGCCCCGAGCTCCTTCCGCTTGCGCAGGAGCTCGGCGGCGCAGCCGTGGTCGAACTCGCCCGTGTCCCAGACCTGGGCCCCGGTGAGGAGGCACACCCGGATGAACTTCGCTCCCGCGGCCACGGCGATCGCCAGCGTAACCACGCCGCCGTTGTGGACGACGTTGATCCCCACTGGAACGGACACCTCCTCCACCACCGCCCGGGCGGCGACGGCCTGGCACGCGCTCTCCTCCGCAGGCACGGCGCTCCCGACGTAGAACGGGAGGTCCCACATGTTCTCCACGATGAGGCCATCCACCCCGCCCCGGACGAGGGCCCGCGCGTCGGCGAGCGCGGCCTCGATCACCGCGTCCATCCCGTACCCGGTGTACCCCGGCGCGCCGGGGAGGGGCCACAGGTGGACCATCCCGATCACCGGCCTCTCGACCCCAAACAGGTCGCGAAGCGACCCGATCCGCAACTCATCCCAACGCTTCTTCCAGTCCGCAGTCATCGTCCCTCCTTCCGCCAGTGGCCCTCGATCCACCGGGCAAGGGTACTCCCGCCGGGGAGGAAGGCGAGGAGATCGCCGCGATCGGGCAACGGCCCCCCCGCCCCCTGCCGGACGGCCGCCGCCCCGAGGAGGTTCCCGAGGGTCCCCACCTCTTCGGGCCCCCATCCGGAGAGGACCCCCACGATCACCCCCGCGTTGAACGCGTCGCCGGCGCCCGTCGTGTTCTTCGCCCGCACCGGGAAGCCGGGGACCGCCGCGTCGCCCCGCGGGCTCGCAACGAGGCACCCATCGCGGTCGAGCTTCGCCGCCACCCACCGCGCCCCCCTCCGGCGGACCTCGTCGGCCCCGGCGCGCACGTCGTCCTGTCCCGTGAGATCGCCCACCTCGCGGCGGTTTGGGAGGACGAGTTCAAACAGCGAGAGCGACGGAATCGCGGCGCGAAGAGACGGCGCAACGGCCCCGGGGTCGAGGCTCACCGGGATCCCCCGCTCGCGGGCGAGTCCCACCGCCCGGTCCGCCGCCTGGCGCTCCGCCCCCCCGAGCCAGGCGTAGCCGGAGACGTGGAGCCAGTCCACCCCATCGAGCCACGACTCGGGGATGCGATCCCAACGGAGATCGCGGGCCGCGCCCGGGGAGGAAAGGAGCGTCCGCTCCCCTCCGCGCTGGACGAGGGCCAGGCAGAGGCCGGTCGGGTCCCCACGGGCCCGCTGGATCCACGTCGTGGGGACACCGTCCCGAGCGAGGGCCGCCAGGAGCCAATCGCCGAACGGATCCTCCCCCACCGCGGCCGCGAGGTGCACCTCGCACCCGAGCGCCGCCAGCCAGCGCGCGGTCAGCGCCGCCGACCCCCCGAGGGCGGGAGAAGCCTCGGCGTGGGCCTCTCCCCCAGGAGCGGGCACCTCCCCGACCCGAACCATCACGTCCACGTTCAGGTCGCCGAGGAGGGCGACGACTGGGCGATCTCTCACTCCCGTTTGTACGGGGTCCCGAGGGCCTTCGGGAACCGCACCCGCCCCACGACCCCCGACACCACAAGCAGGGTCACGATGTAGGGGAGCATGTCCACGAACTGCCACGGGATCGTCTTCGTGGGCAGGGTCTTGATCCACGTGGCGAGGCTCTGGAAGAACCCGAAGATGATCCCCCCCACCAGGCCGAGGAGCGGGTTGAGACCGCTGAACACGACCGTGGCCAGCGCGATGAACCCCCGCCCGGCGGAGATCTCCTTCGTCACTGACCCGAACCAGGCCACGGACAGGTAGGCCCCCGCGAGGCCCGCCAGCGCACCCCCGAACGTGGTCGCCAGGAGCCGGGTCAGGTTCACGTTGATCCCCGCCACATCCGCGGCTTCAGGGTTCTCCCCGACCGCCTTGAGGATGAGCCCGGCCCGCGTTCGCTTCAGGAACCAATACGCCACAAACGGGAGCAGGAGGGCGACGAAGATGAGGGGGGACAACGCCCCCATCGGCGTGCGCAGCTTGACGAGCTGCGCCGCCGCCGGGACGGCGTGGAACCCCGGCGCCCCGAGCTTGATGAGCCCGAACGCCACGAACCCCAGTCCAAACAGGTTGATCCCGATCCCAGCAACCATCTGGGTCCCCTTCCAGTACGCCGAGATCACAGAGAACAGGAACCCGATCGCCATTCCCGTCCCCATCCCCACGAGCAGCCCCACGAGCGGCCCCCCCGCGCCGGCCCCGAGGGCCCCCACGAACGCGCTGATGAGGAGGATCCCCTCGAGCCCGATGTTGAACAGCCCCGCCGTCTCCCCGATGATCTCCCCGGTCGCGGTGAGGGTGATCGGCACCATCGCGTGGAGAGAGATCCGCAGCAGATCCAGAACATAGCTCCAGCTCATGCGGCCTCCTCGACGGGCTTCTTCCGGGAAAGCATCCGCACCAGGGCCCGCCCGCTCGCCGCCAGTGCCGGGAAGACCCGCGCCAGCTCAGGGATCGCCATCGCCAACACGATCGCCCCCATCACCACCCGCACCATCTCCAACGGCACCGGGTTCGAGCCGTAGAACTGCATCACCCGCCCCCCGGCGTTGAGCCCGCCGAAGAACAGGGCCGCGACGAGGATCCCGATCGGGTGATTGCGACCGACCATCGCCACCGCCATCCCGTCGAACCCGAGGTTCATCAGCTCCGGCAGCCCGCTGATGATGGCGTAGGTCGGGGGGAGGCCCATCGTCGTCGCCGCGCCGGCGAGCCCCGCCGCCACGCCGCCGAGGATGAAGCTGAGCAGCATCGTGCGCTTGACCGAGATCCCCCCGTAGCGGGCCGCGGTCGGGGTCAGCCCTGCCGCCCGCACCTCGTACCCGACAGCCGTGTGCCACAGGAGCACGTACGCGAAGAGGGCAAACGCCACCGCCATGAACACTGCATAGGAGAGGTCGGTGCCCGGAACGAGGATCGGGAACCGCGCCGAGAGGGGGACCCGCACCGTGCGCTGCGCCTGGCGGGGATCCACGAGGACGTACGCCACGAGGTAGAACACGAGAAACCGGCTGATCCAGTTGAACATGATCGTCGAGATGACCTCGTGCACGCCGCGGGTCAGCTTGAGGAGCGCCGGCCCAAGGCTCCAGATCGCCCCGGCCACGGCGGCGAAGAGGACCCCCGCCACCACGTGGAGCCAAGAGGGGAGCTGGAAGTACGCCACGCACACCGCGGCCGCCGCCCCGACGTACATCTGGCCCTCGGCGCCGATGTTGAACATCCCCCCCCGCAGGCAGATCGCGAACGTGAGCGCGGTGAGGACGAGGGGCACCCCGCGGGCGATGGAACTCGCGATCTCGTAGCTGCCGCCATAGGCCCCCCGGAGGAGGGCCCAGTACGCCCGCCACGGGTCGTAGCCCCAGATGTACATGAGCACCGCTCCCACAAGCAGTCCCACCACCGCCGCCAGCACCGACTCGAGCGCTGGGTGAAGCCCGGTGAGCGTGCGGTGGGCCCCCCGCAGGAGCCACCCTCCCGGTTGACCTTCGTTCCCCGTCATCCTCTCCCTCCTACACTCACGCCGCCCATGAGCATCCCCACCTTCTCCCGGTCCAGCTCCTCCGGCCGGGCCACGGCCATGAACTTCCCCTCGTACATCACCGCCACCCGGTCCGACAGGGCGAGGACCTCGTCGAGGTCGGCCGACACGAGGAGGATCGCCCTTCCCCGGTCCCGCATCTCGACCAAGGTGTCCCGGATGTACTGGGCCGCGCCGACGTCGAGGCCGCGCGTGGGCTGGGAGGCGATCACGATCGCCGGGTCCTTAGCCAGCTCCCGCCCAACGATCAGCTTCTGCTGGTTGCCTCCCGACAGGCTCTTGGCGGGGGCGCTGGGGCCGGTGGCCTGGATCTCGAACCGTTCCATGAGCGACCGCACGTGGGCGTTGATCCGCCCCCAGCGGAGGACCGACAGAGGCCCTCGGAACTCGTCCCAGCGGTGAACGCCGAGGATCGCGTTCTCGGCCAGGGTGAACGGAAGCACGAGCCCGAGCACCCACCGGTCCTCAGGGATGTGCGCCACGCCGAGCTTGTAAATCTGGCGGGGGTCGAGGCCGAGGATGTTCTGCCCGTGGATCGTCGCCGTCCCCTTGAGCGCAGGCCGAAGGCCGGTGAGGGCCTCCACGAGCTCGGTCTGACCGTTGCCCTCCACGCCGGCGATCCCGAAGATCTCCCCCCCGTACACATCGAACGTGAGGTCGTCCACCGCGATCGGCTTCGTGGTCCCCGCCACGGAGAGGCCCTCCACGTGGAGGACCCCGGGACCCCGATCCCCCCGCTCGCGGTCGTGGGCGTGGGCGGGGATCTCCTCGGTCGAGAGCTCCACCGCGCGACCCGCCCTCGTCTCCAGCGCCTTCCCCACCATGAGCTGGGCGAGCTCCTCCTTCGTCACGCCCGCCGTGCGCACGTCCCCCACCACCGCCCCCTTGCGCAGCACGACCACCCGGTCCGTGACCGAGCCCACTTCCTTCAGCTTGTGGGTGATGAGAACGATCGCCTTGCCCTCGTCCCTGAGCCGCCGCAGGAGCCGGAACAGCTCATCCACCTCGAGCGGGGTGAGGACGCTCGTCGGCTCGTCGAGGATGAGGAGGTCCACCTCCCGCGACAGGACCTTGAGGATCTCCACCCGCTGCTGCTCGCCAACGGCGAGCTTCTCCACCGGGACATCGAGGGGAACCCGGAGCCCGCTCTCTTCCATCAGGGCCTCGAGCTTGGCCCGCGTCGCCCCGAGCTGCAGGGACGAGAACGGGCGCTCGTGGGACAGCGCCACGTTCTCCACCGCGGTGAACGTCCCCACGAGGGCGAAGTGCTGGTGGACCATCCCGATCCCGAACTCGAGGGCCTCGCGGGGGCTCGCGAACCGCACCCGCCCCCGCGGGGAGACCACCTGACCCCTCGTGGGGGGGAGGAGGCCCGACAGGATCTTGGTGAGGGTCGTCTTACCGGCCCCGTTTTCCCCGAGGAGCCCCACGATCTCCCCGGGACGGAGCTCGAGGGTCGCGTCACGGACGGCGACCGTGCCATCGGAGTAGACCTTCGTGATCCGCTCCGCCCGGAGGAAGTACCCGTTTTCCCTGGCGCCGCTACGGCTCGAACTCTCGTTCATGCGGGTGCCCCCGTCGCTCACAAACAAGGGGAGAGGGAACGCTCGGCTCCCTCTCCCCATCAGCTCGCCACCCTGGACCCTACGGCGCCCCCAACGTGTACCGAGCGCGCACGGCCTGCATCTCGTCCACGGTGTCCGCCGTCGGGACGACGATCGTCCCGTCGAGGATCCCCGCTTCGAGCTCGTCCACAGCCCGCCAGATCCAAGCGGGAATGGTGCCGCGATTCACCGCCCAGTTGGCGATGGTCAGGTCGCGATCCTCGGGCTTGAGCGCCCCGGCGGAGATGCCGAAGTCGATGAACTCGAGGAGATCGACGAACTTGCTGATCCCGACACCGCCCTCAGCCAAGCCGAGGCTGGTGATGCCGCCGCTGAACGTCCCGTTGACCACGGCCTCCACCGCGCTGTAGCAGCCGACGTCGACCCGCTTCATCCCGCTCGCGAGCCCGTGCTGACCGTTCCCCAGCCAGTCTTGGTTCGCGTCCACGCCGAAGTAGTACGGCGGGCCGGAGCGCGTCCCCCGGTTGCGGTGGAACTCGGTGATCGCCTCAAGGTCGCCGATCCCGAGCGGCCCAGCCACGTTGTACACGCCGACCGCGCCCTGGGCGAGCATCGCCTCCGTGGCCGCCTTCCCGAGCGCGATGTCGCTGAACGAACCGGTGTAGGTGTACAGGAGGCTGACAGGATCGGTTCCAAGGACCTCAGCAGCCTTCTTGTTCCCCCAGTCGATGCCGAAGCGGTACCCCGCCTCGAAGTGGTACAGGACGGGGATCTCGATCCCGAGGACGACCCCCACATTCGGGTAGCCGTAGTAGGCCGCGGCCATCGCCCCCAGCGCTCCCACGAGGGCGCTCATCTCGTTCTCCCGAAACACGATGCTCATCACGTTCGGGGCATCCACGACCGAGTCGATGATCGCGAACTTCTGCTGCGGGAACTCCTCCGCCGCCTGGGCGAGCGCGTCCCCAAGCAGGAACCCGACGCAGATGATGAGGTCGTACTCGCGGGTTCGGGCGAGGTTGCGCAAGTTCGGCAGGTAGTCCGCCGCCGTCGCGCTCTGGACCTCGACCATCTCCAGCCCGAAATCGTGCGCCGCTTGATCCGTCCCCTTGAACCCCATGTCGTTGAACGAGAGGTCGCCCCGTCCGCCGACATCGAGGACCACCGCTACCTTTCCAGTGACCACCTGTGCCATCGCCGGCGCCGCCACCAACGCCACGACCAGTGCCAAACCCAGCCACTTGCGCACCGAGAATCCCTCCTTGTGCAAAGGTACGGGCCGCCCGGCCCGGTTGAGCGGATTCTAACCGGACCCCCGCGGGGAGACAAGGGGAAGAAATGCGCATGGGGAAAAGTCAGACGCCTCCGAACGCCCCGGCCGTCTCCCGCCCCAAGAGAGGGGGGAGGGACCGAGGTCCCTCCCCGAGGCGAGGAACAGGAGGCCAGGAAGCGGCTCTCGACCGCGTGCCGTACCGATTCGAACGGCAGCCCTTTGGGGTCGGAACCCCCGCTCGGCGGCACCATGCCTTGAGGCGCGCGGCCGTGCCCCCGAGTCGACCCTACGCGCCCCAGCCCGAATCCAAAGGACAAGGCGCACCGCGCGCGGCCGCGCGTGCGCCCTTCCGTGCAGACCGTTGGCCCTAGTCCGGAACGCGGACGATGCGCCAGTAGTCCCAGACCGTGTTCAGCAGGCGATCGAAGT
>JACIWK010000017.1 GCA_014360985.1 Candidatus Bipolaricaulota bacterium
AACCGGAACTCCTCGGTCTGCATGTTGAAGTAGAGGTCGAAGAACAGCTTCTCCCCTTCGTAGAACGGAGGAGCCACACCCTCGAACAGGACGTAGAGGGTGGTCAGCCTCTGCTGCCCATCGAGGAGCAGGACGGAGTGGCTGTTCGCCTTCGCCTCTCCACCCCGCACGGGCGCGGGCTTGTACGTGCGCCAGGTGAGGAGGTGCCCCGTGGGGTGCCGTCGGTAGAGCGACTGAGCAAACATCCTCACCTGGTCGTTGTTCCAAACGTACCCGCGCTGGAACTCGGGGAGGAGGATCTCCCCGCGCCGGATCTCGGAGATGAGCTCCTGTACGGTTCTCACTTCATGCATGATCTACCCCCCCCTCTCGTCGGTCGAACTGGATGTCCTTGATCATGCGATCGTCGATGATGTACCGGTCGTCACAGGCCTGGAGGAGTTCGTGGTGAGGGCGTGGACGGCTGCCATGATAGAGCTGAACGATGGTCCCAGCATCGCGGGCGATCTGGATTGCAGGGACGAAGTCGCTGTCCCCAGCGATGAGCACGGCTCGGTGAATCTGCTGTTCACACGCAAGGCGCACCAGGTCCACAGCGAGCAGAACGTCGACTTTCTTCTGGATGAACCGCCAAGTGCCGTCGGGTTCCTGGACACGCTGTAGGCGGCCGAGCCGGAGCTGGAAACGCGGAACCTCTGCCTGAAGCACAAACACGAACCGATCGAAGGCCTGTTTCCGCTGCTGTTCCTCCTCGGTGGGGGGCATGCCCTGGTAGGGGGCGCAGTCGTAGTAGTAGGTGCGTAGTCTCTCCTCGCCATGAGAGAAGTAGTCCCCAAGCTTGGCGTAGGATATGCGCGGCTCTCCGAAGCTCCGCAACACGGCCCGCAGGTACCCACCGTCGATAAACACTGCGTACCGCGGCATCGGCGAATCACCCTCCTCCAAGAAAAGGGGCAGCGACTCCGAAGAATCGCTGCCGCGGATAAACCCGGGCGTCGCTCGGTGCAACGCCCGTGACCATTAGCAACAGAATGATAGCGCCTCCGGCCCACAAAGGCAAGTGCCTCCGGAACACACCTCTACTGGGGTGGCCGATCGTTTCAGCTGGCCTACCGCAGCAGGACCCCTGTGTGCGGCAGGGCGGAGAGGGGCGACCTCGAAGGCAGACCTGAGAAGTGATAACCCCGCCCGAGGCCTTGCGGCATGTCGAGCGGGGGGCAAGTCGTGAGCTTATGATAGGCCTCCAGGTGCGCGCGTCAAGACCTTGGGGCCTTAGGACCGAGAGGTCAGGCATCGTGGCCATACTCCACCTGGGGCTCCCGCACCTGCATCGGCTGCGTGAGGGCGTCCACCTCCAGCCAGTAGTGCTGCACCTTCGTCACCTCGTGCCACGGGAACCGCGCCGGATCCTTGATCGGTTCCTGCAGCTTCGGCGCGGAGCCGCAGTCCGTCACCACGTACAGCCAGTAGCAGTCGCGGCGGTCCTCGGCGACCCGGCGCTCGTTGGGCGTGAGAAGGATGGACCCCTTGGCCCCCTTGAGTCCCTTGACCTCGATAAGCCGGAGCTCGCCGGAGTTGAGGTCCAGGCTGGTGACGTCGTAGCCGAGGTTCTTCTCGTGGACGTCGTAGACCTGTCGCCCCCGGGCCCGCTCGTGCTCGATCACGACGCGCATGGCAGTGGCCTCGGTCTCGGGGTCGGGACGCATCCGCTGGACCTCGGGCTCGTTCTGTTTGGGGTGGGGGAGAACAAGGACCGAGGTGATCCGCTCGACCCCCTGCAGGGACAGCGCTCGCTCCCGCTCGAGCTCCCGCCGCCTCCGCTCCCGCCGCTCGAGGAGCTGGGCGTGCCGCGCCTCGGCCTGGGCCAGCCTCCCCTCGGCTCCCTGCTCGCCCCGCTCGACGGCCTCCTGAGCCCGCCCGATCTCCTCGTCGGCCCGCTGGAGAAGCTCGGTGAGGGAAAGCTCGACGTGTTGCGCAACCCGCTCCACCTCGGCCAGCCGCTCGCGGCGGGCCTCGTCGAGGAACGGGGCCAGCACGTGCTCGCTCAGCCACGCCGTCGCCTCGGGTACCCCCGCCACCGGGGGCAGCCCCTCCGGGCGCGCCGCGGGGATCAGGTTCCCCAGTAGGTTCGGGTCGCGGAGGCACGGTTCCTTCCCCTCGGCAACCTCGACGGCGAACAGGCGTTCGTGGACGACGTGCCCGAGCCCGTCCGCCACCCGCGCCCGGTAGAGGTCAATCCGCGCCGGCTCGCGGTGATCCAAGGAGTAGAAGGTCGCCCCCTGGGTGAAGGCCGGAAGGGACTTAGCATGGACGTGCTGCCGAAGGGCCTCGAACAGGGGATGCCCGGGGGTGACCCACTCCAGGTGTTCCCTCTCCGCGGTCTCCCGGTCGGTCGTGCAGCGGGGGTACCGCGCCGCAAGGGGGGGGAGCCGCCAGCTCGGGTCCCGCTCGTACTGCCGGAGGACGGGGGGCGTGGGGCCGGGCTCGAAGGTGTAGGGGGGCTGGGGAAAGACCTTGATCGGGAGCGGAACGTGGGGGGCCGCCTGCCGGACAAACCGAGCCACGGTTTCCGGCACGAGGCGCCGCTCCTGGGCCCGCGCCCGGCGCTCGATGAGCATCTCTAGGTTGAGCTTCTTCGAGGCGAGCCCCTCGAGAGCGCTCTGACAGATCGCGCGGAACCGCCGCTCGTCGACCTCGGCGAGCAGCCGCTCCTCGAGGTCGGCGTCGCCGAGTCGGCCCGCGTAGTAGTCGCGCAGGATCCGCTCCACGTGGCTCGCCGGCAGGACCTCGCCCACCACGTTGAACACCGCGTCGTCGTCCAGCGCGTCGCGGATCTCCTGGAGTTTCGCCAGCAACCGCTGCAGGACCCGGCCCTCGATCGTGTTCGTGGCCACGAAGTTGAAGATGAGGCAGTCCTTTGTCTGTCCGTAGCGATGGATGCGGCCCATGCGCTGCTCCAGGCGGTTGGGGTTCCACGGGATGTCGTAGTTGAAGAGGATGTTGCACACCTGAAGGTTGATCCCCTCTCCCGCGGCCTCGGTGGCAACCAAGATCTGGATCGCGCCCTCGCGGAACTGCTGCTCAGCGTGGAGTCGCGTGCCGGGTTCATCACGCCCCCCGGGTTTCATCCCCCCGTGGATGCACCCCACCCGGAACCCCCAGCCCTTCATCTTCCCAAGAAGGTAGTCGAGGGTGTCCTTAAACTCGGTAAAGACGAGCAGCCGCTGGTCGGGCCGGTCGAAGAAGCCCTCCCGTTGGAGAACCTCCTTGAGCTTGGTCAACTTCGCTTCGCAGTCGCGCTCTTCCAGGTCCCGGGCCAGGCCTGCCAACTGCCGGAGCTCGTCGATCTCCCCCCGCACCTGGTCAGCGCTTCGGGCCAGGGTGACCGCTTCCAGTACTCTCTCGAGCCGCTCCCGGTCGGTGTCCTCCATCTCCTCGAGCTCCTCAGGGTCGGGGAGATCGGCCGGAACCGCGCGCGCCCACTCCTCGGCCCCCTTGAGAGCCTCCTCGAGCCGACGCGCCCGGTTCTCCAGGCTCCGCCGCAGCGCGTACGTACTCGACGCCAGCCGACGCTGGTACAGCGACATGAGGAACCCGACCGCGCGGGCCCGTGGGTCGTCCCCGCTCGCTGCCGCCCGGGCACTGTGCTCCTTCACAAACCGTGTCACCATGCGGTAGAGCTCGTCCTCGGCGCCGTCGATCCTGAATTCGACGGTGTGTGGGATGCGTTTGGTGAAGATCGGCTCGGCGACCCACGCTCCGTCCGGCCGCCGCCGGGGGAAGTAGACCATCGCCTCCTTCGTCCGACGCAGGTAGAACGGGGCCCTCCGCCGCTCCATCGCCTCGCGGACGGAGCGCACATCGGCGTAGGCATCCCGGTCCAGGAGCTGCAAGAACAGGCAGAAGTTCTCCGGATCTCCCTTGTGGGGCGTGGCTGTGAGAAGCAGGATGTGGTCCGATGCGTCCCTCAGCAGTTCGCCGAGCTTGTAGCGGAGGCTCTTGTGGGTTTCATCGGAGGCGGACATGCGGTGCGCCTCGTCCACGATCACCAGGTCCCACCGCACCTGCCTCAGGCCAGGCAGCACCTCCGCACGCTTGGCGAGGTCAAGCGAGGTGATCACCTTGTTCAGCTCCAACCACTGGTTCACACCGAACTGCTCCCGAATATCGGCCCCCCGGAGCACGGTGAACCGGGCGTCGAACTTCTCCCGAAGCTCCCGCTGCCACTGGAAGGTCAGGTTGGCCGGGCACGCGATTAGGACGCGCTCCACCAGGCCCCGGAGCTCGAGCTCGCGGATGAGGAGACCGGCCATGATGGTCTTCCCTGCCCCCGCGTCGTCGGCAAGCAGGAACCGGACCCGGGGCGACTTCAGGAGGTAGTCGTACACCGCCTCGAGCTGGTGAGGGAGCGGATCAACGCGGGAGATGGACAAGCCGAAGTACGGGTCGAACTCGTAGGCGAGCCCGAGCATGTAGGCCTGCAGGCCCAAGCCAAGGAGGTGGCCGTCTCCGTCGTAGGTCGGAAGAGTGTCCGAGATGGTAAGCTCGGCGAGGTCGCGCCGGGTGAGCGTGACCCGGCAGAACCGCTCGGACTGCATTCCCACCAGCCCGAGGACCCAGGTGTCCGGTCCCTCGGCTCGCACCGTCTCAACGCGCATCGGTTCCCGAAACAAGGGGCCTGCAAGCGTTTGCCCCTCGCGCGGGGTCGATTGGCTGTTCATCGAAGCACCTGAGGAACGGAGACCTCTCCACAGAACCCCATGAGTCCTCCGCGAACCCACTGACATTGGAGCGCGGTGATCAGCACGCTGCTCGGGTCACAGAAACCCGCAGACGGGTCGACCGCCTCTGAGCCGAGCCACTGTGTCTGAACTACGGTGGCTGGGCTGTCAAGGATGAGCCCATGGACCGCTGCCCCCGGCTGCAGGTCCTCGAGCCGCGTCATCTCAGTTCCACCGCGGAGCTGAGCATCCGGTTCCTCCCCCCTGAACCAAGCGCATTGTAGCGGCCTGCCTTGGGATCGCCCAATCTGACGCCGTTGGCCAAGCTCCCGCTTCCTATTCCAGAAGGGGAACCCTTCTTCAACCTGTGCCCGGTTCCCCCAGTCGGTGTGCCAGCCCGGGTCGCGACAGAGAGCCTGCCCGTCCGAGATGCACGGTGGGAAGGGGCCGCACACCCTCGGGCATGGCCGCCCCGCCCCTGTTACCGCCGGCCTGCAAGAGGTTGAGGTTGCAGCCCCGCCTGATTGGGAACTGTGCCAGCTCGCTACTTCAGACGTCGGGTTGCGCAGGGGCGGATCGACTTCTCCCGCGCACGGGCGGCGTTGATCGCCTCCAGCGGCAACGCGACTTCGATCAGCTTCTTCTTCGCGATCATCGGCCCTCCCTTATCCAGCTCTTCCCAGCAGCGGAGCCCTCACGCGCCGGGGATCGTCCCGGTCGCGCCCCGTCGTTCCCACACACGGTGGTGCGAACTCGGAAGGAACTCGGAACCTCTTCCCTTCCGAGTCGAGGGCGTGGTCCTTGGAAGCCCGTTCCCCTTCCGCACGTCGTCGTGCGTCCGCCCGCGGGGCGTGGAGCCCGGCGGGACCCCTCAGGTGGGGCGACCTCACTCGGTCCCGCCAAAGAGCCCTCCGGTGCCCCGGGAGCCAGGGGCGCTCGCCGCCAACGCGGCGCGGAGGCACGCGATCGCCCCCGCCAGACTAGGAGATCGCCCCGCAGCAACCCCGGGCTGCCAGTGGTCGCGGGCGAAGCTCGCCAACCGCGACGCGTACGCCCGCCCCTCCCGCCGGCCGCTTCGCGGGTCCGGTACCAAGTCCTCACGTATCACGCGCTCGGAAGAGCGGCGGGCCAGATCGACTATGGTTGCCTTGGGATCGGGCAGGGTTTCTGGGTAGGCCGGTACGACGCTTTCGTTCACCCCCAGGAAGCGGGCGATGCCGGCTCGGTCGGCGAGCAGCCAGGCCTCCACCGCCAGAGTCTCGCTGGGCTGCGCCCGAAGCGACGCCTGCCCACCTGCTCATGCAGCGTGGGTTTGACCCCGGTTCGGGGGCACGCGGCGACGGTCCGGGGCGGCCGCGGGGTGTGGGGCTCGGATCACGGCCGCGGCCGTCGGGGCCGGATCCCAGGGTGGGCGAGCACCCCTCCGGACTGCCTTGCGCCGTGAAACCAGCAGGGCTTCGGCCCGGTATCATCTATGCGAGGTGGCGGCGACGATGACCACCCGTAAGCGTTGCCCAACCGCGCGTGCTTCACGAGCGGCCCTGGCCTCTCTCCCGGAGGCGGACCGGCGGCACCATCGGTCCGGGGCCAGCGGTGGCTCCGGAGGTGCGGTGGCGGGCGGGTCCTGGCAACGAGGGGCCCCCCCGCGCCCGGGAGGAGGTGATGCCGGCATGACAGCGACAGCGCTTCGTGAACGCAGCGCAGGCGCAACGGCGAGGCTCACCCGGGAAGACGAGGTCGAGCTCGCCAAGCGGATCGAACGGGATGACAAGGCTGCGCGCGAGCAGCTCATCCTTGCCAACCAGGGGCTCATCGGGCACGTCCTCCGCACGGAGTTCCGCGGGTTCATCTACCTCTGGGACGACCTGTTTCAGGAGGGGCAGGTCGGGCTCATCAAGGCGGTGGACCGGTTCGACTGGCGCAAGGGGTGCAAGTTCAGCTCGTACGCCGTGTGGTGGATCCGGCGCGAGATCCAGCTCGCCCTCGGTCGGTGGTGGACGGGGGCGGCCCGGATCCCCGAGTCGCGGCTGAAGGAGCTCCGGGCGTTCAGGCTGGCGACCCAGAAGCTCGCGGACCGGCTGAGCCGCCACCCGACCCCGGAGGAGATCGCGGGGGAGCTGGGGATTCCTCTCGACAAGGTCTACGACCTCCTGAACATGATGATCGCCGGCCGCCGGGTCGTTTCGTTCGAAGCCCTGGAGGAGAGCGGTCGGAACGTGATGAGCCTGATCACGGACGAGAGCCTGCCGCGTGCGGAGGAGGGCCTCGAACCGCAGCTCACGCACAGCCTGCGACGGGTGATCGGGGTGTCGCTCACCGACAAGCAGCGCGAGGTGATCCGCCTTCGCTACGGGCTCGACCTCGATGGTGAACCCCTGCGCCCGCTGTCGCAGAGGGAGATCGCCGAGCGGATGGACATCAGTCCTCAAGCGGTGTCCCGGATCGAGGAGCGCGCCCTGGCCCGCATCCGGGCGGAGATGGACCTCATCACGCAGTCTCTCCGCCGCATTGACTAACGCTGGGGACGCTCGTACCGGAACGACCTCCACCGCGATGCCTCAGAAGGGGAGTGTTACCGAAGCCGGTGTCGATGCCTCTGAACACGTGTTGCCGGGGCAACTTCGCGAGGGCCCGTAGGTTGTCTGCGATCCGTCGTTGCAGGACCGCCGGGTTCAGCGTGGTGAAGATCTCCTGGACGTCGATCTTCCTCTCGTTGGGGGCGTCGGAGGCGGCAGGCACCCGCCGGTAGGGTGTCGGGGCCCGGTTGTACCTCTTCCGTACCTGGCTCCCCACCCGCTCTTGGGCGATCAGCTTCCGCACCGGCTGGAGGTAGCTCACCACCAGCCGCCAGTCGGCGTAGATCGTCTCCAGACGGACGGGACCGGGTGAACTGGATCCCCTCCCTCTGGCAGTACCGGTAAAGATGGGCGTGGAGGAACGCTCGCTCCCCGAGTCGATCCCCCGCAGCGGAAACGGAAACCGGTCCCGGATCCTCTGGATCGCTCTGCGTACCGCCTCCTGGCTTCGGTGGAGCACCGCCACCGGCTCGCACCACAGGGTCGCGACATCGACTGCGTCCAGGGTGTGGAGGCACTCCCCCGCCGTCGTCTCCCCACGGTGGGCCACCAGGTCGAGCTCCAGGAACCCCGGGCCCAGATTGTCTTGTCGCTACGCCGGGCGCGCAGGTCGGGAGGACGCAGGGCTGCCACCACCTGCGCCACGCACGCTTGGGTCATCGGCGCCTTCTCTTGGGTAACCCGAGTTCTGACGACCCAACACCCCCGTTCGGTACCACCTCCACCGAGGCGACTTGCTGGCTTGACGACCCCCTGGCATCGCGCTAGGTTATTTTGTAAAATGGTTTCAACAATGAGAGACAGCACGGTCCTCGCGATGCTACGGGAACTCTGGACCCCCTCGGGGGCTACCCGGCGGGAGCTGGAGGCGGCCCTCGGACTGTCCCGACCGACTGTCGACAAGGCCCTTGGCATGCTCGTGGAGCGGGGGATCGTCGTTCCTGTGGGGACCCGGTCCCAGGGGAGCGGTCGCCCGGGGACGGTGTTTTGTCTCGATGGGAGCGTGTGCATGGCGCTTGGGGTCGACCTTGAGCTGCCTCAGGTCGACTTTGTTCTGTGCAACCTGCTCGGGGAAACCCTTCACCGTTCCACGCTGGCCGTGGGCAATGACCTTGGGGATCCAGTCGCCCTCCTGCGCCAGGTGGGAGAGCAGCTTGCCGGATGGTTGGAATCCCTCGGTGTTCCGTGGTCGAGGGTGGGAGGGGCCGGAGTTGCAGTGCCGGCGTTTGTCAGGGATGGGGTGGCCACGTTCGCCGGGCAGACGATGCCTCCCTGGCGGGGGGTGGCCGTCCGCGAAACCCTGGAGAGGGACGTTCCGGTCCCAGTTCACGTCCATCACGACACGCACCTCATGGCCCTCGTCGAGGCACGGGCGATCGGATGGGCCGAGGGCACGCTTCTGTACATTGCTCTCCGGCCTGGTCTCGCCGGCGAGGTGCGGTTTGGGGCAAGCGTGCTTGTCGATGGGCACGCGTACCGCGGGTCCCATGGTCACGGCGGTTCGCTGTACCGGGCGTTCGTGACGAGGGAAGAGATGGAGGGCCGAAGCCCGAAGGCACGCGTGGACCTCCTCGTGGACAAAGCGGTTGGGTTTCTGGTCCATGCCGTGACCCTGCTGGACCCGGAGCGCATCGTCATTCACGCCGAGCTGCTCGGGGCGGATGAGGAAGCGTTCATCACCGCTTGTCGCCATCGGCTCCGCGAGGCCCTTGAGGGGGAATTTCCAGATCTGCACAAGCTGGTCCGTGCCAAGGAGCGAGGGCCGACGGCAGTCCTCGGAGCAGCGGTCGCGGTGGTGCAGCACCTGCGGGACAACCCCGAACAGCTGTTTGGGGATGAAGGGGGTGAGAACGGGAACAGAGCGTACCGACCGAAAGGAAGAATGGCTGGAACGAGGAAAAGGAGGTAGAGAATGACAAAGCGATTGTTGGTAGGTCTCCTGTTGGCGGGTCTTGTGGCGGGCCTCGCCCAAGGTGCAGTGACGATCATGGTCCTGTGGAGCGGCGACGAGTTGGCCGCGTTCCAAAAGGTGGTGGACGCGTTCCAGACCAAGACGGGGATCACGGTCCGGGTGGAGAGCGTGGGCCGCGATCTCCCGACGATCCTCGCCACCCGCGTTGCGGCGGGCAACCCGCCGGACCTGGCGGGGATGCCCAATCCCGGCCAGATGGCGGAGTTCGTGGCCCGGGGGGCGCTCATCCCGGTGGACGGTCTCGTCGACCTAACTCAGTTCCCGACGGCGTTCGTGAACCTGGCGACCGTGGGCGGGAAGGTCTACGGGATCTTCATCTCCGCCGACCTGAAGAGCCTCGTGTGGTACAACCCCGATGCCCTGTATGCGGAGGGGTTGGCCCCGGCAGACTCGTGGAACGAGTTGATGTACATCACCCAGACTCTCGCCGCACGCGGCAAGACCCCGTGGGCGGTGGGCCTCGAGTCGGGTGCTGCCTCCGGCTGGGCCGGTACGGACTGGATCGAAGACATCATGCTCCGCACCGCGGGGCCTGACCTCTACGACCAGTGGGTGGCCCACGAAATCCCGTGGACCCACCCGGCGGTGAGGCGGGCATTCGAGCTGTTCGGATCGATCGTGCGCAACCAGGCGTACGTGTACGGGGGCACGACGGGCGTTCTGTCCATTAACTTCGGTGACTCGCCTGCTATCCTGTGGGACCCCACTCCGGGGGCGTACCTCCACCGTCAGGCGACGTTCATCAAGAGCTTCATCGCTGGTGCCCACCCCGGGCTCGACCTCGATCGGGACGTGGGGTTCTTCGTGTTCCCGTCGATCGACCCCCAGTGGGGGACGCCGCTCCTCGGGGCGGGGGACCTCATCAGCGCGTTCCGCGACACGCCCGAGGTACGGGCGTTCATCCAGTACCTTGCCTCCGCGGAGGCCCAGGCGATCTGGTGCGGGGCGCTGGGGAAGCTCGCCACGAACGTGAACGTGGATCCGGGGATCTACCCTGATCAGCTGACCGCCCAGGCGGCGGGGATCCTAAAGGGCGCCGAGATCTTCCGGTTCGACGCCTCGGACCTCATGCCGGCTGCGGTGGGGTCGGGCGCGTTCTGGAAGGGCGTGCTCGACTACGTGTCAGGCGTCCCGCTGGACCGGGTCCTGGCGGACATCGAGGCCGCGGCACGGGTGGCCTACGGGAAGTAGGCTCGTGAGGTAGGGTGCGTCGGGGCGGGGGAGCCCCCGCCCCGGCGTATGTTCCTCGGGAGGAGCTCGGCATGAACAAGGGACGGACCCACTGGTTCTACCTTGCCCCCGCCCTGCTGTTGTTGGGGGTGTTCCTCGTCTACCCGAGCGCGGAGACGATCCGGCTCAGCTTCTACGGCCCGCGGTCGGAGACGTTCGTGGGCGTCCAGAATTATGTCCGTGCCTTTACGTCCCGGCCGATGCTGATCGCGTTCCGCAACAACCTCCTCTGGTTGGGAGTGTTCACCCTGTTCACGGTCGGGATGGGTCTCGTCCTGGCCGTGCTCCTCGATCGGGTGCGCTATGAGGCGGTGATCAAGTCGGTGATCTTCCTCCCGATGGCCATCTCCTACGTGGCGGCGGGGGTGATCTGGCGGTTCGTGTATGCGTTCCGGCCGGCGGTGGCGCCCCAGATCGGGCTCCTCAACGCGATCGTGGTGGGGTTGGGGGGGCAGCCGGTGGGATGGCTGATCCAGCGGCCATGGGTGAACAACATCGCCCTCATTGTGGTCGGGGTGTGGGTGTGGACGGGGTTCTGCATGGTCATCATCTCCGCCGCGTACAAGGGGATCCCCAAGGAGATGCAGGAGGCGGCCCGCATCGACGGGGCCAACGAGTGGCAGGTGTTCCGCCATGTGACGATCCCGTTCCTCAAGTCGACCCTCGCCGTGGTGACCACGACGATGATCGTGTTCGTGCTCAAGGTGTTCGACATCGTGTACATGATGACGAACGGCGCGTACGACACCGACGTGATCGCGAACCGGATGTACAACGAGATGTTCCAGTTCAATAACTACGGGATGGCGAGCGCGATCGCGGTGATCTTGTTCCTGGCCATCGTCCCATTCCTCCTCATCAACGTGCGCCGATTCCGGGCCCAGGAGGCGGTGAGATGAGCGTATTTCGCAAAGCGAAGCGGCTACCGCTCCATGTGGTCGTGATCGCCCTCGCGCTGATCTGGCTCGCCCCGTCGCTGGGGCTCCTCGTGAGCTCGTTCCGGCCACGCCAAGACCTCCTCTCGTCGGGATGGTGGACAGCGGTCATCACCCCCAGCCAGTGGAGCCGGTTCACGACCGCCAACTACCGCGATGTTCTCACCCAGCAGGGGATGGGTCGTGCCTTCCTGAACAGCTTCCTCATCACCGTCCCCACGACGCTGATCACCCTCACCATCGCTGCCCTCGCCGCGTACGCCCTGGCGTGGATGGAGTTCCGCGGACGGCAGCTCCTGCTCATGACCGTGATCGGGCTGATCGTGATCCCCCTCCAGATGACGCTCATCCCCGTCCTGCGGATGTTCAATTCCCTTCGCCTCTCCGGGACGTTCCCCGGAATCTGGCTGGCCCATGCGGGGTACGGTCTTCCCCTCATCATCTACCTCCTGCGTAACTTCTTCGGAGCCCTCCCGCGGGAGCTATTCGAGTCCGCGTTCATCGATGGGGCGACCCCGTTCCGGGCGTTCGTCAAGCTGGTGCTTCCCCTCTCCGTCCCAGTGCTGGCGTCGGCGGCGATCTTCCAGTTCCTGTGGGTGTGGAACGACCTGCTGGTGGCGTTGGTGTACCTGGGGGGGTTCGAGGAGGTTGCCCCGCTCACCCTGAAGCTCTCACTCCTCGTGGGATCCCGCGGCCAGGACTGGCACCTCCTCACCGCGGCCGCGTTCGTGTCGATGATCGTGCCGATGGTCGTGTTCTTCTCCCTGCAGCGGTATTTCGTGCGCGGGATCCTCGCCGGGGCGATCAAGGGGTGACGGTGCCCGCTGCGCGGTGGACGCGGTTGCGGGAGGAAGGGAGGAAAGCGGTCGCGCGGCTGAGGGCCGAGATCACGCTGGACGGACAGCGGTTCGCGCTCGCGTACGCGGGGAGGAGGGGAGACCGCGTCCGGTTCGGGATCTTCCCCCGCGACCTTCTCACCGCGGGGCTCATCGCGGACGATGATGTACTGATCCGGGAGACGGCGCGCTTCTGTGCTGCCACGATCGGCCGTCGGAAGGACCCATCCACCGGCGAGGAGCCGGGGCGCGTCCTCCATGAGTACCCTCCCTACAGACGCGACGGTCTCTCCACCCAGTACAACGCGTGCGAGACGAGCCAGCTGTTCCTTATCGGGGCTGCACGGATGCTTCACGGTGGGTCTGGAATGGAACCGGGCGAAATCCGTCCTGCGCTGCAGGAAGCTGGAGCGTACACGCTCCGTCACATCGCGGACGACCTGTTCTGGGAGGACCCCCGCCACGCCGGGGCCGAGCGGTACCTCCTCCGCGCTACGTACTGGAAGGACTCGTTCCTCCCCGGGAGGAGGGAGCTCCGGTTTCCGGTCGCGTACACCCTCGTCCAGGCCCAGACGGTCGCCGCCCTCCGCGCGCTGGCCACACTGACGGTGGCCCTCGACCTCGGGTTCGATCCCGCTGCGCTTGAGGAACAAGCCCGGGCCACGGCGGCGGCGATGTGGCGGGAGCTGTGGGACGAAGAGACTGGCTATCCGGCCCTGGCCCGGGATGGGGGGGACCTCGTGCGGGGCGTGAGCTCGGACGGGCTCCACCTGCTTGCCTACCTCCAGCCGGGGGACATCCCCCCCGAGAAGCTCGATCAGATCCGACGCCGGGCGAGCGAGCTCGCCACCCCGTACGGGTTCCGCACCTACGCCCCCGGTCAGCGCGACTACTCCCCCACCGGCTACCACCACGGGAGCATCTGGCCGTTTGAGCAGGCCCTGGTCGCCCAGGGGTCCCTCGTCCACGGCCTGAGCGAGGCGTTCCAGATCGCGGGGAGGGTGGGGGACGCCCTTGCCGAGCTGGGGTTTGTGGAGCTACTGTACTGGGACGAACAAGGCGGCCTGCGCGGCCCCGGGGAAGTCCCGGGCGAGGGGTGCGACCTGCAACTCTGGTCGGCCGTTGTCCCGGATGCGTTCCACCGACTTGAGATGGGAGGTGAAGGGGGGAGGTGATCCCCCGCAGATGGAGCTACTGGGAATCGAGAGGTACACGAAGTACGTCGGGGAGGAAATGGTAGCGGCCGTGTTCCGGGCCGCGCGGCCGCTTTATGGGCTCCGGCTGTTGCACATCAACGCCACGTTCCACGGGGGCGGGGTGGCGGGGATGCTCCATTCGCTCGTCCCGCTGATGAACGATGTGGGAATCAATGCGGATTGGAGCCTCCTCTACGGGGATCCATCCCTGTTCCAGGTCACGAAGAAGCTCCACAACGCTCTCCAGGGCGAGCCCGTCGAGCTGACCGACCGCGAGGTGGCCGACTACTTGCGGGTGAGCGAGACGTTCGCCCGCTACAGCCCGATCGCGGACCACGACGTGATCATCGTCCATGATCCGCAACCGCTCCCCATGATCCGCTACCAGCAGCGGGAGAACCCCTGGGTGTGGCGGTGCCACATCGACATCTCCACCCCTCACGAGTCGGTGTGGGAGGCCCTCAAGCCGTTCCTTCTTCGCTACGATGCGCTCGTCATCTCCTCGGAGGGGTTCCGCAAGGAGGACCTTCCTGTGGAGACGCACATCATCGCCCCGGCCATCGACCCCTTATCCGCCCTCAACCAGGAGTTGACCGCGAACGAGGTGGAGAGGAAGCTCGATCAGTACGGGATCCCCCGCGACAAGCCCCTCCTCGTACAGGTGTCCCGGTTCGACAAGTGGAAGGATCCGCTGGGCGTGCTGGAGGTGTTCCGACGGGTCAAGGGAGAGGTGGACTGCCGCCTCGTGATGCTGGGGAACATGGCCACCGATGACCCGGAGGGGCCCCAGATCTTCGCCGAAGTCCTGGGGCAGGTGGAGGGGATGGAGGACGTCCACCTCATCACCCAGACCGATGCTCTCCTCGTGAACGCCCTGCAGAGGGCGGCGGCGGTGGTGCTGCAGCTCTCCCGGCGCGAGGGATTCGGCCTCACTGTGTCTGAGGCGCTGTGGAAGCAGACGCCCGTCGTGGCGACGAACGTGGGGGGGATCCCCCGCCAGGTCCTCCACGGTCAGACCGGGTACCTCGTCGAGCCGGGTGATTACGAGGGGGCGGCAAGCCTCGTGACGCGAGTGATGCAGGATCCCGAGCTTCGCCACCGGATCGGGGCCCAAGCCCGGGAGCACGTGCGCCAGAACTTCCTCATGCCGCGGCTTCTCCTCGATTGGCTGAAGGTCCTGGCTGAGCTCGTCCTGTGAGGGGAGATGAGCCCCAGCGCGATCCGGCCGGGCATCTTCTGGGTCGGGGTCAACGACCGCGTGACGGACCTGTTCGAGGGGCAGTGGCCCCTCCCCCACGGGGTGAGCTACAACGCCTACCTCGTGGTCGGGGAGCGGGTGGCCCTCGTGGACGGGGTCAAGGCCCCGTTCGGGGAGGAATTGCTGCGGCACATCGCCGAGGTCGTACCGCCCGAGGGGATCGCCTACCTCATCGTCAACCACCTGGAGCCTGACCACTCCGGGGCGCTGCCCCTCCTGCGGCGGGTTGCGCCTGGTGCCGAGATCCTGGCCACGAAGGCCGCGCTGCCTCTTCTCGACGCGCTGTACGGAATCCGGGATCGGGTGCGGGCGGTGAGCGATGGGGAAACCCTCGACCTGGGGGGGAAGTGCCTCTCGTTCCACGCGATCCCGTTCGTCCACTGGCCGGAGACGATGGCGACCTACGAGGAGACGCAGCGGATCCTGTTCTCCTGTGACGCGTTCGGGGGGTTCGGAGCGCTGGACGGCGTCCTGTTCGATGACGAGGCGGACCTCACCCACTACGAGGGGGAGGCGATCCGCTACTACGCGAACATCGTTGGTGCCGTGTCGAAGCCCGTGCTCCGCGCGATCGACAAGCTCGGGGACCTCCCGATCGAGGTGATCGCCCCGTCCCACGGCGTCGTATGGCGGCGGGACCCGGGACGGGTCGTGGACCTCTACGGGAGGCTCGCCCGGATGGAGGGGGAGCCGGCGGTGACCGTCCTCTACGGGTCGATGTACGACCACACGCGGGAGATGGCGGACGCGGTGGCCCGCGGCGTGACGGGGGCGGGCGTGTCGGTGCGGGTGGTGGACGCAGCGCGGGTCCACCCGAGCACCGTCCTCGCTGAGGTGTGGCGTCGGAAGGGGCTCGTCCTCGGGTCCCCGACCTACGACACGGGGATCTTCCCTCCTGTGGATCAGGTCCTGCGCCTCATCCTGGCCAAGCGTGTGCTGAACAGAGTCGTGGGCCTGTTCGGCTCGCTCGGGTGGCAGGGCGGAGCGGTGCGAAAGATGGCCGACGAGGTTGCCCCCTTGGGCTGGGATCTCGTGGACAAGGTGGAGTTCAAGGGCGCGCCGCGGCGGGACGACCTCGCCCGGGGGGAGGAGCTCGGGCGGGCGGTGGCGGAACGGGTGAGGAGATAGCCGTGGCCAAGCGCCTGTCGGTGGTGGACGTCGAGCGTTGCGTGGACTGCCTCCTTTGCGCCCAGGCCTGCGCCCGGCGGTTCGGGGAGGGGGGCCTCGCCCGGTCGGCGATCGCCGTCCGCTCCGCGGGCGGGGTCGAGCGGGGGTTCGTCGTCGTCGTGTGCCGGGCGTGCGCCGACCCGCCGTGCCTTCACGCCTGCCCGGTGGGGGCGATCGAGAAGGCCCCGGTCGGAGTGAGGGTCGTCCTCGACCGGTGTATCGGGTGCAAGGCGTGCGTGGGCGCGTGCACGATTGGGGCCGTGGGGTGGGACGAGGGGGGAGGGAAGCCCGTGATCTGCGTGCACTGCGGCCTGTGCGCGCGGTTCTGCCCGTACGGGGTCCTCGCCCTGGAGGAGGTGGAAGGTGGATAGGTTCCTCCCGCGGGTCCTCCGGGTGGACCTGACGCGAAAGCGGTCCTGGGTCGAGGAGCGACCGGACCTCTTCCGGGATCGGATCGGCGGTACCGGGGCCGCGATCGAGCTCCTCCACGAGCTGTGCCCCGCGGGCGCGGACCCTCTCGGCCCGGAGAACCCGATCGTCTTCGCGGTGGGCGCGCTGTCGGCCCTCTACCCGCTCGCCTCGAAGACGGTCGCCCTGTTCAAGTCCCCCCACACCGGGAACCTCGGGGAATCCCACTGCGGGGGACGGACCGCGTTCGCCCTGCGCCTGGCGGGCTACGGGGCGCTCGTCGTCGAGGGCCGAAGCGACGTCCCGGTCTACCTCTCGATCCACGACGGCGGGGTCCGGTTCCGCGACGCGCGCACCCTGTGGGGGATGGGCTCCTCGGTCACGGTGGGCCGGATCCTGCGCGACGTGGAGCCGGGCTCGGGCTACCGCACGATCCTCCGCATCGGCCGGGCCGGGGAGCGGGGGGTGACCTACGCCGCGGCGATTGCCGAGACGTACCGCCACTTCGGCCGCCTCGGGCTGGGGGCGGTGTTCGGGAGCAAGAATCTGAAGGCGATCGTCCTCTCGGGGAAAGGAGCGATTCCGGTCGCCGAGATGGGCCGCTACCAGAAGCTGTACCGGGGGCTCCACGAGCGGGCGGTGCGCTCGGACCTCATGAAGAAGTACCACGAGCTGGGCACGGCCCAGAACGTGGGGCCGCTGAACGAGATGGGGGCGCTTCCCGTCCGGAACCTCCAGGCGACGCGGTACTCCGAGGAGCCGGCGTTCTCCGGGGAGAGGCTCGCCCAAGGGTACCTCGGCCGGCGGCTCGCCTGCGCGGGGTGCCCGGTGGCGTGCATCCACCTTGCGGCTTTGCGGGAGCCCCATCCCGAGGAGCCGTACTTCTACAAGACGACGTTCGTGTCGTACGACCACGAGCCCCTGTACGCCCTGGGGGCGATGCTCGGGGTGGAGGAGGCAGCGGGTGTCCTGAAGATGATCGACGCCGTGGGGCATGTGGGCCTTGACGCGATGACCGCCGGGGTGGTCCTCGCCTGGGCCACGGAGGCGTTCGATAGGGGGCTGATCACGGAGCGCGAGACGGGGGGCCTCCGGCCGCGGTGGGGGGATGTCGCCGTCTACGGGGAGATGGTGCGCCGGATCGCGGACCGGGAGTCGGAGTTCTACCGGATCCTCGGGGAAGGGGTGCGGGCGGCGGCGGAGCGGTACGGGGGAGCGGAGTTCGCCCTCCACCTCGGGGGAAACGAGATGCCGGGTTATCACACCGGGCCGGGTGCCCTCCTCACCTACCTCTCGGGGGCCCGCCACTCCCACCTCGACTCGGCCGGGTACGCCGTGGACCAGGACCTCCTCCGCCGGGGGGAGGAGCTCGCCCCGGCGGACCTCGCTCGGCGGCTCGTCGAAGAGGAAGCGCGGCGGCAGGTGTTGTCGTCCCTCGTTGTGTGCTTCTTCGCCCGCGGGCTCTACGATCTCCCCACCGTCGCCGCGTGCCTGGGGGCCCTCGGGGACGATTGGGACGAGGGGCGGCTCCGGAACCTGGGGGCGGAGGTCCTGCGGCGGAAGCACGCGTTCAAGGTCCGCGAGGGGTTCGACCTGGGAACGGTCTCGATCCCGGAGCGGGCCGTGACCACCCCGGCCCCGGGCGGGGCGGTGGACGAACGGTACCTCCGGCGGGCGTTGGCGGAGATGGAGCGGTGGTTGGAGGGGGACGATGGGATGGAAGGATAGGCTCAGACGGGAGTTCTTCGAGGCCGACCGGGAGTTCGTGGACGAGATCCTTCCCGTGGGGTCAGTGGACCGGGCTGCGTTCGGGCTTCTCGCCGACGCCACGCGGTACCTCCTTGTGGAAGAAGAGGGCGAGGTCCACCTTCGGGCGGAGATCGCGGCCCAAGGGGAGGTGCTGGCGTCGCTGGCACGGGCCGGGGCGGCGGTGAAGGCCGCCGATGCGCACGAAGCGGTGGCCCGGTTCGCTTCGCTTTGGGAAGCCAAGGCCCGCGGCCGGGGAACGTGGCATGCGGCGGTGGCCGAGGCCCGCCAGGACGGGGAGGTCGAGGCCGGCCCCCGCCGTGGCCCCGAACCACGCCGATCCCTGTGGGGGAGACTGTTCGACCGCCAGGCCCGGGGGCGCCCCGGTTAGAGCAGCCCGGGGACGTGCTCGCGACGTCGGCGGCGCGCGTCCGATGGGCGAGTTGGCAACAGACTTGAACTGAACAGGCCCTACAGAAGGTCGGTTTCCCCTCATCGGTGCATGCTGCGAACTGGGTTTCCCCACGGGCTGCACAGGCTGCTAGAGTTGCCCCGGTTGGCACGCGTTCCGTATGATCCCCAATGAAGGAGGGTGACATGAAAGGGAACGCGAAGATCATCGCTGCGCTCAACGAACGGCTGGCCGAGGAACTGGGGGCCACCGTCCAGTACATGCTCCACGCCGAATTGTGTGCCGACTGGGGCTACGGCAAGCTCCACGAGGTACTCGAGAAGCGCGGGATCACCGAGATGAAGCACTGGGAAGCGCTCGTGGAGCGGATATTGTTCCTCGAGGGGAAGCCGATCGTGACGAAGCTCGGCCCGGTTCACATTGGGGAAGACGTCCTCAAGATCCACCGTTCCGATCTCAAGTCGGAGCACGACGCGGTGAAGGCGTACAACGAGACGATCCAACTGGCCGCGAAGCTGGGGGACAACGCAACGAAGGTCCTTCTGGAGGGGATTCTCAAGGATGAGGAATCCCACGTGGATTGGATCGAGACGCAGCTCGGCCTCATGGAGCAGATGGGCTTGGAGAACTACCTCACGGAGCAGACGGGGTAGAACGGGGTCCCCCCGAGAGGAGGCGCCAATGGAAATACCGGGACTCCGCCCGGCACCAAGGGAAGTACGACAAACCTTTGCCCTTGTCAAGGGGGGAGGGGCGATGCTCGAGGGGGCGGCATTGGGAACGACAGGAGGGCTATGGTTCGCATCGGAGGGGAGCCGGAGTTTGCCCCTCCAGATATGAACCGTCGCCCGATGCGGTGGACGGATCCCGAGGGGACAAAGCGCGCCCTCGCCTTCTCTGCCAGGCGATCGTCCGGCTTGGCACCGGTTACAGGTTTCAGGCCTCAGGACCCGGAGCTTCTGCCTTGGGATCGCGTCCCGAGCGGACGTGATTCGTGGCGGATGGGAAGCGCGTTGTCCGCCATCTGTGGGCGTCTTGATGACGAGCCCACCCTGACCGCGATCTAGCGATGGATGTTGTCGTCCGGATCGCGGGAGCGGCGGGGCAAGGGGTTCAGACGCTGGGCGACCTGTTGGCGCGGAGCGTCTTCCGTGCCGGGTACCACCTGCACGGGGAACTCAGCTACCATTCCCGGATCCGGGGAGGAGAGAACGCGTTCACGCTCCGCATCGGGGATTCCCCGGTTCTCGCCACGCGCGACAAGGCCGACCTCCTTCTCGCCCTGAACGAGGAGATGCTTGACCTGTACCGTCCTCTGCTGACTGCGGGGGGGACGGTGGTTGCCGACGAGGGGGTGGGCGATCTCCCAGGCGGCGCGGTGCGCGTGCCCGCAGGGCGCCTCGCCCGCGAAGAACTGAAACTCCCGATCGCTGCGGGGGTGATCCTCCTTGGGGCAGCAGTCCGCCTCCTCGGGCTGGAGCGGGAGCGGGTGGCCGACGCGATCCGCGACGCCTTCGGGGACAAGGCCGAGCCCAACCTACGGGCACTGGACCTCGGCTATGCGCACAGCCCGGAGGCCCGGTGGACCCTTGCCCCGCCGCAGTTCCGGGCGGGTGAGGCGATGCTCCTCACCGGCGGCCAGGCGGTGGGGGCGGGGGCGATCGCCGCCGGGTGCCGGTTCCTCGCCTCGTACCCGATGACCCCCGGGACCCCGGTGCTGGAGTTCCTCGCCGGGCACGCTGTCCAGTATGGGATCCTCGTCGAGCAGGCCGAGGACGAGATCGCGGCGATCAACATGGCCCTCGGCGCGTCGTACGCCGGGGCGCGGTCGATGGTCACCACCTCGGGTGGGGGGTTCGCCCTGATGGTCGAAGGGCTGTCCCTGGCGGGGATGATCGAGACCCCGGTCGTGATCCACCTCGGCCAGCGGCCCGGCCCGGCCACGGGCCTCCCCACCCGCACGGGGCAGGAGAACCTCCTGTTCGCCGTCCACGCCGGGCACGGGGAGTTTCCGCGGTACATCGTTGCCCCCACCGACCCCGCCGACGCCTTCTACCTCACGATGAAGGCGTTCGAGGTCGCAGAGACGTACCAGGTGCCAGCGATCATCCTCACCGACCAGTTCTTCGTGGACTCGTACGTCGTTGTCCCCGCGCTCGACCCGGCCCGCGTGCCGGTGCGCGACCACCTCCTTCCCGCGGAGGAACTGGTCCGGATGGGCCGCTACGAGCGGTTCGCCCTCACCCCGTCGGGCGTCTCCCCCCGCGCCCTCCCCGGCGTGTCGGAGAAGCTCGTCCTCGTGGACTCCGACGAGCACGACGCCTACGGCCGGATCACCGAGGACCTCGCGATCCGGAAGGCGATGGTGGAGAAGCGGTTGCGCAAAAGGGATGGGCTGCGGATGGAGGTCGCACCCCCTGAGATCCATCCCGCAGGGGCGGTGCGCGGGAAGCGCGTCCTTCTGGGCTGGGGCTCGACGTACGGCGCGATCCGGGAAGCGACGGAACGGCTGGGAGAGGGGTACGCCCACGTCCACCTCCGCGAGCTGTGGCCGCTGCGGACGGAGGAGCTCCGGCGGGTGTGGGCGGAGGCCGAGGAGGTCATCCTTGTGGAGGGGACGGCCACCGGGCAGCTGGGGAGGGTCATCGCCGGGGAAACGGGGCTTCGGCCACACCGGTTCGTCCCCCGCTACGACGGCCGGCCGTTCACCGCGGAGGACATCGTGGAGGCCCTTCAATGAGACCACGTCGCCTCTCACCGCCGAGCTCGTGGAGGAACCCCGAGCTTCACTCTAGGGCACGAGGGATACAGTGGACGCACCACGGATTGCGCAGCCCCAGAGTCCGGGCGCGTCCCTGTTCTGTGGTGCCTGTCGGGGTGGGCTCCGTGACGGGACTGCCCGGGGGCCGGAGGTGAAACCGTGGCTGAGCTGAACGCAGAGAAGTACCTGGCCGACGTCGAGATCGCGTGGTGCCCGGGGTGTGGGAACTTCGCGATCCGGAAGTCCCTCGCTCACGCGCTGGCCCAGGTCAAGCTCCCGCCCCACAAGGTCGTCCTCGTGACGGGGATCGGCCAGGCCGCGAAGATCGCTCACTACGTGAACACGAACGGGTTCAACGGCCTCCACGGCCGGACGATCGCCGCCGCGGCGGGGGTCAAGCTCGCGCGGCCGGACCTCACCGTGATCGCCGAGTCTGGGGACGGGGACCTGTACGGGGAGGGCGGGAACCACCTCGTCCACAACATCCGCCGCAACGTGGACCTGACTGTGATCGCTCACGACAACCGCGTGTACGGGCTCACCAAGGGCCAGGCGTCCCCGACCGCACCCCGGGGCTACCGGACCCGGGCCCAGCCGACGGGCAGCCCCTCCGCCCCGCTGAACCCCCTCGCCCTGGCGGTGGCCCTCGGCGCCCCGTTTGTGGCCCAGGCGTTTTCCGGGGAGATCGAGCGGACGGCGGACCTCATCGCCCGGGGGATTCGGCACACAGGGTTTTCGCTCGTGAACGTGCTCCACCCCTGCCCGAGCTGGAACCGGGTCCAGACGTTCGCGTGGTACCGGGAGCGCCTCGTCCACCTCGACGAGCAGGGGCACGACCCGACCGACCGCGCGGCGGCGCTCGCCGCGGCAACCGACGGTGGGGAGAGAATCCCGATTGGGGTTCTGTACGCGACGGACCGGCCAACGTTTGCCGACGGCCACCCAGTCTTGGCCGGGGCTCCGCTCGGACTGCGGGCGCTTCCCCTGCCGAACGAGATCCGGTTCCTCCTCTCTGCGTTCGCCTAGCCCACCTCGGGGTCTACCATTGGTTTTTGACCCTGGAAGGGGGGTCGAACTGAGGTACGATGTGGCCGAGGCAGGGGTGTGGCTCGTGGGGTCGGCAGCCTTGGGGCCTGCTCGGCTCTGAAGTGCCGCCCTTG
>JACIWK010000018.1 GCA_014360985.1 Candidatus Bipolaricaulota bacterium
AGGGCGGCACTTCAGAGCCGAGCAGGCCCCAAGGCTGCCGACCCCACGAGCCACACCCCTGCCTCGGCCACATCGTACCTCAGTTCGACCCCCCTTCCAGGGTCAAAAACCAATGGTAGACCCCGGAGTGGGGCGATCAGGCGAGGCGCCCTTTGAGCTCCTGGATGATCGGGACCGGGGTTGGGTCGACCCCGTTGAGGAGGGCGAGGTAGTAGCTCACCCAGTCCCCGCGGTAGAGAAGGGACAGAAGCTGGGCCGCGCTCCCCTCTCCCCGCCCCGGAACGTCGAGCCACGGGATCCCTCGCGCCTCCAGGAGCTCCTGGAGGATCTCTACCCGTTTCCCGACGCGGGGGTGATCGTGAGCCGAGCGGAGGAAGATCACCGTCCCCTGGGGAAGGAGGCGGCCGGTGAGCTCCCAGCCCACGACCTCGTTGTGGCAAAGCTCTGGTAGCTCGGCCGAGAACGCGGGCTGCTTGGCGTTTTCGTTGAGCTGGGTCTTCCAGCGGAACGCAACGGGCGCGGTGGGCCCCGCCCCGTAGACGAGCGGCACGCGGCCCGCCAGACGCCGGGCGAGCTTCTGGGCCTCGTTCTCCGTCTCGCCCGGGGCGAGCTCCGCGGCGAGGCCGTCGAGCACGGCCAGGGCCTCCCCGAGGTCCGGGACCAGATCCAGGCGGCGGAACAGGCCCAGCAGGGGGAACAGAAGGTACCCCAACGCCGCCCGCGGCTGGTACCCCTTCGGGATCTCGACCCACGGGATTCCTTCCCTCGCACAGAGGCGACCCAGCTTCCCGCCGGACGTGACCGCAAGGAGCCGCTTCGTGCGGCGTCGCGCTTGGGCGAACGCGGCGAGGGTCTCCTCCGTGTCCCCAGAGTAGGACAGGGCGACGATGAGGGACTCCTCCCCCATCCAGGGGGGAAGGGTGTAGTCCCGCACGGAGGCGACCTCCACCGTAAGTAGGCTTCCCAACAGGCCCCCCGCGATCCCCGACCCCCCCATTCCGAGGGCCACGACGCGGGAGAACCCGGCGAGCCCGTCCAGGGGAACCCGCTCCGCGAGGGCGAGCCCCGCCCGGCACTGGGTCGGGAACCCGGCGAGGACCTCGGCCATCCCCGAGCGGTCCTGAGCTCGGAACTCGGTCCATGTCACCCCTCGTTCACCCATCGTCTCCTCCCTTCACCCCGGACGAGGACCGCCCGCTCCCCGGCAGCGAACTAGGTCCGGACCCGCTCACGGTCCACGCCCCACCGCCTCCCGGTGGTCCTCCTCCGTGGTCGGACCATTCTACCGTCGGCTGGGCGCGCGTCCCCTGGCGATGGAACGGGTTTCCTTGAGGGGGGGATACCTGGTCCGTAGCGTGGGTCACATCAGCACGGAATCGCAAGGAGGCGATCGAGCGATGCGGCGTGCAGCGTGTCTTGTGGTTGGACTGGCGGTTCTCTCGATGTGGGCGATGACCCCGGGCCTCGCCGATGGGGGGACGGGCGGGATGTTCGTGGATGTCCCGACGACCCACTCCGCCTACAACGCGATCCGCGACCTCGTGTCGCGGGGGATCATCGTGATCGGAGCGGGCGGGGAGTTCTCCGGCAACGCGCCCCTCCTGCGCTACGACGCGGCGGAGTGGCTGTACCGGGCGATCAGGAACGTGGAGGGGACGCGGGCGGGGACCGATTACGGGCCCCAGGTGGCCTCGCTCGAGACGCGCGTCTCGTCCCTCGATGCCACGATGAGCCGCGAGATCCAGGCCCTCAAGGTCCAACTGGCCCAGGTGAGCCAGACCGCGAACGCAGAGGTGGCGCAGAAGGCCCAGACCGCGTTCGTCCTCGGCGTGACCGGGGTCGTCCTGGCGCTGGCGGCGGTCGCGCTCGCCCTCTGGTTCTAGGGGGACCTCGCTGGCCGGGGATGGACCCCGACAAGGCCGTCGGGGACAACCCCCGAACCGAAAGGCCACGGTCCGTTATCCGTAGGGGCGGACCCCGTGTCCGCCCGGCGGTGATGGTGTAGGCCCGGACTCAGCCGACTGCGGCCGGTTGCGACCCCTCCGGGCGGGCCGTATAGTCCTTTCCATGCCCTCCATCCGGCGCGGGATCGAGTTCCTGTTCGGCCAAACGAACGAGCAACGGCTGCGGAAGCTCCTCCCGATCGTGGAGGAGGTGAACGGGTGGGCGGAGCGGGTTGCCCGCCTGTCCGACCCCGAGCTCCGCGCCAAGACCGACGAGTTCAGGTCCCGGCTTTCCTCTGGCGAAACGGCGGACGACCTCCTCCCCGAGGCGTTCGCCTGCGTCCGCGAGGCGGCGGCCCGCACGATCGGCCTCCGGCCGTTCGACGTCCAGGTGATGGGGGCGATCGTCCTCCACGGGCGCCGGATCGCGGAGATGAAGACCGGGGAGGGCAAAACCCTCGTTGCCACCATGCCCGCCTACCTCAACGCCCTCGTCGGGAAGGTCCACATCGTGACCGTGAACGACTACCTCGCGCGCCGCGACCGGAACTGGATGGGCCCGGTGTACGAGTTCCTCGGCCTCACCGTCGGGCTCCTCCAGGAGGACACCCCCCCCGACGAGCGGAGAGCCGCCTACGCCTGCGATGTCCTCTACGGCACGAACGCCCAGTTCGGGTTCGACTACCTCCGCGACCACATGGTCGCCTCCCGGTCCCAGATGGTGCAGGGGCCGTTGGACTACGCGATCGTGGACGAGATCGACAACATCCTCATCGACGAGGCGCGGACCCCGCTCATCATCTCGGGGCCCACCGCCGACACGGCCCGCCAGTACCGCGACTTCGCCCGGCTTGCGAAGCTCTTCAAGCCGGGCGAGGACTTCGAGGTGAACGAGGAGCACAAGCGCCTCTCCCTCACGGAAGCCGGGTGGGCGAAGGCTGAGCAGATCCTGAAGTTCGACAACATCGCCGACCCCCGGGCCACCACCGCCCGCTACCACCTCGAGACCGCGCTGCGGGCGCGGACCTTCTTCCACCGCGACCAGCAGTACATCGTGAAGGACGGGCGGGTGATCATCGTCGACGAGTTCACCGGGCGGCTGATGCCCGACCGTCGCTACTCGGGCGGCCTCCACCAGGCGATCGAGGCCAAGGAGAACCTCCCCATCCAACGGGAGAACCAGACCCTGGCCCAGATCACGCTCCAGCACTACTTCCGCCTCTACCGGGGCCTCGCCGGGATGACGGGCACGGCGAAGACGGAGGAGGAGGAGTTCAAGCAGATCTACGGCCTGGACGTCGTCCAGATCCCCACCAACCGCCCCCTGATCCGCGAGGCGCTCCCCGACGTGATCTACCGCACGAAGAAGGGGAAGTTCGAGGCGGTGGCCGACGAGGTGGAGCGGCTCCACAAGGAGGGGCGGCCGGTCCTCATCGGGACGACCTCGATCGAGGACTCGGAGGACCTGTCGCGGCTCCTCAAGAAGCGGGGGCTCCCTCACCAGGTCTTGAACGCTAAGTACCACGAGAAGGAGGCTCAGATCATCGCCCAGGCCGGGCGAAAGGGCGCGATCACGATCGCCACGAACATGGCCGGGCGGGGGACGGACATCGTCCTCGGGGGGAACCCCGAGTCCCGCGCCCGGGCCGAGGCGGATCCGGAGACGGAGCCGGAGCGGTTCCGGGAGCTCGTGGACCGGTACCGGGCCGAGGCGGTGGCGGAGCGGGAGCAGATCGTGACGGATGCCCACGACCCGGGGTACGTGAAGGCGGCGCTGGCCCGGATCCGGGAGTGGTGCACCGAGGTCGGCCGGCCGTTCCGGGCCGAGGAGTGGGAGGGCGGAATCAAGCGGGGGGGGCTGGCCGTGCTCGGGTTCCAGCGCCACGAGGCCCGGCGGATCGACGACCAGCTCGCCGGCCGTGCCGGGCGCCAGGGCGACCCCGGCTCGAGCCAGTTCTTCCTCTCCCTCGAGGACGACCTCCTCCGCATCTTCGGCGGGGAACGCCTCGCCGGGCTCATGGAGAAGCTGGGGGTGAAGGAGGGGGAGGCGATCACCCACGACCTCCTCACCCGCTCGATCCGCCGCGCCCAGAAGCGGGTCGAGGAACGGAACTTCGAGATCCGGAAGCGGCTCCTGGAGTACGACGAGATCATGGCCAAGCAGCGGGAGGCCGTGTACGCGCTGCGGGAGCGGTTCCTGCTCCCCGATCCTGGGGAGACCCCGGACGACGAGGCGTTGCGGGCGCACCTCCTGGAGATGGTCACCGAGTACGGGGAGATCCTCGTCGACCGCTACGCGGGCGGGCCAAGCCCCGAGGAGTGGGACCTCCGCGCCCTGGAGCGCGAGCTGGGGCAGGTGTGCGCCGATCCGCCCCGCGCCCTCTCCGCACGGCGGCGGGAGGAACTCGGGGAGGGGGTGGGGGATCTCCTTCGTTCCCAGCTCGACGCCCAGTGGACGAGGCTCTCCCCGCACTTCCCCCTGATCGCGCGGATGGTCCTCCTGCGGACGATGGACGAGAACTGGCGCCAGCACCTGTTGGAGCTGGATGAGGTCCGGGAGGGGATTGGCCTGCGCGCGTACGGGGGCACCGACCCCCTCGTCGAGTTCAAGCGCGAGGCCCACCGCCTGTTCCAGGAGATGGTCCTGCGCGCCGAGGAGGAGGCGCTGCGGTTCCTCCTCAACCCGCGGCTCTCCGTGCGCGCCGAGCCCGCCCCGGTCCCGCTGGCCTCGCGCATGAGCGCGACGAGCACGACCGGGGGACCGGCCCTGGTTCCCCCGCCTTCCCGGCGCCCGGCCGGGGAGGGCAAGGTCGGCCGGAACGACCCCTGCCCGTGCGGCTCGGGCAAGAAGTACAAGCACTGCCACGGCCGCTGACGCCGAACGGCGGTTCGACGGTTCGCGGTCTGCCGGTGCACCGGTTGGAAACCCAGGGGCGGACACGAGGTCCACCCCTACGGCCCACGAATGACGGACCCCGGACCCCCGCCGCTTGAACTTCGGGGCGGACCGTCTATCATCAAGTTAGCAATCCAAGGTGGTGAGTGCTAAGTGCATGGGCGACGGGCGCAGCTCCTCGTGGAGGTGGTGGACCGGTACATCCGGACCCGCCAGCCCGTGTCGTCCCGCGAGCTGGTCCGCGAGTACCGCCACCGGTTCAGCCCCGCCACGATCCGCAACGAGCTCCTCGCGTTGGAGGGGGAAGGGTACCTCTACAAGCCGTACCCCTCGGCCGGGCGCGTTCCCACCGCGCGGGGGTTCCGGTTCTTCGCGGAGTGGCTCCTCGACGTGGCCGAGCTCGGGCAGGAAAGCTCCTCCGTGCCGGCGGAGCGCCAGGAGGTGGAGCCGGGGCTTCTTCCCGACCTCTTCCGGCGCACGGCAACCGTGCTCGCGGCGATGACGCGGGAGCTCGGGCTCGTCGTCCCCCCGCCGCGGCACGAGGTGCGTCTCGCGACGCTCATCGTGCGCCGGGTGGGTCCGGGCACGGTGCTGGTGGTGACCCTGTCCAAGCTGGGGGCGGTCGAATCGCGGTTCGTCTCCCTCGACCTCGACCTCGCGCCGGAGGAGCTCGGCGAGGCGGAGGCCTTCCTCTGCCGTTGGCTGCGGGAACACACCCTCGCCGATTCCCCCCTCCCCGAAGGGCCGTTCCCCGACGGCTGGCACAGCCGGGCCGCCCTGGGGGCACTGCAGATCCTGAGGAAGCTGGCGGAGGGGGAACCGGAGCGGAGGTTGTACGTCGAGGGGTGGCCCCACCTCCTGTCCGAGCTCGCCGTGCGCTCGCCGGAGTGGGCGCTCGCGCGAGGCCAGGCCCTTCTCCGGCTGCTCGAGGAGGAGCAGGCGTTCGCCGCGCTCGTTCACCAGCTGAGGCAGGGCCGGGAGGAGGGGATCGCCGTTCACGTGGGGGATGGCTCGGTCCCCGAGCTTGAGGACCTGAGCCTCGTCACCGCCCCGTACCTGGCGGGAAGCGGCGTGGTGGGGGTGGTAGGGCCGCTGTGGATGGACTACGCCCGCGCGTTCTCCGCGGCCCGGTACGTGGCGGGGCGGCTAGGGGCGCTCCTCGCCGCCGGGGCGGAAAAGGGGGACCGATGATGGAAGATCGTGACGAGCCGCAGAGGGTGGATGGGGGAACGGGGACGGAGGCCGAAGTCGCCACCGCGGAGGTCGAGCGCCTGCGGGCGGATCTGGTCCGGCTGGCAGCGGAGTTCGACAACTACCGGAAGGCGATCGCCCGGGAGCGGGAGATCCTCCGCGAGAAGGCGTGGGATGAGGCAGCGTGCGCCCTCCTCCCCGTGTACGACGCCCTCCAGCGCGCCCTCGCGGCCCACACCGGCGAGGAGGGCGAGCTCCGCCATGCGCTGGCCCAGCTCATGGGGCTCGTCGAGGAGGCGCTGCGGCGCCTGGGGTGCGAGGGGTACGACTCGGTGGGCAAGGCATTCGATCCCCTCTACCACGAGGCCCTGCTCGCCGAGGAGTCGGAGGTGGAGAAGAACGTGATCCTGGCCGAGTTCGAGCGCGGATTCACGCGCAACGGGCGCGTCGTGCGACCGGCCAAGGTGAAGGTGAGTTTGGGGAGAGGAGGTGTCACGACATGACGGAGAAAGAGAAGGTGATCGGGATCGACCTCGGCACGACGTTCTCCTGTGGGGCGCTCGTGCGCGGGGGACGGCCCGAGGTGCTATTGAATGCGGAAGGAGAACGGATCACCCCGTCGGCGGTGGCGTTTGCGGAGGGGGGGGAGATCCTCGTCGGGCAGCTCGCCCGGCGCCAGGCGGTCCTCAACCCGACCCGCACCGTGCTCTCCGTGAAGCGGAAGATGGGCACGGACTGGCGGTTCCGGGTGATGCGCAACGGGCGTGAGGAGGAGTACACGCCCGAGCAGATCTCGGCGTTCATCCTCCAGAAGATCAAGCGCGACGCGGAGGAGCTCCTCGGGACGAAGATCACGAAGGCGGTGATCACTGTCCCCGCCTACTTCAACAACCTCCAGCGCCAGGCGACGAAAGACGCGGGGAAGATCGCCGGGCTCGACGTCCTCCGGATCATCAACGAGCCCACCGCGGCCGCGCTCGCGTACGGCCTCGACAAGAACAGGGAGCAGAAGATCCTCGTCTACGACCTCGGCGGGGGAACGTTCGACGTGTCGATCCTCGACATCGGGGACGGCGTGTTCGAAGTCGTGGCGAGCGATGGGGACACGCAGCTCGGCGGCGACGACTTTGACCGGCGGATCGTGGAGTGGCTCGTGGCTGAGTTCAAGGCCGATACGGGCATGGACGTCCGGAACGACCCCCAGGCGATGCAGCGGCTGCGCGACGCGGCCGAGGCGGCGAAGAAGGAGCTCTCGAGCCGGATGGAGGCGCGGATCTCGCTCCCGTACCTCTCGGCCGACGCCAAGGGCCCGAAGCACCTCGAGCGGACCCTCACCCGGGCCAAGTTCGAGGCGATGATCTCCGACTACCTCGAGCGGACGATGCGGATCGTCGACGCGGCGCTCTCCGCGGCGAAGCTCTCTCCGGAGGCGATCGACCAGGTGGTCCTCGTCGGCGGCTCGACCCGGATCCCGAAGGTCCAGGAGCTCGTGGCGGCCAAGTTCGGAAAGGCGAAGGTGAACAAGGACATCAACCCCGACGAGGTGGTGGCCCTCGGCGCGGCGATCCAGGCCGCGGTGCTGGCGGGCGACATGCAGTCCCTCGTTCTTCTCGACGTGACCCCGCTCACCCTGTCCATCGAGACCCTCGGTGGGGTGGCGACCCCCCTGATCGAGCGGAACACGACGATCCCCGTCGAGAAGACGAAGACGTTCACCACCGCCGAGGACTTCCAGACCCAGGTCGAGATCCACGTCGTCCAGGGGGAACGGAAGATGGCGGCGGACAACAAGTCCCTCGGCCGGTTCCAGCTCACCGATCTCCCCCCTGCCCCGCGCGGCGTGCCGCAGATCGACGTCACGTTCGCGATCGATGCCGATGGGATCCTCAACGTGACGGCGAAGGACAAGGCGACGGGGAAGTCGAACTCGATCGTGATCAAGGAGACCTCCCGCCTCACCCCGGAGGAGATCGAGCGGATGAGGAAGGAGGCCGAGGAGCATGCCGAGGAGGACCGGCGGAGGCTGGAGGAGGCCGAGACGCGGAACCAGGCCGATGCCCTCCTCCACACGGTGGAGAAGACGCTCGGGGAGCTTGGGGACAAGGTCCCGTCCGCCAAGAGGGGCGAGGTCGAGGCGGCGATGCGCTCCCTGCGGGAGAAGCTAGACCAGAAGGCAGATCCAGGCGCGATCCGTGCCGCGATGGACGACCTCCGGAAGGTGGTCGCCGAGGTGGCGACCGCCGCCTACCAGGCGGCAGGGCAGGCCACCCAGAGCTCAAGCGGGGATTCCGCGGGGAAGGGCGACTACATCTCCTACGACAAGGAGGATAAGGAGTAGCGTTGCCCCAGGACTACTACCAGACCCTCGGTGTGGGGCGGGAGGCCTCGCCAGAGGAGATCAAGCGCGCGTTCCGGCGCCTGGCCAAGGAATACCACCCCGACACGTACAAGGGGGACAAGAGGGAGGCGGAACGCAAGTTCCGCAAGATCGCCGAGGCGTACGAGGTCCTCTCCGACCCTCAGAAGCGCGCTCAGTACGACCGGTTCGGCCATGCCGGCCCCACCCAGGGGTTCGATTTCGGGCCGGGGGACTTCCGCCGGACGCGCGAGGCGTTCGGCGAGTTCTTCGGGGGGCGGGCGTTCGAGGACCTGTTCAGCATGTTCTTCGGGGAGGGGGTCCGCACGCGGCGGCGCGCAGAGCGGGCGCAGCGCGGGGAGGATCTTGAGTACCGGATTCGGCTCTCGCTCGAGGACGCCGCGTTCGGGGCGAAACTCCGGGCGACGGTGGCCCGCTACCTCTTCTGTGCGCGGTGCGGGGGGTCGGGCCTCGCTCCGGGGACAGGGCTCGTCACGTGCCCGACCTGCCGTGGGCAGGGCCAGATCGAGTACCGGCAATCCTCGATGTTCGGGATGTTCGTGAACGTGCGGGCCTGTCCGGAGTGTGGGGGGGTGGGTGAGTTCCCCCAGTCCCCCTGCCCGAGCTGCGGAGGGGAAGGCCGGGTGCGGGAGCGAGGGGAGATCGTGATCGACGTTCCACCGGGGGTCGAGGACGGGTCCCGGCTCAGGCTCGCCGGGCAGGGCAACGCGGGGATCGCGGGGGGGCCGTCGGGGGACCTCTACGTCACGGTGGAGATCCAGCCTCATCCCGTGTTCCGCCGCCGGGGCCAGGATCTCGAGGTGGACCTCCCCGTCCACTACGGTGCGCTCGTCTTGGGAGCGACGGTGAAGGTGCCCACGCTCGAGGGGGAGGCCGAGCTCAAGATCCCCCCCGGGACGCCTGCCAACGCGGTGTTGACCCTTCCCCGGCATGGTTTCCCTCGCGGCCGGCGGCGAGGCGACCTCAAGGTGCACCTCAAAGTCATCGTTCCCAAGAAGCTCTCCCGCCAGCAGAAGAAGCTCCTCGAGGAGCTCACGAGCTCCCTTCCGCCAGCCAGCCTGGGGTCAGATCTTTACTCTTAAGGTCGCCTTTTGCCCCCGCGGCGCCAGTACCTTAAAGATAAAGATCTGACCCCAGGGCGTTTACTCTTCGTACCTACGGCAAGTTGGGTGAGGAACGGGCGAAGCCCCTCCAGGGCTCGCCGGCGGTGGGAGAGGGCGTTCTTTTCCGCGGCGCTCATCTCGGCCAGCGTACGGGTTTCCCCCACGGGGACGAACAGGGGGTCGTAGCCGAACCCGCCTCGGCCTCGCGGGGCGTCGGCGATCGTTCCCTCCAACGTCCCCTCGGCCGTCCAGACCCGCCCCTCGGGGAGGGCGAGGGCGGCCACGGTCCGGAACCGAGCCCGGCGGTCCCCGACCTCGGCGAGGGCGGCGAGGAGCTGGGCGTTGTTCGCGGCGTAGTCGGGAGGGTCGCCAGCATAGCGGGCCGACTGCACGCCGGGTGCCCCGCCTAAGGCATCCACCTCCAGCCCCGAGTCCTCAGCGAGGGTTGCGTACCCGGTGGCAGCGGCGATGGTCCGCGCCTTGAGCAGGGCGTTCTCGAGAAACGTTGTACCGGTCTCGGGCACTGTGGGGACAGGGACCTCGGCCGGGGTGAGCCAGCGGATGCCGGGGATATCTCCCAGGATGGCCAGGATCTCGCGGGTCTTGCCAGGATTGGTGGTCCCGAGGAGGAGCTTCACGCCACCTTGACCCCGCGCAGGGAGAGCGAGGTCGCGAAGTGGCACGCGGCGAAGTGCTTGTCCCCGTGGTCGACCCATTCCGGGACCTTCTGGGAGCAGATCTCCTTGGCGTAGGAACAGCGAGGATGGAACCGGCACCCCTGGGGCGGGTTGACCGGGCTCGGCACATCGCCTTGGAGAAGGATCCGGTCCGCCTCGTAGTCCGGGTCGGGGACGGGGACCGCAGACAGGAGGGCCTCCGTGTAGGGGTGGAGGGGGCGGGCGAACAGGGTCTCCGTCTCCGCCAGCTCCACGATCACCCCGAGGTACATCACCGCGACCCGGTTCGAGATGTGCTTGACCACGGACAGGTCGTGGGCCACGAACAGGTACGTGAGACCGAACTGGTCCTGGAGGTCCTCGAGCAGGTTCAGGACCTGGGCTTGGATCGAGACGTCCAGCGCGCTCACCGGCTCATCGCACACCACGAGCTGGGGCTCGAGGGCCAGGGCCCGGGCGATCCCGATCCGCTGGCGCTGGCCACCGGAGAACTCGTGGGGGTAGCGCCGCATGTGTTCAGGCTTCAGCCCCACCGCCTCCAGGAGCTTCGCGACCCGCTTGCGCATCTCCGGCCCCCGCGCGACCCGGTGCACGAGGAGTGGCTCGCCGACGATGGATCCCACCGTCATCCGCGGGTTCAGCGACGAGTACGGGTCCTGGAAGATGATCTGCATCTCCCGGCGCAGAAGCTTCATCTGGCGCCGGTTCACCGTGGCCACGTTGACCACCTTGTTCAAGGTCTTGGATCGGAACCACATCTCGCCCGCGGTGGGCTCGACGAGGCGGAGGATGGTCCGGCTGCACGTGGTCTTGCCGCACCCCGATTCCCCGACGAGGCCGAGGGTCTCCCCTTGCGGGATGAACATGTCCACGTCGTCCACGGCCTTGACCCACCCCACCGTGCGCCGGAATACCCCCTTCTTCACGGGGAAGTACTTCTTGAGGCCCGTCACCTGGAGGAGAACGCCCTCGTCCATCGGTGCGGCGGTCATGCCTTCTCCTTGTACAGCCAGCACGCCGTGGCGTGCTCCGGGGCGACCTCGACCAGAGGGGGCATCTCCTGGGAGCACACCGCCATCGTGTGCGGGCAGCGCGGGTTGAACGGGCACCCCGGGGGCGCATCCAGCGGGTCGGGAACAACGCCCGTGATCGGCTCCAACCTCTTCTTCTTCGTCGCCAAGGACGGGATGGAGTGGAGGAGCCCCTGCGTGTAGGGGTGCTTGGGATCGTGGAACAGGGGCCGGGCCGGCGCGTGCTCGACGACCTTCCCTAGGTACATCACCACCACTTCTTGGCACATCTCCGCCACGACCCCCAGGTTGTGGGTGATGAACAGGATCGAGGTACGGAACTTCTGTTGGATGTCCCGCATCAGGTCGAGGACCTGAGCTTGGATCGTGACGTCCAGCGCGGTCGTCGGCTCGTCGGCGATGAGGAGGGAGGGGTTGCAGGAAAGCGCCATCGCGATCATCGCCCGTTGGCGCATCCCGCCGGAGAGCTGGTGGGGATACTCGTCCACCCGCTGCTCGGGGAGCGGGATCCCGACTTGCCTGAGCATCTCGATCGCTTTGGCCCGCGCCTCCCGCTTCCGCGCCTTCTGGTGAAGGCGGATCGCCTCCATGATCTGGTAGCCGATCGTGAACACGGGGTTCAAGGAGGTCATCGGCTCCTGGAAGATCATCGCGATCTCCTTGCCTCGGATGGACCGGTACTCCCGACCTTTGGGGTTGAGGGAGGTCAGCTCGACGGAGTGACCGTTGCGGTGGAAGAAGATCTTGCCCGCGGTGATCTTCCCCGGGGGCATCGGGACGAGGCCCATGATGGACAGCGCGGTCACGCTCTTGCCGCACCCCGATTCCCCCACCACGCCGAGCGTCTTCTCCCGTTCGATCGAGAACGACACGCCGTCGACGGCTTTCACCACCCCGTCTTCGGTGTAGAAGTAGGTCTTGAGGTCGCGGAGCTCGACGAGGGGCATGGGCTCTATAGCACGACGAGGAGGAGGCCGAGGCCGAGGAACGCCCCGCCGAGGATCCCCGTGGCGAGCTTCTTCGGGTCCTTCGCCACGTCGCGCCCGAACACGGTGCTCGCCATGCCGGAGCCGAACGCTCCCCCCATCGAAGCGTGCTCCGACATCTGGAGGAGAACGAGGCCGATCAGGGCCAGGGCGTCGAGGAGGAACACGACCTGTAGCACCGTCTTGAGTGCTGCCATCCCATCACGCTCCGAAGCGGGCATTATAGCGGGGGGCTTAGGGGGCGCAACCACGCGTGGGGCGCTCGGTCGGGTTACGGCTACAATGGGGCCCGTGCCCAAGTACGTGTTCGTGACGGGCGGTGTGGTCTCCGGCCTCGGGAAGGGCGTCCTCACCGCGTCCCTGGGGTGCCTCCTCCAGGCTCGGGGGTGGCGGGTGACCCTGATGAAGATCGACCCCTACCTCAACGTAGACGCGGGGACGATGAACCCCTACGAACACGGCGAGGTGTTCGTGACGAAGGACGGCCTGGAGACGGACCTCGACATCGGGCACTACGAACGGTTCCTTGGCCAGGACCTCGGGGAGCCCAACTACCTCACCACGGGGCGGGTGTACCGCGACGTGATCGCCCGGGAGAGGAACGGGGACTACCTAGGCCATACCGTGCAGGTCATCCCCCACATCACCGACGAGATCAAGCGCCGGATCCGGGGGGCGGTGGAGGCAACGGGGGCGGACGTGGTCGCCGTCGAGGTGGGGGGGACGGTGGGCGACATCGAGGGGCTCCCCTACCTCGAGGCGATGCGCCAGCTCCGCGACGAGCTCCCTCGCTCCGACGTCGCGGTGGTGCACCTCTCCTACCTCCCCATTCTGTCCACCACCGGCGAGCTCAAGACGAAGCCCACCCAACACTCGGTGAAGGAGCTCCGCACGGCGGGGATCCAGCCCGATTTCATCGTCGCGCGCTGTCCGACCGCGATCCCGGCGAGCTTGAGGGACAAGATCGCCCTGTTCTGCGATGTTCCCCGGGGCCACGTGATCGCGGCCCAGGACCTCCCCACGATCTACGGCGTGCCCCTCGCGATGCGGGAGGAAGGGCTGGACGGGAAGCTCCTCGCCCGACTTGGCCTCGCGGCGCGGGCGGAGGACCTCGCGGCGTGGGAAGGGTTCGTGGGTCGGTTGGTGAACCCGGAGCGCACGGTGCGGATCGGGATCGTGGGGAAATACGTGGAGCTCCACGATGCGTACCTGTCGATCCTCGAGGCCCTCCACCACGCGGGGGCAGCGCTCGCGACGCGGGTCGAGGTGGGGTGGATCCCGTCGGATTGCGTGGAGGGGGAGGGGGAACGGGCCCTGGATGGGTTCGCCGGGCTCCTCGTCCCGGGCGGATTCGGGGAGCGGGGAATCGAGGGGAAGGTGTTCGCCGCCAGCTACGCCCGGCAGGCGGGGATCCCCTACTTCGGGATCTGTCTTGGGATGCAAGTGGCGACGATCGCGTTCGCCCGCGACGCGTTGGGGTGGAAGAGGGCGAACTCGACGGAGTTCGATCCCCACACGCCCCACCCCGTGATCGATCTCCTCCCCGAGCAGGACGGTGTCACCGCCAAGGGGGGAACGATGCGCCGCGGGGAGTACCGGGCCGAAGTCGTCCCCGGGACCCTCCTCCACCGGATGTACGGCGCGCGGGAGATCGGGGAGCGCCACCGGCACCGCTACGAGTTCAACCCCCGCTATCGGGAGGCGTTCTCCTCCGCCGGCCTCGTTCCCAGCGCTCTCTCCCCGGACGGGTTGCTCGTGGAGGCGGTGGAGGCGACGGATCATGCGTGGTACGTCGGGGTTCAGTATCACCCCGAGTTCCGCTCCCGTCCGCTCTCTCCCCATCCGCTGTTCGTGGGGTTCGTCCGCGCATGCCTCTCAGCCTAGGTGGTGATGTGAGCAGGCTCCTGAGGCGGCTGCGATCTCAAGCGGTGGGAGGTTGTATCGTCTGGTGGCTGGTGGCCGTTGCAGCGGCGTTCACGGTCACAGCGGTGGGGCAGCCGGTCCGGGCCGAAGCTCCGTGGCTCACCGTGTACGACGAGGCCGGCCAGCCGAAGTGGGAGGTGCGGATGGAGGTGCTCGTCCGGACCGATGACGGCTGGGAGGGGCAGGTGGTCCAGGTTCAGCTCTATCACGAGGGGGTTCCCCACCTCGTCCTTCGTGCCCCCCGCATCCGCGCCGATCGCTACGGCCGCGAGTGGTCCCTGTTCACCGGCGAACCGGGAGTTGATGAACCCGTCGTCGGCGAGGGCGAGGGGTTCTCGTTCACCTGTTTCGAAGCACGGTGGGAAGGGAAGCTGGTGCTCCTCGGCCTCCACGCCGAGGGGCGGGGGGTTGTCCTGTCGGCAGCGGAGGCGCGGTGGGAGCTCGGGCAGGCGGTCCTGCTCGCGGAAGCGCGAGCCACGTTCGCGGGATGGGAGCTCGAGTTCGCCTCGGGCCAGTACGAGTTCGGTTCGGATCGGCTCGTGGCCGGCGCCGCCACGGTGACCGGCCATGGGGTCACGGTCGTCGGGGCGACGCTCGCGGCGTGGCCGGGGGAGGGGAGGCTGCGCTTGACCGAGGCCCACCTTGTCCAGGTCCCTTGAAGGGGTGGACCTCGTCCGTTCGTTCGGCCGTCGTCGGGCGGTGGACGGCCTCACGGTCGCGTTCCGCGCGGGAGAGGTGACGGGGCTCCTCGGCCCCAACGGGGCGGGGAAGACGACGACCCTGTACCTCCTCGTGGGATTTCTCCGGCCCGCGCGCGGGGTGGTGCGGCTTGACGGGCAAGAGATCACCTGGCTTCCATTTTTCCTCCGCGCGCGGGCGGGGATCCACTACCTCCCCCAGGAGCCGTCGGTGTTCCTCCGCGCCACGGTGAAGGGGAACCTGCGCCTGGCCCTGGAGGGGCTGCGGCTCCCGTGGAACGGGGAGGTGGATGCGGTGGTCGCCGAGCTCGGACTCACCGGGCTCCTCGGCCGCCCGGTGGGGAAGCTCTCCGCCGGCGAGCGGCGCAAGGTCGAGGTGGCACGGGCGCTCGTCGCCCGGCCCGCGTTCCTTCTCCTCGACGAGCCGTTCTCGGGGGTCGATCCCCTCACCGTGGCCGAACTGGCAGGGCTCCTTCGCCGGCTGGCGGGCTTGGGGATCGGGATCGCGATCTGCGACCACAACGTGCGTGACACGTTGCGCATCACGGATCGGGCGTACCTCATCCACCAGGGACGGCTCCTCTGCGCGGGGACCCCCGACGAGGTCCTCGCCGACCCCCAGGCGCGGGGGGCCTACCTCGGCGAGGACTTCTCCCTGTGAGGTCGGGCTTCACGCCCGACGGCCATCAGGCGGTTCGTCGGTTGGCGGTGGGTCGGTTCCGGGAACGACGGGCGGACACGAGGTCCGCCCCTACGGAACCACGGACCGCGGACAAGGACCACGGGCGACGGACCACGGATCACGGTTCGCCGTCTGCGGACTACCGACGGGCGCCCTCGAGCGCGAGGAGTCGGCGCTTCCAGTCCGGCCCCGGACCGAAGCCGCCGACCCCTCCCCCAGCGGGCAGGACGCGATGGCAGGGGATGAGGATCGGGAGCGGGTTCGCCGCCAGGGCCTGCCCCACCGCCCGCGCCGCCCGGGGACGGGCCAACCGGGAAGCGAGCTCCCTGTAGGTGATCGTGGTCCCGTATGGGATGTTCACCAGCTCCTTCCACACCGCCTGCTGGAACGGGGTCCCACGGGCGAGGAAGGGGACTCCGAACTCCCGGCGCCTGCCGGCCAGGTACTCCCCGAGCTCAGCAGCCAGCCTGTCGTGGAGCGGGGTCGGTGGCCCAAGCTCCCCGGGCCGTGGGCCCGGGAACCGCAACGCGATGATGCTCGCTCCGTCGGTCCCTGCATAGAACTCCCCCCACGGGGTGGGAACGCACGCCCAGGACATGGAACGAGCGTAGTGGCTCCGGGGCTTGGGGGCAACCGCATTGGCCAGGTTCCGGGTCGTCCGTACAATGGCCCCGATGCGGGTTCTTGCGCTCGGATGGGAGATCGAAGGGCCAGGCGTGGTGCGGGCGGAGTTCGCCTCCGCTGACTCCCTGGCGAGCTACGATGCGGTGCTCATCGATCCGGAGCCGCTGCCCTCCCTCTGGCAGGGGCAGGCGATCCTCGAGCCGGACGGGGTGTGGCGGATCCACCCCGGGCGGGACCTTGGCCTGGCGCGGGCACTGCAGAACCTGTTCGCGGCCCGGCGGGGGGAGAGCGAAGACCTCCTCCTCCGCGGGGGGGGCGTGCTCGTGGTCCGGGTGCGTGCCCCCGGGGAGGGGGTCCAGATCGGAGGGAACCCGCCATTGCACCTGGATCGGTACGCGTTCCTCCCCCGGGCGTCGCTCGTCTCCGGCCCCCACCACCTCGGCCTCCCCCAGGGGCTGCGGTTCATCCCCCGTCGGGGCCGGGACGTCGTGATGACCGATCCCACTCATCCCCTCGTGCCCTACCTCGCTGCTCTCGCCCCGTTCGGCTACGAGGCGGTGGTCGTGGCGACGCTCGGCGCTCCCCTCCCTTCGTTCGGGCGGGCGGTGGCCACGAACCGGGTTGGGGACGTCGTGGCGTGGGACCTCCCGGTGGGAACGGGACGGATCCTGTTCCTCCCTTCGTTCCCAGGCGGGTCGCCGGCCGAGATGGGCGAGCACCTCGTCCCGGTGCTGGGCTCCCTCCTTGCGGAGCCCCTGCCGGCAATCTGCCCCGATTGGATGTCCGGGTTCCCCCTTCCCGGGGAGGAGGAGCTCCGGCGGCGGGAGGAGGCCCTCGCCGCGGAGCGCGACGACCTCCGGCGCCGCGAGGCGGAGCTCGGAGAGGAGCGTCGTGGCTACGATACTCTGCGCGCGCTCCTCTCTCCGCGGGGGGTGGTGGGCCTGCGCACCGCGGTGGGGGAGGCTCTGGGGCGGCTTGGATTCGCTTGCACGCCCGAGGAGAGCTCCCCGGCTGCCCTCCACGCCGCGACCGCGGAGGGCGACCTCCTGGTGCGGGTGGCCCTCTCCCTGTTCGGGCCGGTCGGCCCAGAGGAGCACCGCGCCCTCCTCCTCGATCTGGACCGGGCACGGACGGAGGAGAGACGGGAGGTGCGGGGGATGCTCGTCTGCCTCGCTGAGCCGCGCCTCGACCCCCGGCGGCGGGGCCCGCAGTGGACCGAGGCCGTGCGCCATGGCTGCCGCGACCACGGGCTCATCCTCACGTCGGCCCACGACCTGTTCCGCGCCGTGCGGCACGTCCTGGCCAGCGGCGATCCCGACCCGGTGCGGAGGAGCCTCCTCGCCGCCGACGGGGAGTGGCGGTGGAAGGGCTGAGGCTCGGGGTGGCCCTCGGCCTCGTCGCGCTGCCGCTTGCGGCATGGGCGAGCCCACGGTTCGCCCACCTCATCCGCGCTGGCCAGCGCATCCGGCCCGAGGGGCCGCTCGATCACCGGGGGAAGGCGGGGACGCCGACGATGGGGGGGAGCATCCCCCTTCTTCTGATCCTCGTCGGGACGGCGATCCTGTGGGGCGTGGGGGAGGTGACGTCGCCGCAGGGCGGGTTCGTCCTCGCTGCTACCGTGGCCGGAGCGTTGGTCGGGCTCGCCGATGACCTCCGTTCCCAGCGCCGCGGGGCCTCGGTCGGGCTCTTCCCTCACCAGACCCTTGTCGCTCAGGTGCTCGGGGGGGGGCTTCTCTGTCTCCTCGTGCCGGCCCTGGAACTGGATCTCATCGTTCCGTTCTCTTCCCTGCGCCTCCCGTTGTCGGCCCTCCCCGTCTGGGGTTGGGCTCCTCTTGTCCTCGTGGGGTTTACAAGCACGGTCAACGCGGTCAACCTCGCCGATGGCCTGGACGGGCTCGCCACCGGCGCCTGGCTCCTCGCCCTCCTCGGTCTCCTTCCCGCAACCGGGGCGCCGGCCCTGCGCGCGGTCATCGTCGTAGCCCTCGGGGCGGGGGGCGGGTTCCTTTGGGCGAACGCGTACCCCGCCCGCGTGTTTTTGGGGAACGTTGGGGCGATGGGCCTCGGCGGGTTCCTGTTCGGGATCGCGTTCGCCGGTGGGGGGGTGTTCCTCCTCCCCCTCGTGGGGGGGGTGTTCGTGGTGATGGCCCTGTCCGTGATCCTGCAGGTGGGGAGTTACAAGCTCACCGGGGTACGCCTGTTCAAGATGAGCCCGTTCCATCACCATCTCGAGGCGGGAGAGGTGTCCTGGCCGTACCGGATCCGGAGCCCGGGTTGGGCGGAGCCGAAGGTCGTCGTTCGGCTGTGGGTCCTGGGGGCCGCGTGCGCATTGGTCGGTGTGCTCGCCCGTTCGTTCGGCTGAGGGCCGGCTGAGCGTAGCAGTACAGGCACCCTCCTGGGCAGCGCATCGTATAGGAGCCGATGTCCACGCTCTCGGTGCACAGGCAGTCCCTCCTCTGGCCTCGGTCGCGGCGGAGGGAGGCCGCCGTGCCCCGCGGATGGAGGGAGGAGAGGCCTCTCCCGTCGATGCACCCCTTCCGCGGGATCCCCGCTGCCTCCAGGCTCGGATCGCTGCACGCCGCGATGTCCAGCCGGTACAGCCGCGCCAGATCGCGCAGATCGGCGGCGATCCGGCCCCTCTCAGCAGCGGAGGGGTCGTACCAGCGCACGGGCCGCCGCTGGACCTTGCCGTACAGGGTGGCGAAGCTCGTGCGGAGGTCGCGGATCCCGTGGCGAGCGCAGGCCCGGAACACGGACTCTGCCCAGGGGATGTTGCTCGCGATCCGGCCTTTCGCCCACCAATGGACGATGGGGTCGAACCGCACCGTGACCCGGTGCGGGCTTCCGCACAGGTTGACGAGGCGCGGGAGCTGCTCCAGGGCCTCCTCCGGCGGGGGCACCCCCGGCTCGAGCGGCCCTCCCCCGAGCCCGGTCACGGTGAACTGCGCCGTGATCTGGTCGTATCGCGCGAGGAGCTTCCGCACGCCGCGCTCGGCGAGGAGGAGGGAGAAGTCCTTCGACCACAGGACGAGGGTGTGGACGTGCTCCGGGCGCAGGGACACCGTGCGCTGGCCCCCGTAGGGGAGGGCGATCGTGGCTTCCCCCGCCCGCAACGCGCCGGCGAGCCATGGGAGGTACCAGCGGGGGAGGTCCGTCCGCCGCGAGGCGGAGATGACGCGGGTGCCGGGGGTGGGACTTGAACCCACACGGGGGTTGGATACCCCACTGGATCCTGAGTCCAGCGCGTCTGCCAATTCCGCCACCCCGGCTCGCCCCCATTCTATGGGGAGGGAAAGGGGGGCACAAGATTTGACGCCGCTCCCCGAGATCCGGTAGACTGTCGCTCGGGTGAGGGACATGGACGAGCTCAAAGACTTCCGCGTGTTCGCGGACCTGAAACCGGACGACCTGAAGAAACTGGGTGGGCTGGTGCGCTCGATCGACTATGGCGCAGAGGAGCTCTTGTTCATGGAGGGGGCGCCGGCGTTCGGGTTCTACCTCGTGTTCTCCGGCGCAGTCAAGCTCGTCAAGCGCAGTTCCAAGGGAAAATCCCAGATCCTGAAGATCGTCGGCCCAGGGGGGCTCGTCGGGGAGACGACCTTGTTCGATAAGGGCCTCCACAACGCCTATGCCAAGACCCTCATCCCCTCGCGGATCGGGTTCATCGAGCGCGGTGATTTTTTCTACTTTCTCGAGCACTACCCGAAGACCGTGTTCCGCTTTTTTGAGCACATCTCCCAGGAGCTCAAGGCCTTCCAGAACAAGCTCGCCGAGCGCTCCTACGCTTCCTCCAAGGAACGATTGTCACGCCTCATCCTCGCCCTCGACCGGCTGGGGTTGGAGCTATCGCGGGCGGAACTCGCGGAGATGGCGGGCGTGTCCTCGAAAACCGCGATCCGCACCCTGGGGGAGCTCGAATCCCGCGGCATCGTGGCCATCGACAACCGGCGCATCTCCGTTCTCAAAGAGGACTACCTGAAGCGCCTCATCGAGCCGTTCTCCGTGCCCAGCGACGAAGCGGTCATCATCTGACCCGCGAGTGCGGGGCGAAGTGACCCGTGTCCTTGGCCCAAGCGCGCCGATCGGGGATAGTCGAGCGATGTCAGGGGAGAAGATGGTCCAGCGCAAGCGGCTCGGGATCGCAGTAGGGGTGTTCGTCATCGCTGCTTCCCTCCTCTGGGGCACGGCGATCCCCTCCGGGTGGGCGTTCGCCTTGGGAGGGTACCTTCCCGTGCTGTTGGGGGTGGTGGGGGGCGCCCTGCTCCTCTCTTCGTTCCTGTTGGGGTGGGTGGGCACGGCGATCGCCTGGGCCGCTTCCGGTCTGATCGCCCTTCCCGTGTTCGTGATCCCGGAGGTGGCCGTTGCCCAGCCGGCGATGGGGGCGGTGATCCCGCTCCTGTTCGCGGGGGTCGCTGTCCTGGGGCGGGGGGTGGGGTACCTGTGGGGGCAGCGGACGCAGCACCGCGAGACCCGGGAGCGGCTCGAGGATTGCTATGGCCGGGAGTTCTTCGAGAACTCCCTCAACATCATCCACGTGGTGAGCAATCGGGGGAACGTGAGCCGCCGCAACCGGCGCTCCCGCGAGCTTTTGGGCTGGCCGCACCGCCAGTCGTTGCAGATCTCGGAGTACATCCATCCCGAGGACATCGACCACTTCAAGGACCTGTTGAAGGTCCTGTTTGAGCGGGGCGAGGTGCGCCAGGAGCGGCTGCGGTTTCTGTCCGAGGGTCACCGGGCAATCACCGTCGAGGTCCAGGCGCGCCGTGTCACGCCCAAGGTGGCGGTGCTGGAGGCGCAGGATCGGTCCGAGGTCCAGGCCCTCGAGCACAAGCTGCGCGAGCAGGAGGCGCGGTATCGGTTCCTGATCGAGGATGGGATCGATACCCTCGATCTTGGGGTCATCCTGTGGGACAAGGAGCGGCGGGTCCTGTGGGCGAACCACGCGGTGGAGGACTTTTTCGGGGTGGACCGTGAGGAGCTGTTCGGGCTCCCCGCCGACCGCGTCCGCAGCGAGATCGCCCGGGTGCTCGCGGACAGGGATGAGTACAGCTCCCTCGTCGAAGCTGCCTACCGCAGCGGGACCGTGGTCGAGGGGTTCGTGACGCGGATCCTGCCCACGGCCGGCCGCAGCGAGCGGGTGATCCAGTACCGGTCCATCCCCATCGAGACGGCCCGCTATCGGGGGGGACGCATCGACTACTACGCCGACATCACCGAGCTCAAGCGGTTGGAGGACGCCCTGCGCCAGGAGAAGGCCCAGCTCGATGAGGTGAATCGGAACCTGAGGAACTTCAGCGATATCGTGTCCCATGATCTCCGCAACCCGACGCGCACCGCCCTCGGCTACCTCACCCTGATCCTCGATCGCCATGGCAATGGGGAGCTCCCCCCCGAGGTGCGGGAGGACCTGGAGAAGGCCCAGGCCCGCCTGCAGCGCATGGACCAGCTCATCGTGGACCTGACCAAGTTCTCCCAGATGCGCATCGATCCCGGCCGCTACGAGGAAGTGGACGTGGGGAGGTTGGTCCAGGAAGTGTGCGAGGACCTCGGCGACCGGATCAAGTCGGTGAGCGTGACGATCGCCCCGGACATGCCCCGAGTCTGGGCCGTGCCGTCTCTGCTGCGGGATGTTTTTCAGAACCTCATCTCCAACGCGGCCAAGTTCAACGACAAGGCCCTGCCGACGGTCGAGGTGGGATGGAAGCCCTATCGCGGGGACTCATACCTCTTCTACGTTCGGGACAACGGTCCTGGCATCGA
>JACIWK010000019.1 GCA_014360985.1 Candidatus Bipolaricaulota bacterium
AGTGCCGCCGAGTACCGCCTGGGGCACCTGTTCGGGGCGGTGAACGTTCCCCTTCTCGACCTGGAGTTGAACCTGGCGCAGTGGGTCGAGCGCCTGCCGCGCGATGTCCCCATCGTCTGCTACTGCGCCACCGGCGCTCTCGGGAAGCAGGCCGCCCAGATCCTGAACCAGGCGGGGTTCGTGCACGCGACGTACCTCGTGGGCGGCCTCCAAGGGTGGACCGAGGTGTTCGGCCCCCGGTACCTGCTCCGGTTCTAGGCGGGCTGGTCGCTGGCGCTCTCGCCCACCGGGTGCGGGGCGATGCCCTGGTGGGCTACCTCACAAGCCCTGCGCCGGCCCGACGCCTCAGCCCCAGGGATCCTTCCGAGAACCGGGCGTTCCCTGCTTGGTTTGCCTGCAAGTTCAGATTCCCCTATGATGGCGTAGGGTTCTGCCAGTTCCGGCCAGACATGACTGCTAGCACGGGTGAGGGGACAACAACGCGCGGCATCGAAGCTCTCTCGCCGGGCTCGCGGGTTCTTGTGTACGGTGAGCCTGGCGAGGTGCGCAAGGCCGAGCCCGTCGGAAGCGGGCGGTGGCGGTACACGATCTTCTTCCCGGACGGGGGCAGGACCCAGACCTACACGTCCCCGCCCACCACGATTGAGCAGATCAAGGGCCCCCTCGACCACCTGACCGACGGGCGGTTCACCCCGGAGATCGACTTCGACCTGCTCAACGAGACGCTCCGGCTTTCGACGATCTTCGAGTACGAACGCCTTGTCAGTCTCTCCAGTTCGCGGATCAACCTCGAGCCGTACCAGGTCTTCGCCGTTCATCAGGTGCTCTCGCGGTTTCCGCACCGGTACCTAATCGCTGACGACACAGGCCTCGGCAAGACGATCGAAGCCGGAATGATCCTGGAAGAGCTGACGGCCCGCGGGAGGGCTGACCGCGTCCTCATCGTCGCTCCCGCGGCCGTGGCCCCGCAGTGGAAGGAGGAGCTCCGGCAGGCGTTCAACCGCGACTACGTGTTCTACGACGGCCCCTACCTGCGTCAGCTTCTGGACAAGCTCCCCCCGGAGCAGAACCCGTGGGACAGAGAGGACCGGATCATCACCAAGCTTGACCTGGCCAAACGCGCGGAGATCCGCGCCCAGCTCGAACGCACACGCTGGGACGTCGTCATCTTCGACGAGGCCCATAAGCTGAGCGCGCGTCGGTACGGGAGCAAGGCCGAGGCTACGCAACGCTACGATCTTGCCCGGGCCCTCGCCGAGCGGACCGACTCGCTCCTTCTCCTCTCCGCAACCCCTCACAACGGCGACCGGTACGCATTCCACGCTCTCCTGACCCTCCTTGACGAGTACAGCTTCCCTGACCTGGATTCCGTGACCCGGTCCCAGGTGGCGCGGGTGGCCATTCGTCGTACCAAGCGCGAGATCCTGGATGAGACCGGGAAGCCTGTATTCGTCCAGCGCCACGTGAGGACGCTGCCTGTGGAGTTCACTCCAGCAGAGGAAGAGCTGTATCAAGCTGTCACCGCCTACGTCGCGGAGGGCTACAACCTCGCGCGCGAGGCGAAGAACAGAGCAGCCGGGTTCCTGATGGTCCTCTTCCAGAAGAGGATGGTGTCCTCGATCGAGGCGATCCGACGCTCCCTTGAGCGTCGGCTTCAGTCGCTGGAGCGGCTCCGGACTGCCGACGCATCGCAGGTCGCGCTCTCTCCGGATGAGGAGCGGCGACTCAATGAGTATCTCGAGGACCCCGATAGCCTGTCCGATGCCGAGCGCGAGGAGATCGAGCGCCGCTTGGAGTCTCTCCCCGTGTTCACCCACGTCGACACCGAGATCGCCAAGCTGCGCGAACTCTGTCAGAAGGCCAACGCGATTCGGGTGGACACGAAGGCCGACACGCTCTTCGGGTTCCTGGAGGAGCTCTTTCGCGAGCGGGAGGAGAAGGTGCTCGTGTTCACGGAGTACCGCGACACGCTCCACTACCTGGAGCGACTGGCCCGTGAACGAGGCTGGGACTTCGCCACAATCCACGGCGAGATGTCCATGCTCGCCCGGAAGATGAGCCAGCGCCAATTCGAGGAGTCGGGCACGCCCCTCCTCTTCGCCACCGACGCCGCTGGGGAGGGGCTCAACCTGCATTGGAAGTGTCACCTCATGGTCAACTACGAGCTGCCGTGGAACCCCAACCGGATCGAGCAGCGGATCGGTCGCCTCCACCGTTACGGCCAGAAGCGGGACGTTCTGGTCCACAACCTGTTCGTGACGAACACCCGCGAGGACTCGATCCTCGCGCGGCTTCTGGAGCGCCTGGAGCAGATCCGGGCCGATGTGCCAGGCGAAGTCCACGACGTGCTCGGGTCGCTGATGGAGGGGGTCGATCTCCAGGAGCTTCTCATGAGCGCGTTGGCCGAGAATCGACCCCCCGAGGTGACGGCCGAACAGGCAGCCCGGGCGGCCGAGGAGCGGGCGTGGATGCTCGCCGTGGTGGAGGAAGAACTGCTGATGGACGTGCGCCACTACGACCACGAGCGGGCGTTGTCCCTTCTCCGGGATGCCCGGCGGGTGTCGGCAACAGGAGAGGACCTGCGCCGCCTCGCCGAGGCCTACCTCACCAGCCGGGGGGCGAAGATCCGGCCTGGTGCCGGCCAGGGGGAAGTGAGGATCAGCGGGGTGCCCGCCGAACTCCAGCGACCGGGGGTTCGGCCGGAGTACGAGAGGGCGACCTTCGACCGGGCGGTCGCCCGGAACACGCGCCCCCACGAGGTTGACCTGATCGCGTTTGGCCATCCCCTGTTCGATGCGATCATCGCCGAGTGCGGCGCCCTTGAGCTCAGGGGCGTGGCGACGGTCAAGCGGATCCCCTCGGAGCGCTGGGCGGGCCTCACCGGCATCCTGGCAACCTTCATCCTCGAGTTCACGGACGGGATGAGCCAGACCGTGGCCAAGAGGTTCCATCAGGTGTTCGTCGACCTTGAGGGCCGTGCGCGCCCAGAGGTGCTCTCAGAGGTCCCGGTGCTTGGCACCACGGGGCGGGAGCCCCCTGTTCTTCCCCCTTCCCTGCATGCTCGTCTGGGGGACCTCGTCCAGTGTGGGCAGACCGCGGTGCGCCTGGCCCGTGAGGCGGCCGCGACCCTCGAAGAGGAGATCCAGGCTGGCCGCATTCGGCTCGTTGCCCGCATGCGCGAGGACCTCGCCACCTACGCCGGGGTGAAGGAGGCCCAGATCAAGCACAAGCTCAGCGAGGCCCGCCGCCGAATCCGCGAAGTTCAGGGGCAGATGACCCTCTCGGAGGACGACGCGGAGCGGCGACGCCTGGAGAACACGCTTCGGCTGCGCGAATACGACCTCCAAGAGGCCGAGCGCGAGTTGGAGCGACTGCGGGCCAAGGTACAGAAGCGAAGCGAGGAGCTGGGGAACATGGAGATCGTGGTGGACGAGGAGCCACGGCTGGCCAGCCTGGCGGTGGTGGAGTTCGTGTCGCCCAAGGAGGAGCGTTGACCCCCAACGCGGGTGGGCATCCGGCCGACGTTCTGCCCCCGGGTGTGAACAACCAGGGCCTGTTCTCGGACTACTACCTGACCGAGCTCGTGCGTGAGGACGAGTTCTTCCGCGCCTCGGCCAAGGACGCGGAAGCTGTTTGGCGGGCGATCCGGTCCATCTACGACAAGGTGAAGGCTCAACTCCCCGCGTCGAACGAGGCACAGGTGGAGCAGCTCTTCATCCGCCCCGTGCTCGACGCGCTGGGCTACAAGGACAGCTACGCCGTCCAGCCCGACGTCCCCTCCCCCGAGGGGCGTCGGTCGCCCGACTACGCGTTCTTCGCCAATCCCGACGATCTAGCCGCGGCTGAGGCCACAGCCAAGGGCCGCACCGAGTACTTCGCCAAGGCCCTCGCAGTGGCGGACGCCAAGGCCTGGGACCGGTCTCTCGATCGCCGGGACAAGGGGGGCCGTGAGTCGTTCGACAAGACTGCCCCGAGCTACCAGATCGACTACTACCTGCGGGCCACCGACCGCAGGTGGGGCCTTCTCACCAACGGCCGGCGGTGGCGGCTCTACCACCGGGACTCCAGCTACCGCATGGACGTGTTCTACGAAGTGGAGCTCGTCGCGCTCCTCGAGACGTACAGCGAGGACTTCCTCTACTTCTTCGCCTTCTTCCGGAAGGAGGCCTTGGCCACGGGTTTCCTCGACCGCGTCCTTTCCGGAAGCCGTGACTACGTGGCCAAGGTGGGCAAGGAGCTCAAGGACAACGTGTACGAGGCCCTGCGGCTCCTTGCCGAAGGGTTCCTCAAGTGCCCGGGCAACGGGTTGACGGGGGATGATCTCGAGGCGATCCGGGAGAACACGTTCGTCCTCATCTACCGGTTCCTGTTCCTGTTCTACGCCGAGGATCGGAGGCTTCTCCCGTTGGACAAGGCCGACTACCGCGACTCCTACAGCCTGCGGGGTATGGCCAACGAGATCGCCCGTCGTCTTGATGAACGCCGTACCTTCAGCCCAGCTGCGGATGTGTTGTGGAGCAGGCTTGGCGTGCTCTTCCGCATCGTGAACGAAGGCGACCCGTACCTCTCGGTGCCTCCGTACAACGGCGGCTTGTTCGATCCGGGCAAGCACCCCTTGCTCGCCCGCTGGAAGCTCGGCGACCACTACCTGGCCCAGGCTGTGGACTGCCTGGCCCGGGCCGAAGCCGCGGGCCGCATGGGGCGTGGACCGATGAGCTACCGGGATCTCGACATCCGAGATCTGGGTTCAATCTACGAGGGCCTTCTCGAGCACCACCTACGCGTAGCCACCGTGGACACCGCTGTAGTCAAGGAGAAAGATCGGGAAGTCTTCGTGCCCAAAGAGGAGCTTGGAGACCGGCGCCCGTTGCGCATCTACTACGCGGGCGAGGTCTACCTGCAGACGGACAAGGGCGAACGAAAGACTTCCGGAAGCTACTACACGCCCGATTACATCGTGAAGTACATCGTCAACCACACCCTTGGCCCCCTGGTCGAAGAGAAGAAGCATAACATCGCCGAGGAGCGAAAGCGGCTCGAAGAGGAGTACAAGAAGGCCCGCGGCCAGAACCGCGAGTTCTACCAGAAGAAGCTCAGCGAGCTCGACGGCCGCCTGATAGACGAGATCCTCTCGATCAAGGTTCTGGACCCAGCCATGGGCTCCGGCCACTTCCTCGTGGGAGCAACCGACTTCCTGGCCCGTGCGCTCATCGAGGCGCTGGGCAGTGCCCCGGGGGAGAGCGACGAAGAAGACGTGCGTTGGGCTCGGCGAGAAGTAGTGGAACGCTGCATCTACGGCGTCGACCTGAACCCGCTGGCCGTCGAACTGGCCAAACTCTCCCTCTGGATCTACACCACAGCCAAGGACCGACCCTTGTCGTTCCTCGACCACCACCTGCGGGTGGGCAATTCCCTCATCGGCGCGTGGATCAAGGACCTCGGCCAGCTCCCTAGGCCAGATAGGAAGGGCAAGGCCAGATCAGTTGATGCGCACACGATCGGTCTGTTCGAGGGGAAGCTCCGTCAGAAGCTCCCGACGGTGTTGAGCGACGTGATGGAGCTTCTGCGCAAGCCCTCAGACCGGGTCGAGGACATCCGCGAGAAGGAAGCGATACACGGCCGCATCTTGGGACTCCTTCGGCCGTTCAAGGAGGTTGCCGGTGTGTGGACCTCCACCTGCTTTGGGGTTGAGGTCAACGAGGGCAACTACGAGGCCATGCTCCTCAAGCTTGCCGATCCACCGGCGAAGTGGGAGGAAGAAGTCCGTTCCCAGGAGTGGTTCCAGCGTGCTCAAGACGAGGCGGCTTGCCGGCACTTTTTCCACTGGGAGCTCGAGTTCCCCGAGGTGTTCTTCGACCAGTTTGGACGCAGACAAGGCGAAAGCGCTGGGTTTTCAGTAGTTCTAGGGAACCCCCCTTACCTCAATGTAAAACGAGGCGCACTTCGCGATGATTCACCGTACCTGACAAGTGCTTTTCGTCTTGCAGAGGGCCAGTGGGACGCATTTGCGCTCTTCTTCGAGCAGTCTTATCGCCTGCTCCGATTTGGGGGGCAGTGGTCGTTTATTATCCCGCGACCAGCACTGTCTAGCGAAAGCTACGAGGGGCTTCGTGCATGCTGGTTGGATAGCCGCGAGCTTGTGCAGCTCGGGGACGCTGGCATGCCATTCGGCGGTGTCGGCGTTGAGTCAGTCATTCCCCTAGTTAGAAAGGGCATCTCGGCAGCGTGGATCGCGTTGCATTCGGTGCGCCCCGAAGGCACGATACCTCTCGGATGGCTGGACCATGATCTTTCTAGGTCTATGCCTTTCAAAACGATCCCCCTGCGCGCGGCCTCGACGGAGTCGTCAATCCTTGCTGCGACGGCCCGTAACACAAGGCGCCTTGGGGAACTCCTCGCCCTCACCAGAGGAATCGAAGCAGGTAAGAACGCACCGTTCGTGAGAAGGACACCTTCAGAGAGTTCCGTCCCGCTTGGCTTTGGTGATGACCTGCAGCGCTATGACTACTCGCCTCGACACTGGGTAGCCTGGGATGAAGGCGATGTCAACACGTTCAAACCCGCTGCCTTGTATGAACAGGATGAGAAGCTCCTCATCCGGCGCGTGGGCGTGGATCTGCAGGCATCTGTCGACACAAGTAGGAGCAGGGTTCTGAATACGATCTACGTGACAGAGAAAGTCGCGCAGTGCAATCTCCTCTTCTTGTGTGCATTGATCAACTCACGACTCTTGAACTCGTGGTTCCGCATCGCCTTCGTCTTCGAGGACCGTCTGTTCCCCTACGCGCGCGTCTCTCAGCTCACTCAGCTACCAATACGCCGCATCTCCTTTGTTACCCCTAACAGCGAACAGGCCCGGCTGGCGGAGAAAGGGCACGCAATTTACCGCCAGGACCTCCTGACCTATCGTACTAGACAATCTTCAGCCGACTTATTCTCTACCACCCTACGGTTTGTGGAAGAGCGCTTGCAGAGAAGCCATCCGACGGACCCAGATCTGGTCAGAAGGCACAACGGTGATCCCTTGAACAAGGACTGGCAGATCCCCGTAGGCGCTCCGTGGGAACAGAGCGACGTGGTCCACGATTTCCTCGCCTTCCTCGCCGAGGAGATGATCCGGTTGAACAAGGAGAAGCAGGCGGAGATGAGGAACTTTCTCGCCTGGCTCGAAGCCGAATTGCAGGTGCAGCCGGACAAGAACGGCAACACCGGGATCGAGGCCCTGACCGGCAAAGCTAAGCTCAAGAACTACCTCGGCGACTACCAGAAGGGCGAACCCGAGCTCCCGTTCACCGAGTTCTGGGGGATCCTTCAGAAGAATAAGAATCGGATCAGGCGTCCGCTCTCCCACGAGTTCATGGCGCAACTCCGCGCGGCCTACGAGCGCAGCCTGTCCAAGCTTCGGCCAATCAAGGAGCGTCTCCGCCTTACCGACGGCCTGATCGACCAAATCGTCTACCGCCTCTACGGCCTCACAGAGGACGACATCAAGACTGTCGACGAGAGGCGCCAGCCGAGGCCGGAAGATGACGGATCGACCGCATCAAGCTGACGCGAGCCCTGAAGCGCTCTCCACATACTCCAGCACATCCCCTCGGGGAATCGCACGCCCAGTCTTCATTGACCAGTCAGTGAGCTTCGGCGACACACGGCTGAAACGTGCCCTTCAGGAACAGGGCCACTACGTCGTCCATGTAGGCGATGCGCGTCTTGCAGAGAGGAGCGACACGAGCATCACACAAGCAGCTCTCTCATCAGGCGCGGCAGTCGTTACATCCGACGGAACCTTCGTCAAGACTGCCCTGAGTCAGGGCGGAGTCTGCCCTGGCTTGACCATCGTGGTCCCGCAGCTGAAGAAGGGAGCAGGCGCCTCCGCTACCCTTGCCAGTCTCGCGGGTCTTGTAGGCAGGGAGGTGCGTTCAACAGCTGCCCCGGGTTCCAGGACCCTGGCAGTTGTTCGGATGAGCCAAGAGGGGTTCCTGGTCTACAGATGGCACATTCCGAATGAGATTGTCGAGATCTGGCGCCTTTTCGAAGCTCGTGGGGAAGCAGGGGTTCCATGCGAGGATTTGGCATGCCACTGGCGATGCGCTGTAAGTACAGCGTGGCGGAGGGCTGAGAGGCATGTGCGCGACGGTTGGCTCCGCAAGCTCAGACGGGGACGAAGAGTGTTCTACGCACAGTCGTGGGTCTTGAAGGCTTGCCTGGCGGGTACAGCCGGTGTCGCCATCACTACACCCAAGGAGCAGGAATCGTACAGCGTGCCCCAGGGCGAGGCCCAGGCATCGCGGAAATAGGAGCTGTGTTGGATAGGCCAAGTGCACGTGCCAACGGGGTAAGGTCTCATTCCGTGCCTGGCTGTTCAGGACGTCGTTTCCTCACGCTGGACATGCGCCATCATGGATCACTTGAGCTGCTTCCTCATCACGAGCTGCTCGTTCGTCTCGTAGTGCACGGAGAATCCACTCTTCCTGTACAGTTCGGCGGGGCCCGTGAAGTCCTCGGCCTCGCTCACGAACGCCTTCTTCGGGTAGGCCTCCACGCAGTCGAACCCGTCCTCACGAGCATCGTGGCAGACGCGGTCCAGGAGCAGCTTCGCAATCCCCATCCGCCTCACCTCGGGCGCGATCGCGAAGCAGAACACGGACTTCACCTTCGTCTCCGGTGTGGGTTCCTCGGTCCGGACGGCGCCCATGAACCGGCGCCAGCAGTAGCACTGCAGGCAATCGGCCTTGGTGTTGGCATTGCACCAGCCGACGACCTTGCCGTCCCGGTAGGCGAGGTAGCCTTGGATGTGGTTTCCCCGCACGTACCGGATGGCCCAGTCCCTCCTTGCGTCCACGGACGACGTGAAGTCCTTGCCTTCGCAATCGTCGGTCGACCACCACACGCAGTAGCAGCGGTGCTCTTCCTCGTTGTCCGCATGGGGAGTGGTGTCGAAGAACCCCACGTAGTCCTCGACGAGGTCGGGGGTCAACCTGCGGATCTCGATGTCCATCGTTGCCTCCGGGAACGCCCAACGGTTGGGTCCACTATAGCGCGGGGCGTCCCGCGAGGGGGTGTGCCGGGTTCCAGGGAGCCCCTTCCGCGCTTGACGAGCGGGGCGCGAATCGTCGAGCTTGTCTCCTGGTACGGAATGCGGACACTGAACAGGTTGATCCCTGGCGGGGCGGGTGGTACGGTGATCCGGGGTCTCCCTCTGCGTGCTGCGGAGGTGCGGCGCGCCAACGCGAAGCTCCCCAGGAGGTGACCGACGCTGAGCAGGGTGATCATCGTCTCGAACCGGCTCCCGGTGACGGCCAAGCAGGAGGAAGGAACCGTTCAGTTCGTCCCCAGCGTGGGGGGTCTCGCCACCGGGCTCCGGTCGGTCCACGCTGCGGGCGAGGGCCTGTGGGTCGGGTGGCCGGGGATCGCCGCGGACGCGCTGCGGGGGAAAGAGACCGCCGTCTGCCGGGATCTCGCCGACGTCCACTGCGTACCCGTGTTTCTCACCGCGCGCGACGTGCGCGACTACTACGGCGGGTTCAGCAACCGCACGGTCTGGCCGCTCTTCCACTACTTCACCCAGCACGCGACCTACGACCGCGGCCACTGGGACGCCTACCGCCGCGTGAACGAGCGGTTCGCCGCCGCCACGGCCGAGGTCGCCCGCCCCGGGGACACGGTCTGGGTCCAGGACTACCACCTCATGCTCGTCCCGGCGCTCCTCCGCGCCCGGCTCCCTGACGTCCGCATCGGGTTCTTCCTCCACATCCCGTTTCCCTCCTACGAGGTGTTCCGCCTGCTCCCCTGGCGGCGGGAGATCCTCGAGGGGCTCCTCGGCGCCGACCTCGTGGGGTTCCACACCCACGACTACGTCGGCCACTTCCTCGACGCGGTGCACGCCCTCCTCGGCCGGGGCCACGCGTCGGGGGAGGTGGACGGAGGCGAGCGGCCGGTGCGCGCGGACGCCTTCCCGATGGGGATCGACTACGACCGGTTTCGGACCGCGGCGGAGGCGCCGGCCGCCCGGCGCGAGGCGGGGCGGATCAGGCGCCACGTGGGTGACCGCAAGGTCATCCTCTCCGTGGACCGCCTCGACTACACAAAGGGCGTGCTGGAACGGCTGGAGGCGTTCGACCTCTTCCTCGCGGAGAACCCGGCGTGGCGGGAGCGGGTGACGCTCATCTTCCTCCTCGTTCCCTCCCGGACCCGGGTCGAGGAGTACCGCGACCTCAAGCGGCAGATCGACGAGCGGGTCGGGCGGATCAACGGGCGGCACGGGTCGGTGGGGTGGGTTCCGATCTGGTACCTCTATCGGAGCGTGCCGTTCGAGCGGCTGGTCGCCCTGTATCGGGCGGCGGACGTGGCGCTCGTGACCCCGCTCCGCGACGGGATGAACCTCGTCGCCAAGGAGTACGTGGCGAGCCAGGTCGACGGGGACGGGGTGCTCGTCCTGAGCGAGTTCGCGGGAGCGGCGCAGGAGCTCGGCGAGGCGCTCCTCGTGAACCCGAACGACGTCCCGGGCCTGGCCCGGGCGATCGGGGAGGCCCTGGAGCTCCCCAAGCGGGAGCGGGTGGAGCGGATGCGGCGGATGCAGGAGCGGGTGGCGGCCCACACGGTGGAGGCGTGGGCGGCGGACTTCCTGGCCGAGCTCGGGGCGCGCGGCCGGCCCGAGCACGTTCCCCAGCCCCTGGAGCGGGAGGCGGCCGATCGTCTGGCCGCCGCGTACACGAAGGCGGAGAGCCGCCTCCTCCTCCTCGACTACGACGGGACCCTCGTCCCGTTTGCCCCGACCCCGGCCCAGGCGAGGCCGGACCGGGAGCTGCGGACCCTCCTTTCCCGGCTGGCGGAGGGCTCCCGGAACGAGGTCGTGATCGTGAGCGGCCGCGATCGGGAGACGCTCGCGGCGTGGTTGGGCGACCTCGACGTGGGCCTCGTCGCCGAACACGGGGCGTGGGTCCGGGAGCGGGGGGGCGCGTGGCGGGCCACGGTGTCCCGCGACGCGGCGTGGAAGGCGCGGGTGCGGCCGCTCCTCGAGCGGTACCTCCGGCGAACCCCGGGGGCGATCCTCGAGGAGAAGGCGTTCGCGCTGGCGTGGCACTTCCGCCGGGCGGAACCGTACGCGTCGCGGCTGCGCGTCCCGGAGCTGAGAGAGGAGCTGCGGGACCTCGCTGCGCAGCTCGCCCTCCACGTCCTCGAGGGCGACCACGTGATCGAGGTCAAGGCGGGCCCGTTCCACAAGGGCCTGGCCGCGGCGCGGTGGCTGGAGCGGGAGTGGGGGTTCGTCCTCGCCATGGGCGACGACCGGACGGACGAGGACCTGTTCGCGTCCCTGCCCGCGGGGTGCTGGACGATCAAGGTCGGGGGCAGCCGGTCCCGGGCGGCGTACCGCCTTCCCGGACCGCCCGACGTGCGGGCGCTCCTCGCCCGCCTCGCTGGCGGCCGGCGCTGATCTTTTCTACGGTTCGGCGCGCGCCTCGCCCGCGAACTGCAGCTGCCACAGGGCCCAGAACAGGCCCTTCCGGGCGAGGAGATCCTCCACCGGCCCCTCTTCGACGAGCTTCCCGTCGTGGATCACCAGGACCCGGTCCGCGTTGCGGATCGTGCTCAGCCGGTGAGCGATCGCGATCGAGGTCCGCCCGGCGAGGACCCTCTCCAGCGCCCCCTGGACCTGGGCCTCGGTCTGGGAGTCGATGTTCGCCGTCGCCTCGTCGAGGACGATGAACTTCGGGTCGGCGGCCACCGCCCGCGCGAGGGACAAGAGCTGCCGCTCCCCGACCGACAGCCGGACCCCGCGTTCCTTGACCTGGGTCCCGTACCCCTCGGGGAGCTGGGCCAGATGGTCGTGGACCCCAACCGCTTTCGCCGCCTCCTGGGCCGCGTCGGCGGGGACGACCCCGTCCCACATCCGGATGTTCTCCGCCACGTCGCCGGAGAACAGGAACACCTCCTGCGGAACGAGGGCGAGCTTGCGGCGGTAGTTGCGGAGGTCGAGCTGGGCCAGGTCGACCCCGTCCACGAGCACGCGCCCCTTCTGCGGCCGGTAGAACCCGAGCGTGAGCCCGACGATCGTCGTCTTTCCCGACCCCGTGGGGCCAACGATCGCGATCCGCTCGCCCGGGGCGACCTTGAACGACACGTCCTTGAGCACCCAGTCCGCGCCGTTGTAGGCGAACCACACGTTCTGGAACTCGATCTCGCCGCGCAGGGTCGGCAGGGCAGCGCTCCCGGTCGGCTCCGGCTTCTCGTCGAGGATCCCGAAGATCCGCTCCGCGGCGACCATCGCCGCCTGGAGGATGTTGTACTGCTCGGACAGGTTCACCATCGGCTGGAACAGCATCCGGATGTAGCTCGTGAACGCGACGAGCGCCCCCAGGGTGAAGGCGCCGGACAGGACCCCCCGGCCCCCGTACCAGATGAGGAGGGCCAGCGCGAGGTTCTGCATCACGGAGATCACCGGCCCGAACACGCCGTACACGGTGATCGAGCGCATCTGGGCGCGGAAGAAGCGCTGGTTGATCTCGGCGAACGCGTCCATGCTCCGCTTCTCCTGGCGGAACAGCTGGATGATCCCCATCCCCGACAGGGACTCGGCGATGTAGGCATTGATCCGGGCCAGGACGCGCCGGGCGGCGCTGTACGCCTCGCGGGCCCGCTTCCGGAACCAGAACGCGAGGACGAGGATGAACGGGGTGAACGCGAGCAGGATCAGGGTCAGTCGGACGTTGAGGTGGAACATGATCCCCAGGACCCCAGCGATCATGAGGAGGTCCTGCAGGAGGCGCACGAGGACCTGGGTGAACATCTCGTTGATCGCGGCGACGTCGTTCGTGGCCCGGGTGACGAGCCGCCCCACGGGCTGGCGGTCGAGGTAGCTCATCGGGAGCCGCAGGAGGTGCCCGAACACCGCCCGCCGCATGTCGTACAGGATCCGCTGCCCGGCGTACTGGAGCGTGTACACCTGGCCGTAGGAGAGGAGGAACCGCAGGACGAGGAACCCGAGGTAGGCCAGGGCGAGGATCCCCAGCACCTGGACCGCCGACAGGCGCAGCCGGAGGAGGTCGCCGGCGGGGATCGCCCGCAGCGCCTCCTCGGGGGCGGCGGGGCCGGCCGCGGTGAGCCGGAACGCGTCCGGGTACCGCGAGGCGAGCTCGGCCTCCGCGGTGCCGGGAGGGACGACGAGGAACCGCCGGAGAACGCGGCCGTCCTCCTCCAGGGCCTGGCGCACGGGCTCGGGAAGGGTCCGCCCGTCAACGAGGAACGTTCCTGGGTCGTAGGGGACCGCGCCCGGGACCGGCGGGGCATCGGCCCGGACCTCGAGCCAGGGGAGGACGAGGACCGAGTCGACCGCCGTCTTCACGAGGTACGGCATCGCGAGCTCGATCACCGTGATCCCGCCCGCAAGAAGGAACGCCAGGACGAACAGAAGCCGGTACGGCCGCGCGAACCGAATCATCCGCCGCAGGAGGCGGAAGTCGATCGCCTTCCCGAGCTGCTCCTCGTCGTGGTCGTGGTGGTGGTGTCCGTTCATCGCACCAGGGCCTGCTGAAGCTCGTTCAGCCGGGCGTAGAGGCCGCCCCGCCGGACGAGGTGGGCGTGGTCGCCCTCTTCGACGATCCGCCCGCCGTCGAGGACGATGATGTGGTCCGCGTCGCGCACGGCGGTGATCCGGTGGGCGACGACGATCGCCGTCCGCCGGGTCAACACGCGGCGCAGGTGGCCGAGGATCGCCTCCTCCACCTGGGCGTCCACCGACGACAGGACGTCGTCGAGGACGAGGATCGGCGCGTCAAGGAGGAGGGCGCGGGCGATCCCCACCCGCTGCCGCTGCCCGCCGGACAGGGTCACGCCCCGCTCCCCCACGAGCGTGTCCAGGCCGTCGGGGAACGCGGCGATCTCCTCGTCCAGGCCCGCGAGCCGCGCTGCCTCGCGCACGGCGTCGTCGTTCGCGTCGGGGCGGCCGTAGGCGATGTTCTCGCGGAGCGTGGCCGAGAACAGGAACACGTCCTGGGGGGCCATCGCGATCTGGGCCCGGAGCTCCGCGAGGTCGAGCTCCCGCACGTCGACTCCCCCGAGGAGCACCGTCCCCGGCGGGGGATCGTAGAGCCGCGGCAGAAGGCGGACGAGGGTCGACTTCCCCGACCCGGTGAGGCCGACGACCCCGAGGGTCATCCCTTCCTCGACCACGAGCTTCACGTCGCGCAGGGCCGGCCGATCGGTGCCGGGGTAGGCGAAGGTGAGGTTCCGAAACTCGATCCGCCGCGAGGGGGGAAGGGGAACGGGCCGCGCCGGGCTCGTGATCTCGGGCTTCTCGGCGAAAATCTTGTCCAACCGCTTCATCGACGCCGCACCCTGCTGGAGGGTGTTCACGATCCAGCCGATCGCCATCATCGGCCACACCATCATCCCGAGGTAGCTCGTGAACGCCACCAGATCCCCAAGGTTCAGCGTGCCGGCCAGCACCCCTCGCCCCCCGAACCAGACGACGATCGCTGTGCCCAGACCCGCGAGCAGCCCCACCATCGGCTCGAACACCCCCCACGCCCGGGTGAGGGACAGGTTCGCCTCCACGTTCTCGCGGTTCGTCTGGGCGAACGCCCCCTCGATCCCCTCCTCGCGGGCGAACGCCCGCAGGAGGCGAATCCCCGACAGGGCCTCCCGCACGCGCTCGGTGAGGGCCGAGAACGCGGCCTGGGCCCGCTCGAACCGGCGGTGGATGAGCTTCCCGAATCCCATCACCGCCACGGTGATGAACGGGAGCGGGATGAACGCGTACAGGGTGAGGAGCGGGGAGATCCCGATCATCGCCGCGAGCGAGAACGAGATCATGATCACCGCGTCGGAGGCCATGAGCACGCCCATGCTGCACGAGCGACGGACGGCCTCGAGGTCGTTCGTGGCGTGGGCCATGAGGTCGCCGGTGGAGTGCTCGACGTAGTAGGCGGGGGAGAGCGTGAGGAGGTGGGTGTAGAGGCGGTTCCGCATGTCCCGCTCGATCAGGCGCCCCGCACCGAAGAGGAGGATCCGCCACACGAACCGGAACCCGAACACGACCACCGCGATCGCGGTGAGGTACAGGGCGTAGCGGACGAGACCGGCCCCCGTCCCCCCCACGAGGTCGTCCACCGCGCTGCGCACGATGAGCGGGGCGATGAGCTGAAGAGCATCGACCACGAACAAAGCAAGAACGCCTGCGAGCAGGCGCCAGCGGTACCGCCACAGCTCTCGGAAGATTCCGCGCATGAAGACCGAGGATTATACGGGATGACGGGCCTCCGCGAAACCTGAACGCGGTTGGAGCTTGCCGGGCTGCGGGGGGAGGGCTAGGATGCTCGATGGAGGTGCCATGGTCACAGAACGAGAGATGCAGGTTGGAGCCGAAATGGAGACCCGCAAAGGGGTCTACTCGAACCTCGCCGTGATCTCCCATCAGCCGGATGAGTTCTTCATTGACTTCCTCCTCGTGGATCCCCAGGCCCAGACGAGGGAACGGGGGCAGGCGGTCCTCGTGTCGCGCGTGATCCTCTCCCCGCGCCACATGAAGCGCCTGTACGAGGCGATCGGGGAGAACATCGACAAGTACGAGAAGAACCTCGGGAAGATCGTCATCCCCCCGAAGCTCGCCTGATCCAAGCCCCTCCGGGTGAGCCTCTGCTGGTCGCGCTCCGGGCCCCCTTGCGGAGGTCCAGATCGACCGCTATGCTGAACGCGGTGGTCATCCCAACGTAGGGGAGGTGAGAAAGGTACGAACTCCCCCCTGATGCAACTGCTGTTCCATACTCTAACGCAAGGAGGGAGAGATGAAGAGAACAAGGGTCATGTGGTTGATGATGGTGGCCGCAGTTGCGGTTTCCCTATTGGGTTCAAGTCAGACAGTCAAAACGCTCGTTGTGGGGATCGAAGCCGATGCGATGACGATGGATCCAGGCAACTTCCGCCATCGGGAGACAGAGACAATCCTCCGCAACATGTTCGACGGTTTGGTGACGCGGACGCCGGACGGGAGGATCGTTCCCGAGCTCGCTGTGTCCTGGGAGCGGGTCTCGGAAACGGAGTGGATCTTCTACCTTCGCGATGGGGTGACCTGGCACGACGGGACCCCGTTCACGGCCGAGGACGTGGTGTTCACGGTCGAGCGAACGGTCAAGGAGGGGAGGATCGGGGGGTTGACCTCACCCCGCAAGAGCCTCCTCGATCCCGTGTCGGACGCCGTGGCCATCGACCCTCTCACCGTCAAACTCATCACCTCGGTTCCGTTTGCCGCGCTCCCCTCGTTCCTTCCTCACACCTTGATCGTCCCCAAGCACTACGTGGAGGCGGTCGGTGACGCGCAGTTCGCCGAGCGGCCGATCGGCACTGGGCCGTTTCAGTTCGTGCGCTGGGACAGAGGACAGCAAGTGGTGATGGAGCGCTACGACGGCTACTACGGCGGTTCCCCAGACCTCCCCCCGGTGGGGCCAGCGTTGGTGGATCGGGTCATCTTCCGGGTGCTCCCCGAGACCTCGACCCGCATCGCCGCCCTGCGCGCGGGCGACATCCACATCGCGACCCGGATCCCGGTCGACCTCATCCCGGAGATCGATGCCGATCCGAACCTCGCCGTGATGAGCGTTCGCGGGACCCGTAGCGCGTTCCTGGAGATGAACGTCAACACACCCCCGTTCGACGACGTGCGCGTGCGGAGGGCGGTCAACTACGCGATCGACGTGGACAGGATCATCGAGTTCATCCTCGATGGGTTGGCCACGCCCATCCCCACCATCATGTCGCCGGATTCGCCGTTCTACGCTCCGCTGACGCCGTACGGGTACGATCCCGAGAAAGCACGCGCCCTCCTCGCCGCCGCGGGGTGCGGGGCGGGGTTCTCGGTCACGATCGACACCCAGGCCCACTTCCGTGACGTGGCGCTGGTGATCGCGGAGATGCTGCGCGAGGTGGGGATCGACGCCAAGGTCCAGGTGTGGGAGTGGGGGGTGCTGCAGGCGGAACTCCTCGCCGGACGGCGGATGATGCACCTCGGGGACTGGGGGAACTCGACCCTCGAGCCGAACGACATCATGATCCCCAAGCTCGTGACCGGGGAGCGGGGGAACTTCAGCGGGTACTCGAGCAAGGTGCTGGAGAGCCTGATCCACCTGGCGGAGCGGGTCACGGTGGACCCCGAGGTGCGCCGGGTAGCATACCACATCGCGCAGCAGGTGATCTACGATGACGCTCCGATGGCGTTCCTGTGGGTGGCACAGGAGTCGTACGGGGTCAGCCGGCGGGTGGTGGGGTGGAGGCCGAGCCCGGACAGCCGGATCAACCTTCACGACGTGGACCTGATCCCGTAGATCGGTGGGGGGGAGGGGCTCGCCCTCCCCCCGTGCTCCATGTCCGGGTACGTTCTTCGCCGACTTGGGCAGGCCATCCCCGTGCTCCTCGGGGTGACGTTCGTCGTGTTCCTCCTCATGTACCTCACCCCCGGGGACCCGGTGGAGCTGTTCATGGGCCAGGCGGGGATCGTGTCCCAGGAGGAGATCGAGCGTGTCCGTCGCGAGTTCGGTCTTGATCGGCCGTTTGTTGAGCAGTACGGCCGGTTCCTGGGGGGGATCGTGCGCGGGGACCTCGGTCAGTCGATCATCTACCGTCGTCCGGTGGCGGTCCTGATCGGGGAGCGGCTCCCGGCCACGGTCGAGTTGACCCTGTTCGCGTCCCTGATCGCGCTCCTCGTGGCGGTCCCGGCGGGGGTGGTCGCTGCCGTACGGCGCAACACGTGGCTCGATGCGCTGGGGACGACGGTGTCCCTCCTCGGCGTGTCCCTGCCTGGATTCTGGCTGGGGCTTGTCCTCATCCTCGTGTTCTCGGTGACGCTCAAGGTGCTGCCTGTGGCGGGGCGGGCCGCCTACGGGACGGGGCTTGAGCGCCAGACGGGGTTCCTCCTTCTCGACGCGATGTTGCAGGGCAACGGGCCGGCGATCGTCGACGTCCTGCGCCATCTCGTGATGCCTGCCCTCGCCCTGTCGGCGGGGATGATGGCGATGACGATGCGTCTCACCCGGTCCAGCTTGCTTGAGACGATCCATCAGGACTATGTGCGTACCGCGCGGGCCAAAGGGATGCCCCAAAGGCGGGTCATCGTCCGGCACGCTCTCCGGAACGCCCTGCTCCCGGTGGTGACCGCCATCGCCCTCAACGTGGGCGCGCTGTTGGGTGGGAACATGGTGGTGGAGACCGTGTTCAGCTGGCCGGGCCTGGGGCGGCTGGTGGTGGAGGCGGTGGAAAGCCGGGACTATCCCCTGATCCGCGGCTGCGTCCTCGTCTACGCCGTGACCTACGTGTTTCTGAACCTGATCGCCGACCTGTCGTACGCGCTGCTCGATCCGCGCGTCGGGGTGGGGGGAGGGAGGAAGTGAGGGGCCGGGCGTGGCGCGCGTTCCGGCGCAACCGTCTCGCCCTCGCGGGGGCGGGGTTGGTGTGTGCGTTCAGTCTCCTCGCCCTCCTCGCCCCGTGGATCGTTCCCCATGACCCGAGCCGGGGGGATCTCGCCCTCCGCTTGCGTCCGCCCGCGCTGGCCGCAGGAGGGGAGTGGCGGCATGCCCTGGGGACGGACAACCTGGGCCGGGACCTGTTGAGTCGGATCATCGACGGGTCGCGGGTCTCGATCTCGCTCGGATTGGTGGTGGTCGTACTGTGTACGTTGGTGGGGGTCACCCTCGGCCTCGTCTCGGGCTACGTGGGAAGCTGGGTGGACACGGTGATCCAGCGCACGGTGGACGTGTTGCTGGCTTTCCCCTACCTGATCCTGGCGATCGCGCTCATGGCCCTGTTCGGCCCGGGGTTCACGAACATGGTGATCGCCCTGGCGTTCAAGGAGTGGACCACCACGTGCCGGATCGTGCGCAGTGAAGTGCTGGCCCTGAAGGGAGCGGCGTTCGTCGAGGCCGCCCGCGCCAGCGGCGCCCGGCCGACCCGGATCCTGTTCCGTCACCTCCTCCCCAACGTGATCCCGTCCGCGATCGTTGTTGCCACCCTGCGTGTGGGGTGGGTGGTCCTGATGGAGGCGGCGCTTTCGTTCCTCGGGTTGGGAATTCAGCCCCCCCAGGCGAGCTGGGGGACGATCATCGCCGACGGCCGGCAGTACCTGTACTCGGCACGGGGGTGGTGGATCTCGACCTTCCCGGGGATCGCGATCTTCCTGTTCGTGCTGGGGATGAACCTGTTCGGGGAGGGGCTACGGGACGCGCTCGACCCTCGCCTGGCCGAGGTTTCGCTTCCGGAGTGAGGCTAGGCGATGCGGGCGATGATCCCGCCGCCGAGGACCTCCTCCCCGCGGTAGACCACGGCCGCCTGTCCGGGCGTCACCGCTCGTACTGGCTTGGAGAACCGCACGCGGGCCTCTCCCCCCCTGATCGCGATCTGGGCGGGGATGGGCGCGCTGCGGTACCGGATTTGGACCTCGGCAGCAAAGCCGGGTCCCGGCGGCCCGCCGGCGACCCAGGCAAGCGCGTCGGCGCGGAGTTCCTCGGAGTACAGAGCCCGTTCCGGCCCTACGATCACCACGTTTCTCGTTCCATCGAGGGCCACCACGTACAGGGGTTCGGGTGAGGGCAACCCCAGACCGCGCCTCTGGCCGACCGTGTAGTGGGGGAGCCCACGATGCTCGCCGAGGACCCGCCCCTCAAGATCGAGGATCGGGCCGGGCCTCGCATCCGCGATCAGGGCCGGGATGCCCGCCGGAGCGAAGCACAGATCCTGGCTTTCGCGGAGCCGGACCGCGGTCAGGCCCAACGATGCGGCGAGGGACCGGATGTCCCGCTTCGTCTTCTCACCCACGGGAAACAGCGCGCGGGCGAGCTCCCTCTGGCCAAGGGCGTACAAGAAGTACGACTGGTCCTTGGCGGGGTCCGCCCCACGCAGGAGGTGTGCGCTGGTCTCGGTGCGGCGGACGCGGGCGTGATGGCCCGTGGCCACGAACTCGATCCCCCGGCGGTCCGCCTCGCAGAGGAGGAGGGAGAACCGCACTTCGCGGTTGCAGACGGTGCAGGGATTTGGGGTCAACCCGCGTCGGTAGGCATCGAGCGCCGGCTCCACCACGAGCGCCCGGAACTCCGGTTGGACCTGGACCACCTCGTGGGGGATCCCCAGCTCCCGCGCGGCGAGGCCTGCCGCGTCCACGGAACAGCAGGGGTTCTCCCCTTCTCGCGGATCCCACAGCCACAGGGTGAGCCCCTGGACGTCGTACCCCTGTTCCGTGAGGAGATGGGCGGCGACGGTGGAGTCCACCCCCCCCGACATGCCGACGAGCACGGTCCTCTTCATTCCTGGTTACGTCTCGACCCCCACGGGCACGATGCACAGGAACTGGAGGGGGACGGCCCCTGCGTTCCGGAACTGGTGGCGCTCATCCGGGGGGACGAACACCACGCTTCCCTCGCCGATTGGGCAGAGACCTGTCGCTGTGAGCACCGTTCCCGTCCCGTGAAGGACGATCACGCCGTGTTCGAAGGGGTGGCTGTGGAAGGGGGTGTGGCCGCCGGGAGCGAGCGTGAACAGGCGCACCGCGAAGGTGGGGGAGCGGTCCGCTGGTCCGATGAGAACACGCTTCACAGCCCCCACGACCTCCGTTCCGTGGGACACGTCCACTGCCGGGACTTCGGACATCTCTTTCACGATCACCATCGGCTCCTCCTTCATACGGATTGGGCGAGCAAGGGGACGTAGAGCTCGTCCGGGGTCAGGGACCCGTGGAGGCCGTGCAGTTTGAACTCCTCGGTGGGCCAGAGGAGGAACCTCCGCTTGCAGGACAGGACGAGGAGGTCCCCGAGCAGGGCCCGCACGGCGGGGGTCGGCTCCTCCAGCCCCCACAGGTTCCGGGCCAGGGCTTC
>JACIWK010000002.1 GCA_014360985.1 Candidatus Bipolaricaulota bacterium
GAGCGGGTCGTGCGCCGGTTCGAGGAGGTGGCGCGCCACGACCGGGTGCCATGGTTCGTGCGCTACGTGGACGAGCTGCGGGAGCTGGGGTGGAACCCGATGGTTGGCGAGGCCGTGCCGGGGACGGACGCGGTCCAGGTGATGACCTTCCACCAGGCGAAGGGGATGGAGTTCGATGCCGTGTTCCTGACCGGGCTCGTCGAGGACTTCTTCCCGGGCCGCGCCTCCCGGCCCACGTTCGCCCTGCCCTGTGACCTGCGCCTCGATGACCTCCCGGCTGACCTCGCCCATCTCGAGGAGCAACGGCGCCTGTTCTACGTGGGGATGACCCGCGCCCGGCGGCACCTCTACCTCCTGTCCGCCGACGACTACCGTCCTCCAGGCGAGGTCCCTCGCAAGCGGGCGGCCAAGATCTCCCGGTTCGTCCTCGAGGCCTTGGGCGAGGAGAACCTCGGGGCACGGGTCGCCGAGACGCCGGCCCTGTTCCGGATCCGCCGCGAGGGGAAGGAACCCGCCCCTCCCGCCCCGGTCCTCACCGAAGCGGGCCCGCTGCAGCTCTCGTTCCGCCAGGTCGACGACTGGCTCACCTGTCCTCTCAAGTACCGCTACGTGCACGTGCTGCGCGTGCCGATCCGCCTCCACCCGACCGTGATCCTGGGGAACGCGGTCCATCAGGCGATTCAGGCCTACCACCTCGCCAAGATCCAGGGACGCACGGTCCCCCGAGATGACCTTCACAGCGTGTTCCGCCGCGCCTGGCGCTCGGAGGGGTTCTTGTCCGCCGCTCACGAGGAGGAGATGCTCCGCCACGGCGCAGCCTCCCTCGACGCGTTCTACGCGTTCGAGGAACGATCGGAGGCGCGGCCGGCGTTCGTGGAGAAGTTCTTCGCCTTCACCGAGGACGAGGCGAAGGTGATCGGGTACTGGGACCGGGTGGACCGCCTTCCCGACGGGGCGGTGATCATCGACTACAAGACGTCCACCGTGGAGGAGGAGTCGGCCGATCGGCGGGCTGGGGAGTCGCTGCAGCTTGCGATCTACGCCCTCGGCTACGAGCGGATGTTCGGGGAGCGACCCTGCGAGGTGCAGCTGCGCTTCCTCACCCCGGAGGTTGTCGTCGGGCGGGCGGTACCGACCGAGAAGATGCTCCACCGCGCCCTGACGGCGATCCACGAGGCCGCGGCGGGAATCCGGGCCAGCGACTTCACGGCGAAGCCCTCGTTCGCGGCTTGCTCCTACTGCGCCTACCGCACGATCTGCCCGTCCGCCCTCCCCCTGTGATGGGGCAGGGTTCGCACTACAATTCCGCCGGCCGGGAACCGCCATCCGGGACCGATTGCGTGCGACGGGTGCCGCCGGCGAGGGGCCGACGGTGGCGGCTCCGCAGGCTCGAATCGTTGAAAGGGGGAACCGGTGCACAGGGACAAGTGCGGTGAGTTGCGGCGGGAGGCGGCGGGGCGGAAGGTCGTCCTCGCAGGCTGGGTCCACCGGGTGCGCGACCTGGGTGGGGTCACGTTCGTGGACCTCCGCGATGCCTCGGGGATCGTCCAGCTCGTCCTGCGCAACGGGGAGCGCCTCGCTCACGAGGACGTGATCCGGGTCGCAGGCACGGTCCGCCTCCGCGAGGCGCCCAACCCGTCCCTTCCCACGGGGGAGATCGAGGTCGAGCCGAGCGAGATCGAGGTGCTGAGCCGGTCCCAACCCCTCCCCCTCCCGGTGGCGGAGGAGGGCACCCCGAGCGAGGAGACGCGGCTCCGCTACCGGTACCTCGACCTGCGGCGGCTGCGGATGCAGCGCAACCTCCGCCTCCGCCACCGCACCTGCCTTGCCATCCGCCACTACCTCGATCGGGAAGGGTTCATCGAGGTGGAGACTCCGATGCTGACCCGGTCCACCCCAGAGGGGGCCCGCGACTTCCTCGTCCCGTCGCGGCTCGCCCGGGGGGCGTTCTACGCCCTCCCCCAGTCCCCGCAGCTGTTCAAGCAGATTCTTGTCACATCCGGGGTCGAGCGCTACTTCCAGATCGTGCGCTGCTTTCGCGACGAGGACCTCCGCGCCGACCGGCAGCCGGAGTTCACCCAGCTCGACCTGGAGATGGCGTTCCTCGACGACCCGGAGGAGTTGTTCCCCCTCCTCGAGGGCCTCGTCGCCCACGTGTTCCGGGAGGTGATCGAGGCCGAGATCAGCCTCCCACTGCCCCGCCTTCCCCACGCTGAGGCGCTCGCCCGGTACGGGTCGGACAAGCCCGACCTTCGGTTCGGGATGGAGATCGCCGATGTGTCGGACCAATTCGCCGCCGGCCCGATCCAGCCGTTCGCCCTTGCGGTAGCGAGCGGAGGGGCGGTGCGGGCCCTCCCCGTGCCGGGCGGGGCGACGAAGTCGCGGGGCGAGCTGGCGAGGCTCGAGGAGAAGGTGAAGGGCCACGGTCTCCCTGGCCTGGCGTGGATCAAGCTCGGGGAGGGGATCGTCTCCTCGCTGGGAGCGCACGTCCCCGGGGAGGTGTTGGCCTCGGTGGCGGCGCGGGCCGGCGCACAGACCGGCGATCTCGTCCTCCTCGCCGCTGGCCAGCCCACGACCGTGTCCGTCGCCCTCGGCGACCTGCGCTCGCGCCTGGCGCGCGAACTTGGCCTCATCCGGCCCGACTGCTGGGGGCTCGCCTGGATCGTGGACTTCCCCCTGTTCAAGGAAGGCGAGGGCCGGCTCGAGTCCGAGCACCACCCGTTCACCTCCCCCCGCGACGAGGACCTCTCCTTCCTCGAAAGCGATCCTCTGAGGGTGCGGGCCAAGTGCTACGACCTCGTGGTGAACGGGGTCGAGCTCGCCTCGGGTTCGATCCGGATCCACCGCCGCGAGCTCCAGGAGCGGGTCTTCCGCATTCTAGGGATCGAACGGGAGGAGGCGGAGCGGCGGTTCGGGTTCTTCCTGCGCGCCCTTGAGTACGGGGCGCCCCCTCATGGGGGGATCGCGTTCGGGCTGGACCGGTGGGTGATGATGATGGCCGGCGAGCCCTCGATCCGCGAGGTGATCGCGTTCCCCAAGACCACGACTGGCGCCTGTCCCCTCACCGACGCCCCGGCCCCGGTCGACGAGGGGCAGCTCCGGGAGCTCGGCCTGCGGCTGGAACCATGACCCGGGCGCGGCTGGCACTCCTCGGTGGGCTCCTCATCGTCATCCTGGGGCTCCTCGCTGCGGGGCTGTCCGGGATCGAGTTCCGGGGCGCCCGCGGCGGGGGAGAGGGGGAGGCCCTCCTCCCGGCGCCGGACGAGCCCCTCTCCCTCCCCGGCCCGGAGTGGCTGCTCGATGTGCTCCTGGTCGCGGTCCTCGTCCTGGGGGCGGCCCATGTGGCGTGGTGCATCATCTCCCGGGAGCACCGGGCGAAGTTCCTCCGCACGCTGGCCATGCTCCTCGTGCTGATCGCCGTTGCTCACGTGATCACGAACTCCCTCCGCTCAGCGCTGGACGAGGTTCCCCTCCCCGAGGAGGGCCCTGCTCCCCTGCTCCCCGGGTCGGACCTGAGCACGGGAGGGGAGGGACGGGAGGAGATCCTCCCACCGCGCATCCCGTCGTGGCTCGCCTACCTCGTAGCGGGAGGGGGAGGGGCCCTCATCGCGTGGTGGGCGGGGCGGCGGTTCCGGCCGCGGCCAAAGTCGGTGGCCGAAGAGATCGAGGATGCGGCCCAGTCCGCCACGGCCGAGCTCGCCCGTGGCCTCCCTGTGTCCGACGTCGTGATCCGGTGCTGGCTGCGAATGGTGGAGATCCTCTCCCCGCGTGTGCCCGAGGCGAGCCTTCCCACCCTCACCCCGCGCGAGCTCGCCGACCGTCTCGTTTCCATCGGGTTCCGCAGCGAGCCGGTGCGGGTCCTGACCCAGCTGTTCGAGGAGGTGCGCTATGGCCACAAGGAGAGCGAGCCCCGCCGCGAGGCGGCGCTGGCGGCGCTGGCCGCCGTGGAGCGGGCCCGGGGCTAGGTGGGGATGGGTCGCGGTCTGGATCGCGGCGGCGGGCCTCCTGGGTTACGCGCTGGTGGGTGTGGCGGACTGGATCCTCCGGGCCGTGGCCCGCGTCATCTGGTTCATCGATTCCCTCCACCAGGGCCTGGTGTGGACCGTGCTCCTCGCCATCCTCGCCTACCTCACCCTCCGCCTCGGGGCGAGGGCCCGTGCCGTGCGCACCGCGCCTCGCCCCTCGGTTGCGCCTCAGCCTTCCGAGCTAGCAAGCCTCGCGGGGACGATCCGCCGGGCGGGAATGTCCCCCTCCGCCCGCCACGAGCTCGCCGGCCGGCTGCGGGGGATCGCGGTCGAGCTGCGAACACAACGGGAAGCGATCCCCACCCAGCGGGCGTGGGAGGAGCTCGAGGATGGAACATGGCCCCCGCACCCTGCGTTGGCGGCTGTGCTCCGTCCGCGCGACAGCCGCACCCCGCCGCTGCAGCGGGGGGACCACCTTCGCCAGATCGACAGAGCGGTGAACGCACTGTGGAACTACGCGCAAGGAGGGGAATTTGACGATCGATGACGTCGCAGTCCGAGGGGAGGCGATCCTGTCCCGGATCGAACAGGTGATCGTCGGGAAGCGGGAGGCGCTGTCCCTCATCCTGGGGGCGATCCTCGCCGGGGGGCACGTCCTGCTGGAGGATTACCCGGGGTTGGCGAAGACCCTCGCCGCGCGATGCTTCTCGTGGACGCTCGGGCTCACCTTCAGCCGGATCCAGTTCACCCCCGACCTTCTCCCCGCGGACATCGTGGGCACGCATCTCTACCGCCGCGAGGAGGGGCGATTCGAGTTCCGGCCCGGACCGATCTTCGCCCAGCTCGTGCTCGCCGACGAGATCAACCGCGCTACCCCCAAGACCCAGTCCGCCCTCCTCGAGGCGATGCAGGAAGGGCAGGCCACGATCGAGGGCGACACCCGCCCGCTGCCGCAGCCGTTCGTGGTCCTTGCCACCCAGAACCCGATCGAGTTCGAGGGGACGTTTCCCCTCCCTGAGGCCCAGGTGGATCGGTTCCTCGTGCGCGTCCGGTTCGGATACCCCGCTGCTGCGGAGGAGGAGGAGATCTTGCGGCGTCGGATCGAGAGGCGGGCCGAGGAGGTCTCTCTTCCAGCGGTGACCAATGCCGATGAGGTGCTCCACATGCGGCGGGCCCTGGAGGAGGTGTTCGTGGACCCCGACCTCCTGGGGTACATGGTGCGGATCGTTGGCCAGACCCGGGACCACGGATCGCTCGCCGTGGGGGCGAGTCCCCGGGGGACGCTGGCCCTGCTCAAGCTGGCGCGGGCCCGGGCCGCTCTGGCGGGGCGGGACTACGTCCTTCCCGACGATGTGAAGGCCGTCGCGGTGCCAGCGCTGGCGCACCGCTTGATCCTTTCCCCGGAACTGTGGACCCGCGATGCGCGGGCGGAGGACGTTGTCGCGGAGATAGTGCGCACCACCCCAGTGCCCAAGGTACGGTGATGGAGAGCCCCAAGGCGCGGACGGAGTTCACGGTCCTCGTCCTCCTCCTTGCCCTTGGGATCGGGTTCCGGTTGCCTCCCCTCGCCTTCCTGGCCCTCCCGGTGGCCGTGCACCTCGTGGGCGGGTACCTGTTCGCGGTTGGGGATCGCCGGCCCCGGTTTGCCGCGCACCGCACCCTGTCTGCAACCCGGTTATGGGAGGGGGAGACGTTGGAGGTTGAGACCACCGTCGTGAACCGGGGATCGCGGGTTGAGCTCGTCCACGTAACTGATCCTCTCCCCCCTGGGCTCGAGCTGGCGGACGGGGTCACCGAGCAGGTGGCCGAGCTTGGGGAGGGGGATAGCGTCTCGCTGCGGTACACGGTGCGCGCCCGCCGCGGCCACTACCCGCTTCGCTCCCTTCACGTCGAGGCCGAAGACCTCCTCGGCTACGCGACGTGGCACGATGACCTCCCCTGCCCCACGCCCCTCACCGTGCTGCCGCGGTTCGAGCGCCTGGGGGGGATCACGATCGCGCCCCGCCGCACCCTGGTCCAGGCCGGGACGGCCCGCTCTCGCCGCGGGGGGGTGGGGATCGAGTTCTTCGGGACCCGCGAGTACCGGCCCGGGGATGAGATCCGGCGCATCAACTGGAAGGCAGCGGCGCGGGTCGGCGAGCTGGTGGTGACGGAGTTCGAGGAGGAGCGAGCGGCCGACGTCGCGGTCGTCCTTGATGTGCGGGAGCGCGCGTACCGCGTGGAGCACCCCCTCGATCTCCTCGACCACGCTGTCCGGGGGGCGGCCAGCCTGTGCCAGGCCTTCCTCACCAGCGGGCACAGGGTGGGACTCCTCCTGTACGGAGCGTACGTGGACTGGGTCTATCCCGGCTACGGCCGCCGCCATGGGGAGCGGCTGCTCGGGGAGCTGGCCCGCGCCCGGCTGGGGACATCGGAGGTGTTCGCCGAGCTCACCCGGATCCCGACGCGCCTCCTCCGACCCGGGTCCCAGGTGGCCCTCGTATCACCCCTCCTTCCTGGCGATGCGGAGGACCTGGGGATCCTCACCGCCCGTGGGTATCGGGTGATGGTCCTCATCCCCGATTCGACCACGGTCCCCGAGCCCTCCCGGAGGGACCCGGAGGTGAAGATCGCCCGCCGGATCCTCCAGCTGGAGCGGCAGGCGATCATAGCGCGCCTCCATGCGGCCCGAGCCCGACCGGTGGTGTGGGACGTCCGATATCCCCTGGCCCCTCAGGCCAAGGCCGGTTGGCGGAGGGTCCGATGATCGTTCCCTGGGTGGGGATCCTTGGGGTGTGGATTGCCGCGTGGGGGGGGCTTGGGTTCCCCTTCGTGCCCGCGTGGTGGGCTTCCCTCCTCGTCCCCGCGGTGTGGAGCTGGGGGCTCGTCGGGCGGAAGCGGGGATGCCTCACCCTCGGCCTGTTCCTTTCGGTCGGGCTCGCTGCCGGGGCCGCGTTCGCCGGGGCCCTGATCCCCGCCCTGGCCGCGGTCTCCCTCGCCCTGTGGAGCTGGGACCTCGGGCTGTTGTGGATCTCCCGCCTGCAGCGCGGGGAACCCAAGACCGCGCGTCGCCTCGCCCGCGCCGCCCTCCTCCGCTCCACGGCGCTCGGTGCGGCGGGCATCGCCGCCGGGGTCGGGTTCACCTCACTCCCGGTCCCGCTCCCGTTCTGGGGGCTCGTCGGGGGAGCGACCGCGCTGTGGCTTGGGCTCGTCCTCGTCGTGCGGGGGATCGGCCGGGCTTACCGCCCGGGGGAGGCGAGCGGGAACCGATCCTCCTCCGCCCCGATCCGATAGGGTTGGTCAAGGATCCCGTCCCCATCAACGTCCGGGGCGAGGAACCCCTCCCAGTGGTTCCCCCGGGCCCCATCGTCCCACGCCGCCCCGCCCTCGCTCTGCGCCGGGATCCGGCATCCCAGGACCGCATTGCGGGCGACCGTGATCCCTTCGCAATGGAGCTCAACGAGAATCCCCACGTCGCACCGCTCCACGGCCGATCCCACGAGGAGAGAACCCGTGGTCCCCGTGAACCATACCCCCGCCCGACAGCGCGCAACCAGGAGATCCGCCAGGTTCACCTGCGACGAGAACGTGACCTTCACCCCGTCGGGGCACTCCTCGACCCGCGAGCCGGACACGGAGACGTCCGTGCCGAGGAACACGCTGATTCCAGTGGCGCATCCACGCACCCACACGTTCTCGATCGCCACGTTCCTCGCACTCTGGACCTTGACCCCCGCCAGACGGGCCCCCAGGATCTCCACGTCCCGGATCACCACGGGACGGGTCGTGCCCGAGACGAGGATCCCGTAGTCGGCGCCTCCGGCGTCGATCCTGAACCCGGAGATCACGAACGGGTCGCCGCGGATCCCCCACCCCCCGACCACGCCGTTGTCCGGGGTGAAGTCCTCGGCGGAGGTGATGAGGATCGGTCCGCGGCGCACGAGCTCCGCGAACGCCGTGCCGGCCACGAGGACGAGGAGCAGCATCGAGAGAGCCGTCTTGCGCATACGCGATCACCCGAGACGAGGTTAACCCGAGGTGTGGGGGATCCGCAGGGCCCGTGTCCCCTCCGAAGCTAACCTCGGCCCCGCGCTGCTGAGCGGGGCCGCGGCCGCGGGTACACTTTGCGTCCGGGCGCCCATGAAGGGGGAACGGATGCACGTCGTGGTCCATCGTACCGCAGGGGAGTTCCTCGCCTCCGCCGAGGCGGCCCTCCTCCGCGCGGAGGCGCTCCACAACCTCATCCTCGGCGTGGTGGCCCGGGTGCGGGACGGCCAGTCGTATGGGGCCAGTCCCCCGTACTTCCTGACGGTGGAGGAAGGGGGCGAGCTTCTCGTGGCCGCAGCCCGCACCCCGCCGCACCCGCTCATCCTCGCTGTTCCCAGCGGGGACCTCGGAGCGATCGAGTCGCTTGTGGACCACCTTGTGGATTGGGATCCCGACCTCCCGGGGGTGAACGGCCTTGTTCCCCACGCTTCGGCGTTCGCCAGGCTCTGGGCGCAGTGCAGGCCGGTGACGGTGGAGGTGGGGATGGAGCTCCGGATCCACGAGCTGCGGGAGGTGATCCCGCCGTCCGGCGTGCCGGGTGTCCTCCGCGCGCCTGAGGATGCCGAGCGCGATCTCCTCGCGTCGTGGATCCGGGCGTTCCAGGCCGAGGCCCTCCCCGACGACCCGCCCACGGACCCCCACGAGATCCTCGCTCGCTTCGTCGCGGGTCGGGCGACGCTCCGGGTGTGGGATCATGGCGGACCGGTGTCGATGGCCGCGGGCTCCCGCGCCTCGGTCCATGGGGCGAGGGTGAGCCTCGTCTACACGCCTCCCGAGCACCGGGGACGGGGCTACGCCTCGGCGTGCGTGGCCGCACTCAGCCAGCTCCTCCTCGACGAGGGGTACGCGTTCTGTACCCTGTACACCGACCTTGCCAACCCAACCTCGAACAAGATCTACCGCCGGATCGGCTACCGTCCGATCGGAAGCGCCGCCGTATACCGGTTTCTCCCGCGCTAATCCGCACCTCCGCCCGTTGCGGCGGCGATGAACCGGCCGGCGTCCACGCGGAACGCCGGGCGTGAACGTCGCCCCCTCAGATCGGTGGCACGCCTGTTGCCCCGCACCCCCAGCCCGAACCTCGCGTTGCCCAACCGCAGTTGGCGCTGCCCCCCCTCCTCCCTACAATCCAAATATGAGAGCGCTTCGCCTGGTCCTCGTGGTGATCGCCGCCGCTGCGCTGGGGGGGAGTGCGTCCGAGGTGTGGCTCCTGCGCGTCGATGGGGAGATCGGCCGGGGGACCGTTTCTTTCATCCGGACGGGCCTCGCCCAAGCGGAGGCCGCGGGAGCGGCAGCGGTGGTGTTCGAGTTCGCCACCCCCGGCGGCTACCTCGATGCCGCCATGGCGTGCCGAGACCTCATCCTCGGGGCCGGGGTGCGCACTGTGGCCTACGTGAACCGGGAAGCGTACTCAGCGGGGGCTCTCCTCGCCCTGGCCTGCGAGCGGATCTACTTCGCCCCCGGCGGGGTGATGGGCGCGGCGACCCCGGTGTACTTCGATGCGAGCGGGGAGATGAGGACCGCCTCCGAGAAGACGGTCTCCGCGGTGCGGGCCCTGTTCCGGGCCACGGCTGAGGAGCGGGGGCGCGATCCGGACGTGGCGGAGGCGATGGTCGACCCTGATGTGGAGGTCCCTGGCCTCGTCGGCAGGGGAAAGCTCCTCACCCTCACCGCCCTCTCCGCAGCGGAGTGGGGGTATTCCGACGGCGCGGCGGCCTCCCTCACCGCGCTCCTCGCCGAGGCAGGCCTGGCGGGGACCGTGGTGCGGGAGCATCACCTGCGGTGGGTAGATTCTGCTGTCGCGACCTTGACCACACCGTGGCTCGCTTCCCTCCTCATCGCGATCGGCGTGCTCGGCCTCCTGTGGGAGGTCCTCACCCCGGGGTTCGGGGTGGCGGGCGCGATCGGGCTCGCCGCGTTCGCGGTCTTCTTCTGGGCCCACAACCTCGCCGGACTCGCCGGCTGGGAATCGCTCGTCTTCCTTGTGGCGGGGATTGTGGCGATCGTGCTCGAGATCTTCGTGTTCACCGCCACCGACTTCGGGCTGGCAGGGATTGCTGGGCTCGTCTTGATCGGGCTTGGGTTCTACACGGCCATGATCGGGCCGTTCACCCAGCCGGGCCAGGCCGGGGCCGCCCTGGGTGCGGTGTCGATCGCCCTCGTGGTCGGCCTCGTGCTGACCGTGATCCTCCTCACCCGGCTCCCCCGCTCTCGACTGCGGCTGGGGGGGGTGATCCTCCAGACGGCGATCACCGGTCGCGCCGGGGACAAGGGCCAGCCCGTGCTGACGGACTGGATCGGCCGATCAGGGGTCGCCCGCACCGACCTCCGGCCGGTGGGACAGGCCGAGTTTGAGGGAGAGCTGGTTGACGTGGTGGCGGAGGAGGGATTCCTCCCCAAGGGGACGGAGGTTGAGGTCGTGCGCGACCAAGGCTTCCGCAAGGTCGTGCGCAAACGAAAGGAGGGCTAGATGGAAGGTATGACGGGCTGGATCGTGCTGGGTGTCCTGGCGGTGCTGCTCCTGTGGCTGTTCTTCTACTTCGTCCCTGTGGGGCTGTGGATCAGCGCCCTCGCTGCCGGGGTCCCAGTCGGGCCGGGGACCTTCATTGGGATGCGGCTGCGGAAGGTCAATCCCCACCGGGTGATCATGCCCATGATCGCCGCGTGGAAGGCGGGGATCAAGCTCTCCACATCCGATCTCGAGGCCCACTACCTCGCCGGGGGGAACGTGGAGCGCGTGGTGCGGGCCCTCATTTCCGCCGACAAGGCGGGCATCGACCTCACGTTCCAGCGTGCGGCAGCGATCGACCTCGCTGGCCGCGACGTCTATGACGCGGTCGCGATGAGCGTGAACCCGCGCGTGATCGAGACCCCAAAGGTGGCGGCGGTGGCCAAGGACGGGATCGAACTCCTCGCCGTGGCCAAGATCACCGTCCGCGCCAACATCGAACGCCTCGTGGGCGGCGCCACGGAAGCGACGGTGATCGCCCGGGTGGGGGAGGGAATCGTGTCCGCGATCGGGTCGGCCAGCACCCACAAGGCCGTGCTCGAGAATCCGGACTCCATCTCCAAGCTCGTGTTGTCCAAGGGCCTCGATGCCGGGACCGCGTTCGAGCTCCTGTCGATCGACATCGCCGACGTGGACGTGGGCCGCAACATCGGGGCCGAGCTCCAAACCGCCCAGGCCGAGGCCGACCTCAAGGTGGCACGGGCGAAGGCCGAGGAGCGGCGGGCGATGGCGATCGCCCGCGAGCAGGAGATGTCGGCGTTGGTCCAGGAGCGCCGAGCGGCGGTGGTCGAGGCCGAGGCGGAAATCCCCCGCGCAATTGCGGAGGCGTTCCGCAAGGGGCAGCTCGGGATCATGGACTACTACCGGCTGAAGAACATCCAGGCTGATACCGCGATGCGCGAGGGGATCGCGAAACCGGACGACAAGCCGCGGGGTCAGGACGAGCCCCCGGTATCGGGGGGCAAGCGGTGATGCCAAGGGTCGCTGATGTCCTGCGGGACCTGCTGCGAAGGAATCCCCGGCTGGCGATCGTCCTCGGGGAGGTCATCGGCCCGCCCATGGGGGCGCCGGACGCCCCGCCCCGCCCCTGGGAGACGTAGCGCCCCGTCCCCCGCGGTGCGAACACGAGAGGCGCAGGGGCGATCCCCCTACGCCTCTCTACCGCTCCGCCGCGCCGGCTACTGCAGGAGGCGCAGGTGCGCCTCGAACTCGGTGATCGCCTGTTCAAATCGCTCGATGAACGCCCAGACAGACCTCCAGTTGACGCCCCCGACCAGGTACAGATCCGCATCGAGGGAGAGCCCGCCCTCGCGGTTGGCGTAGGCGCGCGTTCCTCTCCTCGTCAGGTTCCACGCGTAGATGAGCGGCGATGCCGTCTGCGCGGACACGGCCCACGAGGTGGAGAGCCGAAGGCTGTTGTAGCGATCCTCCTCGTCTGTGTACACAACCAGCTCCACCGGCACACCTGCCAGCTCAAGAACCCACACCGGGTTGCCCTCCTCGGATGTTGCCGGTTCGAAGCCGAGTTCCATCTCCGACAGGAGGCGGTCGATGTCGGCGGGGGTTACGGCAGTCCACAGCGGCGGCCAGGGGCGAACGATCGGGGTCGCCAGCAAGAACGCGATCACGTTCTCGGCGAACTCCAGCCCGTCGGCCCGACCGTCGTCGTCCTCATCGCCCGAGAACAGCCCGAGGATGCCGCCGAACAGCACCGTGCGGCCTTCGTTGCCGACGATGATCGCCGCCTGGTTCTCAGCAGGATCTGGGGAGTAACCGGCCAGCGCGACGCCCCCTTCGGTGGTGGCGAAGAATGCGCCGTCCACGATGCACGTGTCCGCCGTCGGCTGGAGCAGCATGACCACGTTGGGGGTCGTGAACAGGGGGTGCGCATCGTCCCAGACGTAGATGGGAAGAGGTTCTTCGTAGTCCGACAGCCACAGAGCCCCGAACGGGGACGCGGTCTCCTCGTACCAGTCCCAGTAGTTCATGTACACGCGCCTGCCTCCGGCAATGCAGTCGGCGATGGCGTCGAGCGTCTCCCCGCCCAACCTGCGTGAGTACTCGTCCACGATCACCAGATCCCACGGGCCCCCCTCGGTAAGGGCGACGAAGAAGTCGAACTCGTCACTCGTCTCAGCGAACTCGAGGCCCAGACCCTTCAGTGCAGCCGGGAAGTGGGCCACGCTCGAACTGCACTGTTCGCTCAACACAAGGATGCTCTGGCCCAGTCCCGACACGCCCAACAGACCCAGGAACAGCGGAACAACACAGAGCCCTGCAAGTACGCGTTTCATCTCTGTCCCCTCCGTGGAGACCACGGCCGCGGGGCGGGTGGAGGACCGGGCTCCGGCTGCGCCGCACGACCGGGGGACATGATACGACTCCCCGTTCACCCCGGCTGGCCGCCCTCTCCGGGTGCCTGCCAGGTAGCCAACTCCTGTTCACAAGGACGTTCTGCCAGCAGCCCCGTTCCTTCGGCCGGGGAAGCCGATTCGCTGCGGAGGCCGTGCGCCAAGCTACGGTTCGCGGTCGATCCGCACTGGACGGTGGACGGGGATGCGGAGCCGCCGCCACAGGTCGGCCCCGCCGGCGAACAGGACCACCGCACACGCTCCCCCGACCACGCCCAGCGACGCCCCGAAGTACATCGGGGCCTCCACCCCGAACGCGTCGAACACTGCCCCCGCTGCAATCGGGCCGAGCATCTGCCCGATCGCGAACGCCGAGTTCTGGATTCCGGCCAGGGTCCCCATCCCGTGGGACCGCCCGAGCTGGGTGCGGATGGCGAGGACCGACGCCCGACCCAGGGCGCTACCCACGCCCATCGCGACGGACAGGGCCACCACGCCCTCCACGCTGCGCACGAGCGGGACGAAGAACATCGGCAGCGGAGACAGCAATCCCCCCACCGCGATCTGCGGGAGTCGTCGGAACCGGTCCGCGAGGTACCCGAACGGGATTTGGAACAGCCCCTCGCCCACGAGGTACCCGGTGAGGACGAGGCCGATCGCCGACTCGCTGTGGCCGTTGGCGTCGGCGAGGAGGGGCCAGAACGAGTTGAACGACTGGCGCCACAGCCCGCGGGTCGCGAAGTAGACGATGATCGCCAGCACGGCGGGAGCCCGGAGGGCGGCGCCGAGGTGCGGTGCCGCCCGGGGTGCGGTCCCCGGGCGCTGCCCGCCATCGTCGGGCACCCACCGTGCGACCCCGATGAGCGCCAGGAGCGAGAGGATGCCCATCGCGTAGAACGGGGCCTCGAGCGACCAGCCCTCCACGAGGTACCCGCCCACGAGCGGGCCCAGGGCCATGCCCGCGAACATCGAAGCGTAGAACAGATTCGTGATCCGTCCCTCCCGACTGACGGGGGTGAGGTCGCCCACGTAGGCCTGGGCGATGGGGGTGACGAGGATCGACCCCACACCGTGGAGGAACCGGAACGCCCCCATCTGCCACAGGTTCTGAGCGATGATGTACAGGACCGAAACCACGGCGTAGAGGCCGAGTCCCCACACGATGAGCCTCTTCCGACCGATGCGGTCGGACAGGACGCCGGCCACCGGGCCCAGCACGAACCGGGACACGGAGAACGCCGCGAACACCGCGCCGAGGCCGACCCCGCCCACGCCAAACGACCGCACGTAGAGGGGCATGATCGGGGAGATGATCCCCATCCCCATCATGGCGACGGACACGGCGAGGAACAGCGGGACAAACGCGGCTAGCACAACGATCCAAGGATACGGGCTCCGGGCTCGATTGGCGAGGCCTGTCGCGCCGTGCCCTGGGCTATCTTGCGGGAGGGGTCCGCAGCATGGCCCACGCGGTGAGATCCGTGCCGGGGACGGAGGACTCCTCCAGGACCCGGAACCCGAAGTGCTCGTACAGGGACACGTTCTTCTCTTGCATCGTGTCCACGTAGCACGGTCGACCCTCCCGGTCGAGCCGGGCGAGGATCGGGCGGAGGAGCCGGCCCGCGTGGCCTTGGCCCTGGAACGAGGGGGCGACCCCGAGGATGAGGAGGACCAGGTGCTCCGGTGGAGCCAGCCGTCGGTGGAGGGCATCCAGGTGGTCCCCGACGACCCTCAGGCGAGCGCCACCTGTGCGGCCGAGGCTGACGAGGAGCGAGAGTGGGACCGCACGCAGCACCTTCCACGGCGTCAGCGGATAGGAGTCCGATGGCAGCCACGCCGCCACCCCCTCCAGGCGTTGCGACGGGGCGTAGACCTCCCCATACCGGGCGGCGTAGTGGAGGGGAACTTGGCAGAAGACCCGCGCCAGCTTCATCCGCGCCTCCCGATCCGGGCAGGCATGGGTGAGGAGCGGGTCATCCCTGAACGCCGCAGCGAGGACCTCCATCGCTCGCCCCACGTCGGCTCTCCCCAGCCGCACCAGCTCCCCCATCGCTACCCTAGGATCGCTTGCCGCGGTCCGCCCTTCAAGCCCCGCGGGACGGCCTCACTCTCTTGAACTCTACGATACGCAGATCGTGGAGGTCGACTCCCTCGCAGGGGTGTGCCCCCACCGGGGGCCTCGTCATCGGCTTGCCCGGCGAGTCCCACCGGGATCAGCTCGAAAGCTCGTCGCGTTCAGCAACCGTTGGCGAGCGGTACTCCATGGACCGGCCCATCTCCCGACACCCCGATCTGCCTTCCCGTCCCCGGCGCGGCTCGATCCCCACCAGGGCACCACCTTGGTTCCGGGCAGACTGGGACATGACAGGGCCACTCGTTCCTCCTCCCATGGCGCGCACCCCGGAACCGATCCCCATCGCCACACGGGCGTTCCCCTCCCACCGCACCACGGCGTTCGCGGCCATCGCAAACAGAAAGAACGTCGCCCCAAAGAGGGTGATCCTCATGTAATTCGCGCCGTAGGGGAGGATTGTCTCCGTTGCTCCGAACAGGCGCAGGAGCGGTTCGAGGTAAGGGCAGCCCAGCGTGACACGAGCGACGCCGCGCCGATCCCGAGCGTCGCGCGTTCGCCATGACGAGGACCTCTACCGGGAACGAGATCGCGATTCCGGCGATGGCGAGGGAGCCGACTCCCCGCCGTGGCGAGCGAAGAGCCTGCCTTGCCCCCACGAAGGGATGCTGGTGCGCGACGGTCCCATCCTCCGGAAGTGCATCGTGGAGCGACGGGCGGTTCCAGCGCCACCTCAGGATGCCAACCGCTCCAAGGTCGGCTATGATCGTCTTTTCGCTCAAGGAGGGTTGGATGCGACCTAGGATCTGGATCGAGCGGTTCGACCCCGCAACCGCTCGCTCGGAGGCGATGCGGGGGTACCACGCCCTCTCCAACCGGATCCGCGCGGAGTGGTGGCCGGACGATCCGCCGCGGGAGCTGCCTGTTCTGCGGACGATGTTGACCACGGTGCCCTCCGTGTGGGGCGTGCGGTGGTGGGTGGCGTGGCACCGGGGGCGGGTGGTGGGCAGCGCCGAGCTCGAGATGAACAGGACGAAGGAGAACCGCCACCTGGCGTGGTTCGACCTCTCCGTCCTCCCCGAGCACCGACGGCAGGGGATCGGGTCGGCCCTGCTGCGGACCGTGGCCGAGGCGGTGCGCGAGGACGGGCGGAGGCTTCTCGGGACGGCCACGGCCACCACCGCCCCCATGGGTGAGGCGTTCCTGCGTCGGCTCGGCGCTCAGCCGGCCTTGATCCAAGAGATCAACCAGCTCGCGATCCGCAACGTGGATCCGGCGCTCCTCCGGGCGTGGCAGGACCGCGCCCCCGCGGATGCGTTTCGCCTCGGGTTCTGGGAGGGACCGTACCCAGAGGCGGACCTCGCCGAGGTTGTCGCGATGCACGAGGTGATGAACACCGCCCCTCGGGGGGACCTCGACATGGAGGACTTTCACTGGACTCCGGAGTTGATCCGCGACCAGGAGGAGTCCATGCGCAAGCGCGGGGTGGAACGATGGACGGTCTACGCCCGCCACATCCCCACAGGTCGGATCGCCGGGTTCACCGAGGTCGGCTGGAACCGCAACGAGCCGGAGATCCTCCACCAGTGGGGGACGGGGGTGTTCCCGGAATTCCGCAACCACGGGCTGGGGCGGTGGCTGAAGGCGGCAATGCTCGTCAAGGTCCTCGCTGGGCGGCCGCAGGTCAAGTTCGTCCGCACGGGGAACGCGAACATGAACGCCCCGATGCTCAACATCAACCACGAGCTCGGGTTCCGCCTCTACAACACGATCACGATCTGGCAGGTCCCGGTGGACAGGGTCCTCGCCTCCCTCGCCGAACGCGGGAGGAGTTAGCGTTGCCCGAGCTCCCGGACCTCGTTGTGCTCGCGCGCAGCTGCGACCAGGCCCTGAGGGGCAAGCGCTTCTCCCAGGTCCAGATCGGCCAGCCGACTTCTGGTGGTTCGGGTACGTCCATCTCGTCCCGCGGGTGGGGGACCTGGGGAACGGGACGGGTGGGGAAACGAAGGGACCTACGCTGACCACCTTCAGGTCGGTTACCGCACGGGAAAGCCGTGCCCGGCGTGCGGCATCGCGATCGAGGAGCTGCGGGTGGGGAGCACAACGAGCTACATCTGCCCCCGCTGTCAGGCAGGGGCCGTAGGTGATAAGGACGTCGCGGGGCCTGTCCCTTAGGGAGGCTCGGCGACGTGCCCCCTGCTCGGGGTCCGCTTGATCGACACCCCGGGATGAGGCAGGATGGGGCGGGCTGAGACCTCGCGACTTGGGAGGCGATGGTGCAACTGGGACAGGTGCCCCGCGTACGACTCGGATATTGGCCCACCCCCCTCGACGAGCTGCTTCGGCTCTCCCGGTACCTGGGTAGGCCACGGCTGTTCGCCAAGCGGGAGGACCTCACCCCACTCGCCCTGGGCGGGAACAAGATCCGCAAGCTCGAGTACGCGCTCGCGGAAGCTCAGGCCCACCGGGCGACGACCCTCGTCACGAGCGGGGCCACCCAGAGCAACCACGTCCGCCTCACGATCGCCGCTGGGAATCGGTTGGGCCTGAAGACGATCGCTGTTCTGCGCGGCCACAGGCCAAGCGCACCCACGGGGAATTACCTCCTCGACCGGATGCTCGGGGCGGCCGGGCTCCACTTCGTGGACCCGCGGGACCACCCGTCGCGGGAGGACCTGGTGCGGGCTACCGAGGCCCGGGTCCAGGAGCTGGCGGAGGAGCTGCGAGAAAGGGGGGAGGTTCCCTACGTGATCCCCAACGGCTGCGCCCCCCTCCATGGGGCGCTCGCCTACGCGGGGTGCGTCCTGGAGATGGTCCATCAATTCCGCGAGCTTGGTCTCGCCCCCCACGCGGTCGTCACGGCGTGCGGCACGGGAGGGACCCAGACCGGCCTCGTCCTGGGGTCGCTCCTCTACACCCAGGGAGAGCTGCGGGTAGTGGGGATCAGTGTTTCAGCTCCCGCCACCGCGCTGCGGGAGCGGATCCAGCGAAACCTAGAGGAGGCGGTGGCGTTCTTGGGGATTCCCCTCGACGTGCCGGAGGGCCTGATCGAGGTCCACGACGGCTACGTCGGACCGGGGTACGGGATTCCCACACCCGAGATGAGGGACGCGGTGCTGCTCGTTTCCCGCACGGAGGGGATCCTTCTCGATCCGGTGTACACGGGGAAAGCGATGGCGGGCCTCGTGGACCTGGTGGGGAAGGGCGCGTTCGACCCCGAGGACGTGGTGGTGTTCCTCCACACCGGCGGGATACCGGCCCTGTTCGCCGATGCCCAGGCCCCCACGTTCCAGGTCCTCGCTGACCCAGGAGAGGGCTAGGGCGCCTGGAACGATCGGGACGCGGCACCGGTACAATCGGCCAGCAACTGCTTGCCGGGAGGCGGTCGCACGTGACTGAGCAGAAGTCGAGCATCGAGGCGAAGAAGGCCGGCGCGGTGGGGGAGCCCAAGGAGAAGGTGCGCAAGCTCCTCGGGATCGGGCCGATCGAAACCAGCCACGAGATCAGCGCGCGGGGACGGAAGCTTGCGTACACGGCGCGCGCGGGCGCGATCCCGCTCAAGGACCCGTTCGACGAGACGGAGGCGGAGATCTTCTTCACCGCCTACGAGCTCGCTGGCGTGGCGGACCGCTCGCAGCGGCCGCTCACGTTTGCGTTCAACGGGGGACCCGGCTCGTCCTCGATCTGGCTCCACATGGGGGCGCTGGGGCCGAAACGGGTGGTGATGGAAAAGGAAGGATGGATGCCCGCTCCCCCTTACCGCTACGAGGACAACGCCCATACCTGGCTCGACCAGACCGATCTCGTGTTCATCGACCCCGTCGGAACGGGGTTCAGCCGGGCGGCGAGGGAGGACCTCGACAAGAAGTTCTGGAGCTTCAAGGGCGACATCGAGTCAGTCGGGGAGTTCATCCGCCTCTACCTCACGCGGTACAAGCGGTGGACGTCGCCCCTCTTCCTCGCCGGGGAGAGCTACGGCACGACCCGTGCCGCCGGCCTGGCGGGGCACCTCGTGGACCGCGGGGTCGCGTTCAACGGGATTGTGCTCATCTCCACCGCCCTCGACCTGGCTGCGATCCGGTTCATGCCCGGGAGCGACCTCCCCTACCAGCTCTTCGTCCCCACGTACACGGCCACGGCGTGGTACCATGGCCGCCTCGCCCCCGAGCTCCAGAAGCGTTCCCTGTCCGATCTCATGGCGGAGGTCAAGGCGTGGTCGGAGGGGGAGCTGACCCTTGCCCTCATGAAGGGGGACCGCCTCCCGGCGGATGAGCGTCGCTCCGTGGCCGAGAAGCTCGCTGCCTATACCGGACTCGATCCCGACTACGTCCTTGGGACGAACCTCCGCGTCAACATCTATCGGTTCTGCAAGGAGCTCCTGCGGGAGGAGCGCCGGAGCGTAGGGCGCCTCGACTCCCGGTTCAGAGGAGTGGAGGCCTTGACCGTGACCGAGCGGCCGGAGTTCGACCCGTCCATGGTCGCCATCGCGCCCCCCTACACGTCGGCGTTCAACCACTACGTGCGGGCGGAGCTGGGGATCGAGACCGACCTCACCTACGAGACCCTCAACTCCACGGTGAACGAGAGCTGGGAATGGGAGAAGGGGTCCATGCCCGCTACCGGAGAGGCCCTGCGCAGCGCGATGGCCAAGAACCCGTACATGAAGGTATTCGTTGGTCAAGGGTACTATGACCTCGCCACCCCCCTCTTCGCCACCGAATACATGCTCAGCCACATGAACGTGGATCCCGCGTTCCGGGAGAACATCGAGATGGAGTGCTACGAAGCGGGACACATGTTCTACCTCGACCAAGAGTCCCTGGCCACGTTCCGCGCCGACGTCGAGCGGTTCCTTGCCTCGGCGGCGGGGGGGCGCGCGGGGCCCGCCTGACGGCCCCACGAGGCAGCTCGCCGCGGCTCTTGCCTCCCGACAGCGATCGTGGTTCAATGCGGATCGTGAATGCTCCCGGTGGGGAACCGAGTGCACTGCGGACCGGGGATGGCCTATGCCTCTTCGTCCGGACCTGGCCCATCGCGAGGAAGGGCTGGGTCGGGATCGTTCACGGTTATGGGGAGCACAGCGGCCGGTACGACGCCTTCGCCCGCTGGCTGAACGGGCAAGGCTGGGCCGTGGCGGCGTGCGACCTCCGCGGGCATGGCCGGAGCCCAGGACGGCGGGGGCACATCCACCGGTTTGCGGACTACCTCCACGACGTGGCTGCCCTTCACGGTCTCCTCCGGGAACGCGCAGCGGGGAGGCCCCCCTTCCTCCTCGGCCATTCCCTGGGCGGCCTCATCGCGACCCGCTACGTCCAGGAAGGGGCGGAGGGACTGGCGGGGCTCATCTTGAGCGCCCCGTTCCTGGGGGCAGAACTGGCGATTCCTCGCTGGAAGGCAGTGTTCTCCCGCCTCCTCTCCCGCGGGTGGCCGTCCTTCTCCAGCTCGAGCGGCCTCGTGGGGGCGATGGTGAGCCACGATCCGGAGGTCGTGGCGGAGTACGAGCGCGACCCTTTCATGCACAACAGGGTCACCGCCCGGTGGTTCACCGAGGTCGTGGCCGCACAACGGGCAGCCCTCGCTGCAGCCCCCGAGCTCTCCCTCCCCCTCCTCATCCTCCACGGCGGCGCCGACCCCATCGCCAGCATCTCGGCCACCCGCCGGTTCTTCTCCGCCGCCGGATCGCCGGACAAGACGCTTAAGGTGTACGGTGACCTCCTCCATGAGGTCCTGAACGAGCTCGGGAAGGAGCGCATCTGGGAGGACATCGCGTCCTGGCTCGAATCGCGCGGACCAGGAGGGGAAGAGAAATGAGCCCGCTCGCCTTGGGGGCGCTGGCGTCGCTCGCCGCCGGGCTCGCCACCGGGGTCGGCGCCCTCCCCGTTCTCCTTCGCTGGCAACCTTCCCCCCGGGCCACCGACGGGATGCTCGGGTTCGCGGCAGGAGTCATGCTTGCCGCCACCTTCTTCTCCCTCCTCCTCCCGGCGATCGCGGCCGGGGGGCCGTGGCGGGCGGTGGCCGGGTTCCTCCTCGGGGTAGCGTTGCTCGTCGTCGCCGACCGGCTGACCCCGCACCTCCACTTCCTCCACGGCCGGGAGGGGCCGGGGAGCCGGCTGCGCAAGGTGTGGTTGTTCGCGTTCGCGGTGACGATCCACAACTTCCCGGAGGGGCTCGCGGTGGGCGTGGGGTTTGGGGCGGGGGACGTCGCCGGTGCCCTCGCCCTCGCGATCGGAATCGGTCTTCAAAACATGCCCGAGGGCCTGGCAGTAGCTCTGCCGCTCGTCGGGGAGGGTTATTCCCGGACGAAGGCGTTCCTCATCGCCACTGCGACCGGTCTCGCCGAACCGCTCGCCGGTCTCCTGGGCGCGGCCGCGGTCACGGCCGCGGCGGGGATCCTCCCCTACGCCCTCGCGTTCGCGGCCGGCGCGATGCTGTACGTGATCTCGGACGAGATCATCCCCGAGAGCCACCGCCGCGGGCACGAGTTCTGGGCCACGGGCGGCCTCGTCCTCGGGTTCGTGGTGATGATGCTCCTCGACACGCTCCTCGGGTGAGCCCAACCGAGGTCGAGCCCCGGCTGGGTTTTCAACCTCCCGTGCCTCCCGCACCGATGGGGAGATGTGGGGAGGGATTGGCGGTAGGATTGGTCCATGGAGGATCCGTGCTCAAGAAGATCCACGTTCGAACGACACGCCGTGAAGAGGCGCGGGACATCACGGACGAGGTCCAGCGGGCGGTGGCGGAGGCCGGAGTGCGGGAGGGGTTCGTCATCATCTACGTCCCCCACGACGCGGCGGCGGTGAGCATCCACCGCACGCTCGCCGAGGCCAACGCACCCAAGCTCGATTGGATACTGGACGCGGTGAACCCGGACCGGGAGAGCCCGGAGTACACCAAGGCCGCGTTCGTCGCCCCGACCGAGGTGGGGGTCGTGGAGGAGGGGCGGATGGTCCTCGGCGACGACCAGCGCGTGTACTTCTACGAGTTCAGCGGGCCGGCCGAGCGGTCGGTGTACGTGTACGTGGGAGCGTAGGCCAGGCGGGTGAACCTAAGGGAGGGGGAAGGAACACCCACCACTGGAACCGTGACCGCGCTGATCGTCGAGGAGCTGGTGAAGGACTACCGAACGCGGAAGGGGCCCGTGCGGGCACTCGCCGGCGTCTCGTTCCGGGTTGAAGAAGGGGAGATCGTCGGACTGCTGGGCGCCAATGGGGCGGGGAAGACGACGGCGATCAAGATCCTGTGCGGTCTTCTCCGGCCGACGTCCGGGCGGGCAACGGTACTCGGGCTGTCCCCGTCCCGGCCCGAGGTGGCCCGCCGCGTGGCCGCGCTCCTCGAGGGGTCGCGCAACGTGTACTGGCGGCTGTCGGTGGAGGAGAACCTGCGGTTCTTCGCCGGGCTGCAGGGCGTGCCGCCGCGCGAGGCACGGCGCCGTAGCGCCGACCTCGTGGCCCGGTTCGGCCTGGGCGACAAGCGGCGGACGACGGCCAACCTCCTGTCCCAGGGGATGAAACAGAAGCTGGCCCTGGCCTGTGCGCTCGTGAAGGGGACACCGCTCTTGCTCCTCGACGAACCCACCCTCGGCCTCGACGTAGAGACGAGTCACGAGCTTCGGGGGATGATCCGCGAGCTGGCCGTGAGCGAAGGCAAGACGGTCCTTCTCTCCTCCCACGACATGGGCGTCGTCGAGGACACCTGCCGCCGGGTGGTGATCCTCTCCCGAGGGCGGGTGGTGGCCGACGACCTGGTCCCGAACCTCCTGGCCCTGTTCCAGACCCGGGCGTACCGGGTGAGCCTGCGGGACGGGTTGCCCGCGGAGGCGCGCGCGCGGCTCGCTACACGGCTTCCCACCCTGCGGCTCCTGGAGGCAGAGCGGGCACTCGAGGTGGAGCTCTCGCCGGATCAGGACGTCTACGCCCTCATGGACGCCCTGCGGGAAGCTGGCGTCGCGGTGGAGGGCGTGAGCCGCGCTGAACCTGACCTCGAGGACGTGTTCCTGCGCATCGTGCGGGGTGAACGATGACGTACCTCTGGACCTTCCGAGCAGTGCTGGTGCGGTTCCTGATCGAGCTCAAGCGCTACCCTCTGAACACGCTGTCGAGCCTGGCCACGCTGTACATCGTGTTCCTGATCCTGTTCACCGGGGCTCGCTACGCCCAAGGGCTGGGGGTGAACCTGTTTGGCGAGGGCCTCGAGGGGCTGGTCGTGGGCTACCTGGTGTGGACGTTCGCGATCATCGCCTACTCCGACCTCTCCTGGGAGCTGATGCGGGAAGCCCAGCAGGGAACGCTCGAGCAGCTCTACATGTGCCCGCTTGGGTTCCGGTTCGTGAGCGCCTCGTGGATCGTTGCGTCGTTCTTGGTGAGCCTGGCCTGGGTGGCGGCGCTCCTCGGGTTGATGATGGTGACCACGGGCCAGCTCCTCCTCCTCCCCCTGGGAAGCCTCGTTCCCCTCCTTCTGCTCACGGTGGCGCCGGTGTACGGGATTGGCTTCATGATGGCCGGGCTCGCACTCGTCTACAAGCGGATCCAGGCGTTCTTCCAGATCCTGCAGTTCGTGTTCGTGGCCCTGGTCGCCTTTCCCGCGGACACCCTGTGGGGGAAGGCACTCCCGCTCTCGCTCGGCACTCGCCTCCTCGGGCGCGTGATGGTGGACGGCGACACCCTCGCCACCCTGCCCCGGACGGACGTGCTCGTCCTCGTGGCCACGGCGGTGTTCTACCTCGTCCTCGGCATCGGGGTGTTCCGGCTGTTCGAGGGGGTCGCCAAGGATCGGGGGCTCCTCGCCCACTACTGAGGGGATCCTCGCGCTTGGCGCCCAGGGGGCGAAGGAGTACCATCACGCGGTACTCCCCGGTAGCTCAGTTGGCAGAGCAGCCGGCTGTTAACCGGCGGGCCGGAGGTTCGAGTCCTCCCCGGGGAGCCACAGAGGACGAGACACCCCTTGGGCAACCCGGCCGAAGGGCTCTCTGATCGATCTTCCCCTCCAATCAGCGTCGAGTTTGAGCGCAGCGCTCTGAGGAACCTCCGCGCTCTCCACCATCTCCAGCTCGAACCGGTCGGCCCACGCAAGCAGGGGCCGTCGCACCAGCTAGTCCATGAACACGATGACCGCAACAGGCACGCCCAAGCCGCAGCCCAGAGCGGTGAGGTTCCCCTGGTCGGCCGCCTCCTGGAGATAGGGCCCCAATCCCGGCAAGCGGAAGTCGCGCGTCCCCACTGCCAACCGCACCCCGGCGTGAAGGAGAACGGCCAGGATCAGCAGGACGATCAGGTCACCGGGACGCGCCCGGCGAGCTGGGTGAACGTATCGCTGGCCGCGCAGCGTACAGTCCCTAATCCTCGAACTCCACCACCCATAGCTCGTCCTCGTCCAGGAGGTAGTACTCAGCCCGCGCCCCATGGAGGGAGAGGAGGACGTAGTCGGGGTCATCCGGCCCCTCCCAGTACTCCCCCCACTCCTCGTCCCACAGCTCCTTCTTGAGATCGGGATCGGCTACCACCTCAGCCGTGCCAAACACCTGGGCATGGGCACCACCCTCCAGGTTGAGAAAACACGCCGTGACGTGGGGGTTGCGTTCAATCTCCTCCACCTTGCGCGACGACTTGCTCGTGGCGAACCAGATGCTGCCGTCTTCCTCGTAGGCCACCACCGTCATCGGCCGCATTCGCGGGTAACCCTCGCTTTCGGTGATGAGGAGGACGATCTCGCTCTCCTCGACGATTTCCCACAGCCTGCGCTCCGCTTCTTCGTCCATGGATCCTCCTTCGGATCAGACGGGGAGGATACCCGCGACGGGCCTCCCCTGCCCACGGTACCAAGCCCACGGATCACGGGCGAGCACGCGCTGCATCCCTGTGCGCGGTTCCGTCGGGGCGAGGTGGTGTGTCAAGCAGACGGGCCCGCGGCCCGGTCGAACAGCGTGCCCGTCTCAGCGAGTGTCGGCGGGGCGGCGACGGTGACCACCGGTGCGGTGGGCAGGTTCGCCCAGCGACGGACCGCGTCGGCCAGGGACGGTCGGACCGTGAGGACGAGGAACGCCGGAGACTTGAGCGCGGTCCGGATGCCGGGGGCGAACCCGCCGCCCGAGAGCTCGAGCGGGCCCACCTCGTCGGCCACGACCACGTCCGCCGCCTTTGCCGCGCGTTCGAGCGCGGCGTTCGCGAACGCAAGGCCCTCCGGAGAGAAGAAGAACCGGCGGAACGGGATCCCCGGCGGATCGAGGGAGCACAGGGGGCGCTCCTCTCCCGTGGCGAGGTCCCGCACCTGGTACCCGACCGTCCCTTCCGCCACGAGGACCCGCGGCGAGGCCACCCCGGCCACGCCCAGGCCCTGGCGCCGGAGCTCCCCGGCCAAGGAGAGGACCACCTCTGTCTTCCCGGCGCCGATCGCCCCTGTGATGAGGAGGCCCCGCTCTCCCCTCTCGCGGGCGGCACGCAAGGCCTCGAGGAGGTCGCCGCTCAGGGCGCGTTCCCTCCCAGCAGGCCCCGGGCCTCGGCCAGCCGGCCGTGGTGGAACGCCACCACCTCGGCGAGGATGGAGAGCGCCACGAGCCCCGGCGATCGCCCCCCGAGGGGGAGCCCGACCGGGCAGTGGATGGCCCCCACCCGCTCCGGGGGGATCCCGTCCCGCTGGAGCTGGGTCCGGATCTCGGTCGCCTTCGCCTTCGACCCGAGCATTCCCACGTAGGCGGGGGGAGGGTCCTGGCGCAAGACTGCCCGCGCGACCTCGAGGTCGGCGGCGTGGGAATCCATGCAGATCGCGGCGTACGCCCGCTCGCCGAGCGGCGGGAGCTCCCCGTGCGCAGGAAGGAGCACGACCTCCACTCCCGGCGCGACCTCGCCGCGTGCCTCGGGCCGGCGGTCGTAGACCCTCACTGGAAAAGCGGCGACCTCGCCCGCGAGCCGAGCGAGCGCCCTTCCAACGTGGCCCGCCCCGAAGACCACGAGCTCGACCTCCGGGAGGAGGACCTCGTAGAACAGGGTCGCCTTCCCTCCCCCGCACTTCAGGCCCCGGTCCGTGAGGTCGACGGTTTCGAGCTCGGTGCCACCGGTCGCAAGGAGGGCCTGCGCCCGCCCGATCGCGTGCGCCTCCAGCGACCCACCTCCGATCGTTCCCTCGGTCTTCCCGCTGGGGAACACGAGCATCCGTGCCCCGGGAAGGCGCGGAGCGGGCCCCTCCACGGCGACGAGGGTCACCAAGACCGCCCGCTCGCCGCGCGCGACGAGGTCTGCGGCCCGGACAAGGATCCGCCCCTCCACGCTACCCCCCCGCCACCAGGCGGTTGAACTCCCGGATCAGCTCGTCGATCAGGTCCGCTTGGCGGTGGATCCGGTCCCAATAGTCCGGCCAGTCGTACCACTGCTGGTCAAGCTCCTCGACCGGCTTCCCCATCTGCTCGACCCACGTGAAGTACTTCAGGTTGTGGACCCGCCTTCGCTCGGGGTAGGTCAGCTCGAGCATGTGGTCCGTTGTCGCCCCGAGGAGGTACCGCTCGTGGTCCACCGCGGCCTGGACCGCGCTGTACGCCCCCCGTTCCTGGCGAAGCTCCTCAATCCGGCTCCCGTAGAGCTCCATCGAGTCGGTGAGCACGGTGAGAACGACGTCGCGCTCGGTGAGCTCGTAGTAGCGGGCGAACTTCACGGCCATGAGGAGGTTCGCCGCGCCGGAGATCCCCACAAGGTCGAGCTTGTCCACGAGCGACGCCGGCACGCCCTGGCCGAGGAGGTGCTTCCTCCCCTCGGGCTCGTTGAACAGGCGGATCAGGCGCATCGGGGCCTCGTCATCGATCGCGATCACGAGGTCGGTGTGGCGCACGTTGTGGATCCACGGGACGTGCTTGTCCCCGATCCCCTCGATGCGGTGGCTCCCGAACCCCGCCTGGAGGAGGGTCGGGCACTGCAGGGACTCCCCCACCGCGATCTTGCTCTGAGGGTACCGGTCCTTGAGGTAGTCCCCGCACCCGAGGGTGCCCGCCGAGCCCGAGGTGAGGCACACCCCGGCGTAGCGATCTCCAGCCCCAAGCTCGGCCTGAAGGACCTCCTCCATCGCTGGCCCGGTGACGGCGTAGTGCCAGAGGTGGTTTCCCGGCTCGTCGAACTGGTTGAAGATCACGACATCGGGCCGGGTCGCCTGGAGCTCCTTGCACTTCTGGAAGATCTCCCACACGTTCGATTCGCTGCCGGGGGTGGCGATGACCTCCCCGGCGATCTTCCGCAGCCACTCGAACCGCTCCCGGCTCATCCCCTCGGGGAGGATCGCGATCGAGTCGCACCCGAGGAGCGCCGAGTTGTACGCCCCGCCTCGGCAGTAGTTCCCCGTGGACGGCCACGCTGCCTTATGCACCGTGGGGTCGAACTGCCCCGTCACGAGCCGCGGAACGAGGCACCCGAACGTGGCCCCGACCTTGTGGGCCCCGGTGGGAAACCACTTCCCGACGAGGGCGATCACCCGCGCCCGGACCCCGGTGAGCGAGGACGGGAACTCGAGGTAGTTCACGCCCCCGAACCCGCCGCCGTGCTTCACCGGTTCGTTCTTCCACGTGATCCGGAACAGGTTTCGGGGGTGGACGTCCCACAGGCCGATCCCCCTGAGCTCGTCCCGGATCTCGGGGTGAATCGTCGTCGGATCGCGCATCTCGGCGAACGTGGGGATGACGATCCCCCGCCGCCGTGCCTGCCCCGCCGCACGCTGGCGCCCCGTTTCATCTACGTGAAGGTCGATCATGGTCCTCCTTGTGGTTGACCGGTCCCAGTGATAATGCTACCATACTGTCTGACAGGTTGACAAGCGCGATGGAGTTCCACAAGGTCCGACCGACGAAGGCTTCCACGGAGGTGGCCGAGCAAATCCTGGAGGCGATCCGCCGCGGTTCGTTTCCCCCCGAGACGAAGCTCCCCTCGGAGGCCGAGCTGGCGCAGATGATGGGGGTGAGCCGGCCCACGGTGCGCGAGGCCCTGTCCGGGTTGGCTGCGGTGGGCCTGATCGAGGCGCGGGTCGGGATCGGGAACTTCGTTCGTCAGCCCACCGAGGCCCTCGTTCACCAGGCGTTGGTGCTGCTGGAGAGCGAGACGAGCTGCCTGGAGATCATGGAGGCACGGGCGATCCTCGAGCCGCCGGTGGCCGAGCTCGCGGCCCGCAAGCGCACCGACGAACAGGCGCAGCGCCTGGAGGCCCTGTGCGTCGAACTGCGATCGCTGGCGCGACCGGAGACGTTCGACGCCTACTTTTCCGCCGACAAGCAGTTCCACCTGGCCCTCCTCGATGCGGCAGGCAACGGCCTGTTACGGATCGCCCTCGTTCCCCTCATCAACACGATGGACGAGCGGCTGTACCGGGAGTTCACGCGCGAGTACTACCTCAAGGACGCGGGGAGCATCGGCGAGGTCGCGGACCTGCATGGGGAGGTGGCGGCGGCGGTGCGCGCCCGCCGGCCAGCTCGCGCCCGCGCCGCGATGCGCGCGCACTGGCAGCGGATGTGGCGCCTCGTCCAGGGCGACGAGGCGGGCAACTAGAAAAGGAGCGTGTTCCGTTGACGAAGAAGACGGTCGTGGTGGCGCTGGGGGGGAACGCGATCCTCCAGCCCGGGCAGAAGGGGACGTTCGAGGAGCAGTACTCCAACGTCCAGCGGACGGTGGAGCAACTGGCGGCGATGGTGTTGTCGGGGAAATGGCGCCTTGTGATCACCCACGGGAACGGCCCCCAGGTGGGGAACATCCTGCTGCAGCACGACGCGGCGAAGGCGGTCGTTCCGCCGATGCCGATGGACGTGTGCGGGGCGGAGTCCCAGGGGTTCATCGGGTACATGATCCAGCAGGCGTTCCACAACGTGCTCGCCCGCGCAGGGCGGGGCGACATCCCGGTGGCGACAGTCGTGACCCAGGTCCTGGTGGACAAGGCCGATCCTGCGTTCGCGAACCCCACCAAGCCTGTGGGGCCGTTCTACCCCGCGGACGAAGCGAAGCGGCTTCACGAGGAGCGGGGGTGGCACGTGGTCGAGGACGCCGGCCGCGGCTGGCGCCGCGTGGTGCCCTCGCCCGACCCCAAGGCGATCGTGGAGCGGGATGCGATCCGGTTCCTCGTCGAGAACCGGGCGATCGTGATCGCTTCTGGGGGCGGAGGAATCCCCGTGATCCAGGAAGACGGGACCTACAAGGGCGTGGAGGCGGTGATCGACAAGGACCTCGCCGGGGAACGGCTGGCCCAGGACGTGGGGGCGGCGGTGTTCCTCATCCTCACCGATGTGGACCGGGTCCGGCTCAACTACAAGAAGCCTGGGGAGAAGGTCCTCGACCGGATGACGGTGGCTGAGGCCAAGGGCTACGCTCAGGAAGGGCACTTCGCCAAGGGGTCGATGGAGCCGAAGGTGAAAGCGGCGGTGCGGTTCGTGGAAGGGGGTGGCGAGCGGGCGGTGATCGCATCCCTGTCCCAGGCGGTGGAGGCGGCGGAGGGCCACGCGGGAACCCAAGTCGTGGCATGACAGGTGACGCGTGACGGGTCGCGGTTCAGTGGGGCCCGTCGCAACCTGTAGTCCGTAGCGTCGCACCTTGTGTGCGAGGGAAAGGAGGAGGAAACATGGCGGCAACAGATCTCAGGGGGCGTGACTTCATCACCCTGATGGAGTTCGATCGCGAGGAAGTGGAGACGATTCTGGACACGGCGCACGACATCAAGCGGAAGTGGATTCGGGGGGAACCTCACCGGCTGCTTGAGGACAAGACTCTGTTCATGCTGTTTTACAACAGGTCGCTGCGCACGCGGAACTCGTTCGAGGCAGGGATGACCCAGCTCGGCGGGCACGCCCACTTCCTCGAGCCGGACGCGGTGTACACCCCGGCCCTCCCGGGCGAGGAGAAGGCCTACTCCACGGAGCGGATCTCCGACGTGGCGCGAGTGTTGGCGGAGATGGGCCACGGGATCGCGATCCGCATCTACGGCAAGCACACCGGATGGAGGTACGGGAAGGGCAACCTCCTCATCCGGGAGTTCGCGCGTTGGTCGCGGGTGCCGGTGATCAACATGGAGGATGACATGTACCACCCCTGCCAGGCCCTCGCCGACCTCATGGTGATGCAGGAGAAGCTGGGGGACCTCAAGGGGAAGAAGTTCGTCATGAGCTGGGCGTACTCCGGGTCGGTGGAGAAGCCGCTCGCGGTTCCCCAGTCGGCGATCATCGGGGCGAGCTTCTTCGGAATGGACATCACCCTCGCTCACCCCAAGGGCCTCGAGCTCGACCCGAAGGTCCTCGAGTTCACGAAGAAGAACGTCGTGAAGAACGGCGGGTCGTTCCAGATCGTTCACGACATGGACGCGGCGTTCAAGGACGCCGTGGCGGTGTACCCCAAGGCGTGGACGAGTCAGCCCACGGACGGGAAGACGCCCATGGACCCCGAGAAGGCGAAGGCGATCTTCGAGGCGAACAAGCACTGGATCACCACAAAGGACAAGATGGAGCTCACGAACGACGCGATCTACATGCACTGCCTCCCTGCCGACCGGGGAATGGAGGTCACGGACGAGGTCATGGACGGCCCGAACTCCGTGATCGTCGAGGAGGCCGCGAACCGCCTCCACGCCCAGAAGGGCCTGATGGCACTCATTCTGTAGAACCGTGATCCGGGGGCCGTCTCCCGCGGTCCGTTGCCGGCGGGCCGCCCGGTCTGTCGGGTCACGGATCACAGACCACGGTCAACGGAGAACGGACCACGGACCAAGGAGGAGCGATGAGTTGGTTTGATCTGGCAGGGAAGGACCTCATCAGCACCAAGGACTGGACGAGGGAGGAGCTCGAGATCGTTCTCAAGGTGAGCGATCAGCTCAAGGGCATGTACTACTCCCAGCTTCCTCATCCCGCCCTCAAAGACAAGACGTTTCTCATGCTCTTCTTCAACACGTCCACCCGGACGCGGCTTTCATTCGAGAGCGCGATGACCCAACTCGGCGGGCACGCCCAGTTCATCGCCGCGGCCGACCTGCGGCTGTCGCTTGAGGACAAGCCCGGGGCCGGGGAGACGATCAAGGATACGGCGAAGGTCATGGCCCGTTACGCCCACGGGATCGGGATCCGGCTTCTGGAGGACAAGGTGTCCCGGTACGGCGAGGACACGGAGATCATGTACCGGTTCGCCCAGCACGCCGAAATCCCGGTCGTGAACATGGCGTCCAACATCTGGCACCCGTGCCAAGCCCTCACCGACCTCTACACGATGCGGGAGAAGCTGGGGACAGACCTTCGGGGGGTCAAGTACACTGTGATGTGGGCCTACTCCCCGTGGGCGCGGTCCCTGGGATCCGTCCAGGAGGACCTCGTCATCGCCACCCGGTTCGGGATGGACGTCACGGTCGCCCATCCCAAGGGCTACGAGCTCGACCCCGAGGTCCTCGCCCTGAGCAAGAAGTACGCCAAGGAGAGCGGGGGAGAGTTCGAGGTCACGACCGAGCTCGACGACGCCCTGAAGGGGGCGACGGTGGTTTTCCCTCGGGGATGGATGAGCCTCCGCCGCTACGAGATCGGGAAGGAAGCCGAGATCAAGAACGCGGAGAAGTTCAAGGACTGGAAGTACACCCGAGCCCGGCAGAAGCTCGCCAAGCCGGGGTACCTCATGCACGTGATGCCCATCGACCGTGGGAACGAGGCCGACGTCGAGCTGTGCGACGACCCGGAGCTTTCCTGGATGTACGATCAAGCCGAGAACCGGCTCCACACCCAGAAAGCGATCCTCGCCCTCACCATGGGGGGGAGGCTGTAGGCACCGCTCGACAGACAAGGGCGGGGTGGAGACTCCCCCCCGCCCTCTCTCTGTCCATTCTCCCAGAGGGGCCCAGGGTCCCCTGACCCCGTCTCCCGGCGGCTACTCCTCGAGGATGTGGCTGAAGAACGAGATCAACGACGCCTCGAACCGCTCGACGAACTGCCGCATCGTCTCCCAGGTTACCCCGCCCCCGAGGTAGAGGTCGGCTTCGAGAACGGCATCGCCTGCCTCGTCGATGTAGGCCCGCGAGCCGCGCATGAGTCGGTTCCAGCCGTTGATGACCTCGCACGGCACCGCCCCGCCCGTGAGCCATCCGGCGTAGAGCTGGAGGTGGTAGTACCGACTGGGCCCATCGCCCACCGCGTCGTCGACGAACAGGGCGAACTGGATATCCTCGAAAACCATCTTCCAGAACGGATCACCGTACGCGTCGGTCCCTATCTGGAACGACAGTCCAAGCTCGGTGAGCAACCGCTCGATCTCCTCTCTGCCCACATCGCGGAACACAGTATCCTTGGAGATGGGAAGCGGCACCCCGAGCGCGTTCGCCAGGAGGCGGACTGTCGCGTCGCTCGTCTCGTAGCAGTCGAAGCCGAGCATGACCACCGTTCCCCCACGTGTCTCCCAGCGGAAGACGACCGGGGCCTCATCGTAGGGGTCCCAGGCGATGACCGTCGCATCGTCCGGGATGTTCCAGAAGTCGGTGCTCCCATTCGTCCCTTCGTACTCAACGGGAACGCCCTGCGCCAGCGGATCATGGGGGCTCGCGATCGCCAGCGTGGCTCCCGTGACGTCGTAACCGTCGGCCACGTCCCACAACCCAGCCCCGCGCAGGATGTCGTCAGCCCCCTTTCCATAGGTCATCCCTACGATTCGACCCCCCCGTTTGAGGAACGACACCAGGGCCGGCGCGACGGCGCGGCCCAGGGCTTCGAGGGTGTACTCATCGGTCTCCTGCTGTTCCGGGATCAGGAGGACGGAGCCCCCGGCGAGGAGAGCGGCGAGGTCGGCAGGATCCGTCGTCGCCGTCGCCGTCGGCTCGAACCCGAGGGCGGCGACGATGTTGTCGTACTCCGGGTTCATCCGCGTGTAGGGGATCCAGGCCAGCACGTCCCCTGCCCCGACCGCGGCCGCCCCGAGTGCAACGGCCAGCAGCCCGGTCACAATTCCTACCATCCGCACTGCACCCCACATCTTCATCGCTTCCTCCGCGGTACCCGCTCCTTGCGAGCGAGGGGCACCAGGGTCAGTATACGCGGCCCACCCCACCAAGCTCGCCCCTGGCCGACCCGCGCGGAGAGGGAGTGCCAGGTGAGGTCTATAATCACCGTGCGATGGACCCGATCGAACTCGCCGCTTACCTCGCTTCCGCGGGGCCGATCTGCGATCGGTGCCTCGGGCGCCGGTTCGCTGGGCTTGGCTCGGGGTTGGGCAACGCTGAGCGGGGGCGGTCGCTGCGCGCTGCCGCCGGAGTTCCCACCTCTCCCGAATCGAAGTGCTGGGTCTGTGACGGGGTCTTCGCCCGGGTCGCGGAGTGGGCGGAGGAGGCGGCCGAGCTCGTGGCGGACCGCGAGTTCGCCACGTTCCTGTTCGGGGTGCACCTCTCGCCGCGCCAGGAAGCGGTGGAGGAGTTCTTGGACGAGCGGTTCCCCTCGCCGTGGTCCGAGCCGTTCAAGCGCGACGTGAACCGGGAGCTGGGCAAAGCATTCGAACGGACGCTGGCCGAGCAGGGGCGGGCGGCGACGGTGGACTTCGCGCGCCCCGACGTCCAGTTCACGGTGGACCTCGAGACGGGGGGAATCGCCCTCACCGTGGCCCCGGTGTTCTTCTACGGCCGGTACCGGAAGCTCGTTCGGGGGATCCCCCAGACCCATTGGCCGTGCCGGAGCTGCCGGGGCCGCGGCTGCGCAAGCTGCGGGGGGACGGGGAAGCTGTACCCGACCTCGGTTGAGGAGCTCGTACTACCCGCGTTCCTCTCCGCCACGGGAGGAACGGGGGGGCACCTCCACGGCGCGGGGCGGGAGGACATCGACGCCCGAATGCTCGGCCGCGGCCGGCCGTTCGTGGTCGAGGTCAAGGAGCCCAGGGTCCGCACGATCGACCTGGAGGCGGTCGCGCGCGAGGTGAACGGCGCTGCGGCAGGAAGGGTTGAGGTCCTCGACCTCCGGCCGGGGGCGCCGGACCTCGTGGCCCAGGTGAAGGAGGAGCACGCCGACAAGCGGTACCGAGCCCGGGTCGAGCTGGGGGAACCCGTGACCGAGGAGGCGCTCGCGCGAGCCTTGGAAGCCCTGGTTGGGGAGATCGAGCAGCGGACCCCGGTACGGGTCCGCCACCGCCGCGCCGACCTTGTTCGCCGGCGGAGGGTCCTCGAGGCCAGCGGCCGTCTCCTCTCCCCCACCGAGGCCGAGGTCGAGGTCCTCTGCCAAGGAGGGCTGTACATGAAGGAGCTCATCTCCGGCGACGAGGGGGCGACCCAGCCCAACCTCGCCTCGCTCCTCGGCGTGCCCGCGAAGGTGGTAGAGCTGGATGTTCTCAACGTGCTGGATGGATCCTGACCATCGCTCCATCCGTTGCTGTCCTCTCCAAGCCGCAGTAGACTGACGGGCCATGCTCATCGATAAGCTCGATCAATACTTTCAGCGCGAGGAGCGGAGCTGGCCGCGGGACTACTTCTACGTGAGCGAGGTCGGCAAGTGCCCACGCCAGATCTACTACGCGATCAAGGGCTTTCCACGGCCGCCGCTCGATGGCCTCACCGCGCGCAAGCTCGCGGTGGGGGACGACGCCCACAGGCGGCTTGTGCAAGCCCTCTACGGGATGGGGATCGTCGTCGCCGCCGAGGCCCCGATCCCGCCGGGGAACCTGTTCCACGGCCGGTGCGACGTGATCGTGTCCCTCGACGGGAAGAACTACGTGGTGGAGATCAAGACCGCCCATCCGTACAGCTTCGATCAGATGACCTCCGGCCCGCGCCGCGACCACTACCTCCAGCTCCAGCTCTACCTGCACTACTTCGGGATCCCGCAGGGGATCGTGCTCGCGGAGAACAAGGCGACCCAGGAGCTGCGCGAGTTCGTGGTCCCCCTCGACAAAGAGGAGGTGAGCCGGGTCATCCACGCCTTCGAGCGGTTGCAGCGCACGATCTTCGTAGAGGGTCGGCTCCCTCCGCTCCCCGGCCAAGAGGAAAAGCGCGACTGGGAGTTCGATCAGTGCCGGTACTGCCCCTACGTTCCGTTCTGCAGCGAGGATGTGGCAGACCCGCCCGGTCGGGCGGCTGCGGAGGAACCGGAGCCCGTTCGCATTGCCGCCGACGAGGAACGCGCCGTCCCCCCGACGCTGTTCGACGACCCCAGCTGAGGGCCGTGACGGGGGATCGGTCCACGGGGAAGGGAGAGGGCGGCGTGGCGGTTCTTCGTGCCGACGGAGGGACAGGGACAAACACCCGTCACCCGTTCCGGTGCGGTTCCTTCAGCCCGGCGGCGAGGAGCGTGGCGGGGACGAGGAGCACCGTGAGCAGCCCCAGCGCGACCTCGAGCCCAAGAACGTCGCCGAGGTATCCGACGAGGCCGATGAGCAAGGCGCCGATCCCCCAGGCGAACCCCATGAGCACACCGGACACGAGCCCCTTCTGGTCGGGGACCAGCTCCTGTCCGAACACGACCGACACGGGGATCGAGGCAACCAGGACCGCCCCAGCAAGGGCCAAGAACAGGAGTGACAGCGCACCGTCGGTGAGGAGGAACAAGTAGAAGAGAGGGATCGCCCCTGCCACGGAGCCCACGATGACCCGCTTCCGCCCGAACCGGTCCGAGAGGCGCCCCCCCACGAGGTCGCCCGCCACGCCGGACAGGGAGTACACGGTGAGGGCGAGGCTGGCCAGGGTGAGCGACGCCCCCCTCCGGATCCACAGCACGGCGAGGAACGTGTAGTACGACATGCTGACGAACTCCCGCAGCACGCCGATCGTCCACAACCGTACAACCTGTCCGGCGCTGGGGTGGGTGCGGAGGCGAGGGCGGTCGCGCTTCTCCGGTCGCGCCTCCCGTGGCACGACGCGGACCAGCAGGAGCACCAACGCCCATGCCGGAAGGAGGAGGACCGGGGTGAACGAGAGCCCGAGGTTCCCCACCACGCCGGCAATGAGGAGCGGGCCGAGCGCTGCTCCCAACGTCCCTCCGGCCGAGAAGACGGCCATCGACATCCCCCGCCGGCCGTCGCCCCCCGAGACGAGGGAGGCCCCGGCGGGGTGGAACGCCGCCGTCCCGATCCCCGCCGCAACGAGAGCGGCCGCCACCGCCCAGTACGTGGGCAAGATCCCGAGGAGGCTCATCGCGGCACAGGTGACGGCAGGCCCGAGGATCACGAGCCACCGCGCCCGGCCCCGGTCGGCAAGCGCGCCCAGGGGAAGCTGCCCGAACGAGGCGACGCTCGTCCGGATCGAGGACAAGAGCCCCGCCGCCGCGAGCGACATCCCAAACCGGGAGATGAGAAGGGGAAGAAGCGCTGAGAGGAACGCCCCGTACCCGTCGTTCAGCCCGTGCCCAAGCGAGAGCGGCCACACGGCCGGCCGACGCGCTCCAGGCCGCTCACCGTGCGGGGTCACGACCGCACCTTTGCATCCTGCAGGTCGGCGGACATGGTTCAGGGGCTCAGATGCTCGATTCAATCAGGCCAAGCACGCGCTCGGGGATCGCGGGGTAGACCCGGAGGCGGGAGCCCGCCGCGGCGGAGATGGCGTTGGCCACCGCGGCGTGGGACGCCATGAGCGGGACCTCGCCCAGACCCTTGGCCCCGAACGGCCCCCCCGAGTAGGGGGCCTCGACGAACTCCACCGCCACCTCCGGCGGCACGTCGAGTGACGTCGGGATGTGGTAGGCGGTGAACGACGGGGCGAGGATGCGGCCGTCGCGGGAGCGGAGCTCCTCCATGAGGACGTACCCGATCCCCTGGGCGATCCCACCGATGACCTGGCCGCGGGCGGTGGCCGGGTTCACGATCTTCCCCGAGTCGTGCACGGCCCAGAACCCCGCGACGTGGGCCTCCCCGGTGAGGAGGTCGACCTCGACGAGGGCGACGTGGCACGCGTAGGCGTACACGAAGTACGCGTTCCCGAGGCCCGTGGCGGGATCCCAGTCCACGGGTCGCCCCTCCGCCCACCCGGTGGCCCCCATGTCCCAATTGTGGGCCCACATCCACCGCGCGACCTCCGCGATGTCCACCTCCCGGGGGGGATCCCCCGGGATGCAGAACAGGCGTCCCTCGAGGGTGAACGAGGGGCAGCGGAACATCTCCCGCACCGCGTCCTCGATCCGCGCGCGGAGCTTCGTTGCCGCGTCAAGAACCGCCATCCCCTGGACGGTTGTCGTGCGCGAGGCCACGGTGGGCCCGGAGTCCGGCACGCGCGATGTGTCCACCGGGGCAAGGCGGACCGCATCGAGGGGCACGCCGAGGCCGTCGGCGGCGATCTGGGACAACACCGTCTCCGCCCCCTGGCCCATCTCTGTCGTCCCCACGGCGAGGGTCACCGAGCCATCCGCCTCCAACTTAAGGTAGGCTCCCGCCTTGTCGAGGAGCGGGGCTTTGGCCCCCATCCCCACCCCGTACATCACGGTCGAGACCCCGAGGCCCCGGCGCTTGAACCGCTCCCGGGCGTTGAACGCCGCGACCTCTGCCTGTCGCTTCCCCCACTGGGAGAGCTCCCGGGCCTTTTCGATGCACGCCCCGAGCCCCACCGATTCGGACAGGACCTGGTCCGTGCTCGTCCGGTCCCCCTCCCGGAGGGCGTTCCTCTCCCGAAGGACGAGCGGGTCGATCCCCAGCTTCCGGGCGAGCTCGTCCATCTGGGATTCGTGGGCGAAGATCACCTGGGGGGAGCCGAACCCGCGGAACGCCCCGCAGGGAACGGTGTTCGTGGCCACGGAGTAGGCATCCACCGTCACATGAGGGATGCGATATGGCCCTGCCGCGTGCACAAGCCCCCGCCACAGGACGGCGCTCGATAGGGTTTGGTACGCACCCGCATTGTAGTAGAACTTGACCTCGACCGCGGTCAGCGTCCCGTCGCGCGTCGCCCCTGTCCGATACCGGATGAGTCCGGGGTGGCGCTTGGACGTGGTCGCGATGTCCTCGGCCCGGTCGAGGACCAGCTTCGCCGGTCGGCGGAGCTTCCACGCGGCCACCGCGGCCATCGCCGCGAGGTGGCTCGGGACGTCCTCCTTCCCGCCGAACCCGCCGCCGGTGGCTGTCTGGACGATGCGGACCTTGGCCAGGGGGAGGCCCAACACGTTCGCGACCGCGTTCTGGACGTAGAACGGACACTGGAGGGTCCCGTACACGGTCATCCCCCCGTCCTCGGGGACGGCGATCACCCCCTGCGGCTCGAGGTAGGCGTGCTCCTGGTACCCCACCTCGTACTCCCCCTCCACGATCACGTCCGCGTCCGCAAAGCCCTTCCCGACATCGCCCTTGCGGATCACCATGTGGTTGAACACGTTGCCCCCCTCGGCCGCGTACGGGACGGCCACCTGGGGGGCGTCGGGCGCGAGCGCCTGCTGGGGATCGAACACGGCGGGAAGATCGTCGTACCCGACCCGCGCCCGCGGTGCCGCCTCCTCGGCTGCCTCCCGCGTCTCCGCTGCCACAAGGGCGATCGGCTCCCCCACGTAGCGGACCACGCCTGCGGCGAGGAGCGGCATGTCGCGGTAGATGACCGGAACGATGTTTTCCCCCGGGACGTCCGCTGCGGTGACGGTCCCCACCACGCCCGGCGAGGCTGCCACCTCCGCCAGGTCGACGGCGCGGATCCGAGCGTGGGGACGCTCGGAGCGGATCGCCTTCACGTGGACCATCCCCGCGAACGCGAGGTCGTCCGCGTACCGCGCCTCGCCCCGCACCTTGGCCTCGGCGTCAGGGCGCACGATGGGGATTCCCACGGCCCCGCCGGCGCGGTCCACGGTGGTGACTGGTCGGTTCATTGGGCCTCCCTTGGGGGGGGATTGTAGCCGCCGTCGGGCTGCACGCAGCGAGGGTTGACAGCCACGGCCAGGCGGGTGACGCTCGGATGATGGGTATCGCAACACGTGTGGGAGGGGGAATCCTGGTTTTGGCCTGCCTCGGGGCGGGAGCGGCCGGCCGACCCATCGACGTCAGCCTTCAGCTGGTTCCGTTCGGGCTCGAGCTCGTCCACGGAGGCCGGTCCCTTGTCGCGCTTGCCGATGGAACACGCTCGGCCCTCTTCCTCAACGGGTGGGCGGGCCGGGTTAACCTCGTGGGCCTCCCCCACATGGTCGAAGACGAAGACGGGACCCGACTCACGTACCGCACTTCTGACGGCCGCACGGCGCGCGTGGAGCTGAGGTCGGTCGAAGAGGGAGCTCTCCAGGTCCGGTTCTTCGTTGAGGGCAAGGCTCGGTGGGAGCGACTGGGGGTCGCGCTCCGGGTGACACCGGAGGAGGGGTTCTACGGGCTCACGGAGCGGCCGGTCCAGGGGATCCTCCACGAGTTCTTCCCGCTCCGCGATGGGGGGCTTAACCTCCGCGGGCAGGAGGTCTGGCTGTACGTCCTCCCCACCCATGCCCTCTATAGCCCGTTCTTCGTCTCCTCCCGCGGGTGGGGGCTCCACGTGGAGAGCTCGTGGCCGGGGATCTACCGGTTCGGCCGCGACGGCCGTCGGCGGGCGACCCCGACCCAGGTCACGATCGAGTGCGAGGGGCCGGAACTCGTGTTCCGCGTCTTGGCTGGGGAGACGCCCCTTGAGGTGGTGGAGAGGTACAGCCGAACGGTGGGCACGACCGTCCTCCCCCCGGAGTGGGCGTTCGGGCCGTGGCGGTGGCGGGACGAGGTGTGGAACCTCCCCGCGTTCTACGACGGGACGCCGAACACGAGCATGTTCAATTCGATGGTCGTCGAGGACGTGCTGATGATGGACGCACTCGGCATCCCGTGCTCCGTGTACGTCCTCGACCGGCCGTGGGCGGGCGGGTCGATGGGCTACGGTGACCTCGCGTTCGACCCGGAGCGGCTTCCAAACGCCCCGGAGATGATCGCCTGGCTCTCGGAGCGGGGGATCCGTTCCTTCCTGTGGCTTGGGCCATGGGTGCTCGACGCGCTCCGCGACGAGGCGAAGCGCCTCGGCCATCACGTGCGGAAACGAGTGCCCTTCCCCCCGCGGGCGGCGCTCGTCGACTTCACGTCCTCCGCGGCCGTCGCGTGGTGGCAGGGGCTCCTGGCGCCCCTCCTCGACCTCGGGATCGCCGGGTTCAAGCTCGACCGGGGAGACGAGGACGTCCCGGACGGGATCCTGCTCTGTGGAGCCTACGCCGACGGGACGAGCTACCGCGAGGGGCACAACGCGTTTCCCCTGTGGTTCGCCCGGGCCGCCCACGGGGCGCTCCCGAGCCCAGGGAACGCCCTTCTCTTCGTCCGCGCGGGGTGGGTTGGGACGTCCTCGTATGCGGTGGCGTGGGGCGGGGACCCGGCCTCCAACGCGTGGGGGTTGCGGAACTCGGTGGTCGCCCTCCAGCGGGCCGCGGCGATGAACGTCCCGATCTGGGGCTCGGACACGGGCGGGTACACGGGGCGCCCGTCGCGGGAGGTTCTGGGCCGGTGGCTTGGGTTCTCCGCGTTCTGTCCCCTGATGGAGGTCGGGCCGACGGCGAACCTCGCCCCGTGGAGCTGGGCCCCGGACGGGGCTCGCGCCCGGGTGGACGCCCGTGGGTACGCGTTCGCACCCGTCTACGACGAGGAGCTGGTGGCGATGTGGATCTTCTACGCCCGGCTCCACGACGAGCTGCGCCCCTACACCTACGCCCAGGCGGTGACGGCCCACGAGCGGGGGACACCGATCGTGCGGCCGCTCGCCTTCGTCTATCCCGACCCGGAGTACGTGGACGTGTGGGAGACGTACCTTTTCGGCCCGGACCTCCTCGTGCGCCCGGGGTGGCAGAGGTCGAGGTTCCACTTCACGTGATCCCGATCTACGTGCGGGAGGGAAGCGACGTGGACCTGGGGAATTTGGCGGCGCGGTGGGAAGGGGCCCAGGCGCGCGCCCAGTCCCGACCCGATCTTGACCATGTCCTTCCCAATCCCCCGTGACCTCTCTGGCCTCATCGCGGAGGGCTATAATCGTGGCGCGAGGGAAGGAGGTGAGATCGCGGAGAAAAAGAGCTCGTTCAACCCAAGGGGCGAAGGAACTCGGAATCAACGGATCGGGAGGTGGTCGTTGATGAGGCGTTATCTCACGTTTGTTGTGGTGGGGATGCTAGTGGCTTCCTGTGCCGTCGGCCAGGCGCAGGTCCTCAAGATTGCCTTCGATGCAGCGGACCTCAGAACCCTGGATCCACACTACGCGGCGGCGACCATGGATCGCGCGGTGGTGGACATGGTGTTCAACGGCCTTGTTCGGTACAAGCCGGGCGATATCACGGTGTTCGAGCCCGACCTGGCGGAGTCGTGGGAGATGTCGGCGGACGGATTGGTGTGGACGTTCTACCTGCGCAGTGGGGTCCGCGTGCACCCGTTCGCCGGGGCTCCGGACGGATACGAGCTGACCAGCGAAGACGTCGTGTTCTCCCTCACCAAAGCGGCGGATGCGAACCGATCCGCCTACTCCGGCGAGTATGTGGGGATGGAGTTCGAGGCGGCAGGCCCCTATGCCGTACGGATCACCCTGGACCGGGCTCTTCCCGCGTCGTTGTTCCTCCCCAAGGTGGCGGACTACGCGGGGGGATTCATCATCCCCAAGAGGGCGTACGAAGCGCTGGCGGATAGGTTCGCCACCAACCCGGTGGGGACGGGCCCGTTCCGGTTCGCGCGGTATGTCCCAACCCAGAAGGTGGAGCTTGTGCGCCACGACCAGTACTTCCGCGGCGTTCCCAGACTCGCCGGGGTCGAGGTCTGGTACATGCCCGATGTCACGGCGCGGCTGAGCGCGCTGTCCACGGGTGAGATCGACATCATCGAGGGGGTCCGGGAGCAGGCGTGGGTGGACGTGGTGAAGCGAATCCCGAACCTGGCGGTGGATGTGTTCGGCCCAGGGGAGACGGAGGTCCTCCATCTCAACATGACCAAGGACCCCATCTCCAGCTTGCTGGTCCGGCAGGCGATCGCCTACACGATCGACCGATCGGAGGTGGTCACGGCCATCGGTGCCGATGTCGCCGAACCCCTCTGCGGGGTTGTCCCACCCTATCTCGCTGGCGGTCTCACCTGCGAGGAGGTGGCGGCGGTAGGGCTTCTCTACAAGCAGGACCTCGCCCTCGCTCGGGCCCTGCTTGCCGCTGCCGGGTACCCAACCGGGTTCGAGATCAGCGCCAACATCACCGAGCGGGCATCGTACCGCAAGCCGTTCGAGAACATCCAGGCGCAGCTAGCACGGGTCGGGATCGTCCTCAAGATCACGGTGGTGGACCACTCGTCGTTCCACACCCTGATCCGGCAGGACGTCAATCCGCTCGTTCACTACGAGGCATGGCGGCCGAGTGCCGATGCGTTCCTGACGCGGTTCTACCACTCTGATTCGATCGTGGTCACCGGGGCCAAGCCGGATACGAACTTCTCCCACAGCAAGAGCGTGGACGTGTTGATCGAGATGGCCCGGTACGAGCTCGATCCAGCGCGGCAAGCCGCGATGTGGAAGCAGGCTCAGCTGACACTCCTGCATGAGGTCGCTTCCTATCCGCTGTACGTGTTGAAGTTCGTGTTCGCCCGTTCGGCGACGGTGAACTACGGGTACGAGCTCAAGTCCACCTTGGCTCTGTACCCGCAGATCAACGAGCTCACGACCAAGTGAGGACGGTCGGGGGCGGGCCCAGGAGGCCCGCCCCTCTCCTTTCCGGTCATGATCCGGTACGTCGTGCGGCGGCTGCTGGTGGCGATCCCCACCCTTCTCGCTGTGTACACGGTGGTGTTCCTGTTCGTGCGTGTGGCCCCTGGGGACCCAGCGGTGGCCGCGCTGGGGGACTACGCCTCGGCGGAGGCGGTTCAGGCGCTGCGCGAGCGGATGGGGCTGAATGTTTCGCTGTGGGTTCAGTACGGCCGCACCCTTCTCGGGTACCTGCGCGGAGACCTCGGCCACTCCCTCATCACCGGGGTCTCCATCGGTGAGCAGGTGGCCGTGGTCCTTCCCCACACGTTGCAGCTCACGTTCGCCGGGGTCCTCATCGGAGCGTTGCTCGGGATCCCGATCGGGATCCTCACCGCCATCCGCAGGAACCGGCTGCCGGACTACATCGGCCGGACGCTGGCCCTGGTCGGGCTGTCGATCCCCGCGTTCTACCTCGGGATCCTCCTCATCCTGGCGTTCGCCGTGAACCTGCGGTGGTTCCCGGTCATGGGAGCGGGCCCGTTCACCGAGCCCTGGGCCAACCTTCGCCACCTTGCTCTCCCCGCAGCGACCCTTGGGATCATCATGACCTCGTTCGTGTCGCGGATGACCCGATCGTCACTCCTCAACGTGCTGCGGGAGGACTACGTGCGCACCGGCCGTGCCAAGGGTCTCCGGGAGCGAGCAGTGGTGTACCTGCACGCGCTGCGTAACGCGCTGATCCCAGTGGTCTCCGTGTTGGGAGTGCAGACGGCCGTGCTGGTGGGGGACTCGGTGATGACGGAGATCGTGTTCTCGCGACCAGGGCTGGGGAGGCTCATGGTTCAGGCGATGATGCAACGCGACTACATCGCGTTGCAGGGGCTGATCGTGATCTACGGGGCGTTCGTCGTCGCCGTGAACCTGATCACGGACCTCTCCTACGGGTTCGTCGACCCGCGGGTGCGCTATGAGTAGGCGCTGGTTCCTACAGGGTCGCAGGACGCGGGCGTTCCTTCGCAACCGCACCGCGGTCGCGGGGGCGGTCTTGGCCCTCACGTTCGCCGCGGTGGCCCTGTTGGCGCCGGCCATCTCCCCCCATGACCCGCTCAAGCAGGACGTGTACAACATGCTCGCCAGACCTGGGAGGGGCCACCTCCTCGGCACGGACGACCTGGGACGGGATGTCCTGTCGAGGATCCTCTACGGAGCGAGGGTCTCGCTCATCGTGGGGTTGTCCTCGGTTCTGGTTGGAACCGTCGTCGGGACATTCGTGGGGCTCGTGGCCGGGTACTTTGGGGGGTCCCTCGAGCTGGGCGTGATGCGGGTGGTGGACATCCTGATGTCGTTCCCGGTCCTGGTGATGGGGCTCATGTTCATGGCGATCTTGGGGCCAGGGATGGACAAGCTCATCCTGGCTATCGGCCTCGTCCTCTCCCCCCAGATCGCGCGGCTGACCCACGGCTCGATGGTGGCGCTGCGGGACATGGAGTACCTCACGGCGGCCCGCGCTGTGGGAGCGGGTCCGTGGCGCATCCTGCGCCGTCACGTGCTTCCCAACATGCTGGGGGAAATCTTGGTGATGGCCACCCTGTGGACGGCCACTGCCATCCGGGTTGAGGCCAATCTCTCCTTCATTGGGCTAGGAGTTTCGCCTCCCACACCCACTTGGGGGAACATGATCCGGGAGGGCGTGCGGTGGTTGGTGGTGACGCCGTGGCTTGCCCTGTTCCCAGGGCTCGCCATCCTTCTCGCCGTCCTGGCCTTCAACATGGTCGGGGATGGTCTGCGCGATGCCATCGATCCCAAGCTCCATTAGGGGGAGCTGGGGCTGGCTCCTGGCGATGGACCGCACGAGAGACCGATGAGAGGAGGGAGCGCCAGTGGATCGATCTCTGCTCGCAGCGCTCGGGACAGACGGGCTAGTACAGTTGATCGAGGATGGGGCCAAGAACTGGCTCGCCATGGACGGGCTGTGGTTCCTGGCAGTGGAAGACCGGTTCGGCCTGGAGGCGGCGATCGAGCTCGACCGCGCGGTGTGGGAGCGGTTCTCGCCGATCGAGGCCCGCCGGATCCTGAAGCGACGGGGGATCGCCCCCGGCGGCGGGCTCCCCGCGCTGGCAGAGGCCCTCAAGTACCGGCTCTACGCGGGCCTGAACGAGCAGGAGGTGCGCTGGACGGACCGGGGCACGCTCGTCCTGGAGATGAAGACGTGCCGGGTCCACGAGGCACGGAACCGCGATGGCCGGCCGCCTTTCCCGTGCCGCGAGGTGGGCCTGGTCGAGTACACCGCGTTTGCCCGGACGGTCGACGAGCGGATAGGGGTCCGCTGCCTTGGCTGCCCGCCGGAGCGACCGGCGGGCGCGTGGTGCGCGTGGGAGTTCTCCACACCCCCGTGATCCGTTGTCCGGAGTCCGTGGTTCCGTAGGGGCGGACCTTGTGTCCGCCCATCGTCTCCGGGACCGAACGGCCGTCGGGGACAAGCCCCGCCGCTACAGCGGCTACGGCTGTGGTCCGTGAACCCTCTTCCGGGGTCCGGGGGCAGCCTCCAGCCTACCGGCGGGGCTGGATGATCTCGTCGACGATCCCGTACGCCTTGGCCTCCTCGGCGCTCATCCAGAAATCGCGGTCCGTGTCCTTCTCGATCTTCTCCTTCGGCTGGCCGGTGTGCTTGGCGAGGATCTCGTTCACCCGGTCGCGGGTTTTCATGATCTCGTCGGCGTAGATCTTGACGTCGATCGCCTGGCCACCGACGCCGGACACCCACGGCTGGTGGATGAGGATCTTCGAGTTGGGGAGCACGAACCGCTTCCCCTTCGCCCCCCCGGCGAGGATGATCGCCGCCGCGCTCGCGGCCACCCCCACACAGATCGTGCGCACGGCGCACTTCGTGGTCTGCATCGTGTCGTAGATCGCCAGCGCCGCCGACACGTCGCCCCCGGGGCTGTTGATGTAGAGCTGGATGTCCTTCTCCGGGTCCTCAGCCTCGAGGCTCAAGATCTGGGACACGATCCACTCCGCTCCCACGTACTGCATGACCCGCCCTGGGGCCCCCGTGATAATCGTCCCCGACAGGAAGATGATCCGGTCGGCGAACAGGCGTGCCAGGACCTGGTCGTAGTAGGACATCAGGCGTTCCTGCTCGGTGAACCGCTGCATCTTCATCGTTGCCTCCTCGTCTGGGAAATGACCCAATCCGCGGCCCGCTCCACGGTGAGGACAGCCCGCACCGTCTCCTCGTCCCGTCCCTGTTCGGCGGCCCGCTGTCGCACTTCGTCCTCGTCCGGGCGGAGCCCCTTCGAACTGGCCACGGCCTGGGCGACGATCTCCCGGCGCAGCTTCCGGCGGAGGGCGTCCTCGAGCTGGGGCCGCTGGCCGGGGGAGAGGCGCAATTCCTTCATCTCGCTGGTCACCGCCTCGGCGAGCAAGGTCGGGGGGACCTCCACCTGGAGCGACTCGGCAAGGGTATCGAGCGCCGCCAGGCGCCACGCCCGCAGCCGCCGCGCTTCCGCAGCCTTCGCAAATTCTGTCCGCAGCGCTTCGGCCAGTGCTTCCCACGACGGATGCCCGTGGTGGCGGGCTGCCTCGTCCGGAGAGGGAAGGAGGAGGTGATACACACCGGTCACGACGAACCCCTCCGATCTCCCTTCTGCGTCGGTGAGGGTGATCCTCTCCCCCGCCCTGACCCCTAGGAGCTGCTTTCCGATCGGGCGCGCCGCCGTGGCTTCCCCCTCCCAGTCGTGATCACCCCGCTGGAGGCGCACGACATCCCCTTCCTCGGCTGGGCCTTCCTTCGGCTCGAGGACCGCTGCCTCGCGGCGCAGATCGGCGAGCGCGGCGGCGAGGTCCTCGTCTGTGACCGCAGCCGACTCCGGCTCGGCGAGATCGAGGGAGATCTCGTCGGGCACCGTCACGTCCGGCAACACCGCGAACTTGACCTGGAACGCGAGGCGCTCTCCTGGCACGAACGCCGTCGTCTCCACGGTCGGGGTGGTGAGCGGATGGAGGTCAAGCTCGCGCAACGCCCGGCCCACCCACTCCCGCACGAGGTCATCCTTCACGTCCTGCACGAACTCTTCCTCGCCGTAGTGGCGGAGGACGAGGTGATGGGGGGCCCGGCCCCGGCGGAACCCCGGTACCCGGAGCTGGGCCTGGGCCCGAGCGAGAAGTTCCTGTTCCTTCTTCCGGATCTCCTCGGTCGGGACGTCGATCGAGAGGGTGACCTCCCCTCCTGAGCGCTCGACCCGGACCTCTCTTTCGTTCACAGTGCGGGGATTATAGCCGCCTACCCCCACAGCCTGGAGAGGAGGGCCCAGCGGATGCCGACCAGCTGGAACGCGATCGCCTCCGCTCCCGTGAACACGGCCTGGAGCACCCCAAGGAGGAGGAGGGCCAGCACGATGAAGATCCCGAACTGTTCGAGCCGGAGAAGCTGGATCCGCCACCGCACGGGGAGGAAGTAGGCGAGGACCTTCGACCCGTCAAGGGGGGGCACGGGCAGGAGGTTGAACAGCCCGAGGACGAGCGAGAGAAGGACGACCAGGGCGACGAAGGCCAACACGTACGAGTTGGTCACCCCGAGGGCGACGAGTCCGCGGCCGAGTCCGGCCGCAAGGAGGGCCATCGCGAAGTTTGTCCCCGGCCCCGCCACGCTCACGTAGAGCATCCCCTTCCACGTGTCGCGGAAGTAGTACGGGTTGACCGGCACTGGCTTCGCCCATCCGAACACGATCGGGAACCCCGCGAACCGCCGCAGGAGGAGGAGCCCCAGCGGGAGGATGATCGAGCCCACCGGGTCGAGGTGCTTGACCGGGTTCAGGGTGAGCCGCCCCGCGGCCCTGGCCGTGGGATCGCCGAGCTTCCACGCCACGAACCCGTGGGCCACCTCGTGGGGGATCACGCACACCAGGAGCGCGCCCACCGCCATCAGCCCGTAGATGAGCTCGCTCACGGGCCCCGATCCCCGCCGACGACGAGGACCTCCTCGCGAAGTAGCGTCACCATCCCGGGTGGCACTCCCTTCGGCTTGCGCACATAGCGGGCCTCAGTGTAGCTGACAGCGACCTTGCGCTCACCCCGGCCCCGGGAGTGCCAGGCCGCCAGTTCCGCCGCTCGGACGAGGACCTCCCGAGGCACGGGGCGGCCATCGGTGCGGATGAGGACGTGGGCCCCCGGCACGCCGCGGGCGTGCAGCCACACGTCATCGGGCCGAGCAGCGCGCACGAGCTGGTCGTTCTCCTCGCCGGAGCGGCCGATGAGGATCCGGAACCCGTCCACGGTGGTCTCGCGGGGCGTGGCCCGAGGAGGGGTGCGCGCCGGCTTGGGCGACGACGCCAGGTCCTGGGTCTGTCCGTCGAGGTACGGAGCCAGGTCGGGCCGGCGGGCGAGCAGGTCCTGCAGGGCACGGAGCCGGGAGATCTCCTCCTCCAGCGCGCGGCGCCGGATGGGGGTTCCCTCGAGGCGACGGCGGAGCTTCTTCGCCTTGGCATAGAGGGCAGTTGCCTGAGCCGCCGGTGGGAGCGCGGGGTCGAGGTGGAGGGTCACGGGCTTCCCATCGAACCCCTCCACGACCACCTCCGCGGCGCCGCGAGGGATGTCCGCGATGCGGGTGAGGATGAGGTCCGCCTGGGCCTGGATCTCCGGCCAGCGCTGCGCCTCGCCCTCCGCCGCGGCGAGCGCGGCGAGCGCCCGTTCCCGGCGGGCGAGGGCCCGGGCGATCTGGGTTGCCTGGTCGCGGGCCGACTCCGTACCCAGGCGGCCTTCGAGCTGAACGTCGAGCGCCTGCCAGAACGCGGGGAGGACCAGCCGGGGCTCGCCGAGGTCGGGGCGGGGGAAGAAGCTCGCCGTCGAGCGTTCGCCCGTGCGGTAGACGTAGCCCGCCGGCGCGCGGGCAAGGAGGTCGGTGGCGAACGCCGCGAGCTCCTCGGGCCCGGGCGGGTGCCCGAAGTGGGCTGCGGCCGCGCGGCGGAGGTCTGGGCCAAGGCCGGATGAGGGGTCCGCGGGCGCCGCGAAGTCGACGGCCCGCAGCGTGCCGCCGCGGAACGAGGCTGCCTCCCCGTCGCGGGGGACAAGGAACAGGTCGCCCTGGCGCGGGCGGAGGTCGAGGACGACGTCCCCGCCCAGGAACCGCAGGCGAACAACCCGGTCCAGACCCGCCTGCTCCAGGGCGACGAGGGGCTGCCCGGTGAGGCTGCGCAGAAGAACGCAGAACGGCGGCGGAGAAGGGGGAGTCGGCGGGCGGAGGGCCGTGCGGTGAAAGGCCTTAGCCCCCGGGTCGAGGGCCAGGGCCCCACTGGGGCGGTAGAAGCGGAGGAAGAACACCTCGCCCACCTGGTGGACCTTCGACAGCCGTGCTCCAACGAGCGGGTGCGCCTCCTCAAGAGCCTTCCGAAGCTCGATCCCCTCCATGGGAAGATCTTACCCAGGCGTGCGTGGCCGTGGCCCGGTCTGGAGCGACCCCCGAGGCATGCGGGGACAGAAACCCCCATCCGGCCCTACAGCGGGCGGACGGGCTCGCAGAGCTCGACGATGAACTTCCTCTCGGGATGGGCCTCGTGGTCGTTCAGGTACACCTCGTAGCACATCCGGTCATCCGGCTGGTAGCCGCTCGTGGACAGCCACTCCATGAGCGCGTTCCACGCCGCGCCGAACTGGTCGGCGGCGATCTCCACGTGGGCCACGGCGAACAGCCCGCCGGGGATCACCATCGCCTCGGCCCCACCCCCTGCGGGTGTGCCGGGGGGAACGGTGATGCACGCGCTCGACGTGAGCTGCGACTCCTCAACGGCGTCCGGGTCGTCGTGGTACACGGCGAGGACCTGCGTCTCCGGGAACCGCAGAAACCCCCGCGGCCCGGCCCACGCCAGGAGCTTTCCGAATGCCTTCCCGATCGTGTGGTACGGCCCTACGTGGCGGACGCACGCCACGTGCAGCTCCGGAACTCCCGCACTTCACACCGCCATCTTGAAGCGCTGCCCCTGCCCTTGGCTCGTCATGACGCGAGTGTAGGAGGAGCGGAGGGTGACGTCTTCACCGATCTTGCGCATCACCCGCCTGTCCTCGCTCTCCCGGCCGGCGGATCCCCTCCGGTACGCCGACGCGCTCACCCCGAACAGGTCCCGGAACTCGCGGGCAAACGCGGACGACGAGGAGAATCCGCACTCCCGGGCGATGGTCGTGATCGGCCGCCCCTGGTCCTGTGCGAGCTTGTGGGCTGCGGTGAGGACGCGCAGCCGCCGCACGAGCGTCCCCACCGGCTCTCCGACCATGGCGCGGAAGACCCGGTGGAAGTGGTACGGGGAGAAGTTGGCCACGCGAGCGAGGGTGTGGAGCGAGAGGTCCCCGTCGAGATGCTCCCGGATGTAGGCGAGCACGCGCTCGATGCGCCGCTCGTACTCCCGCCGCGAGACCTCCCGGGGATCCATCAGACCTCTACTGGTGAAGTGTACCGTACCTGTCTTGTGCAGCGCCATCCCCGGCTGCCCCTTCCCCTTGCCTCCGCGGGTGGCTATACTGCTCGCACGAAGCCACGGGCGCTCCGGTCATCGTGACCGCGAGACGGGGTGCCTTGGAACGAAGGGATGCGCAAGGAGGAAAGGATGGGCGGGAAGCGGGTAGCAGCAGCGTTGGGCGTGCTCGTCGGGGCGGGATTGCTCACGGGGTGTTGTCTGCTGAGCGGCAACCCCACGGTCACGATCAGTGGGCCTTCTACGGCGACGACAGGGACCCCGGTGACGTTCACCGCCACCGCCACAGGCGGCAGCGCGCCCTATACCTATATGTGGAGCATCGGGGGGTCTGGGTCGACGGTGACGCATACGTTCACGTCAGCGGGGAGCCACACGATCGTCGTCACCGTCACGGACAACTGCGGGAAGTCGGCCACCGCGATGTGGCCGGTCACCGTGAGCGAAGGTGCCGGCGGGGGAAACCTGACGGGAATGTGGAACGGGACGATCTACGACAACCGCGGTGATTCAATGCAGTTCTCACTCCAGTTGACCCACGTAGGCACGAACGTCACCGGGACAGCGTATGGAGGCGGGCTTAGCTCGACTGGGAGCGGATCCTATGCCGCCGGGACGTTCCAGTTCCAGTTCCAGTGGTGGCGCACGACCACAATCGTAACCCTTGTCGGGACCTACAACCCGTACGCGAACGAGCTCTCAGGCGACTGGATGGTTGGAGGAGTGCGCGGGGGGTCCTGGCGAGTCCGCCGTTAGCCCCCGCCTGCGTTCGACGTCGCGGAGGGATGCTCCGAACGGCGGCCGGCGGCCCATCCCCGCTGGCCGCTTTTCCTTGCGCCCCGTACGGCTTCCGGTAAGCTACTCTCATCGGCCGGCGTAGCTCAGCAGGCAGAGCAGCCGCTTCGTAAGCGGCGGGTCGGGGGTTCGATTCCTCCCGCCGGCTCAAGAAGACAGTCGCAAGTCATCTGGTTGCGGACTTAGGACTTGAGACTGTCCCAGCGGGGTGAGAGCGATGGACAAGGGCACGTATCGGGTGAAGACGGGGTTCGCGGAGATGTTCAAGGGCGGGGTGATCATGGACGTCACCACCGCTGACCAGGCGAGGATCGCCGAGGAGGCCGGGGCGGTGGCGGTGATGGCCCTCGAACGCGTCCCGGCGGACATCCGCGCCCAGGGCGGCGTGGCCCGAATGGCCGACCCCCAGAAGATCCGGGAGATCCAAGATGCGGTCTCGATCCCCGTCATGGCCAAGGTGAGGATCGGTCACATCGCCGAGGCACGGATCCTGGAGGCCCTCGGGGTGGACTTCATCGATGAAAGCGAGGTCCTCACCCCCGCCGACCCGTTCCACCACATCGACAAGTGGGGGTTCAAGGTCCCGTTCGTGTGTGGGTGCCGGGACCTCGGGGAGGCGACGCGGCGGATCGCGGAGGGGGCGGCGATGATCCGCACCAAAGGGGAGGCCGGGACGGGGAACGTGATCGAGGCCGTGCGCCACATGCGCCTCCTCAACGACCAGATTCGGCGCCTCCAGGGGATGAACCGGGCCGAGCTCATCTCCTACGGGAAGGAGATCGGGGCTCCGGTGGAGATCCTCGAGCTCATCCAGGAGCACGGGCGGCTGCCGGTGGTCAACTTCGCCGCGGGCGGGATCGCCACCCCGGCCGATGCCGCGCTCATGCGCATGCTTGGCTGCGACGGGGTGTTCGTGGGCTCCGGGATCTTCAAGAGCGCGGACCCCGAGAAGCGGGCGAAGGCGATCGTCGTGGCGTGCACCCACTACGACGATCCGCAGGTCCTCGCCGAGGTGGCGACCGGTCTCGGGGAGGCGATGCCCGGGATCCCGATCGAGGCGATCCCCGAAACGGAGCTCATGCAGCACCGATGACGATCGGGGTCCTCGCGGTCCAAGGGGATGTGCGCGAACACCTGCGCACCCTGGCCCGCCTCGGGGTGAAGGGCCGCCCCGTGCGGCGGCCGGACCACCTTGCGGGGCTCGACGGGATCATCCTCCCCGGTGGGGAGTCGACCGCGATGTGGCGGCTCATGACGGCCACCGGCCTCGCGGACGCCGTCCGGAGGGCGATCCTGGCCGGGCTTCCCGCGTTCGGGACCTGCGCCGGGATGATCCTCCTCGCCCGCCAGATCACGAACTGGCCGGAGACGTTCCTCGGGGTCCTCGACGTCGCCGTGGAGCGCAACGCCACCGGTCGCCAGGTGGACTCGTTCGAGGCCCTGGTGACCGCCAACGGGTTGGGGGAACTCCCCGCCGTGTTCATCCGCGCCCCGGCCGTGCGGGAGATCGGTCCTGGGGTGCGGGCGCTGGGGAGGCTAGGGGATGAGCCGGTGCTGGTGAAGCAAGGGCCCCTCCTCGCGGCGAGCTTTCATCCCGAGCTCACGGGGGACACCCGGGTCCACGAGCTGTTCATCCAGATGTGCCGAAAGGGGGAACCATGGCAGCACGCGTAGCGATCAACGGCTTCGGACGAATCGGACGGATCACCCTCCGCATCATCGCTCAGGGTGGCTGGCCGGTAGACGTGGTGGGGATCAACGATCCCTTCCTCCCCATCGAGACGGCGGCCCACCTCCTCCGCTACGACACCGTGTACGGGCGAGCCCCGTTCCCGGTGGAGGTGAAGGAGGGAGCGCTCGCCGTGGATGGGAGGACGATCCCGCTTCTCGCGGAGAAGGAGCCGGGGAACCTCCCCTGGGCGCAGCACAACGTGGATGTGGTCATCGAATCGAGCGGGGCCTTCACGGATCCCGACAAGGCGCAGGCCCACCTCAAGGCGGGTGCGAAGCGGATCGTCCTCTCCGCCCCGCCAAGCGGGCCGCGCAAGGGCGAGGTCCTCCAGATCCTGTGGCGGGTGAACGAGAGGCAATTCGTGGAAAAGGGGAAGCCGGCCATCGTCTCCGCTGCCTCCTGCACCACGAACTCGCTCGGGCCGGTGGTGAAGGTCCTCCACGACACATTCGGGATCGAACGGGGGTTCCTGACCACGGTCCACGCCTACACCGCGGATCAGCGCCTGGTGGACGCACCGCACAAGGATCTTGCCCGGGCGCGCGCTGCGGCGGCGAACATCGTCCCCACCTCCACCGGCGCCGCCCGGTCCATCCCCGCGATCTTCCCCGACCTCGCCGGGAAGATGGACGGGATCGCAATGCGGATTCCGGTGCCGTGCGGATCGGTGTCCGACTTCACCGCCCACCTGAAGCGGCCGGCAGGGGCCACGGACAAGGAAGCGGTTGCCAACGTGAACGCCGCGTTTACCCAGGCCGCCCGGGGCCCCCTCGGGGAGGTGATGCTCGTCACGCCCGACTCGATCGTGTCGTCGGACGTGATCGGCGAGGGCCACTCCTGCGTCGTGGCCACGGCGTACACGATGGCCCTCCCCAAGGAGCCGTCGGTGGTGAAGGTCCTTGCGTTCTACGACAACGAGTGGGGCTACGCGGCGCGGCTCCTCGATGTGGCGAAGTTCGTGGCCTCATAGGGCGACGCGGGTTGCCGGAGGGGCGGTCGGGCTCCTGTTCCGCCCGGCGTGCTTCCTGTGCGGGGGGCCGGTGGAGGGACTGGCCGCAGTGTGCGCTCCGTGTCTGGAGGGCCTCCCCCGTTGGGAGGGCGCGGTGTGCGCCGTGTGCGGGACGGGGATCCCCATGGAGCTCGACTTGTGCCGGACATGTGCGGTCGAGGGCCGTCCCTACGCCTGGGCGCGGACGGTCGGCCCCTACGAAGGGGCGCTGCGGAGGCTGATCCAGGGTTTGAAGTACGAACGGGAGAAGGCTCTCGCTCGGCCGCTCGGGCGGCTCCTCGCGTCCGCGGTCCCGGCCGAACTCCTGCCGGAGGGGGTGCGGACGGTCGCCTGCGTCCCGCCAGACCCAACGCGTCTCCAGGAGCGAGGGTACCATCCGGCTGAACTCCTCGCCAGGGAGGTGGCGCGGGGGCTCGGGGCCGCGTTTCGTCCGCTGCTCGTGAAGGTGCGGACTACCCCACCCCAGGTCGGCCGCCCCCGCCCGGAGCGGCGGGAAGCGATGGGGGGGTTGTTCGCCTCCCACACCAGCGGCCATGGCGAGCCAGTCCTCGTTGTGGACGATGTGATCACAACCGGAGCCACTGCGGCCGAGGCGGCACGGGCCCTCGCCGAGGCTGGGTTCGGGGAGATCGGTGTTCTGGCCTGCGCCCAAGCAGTGGGCGGAGGGGAGGAGTGAGTGGAGTTCAGACGGCTCGTTGTGGGCCCGCTGCGGACGAACGCCTACCTCGCGCTGGCCGACGGTGAGGGAGCTGTCATCGATCCTGGCGACGACCTTCCCCACCTCGCCGATCAGCCCCTGCGCTACATCCTCCTCACCCACGGGCACTTCGATCACGCCGATGGTGCGGAGGCGCTCCATGCCCGCACGGGCGCCCCCATCCTCTACCACCCCGACGAGAGGAGCACGTTTTGGACGATGGGTCGGCAACCTCCCCCTCTGGGCCAGCCCCTCGCCGATGGCGAACGCCTCCCCCTCGGGCGGGAGGAGCTCCTCGTGTGGCACCTCCCCGGCCACTCCCCGGGATCGGTTGCCTACCTATGGGAAAAGGGGAAGGTGGCGGTGGTGGGGGACGTGCTGTTCGCCCGATCGGTGGGGCGATCCGATCTTCCCGGCGGATCGTGGGAGGCCCTCGTCCGTTCCCTCCTCCGCCTGCTGACCCTGGACGATGAGTGGCGGATCCTGCCCGGCCACGGTCCGGCCACCCAAATGGGACGCGAGCGGGAGCAGAACTCGTACCTGAGGGAGGTGGGTGATGCCCGGCCCTGACCTCGAGGAGATCAAGTCGCGGGTCGACATCGTCGAGCTCATCGCCCGCTACGTCGCGCTGAAGCCGTCTGGGCAGCGGTTCAAGGGCCGGTGCCCGTTCCACCCCGACGATACGCCGTCGCTCGTCGTCTCCTCGGACAAGGGGCTCTGGCACTGCTTCGGCTGCCATGCCGGTGGCGATGCGATTGGGTTCCTGATGAAGATCGAGCGGCTCTCGTTCCCGGAGGCGCTCGCCCGGTTGGCCCGGGAGCTGGGGATCGAAGTCCGCGTCGGGGAGGGGAAGGGGAAGCTCCTCCAGGCGAACGAACAGGCGGTCCAGTACTTCACTTCCGAGCTGCGCAGGCCCTCTGGCAAGAGGGCGCGCGACTACCTCCTTGAGCGAGGGATCGCCGAAGAGCTGTGGGCCAACTACAACCTCGGTTATGCCCCCCCGGGCTGGGACGGCCTCCTCCGCGCCCTCGGCCGGCTGGGGATGGACACGCTGCGCAGCCTGGGGTTGGTCGTGCCCGGGGAGAAGGGGTACTACGACCGGTTCCGGGACCGGGTCATGTTCACGATCTGCGATGACCAGGGCCGCCCGATCGCGTTCGCCGGCCGCAGCTTCGCCGGCGACCCCAAATACGTGAACATCCCCAACACGCCGCTCTTCACGAAGGGGACTGTCCTCTACGGTCTCGATCTGGCCCGAGACGCGATCCGCCAGAGCGGGCGCGCCGTGCTCGTGGAGGGGTACACGGACGTGATCAGCTTCCAGACGGCGGGGATCGGGGAGACAGTGGGATCGATGGGCACCGCGCTCACCGAGGCCCAGGCCCGCCTCATCGCCCGCCACACGGATCGGGTGGTCATCGCCTACGATCGGGATGCGGCGGGGGAGGCCTCAACGCTGCGCGGGCTCGTGATCCTGCGCGGAGCGGGGCTCAAGGTGGAGGTGGCGGTCCTCCCCCCGGACGAGGACCCGGACTCCCTCGTCCGTGGGCACGGGGCGGCAGCGGCCAAAGGCGTTCTCGACGGTGCGCTTCCGTTCCACCGCTTCTTCATCGAGTCCCTCGCCCGCCGCCACGACGTGACCACGGTGGAGGGCCAGGAGCAGGCCCTTGAGGAAGCGAAGGCGTTCTGGCCCGAGCTCAAGAGCGTCCCCCTCCAGCACGAGCTCGCCCGCGAGCTCGCTGGGCTCCTCTCCCTCCGCGAGGAGGAGGTGTGGCGCTACCTCCACGGGGAATCCCAGCGGACGCTGCCCAAGGAGGGTCGAGATCGGATTGGGCCGGAGGAGCTCTTCCTCCACTTCTTGATCGAGGGGAAGCTCCCCGACCGTGCACTGGAGGGCCTTGACGCGACGGACTTCCGCCCCGAATATCGCCCCATCGTGGCCAAGTGGGTGGAGCTTTGGCACGGGGGGAAGGGGCCCACGACGGACGAGCTCGCCACCGAGCTCCCGCCTGACCAGCTCCCCACAATGACGCGGCTCGCCCTGCTCGATCCTCACTCCCCCGACGAGGACCAAGCGATCCAAGATGTGGTGACCAAGTTCCTCGGACTGAAGCTGAGGCGCACGCTGGCCGAGATCGAGAAGCAGGCCCGCGAGGCCGAGGCCCGGGGTGAGGTGGAGGAGGCGCGGCGCCTCTTCGCCCAACACCACGCCCTCAAGAAGCAGGATCCTCTCCTGAAGAGGAGGTGAGCATGCCCGAGGACATCGAGATCGTCCCTCCCGAGGCCCGCGAGCCCGGGACGGCAGCGGAGGAGGACGAGCTCGGCGACCTGATCCCCCTCATCGCTGAACTCGCCGATTCCGAGCCGGAGGAGGAGCCGGCGGAACGGGGTCGCGATCCCGTACGCACCTACCTCCGCGAGATCGGCCGTGTCCCCCTCCTCACCCGGGAGGAGGAGGTCGAGCTTGCCCAGAAGGTCGAAGCCGGAACAGCAGCTCTGGAAGAGCTCAACCAAGGACTCGTTGACCCACAACGCAGAGTGGAACTCGAGAAGATCATTCAGGAGGGGGACGCCGCGCGGGAGCGGCTCGCGGTGTCCAACCTGCGGCTCGTCGTGTCGATTGCCAAGCGCTACATGCACCGCGGGCTATCGTTTCTCGATCTCATCCAGGAGGGGAACATCGGGCTCATGCGCGCGGTGGAGAAGTTCGACTGGCGGAAAGGGTACAAGTTCTCGACCTACGCCACGTGGTGGATCCGCCAGGCGATCACCCGCGCTATCGGGGATCAGGCCCGCACGATCCGCGTCCCCGTCCACACGATGGAGGCGGTGCAGGAGCTGGGTCGCCTGCGGCGGGAGTACATCCGGGAGCACGGGTCTCCCCCAACCTACGAGCAGCTCGCCGAGATCCTCGGGACGAGCGTGGACCGGGTGAAGAAGATCGAGCAGGCCGCTGCGTTCACGACATCGCTCGAGCGCCCATTGTCCGACGAGGACGACGACACGTTGGGGGACTTCATCGCTGACGATTCAGCCCAATCGCCGGCCCGGGAGGCCCTGCGGGCGCGGCTCCGGGACGAGCTCCGCGAGGCGTTGGCCGAGCTCGAGCCACGGGAGCGGGAGATCCTCGAGCTGCGGTACGGCCTCCTCGACGGCCACCCCCGGACGCTGAAGGAGGTGGCGAGCCAGTTCGAGATCACCCGCGAACGGGTGCGCCAGCTCGAGCTGAAGGCGCTGGAGAAGCTCAAGTACCCGGCCCGGCACCGGTCCTTGCGCTCCCTTCGCGAGCTCCTCCTGTCCGAGGAGGAATGACGGTTCTCCTCCTCCTGGGGCCCACCGCGACCGGGAAGAGCGCGATTGCGGTGGAGGTTGCGGAGCGGGTGGGGGCGGAGATCATCTCCGCCGACGCCCGGGCGATCTTCCACGGCCTGGAGATCGGGACGGACCGCCCGCCCCCCTGGATCCTGCGTCGGGTGCCCCACCACCTCATCGGCACCCTCGACCCCATGGAGCGCTACGATGCCGCCACGTTTCGCGCCGATTGCGAACGCCTCGTGGCGGAGATCCACGCCCGGGGGAAGAGGGCGATCATCGTTGGCGGGAGCACACTGTACGTTCGCGCGCTCACCCGCGGGTTGTTCCCCGGACCGGCGGCCGATCCCCACCTCCGCGAGGAGCTCGCCCACCGCCCGCTCGCTGAACTGCAGGAAGAGCTCGCGCAGGTGGATCCCGTCTCCGCGGCGCGGATCCACCCCGCGGACCGGGTGCGGCTCATCCGCGCCCTCGAGGTCGCCCGCCTCACCGGCCGCCCCCTCTCCTCCGCGTGGGGAGGGGAGAAACCGTTCCCGTTTCCCCTCGTCAAGGTCGGGATCGCGCTTGAGCGGGGTGAACTCCACCGCCGGATCGAGGCCCGCGTGGCGCGGATGCTCGCCGCGGGGCTGATCGAGGAGGCGCGGCGGCTGTGGGAGAAGGGGATCCCCCCTGACGCGCCGGCCGCACGCGCGATCGGGTACCGGGAGCTGTTCGCCCACTTCCGGGGGGAGCACGACCTAGGCGAGGTCGAGCGGAGGATCGTCCGCAACACGAAGGCCTATGCCCGGCGTCAGCTCGCGTTCTTCCGTGCCGAGGCCGACGTGCAGTGGCTGGACGGCACGGGCCGGACCGCGGCTGGGGTGGCCGAGGAGGTCATCGCACACTGGCGCGCCGCGGAGGCGGGCCTAGAATCCCTCCCGTGCTGAAGGTCCTGTCGATGGAGGCAGTGCGGGCGCTGGACGCCCGGGCTGCGGCGGGCGGGGTTCTCCCGCTCCTTCTCATGGAGTCCGCCGGCCGCGGAGCCGCTGAAGCCGTCCGAACTTGGGCGCCTGACCTCGCCAAAGGGCGCGTCCTCGCCGTGTGTGGCACGGGAGGAAACGGGGGAGACGCCCTGGCCGCCGCACGGTGGTTGGGGCGGTGGGGGGCCGAGCCTCGGGCAGTTCTCCTCGGCGAGCCCCGCGGCCCGGCCGCCGACCAGGCCGCGGCGTTCCGGGCCTCGTTCCCCGAGAGTGTCCTCACAGTCCAAGGTGGGGAGGACATCGCTGCCCTCGAAGCATGGCTTGCGGAGGCGGATCTCGTCCTCGACGGGATCCTCGGGGTCGGGCTGTCGGGCAAGGCGCGGGGGCTCGTTGCGGCAGCGATTGAGGCGCTGAGTGAGTTTGAGGGCACGGTGGTGGCGATCGACCTTCCCTCCGGCCTGGGGGCCGATACGGGGCGGATCGCGGGTCCGGCGGTGCGGGCCGACCTCACCCTCGCCATGGGAGCCCTCAAGCCGTGCCACCTCCTCCCCCCGGCAGCGGCGCTGTGTGGTGAGGTGCGGGTCGTGGACGTGGCCTACCCGCCCGGGGCGTGGGACGAGGTCAACCCCGTAGCCCTGGTCCTCGAGGAGGGCGACGTTCGGGCCCTCCTCCCCTCCCGGCCGCGGTTCGGGCACAAGGGAACGTTCGGTCGGGTCCTCGTCGTGGGCGGGTCGGTGGGGATGGCGGGGGCCGCCGCCCTCGCTGCGGAGGGGGCCCTACGCGCTGGGGCGGGGCTCGTTCACGTGCTCACCCCCGAGCCCGTGTTCCCGATCGTGGCCGGCCTGGTCCCGGCGGCCCTCGTCCACCCTGGGCCGACCGCGGCGGGCACGTTCTCCCCGGAGGCGGCTGCGGAGGCAGTGCGGCTTGCTGAGGGGATGGATGTCGTCGTGGTTGGACCCGGCCTGGGTCGGAGTCCCGGCCCAGCGGAGGTGGTGCGGGCCCTCGTCCTTGGGCGGATCCCTCTCGTCGTCGATGCGGACGCCCTGTACGCCCTCGCGCACGAGCCGGAGCTCCTTGGGGGGGTCCACGGGGAAATCGTCCTCACCCCCCATCCGGGCGAGTTCGGGCGGCTCGCGGGAAGGGATCCGGAGGAAATCGTCCCCGACAAGATCCGCTGGGCGCGGGACAAGGCCAGGGAGTGGCAGGCGACGGTGGTCCTCAAGGGCCCGCCCACGGTCATCGCCTCCACGGACGGCGTCTACCTCACGACAACCGGGAACACGGCCCTCGCCCACGGTGGATCCGGCGACGTCCTCGCTGGGATGATCGGAGGCCTGTGGGCAAGCGGTGCCCGTGCTGCCGACGCGGCGTGCGCCGCCGCGTTCGTCCACGGCCGGGCCGCGGACGCCCTCACCGCGGAAAGCTCTCCCCGCGCGGTCCTCCCCACCGACCTCCTGGCCGTCCTCCCCAAAGCGTTCACGGCGCTCGAGGGCTAGCCGTGGCCCTGTTCGACACCCACGCCCACCTCGACTGCCCCCCGTTTGACCGCGATCGGGACCAGGTCCTGGCCGCGCTGCGCGCCCAGCGGGTGGCTGTCCTCAACGTGGGGACCGACCTCCGCTCCTCGGCGGCGTCGCTTGCGCTCGCGCGCCAGCACCCGTTCGTGTTCGCCGCGTGCGGGTTTCACCCCCACGACGCCCGCACGTTCACCCCCGACGCGGAGCGGGAGCTTTCGGCGCTCCTCCGGCAGGGGGCGGTGGCGGTGGGCGAGTGCGGGCTCGACTTCTACCGCGACCTCTCCCCGCGGGACGTCCAGGTCGAGGCGTTCCGGGCCCAGCTCCGGCTGGCGAAGCGGTTGGATCTCCCCGTCGTGCTCCACGAGCGCGCGGCGTGGGACAACTTTCTGTCCGTGCTCCGTGACGAGGCCCCCCTGCGGGGGGTGGTCCACGCGTTCTCCGGGGACGCCGTCCGGGCCGGGGCGATCGTGGACCTGGGCCTTCACCTCGGGATCGGGGGCCCGCTCACCTACGCCAAGAACCACGGCCTGCGCGAGGCCGTGGGGAGCGTCCCGCTCGACCGGATCGTCCTCGAGACGGACGCCCCGTACCTGCCCCCCGAGCCGCACCGCGGGACGCGGAACGACCCGGGGATGGTCCGGCTCGTCGCCGAGCGGCTCGCCCTCCTGCGGGGGATGCCCGTGGCCGAGCTCGCCGAGGCGGCGTGGACCAACGCCTGTCGGCTGTTCGCCGTCGAGCCCCGGTTCTAGGGGAGGTGCCCCCGCTCCCGGAGCGAGGTGTAACCCCCCCTCGTGACGATGAGGTGGTCGAGGACATCGATCCCGAGGATCTTCCCTGCCTCGACGAGCTGCCGGGTGAGGGCGAGGTCGTCCGCGCTCGGCTCGAGGTTCCCCGACGGGTGGTTGTGGGCCAAGATCAGCGCCGCCGCCCGGTCGGCGATCGCGTCGGCGAACACCTCGCGGGGGTGGACCGGGCTCGAGGTGAGGAGCCCCACCGTGACCACACGGGCCTCGATGACCTCGTGGGCCCCGTTGAGGGTGAGGGCCATGAAGTGCTCCTGCTTCCGGTCGCGGATCGCGGCGACGTAGGGGAGCGCGTCCACGGGGGTCGCGATCCGGCCCGGCCCGCGCTGGAAGTGCCGACGGGCGAGCTCCAGGGCGGCCAGGATCTGGCACGCCTTGGCCTCCCCGACGCCGGCGAACCGGGTGAGCTCGGCCAGCCCCCACCGCCCGAGGTTGGGACCGGCCGCCTTCAGCACGGCCGACGCGAGCTCGACCGCGCTCTTGCCCTTCGTCCCGGTGTGGATGAGGACCGCGAGGAGCTCGGCGTCGGACAGGGCCTGGGCCCCGCGGGCGCGGAGCTTCTCCCGCGGCCGCTCGAACTCAGGCAGGTCCTTGATCCTCCTCGCCGTCATCCTCGGGAGATCATAGCGTGCCCCCGCTGTCCGTGAAGTCCCTCCGATCGAGGGCGCTCACAGTCCTTGTCAGATCGCGAATGGTTGCAGAAAGAGGTGGGCATGGCTCGCCTGGGATCCGGTCTTCGCCCATCCGCACGTCGTTGAGGAAACCGACAACGACCTGGAGATAGCGCGCCGTGCCCGGCCTATCGCCCCACCCTGGCGGTGTTGCCGCGATGAAAAGCTGGCTCGGGGACGCCCGATCCTCCTCGTCAGCGGATCGCGTCCCAGGCGGCCACACTCGGCGCAGACCCAACCGAGAACCTCTCGTACGCCGCGGAACCGCCACCTATTCCGAGAGGGCCATGCTCGTCTGGCGCAACCGACGGGTGAGCTCGCCGATGAGCTCGAGCGCGATGTCGGGGTACGTCGTGATGAGCGCTCGGATGTCCCAGCTCGCGAGGACAAGGCATTTCGTGGGCGTGACAGCGACCACATCGGCAGAGCGAGGCTGCCCGTCGAGGACGGCCATCTCCCCGAAGAACTGACCAGCACCGAGCCGCGAGAGAACCTTCGCCCCTCTGCGCACCTCGACCTGGCCATCGAGGATGAGGAAGAACCCGACCTTGCTCCGGTCACCCTCCCTCACGATCGGCTTGCCGGGCTCGAACTCCATTTCCTTTGCTGTCTTAACAACCGCCTGGAGGTGCTTCTCGCTGAAGGACGAGAACAACGGGACATCCTTGAGCAGCGCAATCACGTTCTTGGCCATCGGCTCCCCCTTGTTCGCTCTGAATCGCGACGATCATAGCATCCCCCCTCTGCGGTGACAACCGTCGCGCCCCTTCCCCCAGACGAACCCGAGCCGCGAAGGCAGTGCGGTTGAGGGAGGAGGCGAACGCGGCTAACATCGCGTCGCCCGGGTCTGTAGCTCAGGTGGTTAGAGCGCACGCCTGATAAGCGTGAGGTCCCTGGTTCGACTCCAGGCAGGCCCACCAGGCTCGCCTCTCGGTATATAGCCCCCTTCGGAGAAACTGCGCCGTTCCCGCCGGCATCCCGTGCCTACCGCAGAGGCCGATGCGCCGCTCTGACACTCGGTGTCAGACCCCCGCCTCCCCCCGATCCACTTCCCCGGACCGGCTCGTGGGGGAAGGCGAGCAAGGGTCAGGGATCCATTTCCCGCGCAAGGCTGCGGACCGCAGTTCAACAGGATTTCGCCGGCATATAGTCTCCCGAGTGCTGTCTGGAAATGCATTTGAAGTTCAGGGAGCCTGCTTGACTTGTGTAACTGTACAGGTATACTGTACGCGTGGGAACGCCGTCGATCGGGAAGGGGATCCGTGCCCTCCGGCTGCGGAAGCGGCTCACGCTCAAGGAGCTCTCATCCGAGTGTGGGCTATCTGTGAGCTTCCTGTCCCAGATCGAACGGGGGATCTCTTCACCGTCCATCGTCTCCCTGGCCTCGATCAGCAAGGCACTCGGAGTCCCTGTCTCCATGTTCCTGACAGATCACCATGTCTCGAGCTCCCCGATCACGAGAGCAGACGAACAACTTCTCATCCGGATCGCGGAGTCCGCCGTCTCCTACCGGTACTTGAGCGGTGCCTTCCCGGAACGTGTGATTGAAGTCTTGATCAACGAATTCCCCACGAACCACCACCACCCTCCAGCCAGCCACGATGGAGAGGAGTTTGGATACGTCCTTGAAGGTCATCTCGTCCTTACGATCGAGGGAAAGGCATACGCATTGGGACCAGGGGACAGCTACCACTTCCTCGCCACCCAACCTCACGGCTATCGGACATCGGAGACAGAAGGAGCGAGGGTCCTTGTGGCCACCACACAGAAATTCATCGAGACACAGGCGGAACGGCAGAGGCAGGGACGCAGTGATCGACGAGCCCAATTCCAGGGGAAGGAACACTGAAGCGATGCGAGGTGCCCATGTATAGGCTGAGCACGGATGTCGGCGGAACGTTCACTGACGGGGTACTGCTGAATGAAAACACGGGCGAGTGCCGCGTAAGTAAGGTCCTGACCACTCCCCAGGACCCCGCGATCGGGACGGTTGAAGCGATGGACCGGTTCGGCGTTCCTCTCGCCGAGGTAGAGTTCCTCGTTCACGGAACCACCGTCGTGATCAACGCTCTCATCGAAGGAAAGGGAGCGAAGACTGGACTTGTGACCACGAAGGGCTTCCGCGACGTCCTGGAGATCGGACGCGGCAATCGTACCGAGATGTACGACGCGCTGTACCGGAAACCTGTCCCGCTCGTCCCCAGGTATCTCAGGCTGGAAGTCGAGGAGAGGGTGGGACCGGGAGGCGAGATACTCACTCCGCTGCGAGAAGCAGACGTCCTCCAAGTCATCGAGTTCCTGAGATCTCAGGGCGTTGAATCGGTCGCCGTCTGTCTGTTGAATGCGTACGCCAACCCGAAACACGAAGAGGATATTGGAGAACTGCTTCGCGAACACTGGCCCGAGGTGACGGTATCGCTTTCTCACAAGATCACACGCCGTTTCTACGAGTACGAACGCACGAGCACGGCGGTCCAGAACGCGTACGTGATGCCGCGCGTGCGCAGGTACCTGGAAAACCTGGATCGTCAAGTCGAGGGACGGGGGTTCAAGAGGAACCTCCAGATCATGCAATCAAACGGTGGGATCATGGCTTCAGTGGTTGCCCGGGAGATCCCCATCGCCATGGTGGAATCGGGCCCCGCCGCTGGCGCCATGGGTGCGGCCCATCTGGCACGGATGTCGGGATACGAGAACGTGATCTCGTACGACATGGGGGGAACTACGGCCAAGACGGCCCTCATCCGGCGGGGGTTGCCGGAGACCACGGACCAGTACCTGGTGGAGGGCCGACCCATTCTCCTCCCCGTGGTCGACCTGCGCGAAATCGGGGCGGGTGGGGGATCCATCGCCTGGGTCGATGAGGCGGGAGCTCTGCATGTTGGACCGCAAAGTGCGGGAGCGGAACCCGGCCCGGCCTGTTACCTTCGAGGGGGAGTCGCTCCCACGGTGACCGATGCAAACCTCCACCTGGGGATCCTGAACCCGGACTACTTCCTGGGCGGGGAAATGCAAGTGTCCCCTCAAGCCGCGCACGCTGCGCTCCGGCAGATCGCCCAGATCTTCGAGATGTCCGTCGATGAGACGGCGCTCGGCGTGATTAGGATCGTGAACACGCACATGGCTGGCCTCCTTCAGTCGATGACGATCAAAAGGGGGTACGACCCACGGGAGTTCGTGCTCGTCGCCTTCGGCGGAGCCGGCCCGATTCACGCCGCAGCGATCGCTCGGGAATTGAACATTCCCACCGTGATCGTTCCCCCCTCGCCGGGGACCTTCTCCGCATGGGGGATGCTGATGGCCGACCTAAGACACGACCTCGTTCGCACCTACTTCGCCCCCATGGAGGAGGCCTCCCCCGCAGCGATCAACGCCATCTTCCGCGAGTTGCAGGCGCAGCTCCTTGACCTGTTCGCGCACGAGAGCGTTGCGGAACGGGACGTTGTGGTGTACCACTCGTTCGGACTCCGTTATGCAGGCCAGGAACACACCCTCGATGTCGAGGCGCCGCTCGAGTACGCTGAATCGGACAGAGAGAACATCGAGAGACGTTTCGACGACCTCCATCTCAAGATCTACGGCCACAATGCCCCTGAGGAACCGAAGGAGATCGTTTCGCTGAAGCTCGTGGGCGTGGGCACAGTGACGAAGCCGTCGCTCCTGAAGCTCCCCCGCGGAAAGAGGACTCCAGGGCGCTCCGCCATGCTCGGGCAGAGGAAGGTGTACCGCAACGGTGGGAGGCACGTGGACTTCCTGCTGTACAGACGCGCCAAGCTCCTCGCGGGAAACGTCATCCCTGGGCCAGCGATCATTGAGGAGCCGACGGCCACGACGGTGGTGGAGGATGACCAGGTATGTTCCGTCGATGCATACGGCAATCTGGTGATCTCGACGAAGGAGGCGGGACAGTGAGGGTTGATCCGATCACACTGGAGGTCATCCGGAATCGCCTGATCGCGGCGAGCCGGGACATCAGGAGGACCGTGGAGAGGGCTGCCTACAGCCCCGTTCTGTACGAGGTCGTTGACTTCAGCTGCGGTGTATTGGACAGCGAGGCGAACCTGCTGGCGGAGACCCCTGGCTTGCCCATCTTCCTCGCCAACCTATCCGATGCGGTCAAGGCCACCTACGAGACCATCGGTCGGGAGCAGTTGCAGCCCGGCGACATCATCCTGTGCAACGACCCGTACAATGGGGGTGGAACCCACTGTCCGGACATCGTCGTGCTTGGCCCCGCGTTCGTTGCCAACGAGATCCGAGGGTGGGCCGCCTTTCGCGGCCACACGGTGGATATGGGGGGCATCTACCCCGGCGGGTGGTACAGCAACACAACCGAGGTGTTTCAAGAGGGGTTCCGACTCCCCCCCGTGAAGCTGGTGGTCGCAGGCAAACCCAACGAGGACGTCTTCCGCCTCATCCGCGCCAACACCCGCGTTCCCGACGCCGTACTCGGCGACATCCGAGCCATGATCGCCGCGGTTCGTACTGGTAGCAGCCGACTCGCGGAGATCGTAAATCGTTACGGAATTGACCAGGCTCTGGCCGCCTTCCACGAGATCCTGGACCAAGGGGAGCGGATGTCGCGGGCCGCCATCCGGCGGATCCCAAACGGTGTGTACTCGGCAGAGGCCATTCTGGACGGCGACGGCAACGACGATGCACCTCTCGACGAGGATGTTCGGCTGGTGGTGAAGGTCACCGTCGCGGAAGAGGAGATGATCATTGACTTCACGGGAACAGATCGCCAGTGTCGCGGACCAATGAACGTCCCGTTGCCCTCGACCATCTCATCGGCAAGATACGGGTTCAAGGTCGTCACGACCCCCGACCTGCCCAACAACGAGGGTTTCTTCCGCCCGCTTACAGTGATCGCCCCCAAGGGTACCCTCCTCAACCCCGTCTTCCCCGCCGCTACAGCGATGTGGCCCACGCCGACCACAACCATCCCCGACCTGATCCTGAAAGCCCTCTCCCCTGCCATCCCTGAACGAGTCCGAGCAGGGCACTTCGGCGATTCCATGGCCGACTTCATCTACGGAACGGACCCCCGATCAGGGAGGTACTACGTGTGCGCGGAGCCCGATGGAGGTGGCTACGGGGGGATGCCCAATGAAGACGGCGCATCCGCCCTGTTTTCGATGGACCTGGGCGATACCTACAACGTCCCGGCCGAGGTGGCTGAGGTGCGGTACCCGTGGAGGGTCGAGCGCTTGGAGTTGATTCAGGACTCGGGAGGTCCCGGGAAGTTCCGCGGGGGGTTGGGGGTCCGCCGGGACTACCGGATCCTCAACCATAAAGCGGGCCTTACGGTAACGACAGATCGAGTGCTCCGCACCCCACCGTGGGGGCTATTTGGCGGCAAGGCCGGGAAGTCGAACATCACCGTGGTGTTCCGGGGCAACGGGAGCCAAGAGCGGTGGCGCAAGGTCTCGAATCTGCCGCTGGAGCCGGGCGAGGTCGTCAGCTTCCAGACCGGGGGAGGCGGTGGATACGGCCCGCCCCTGGAGCGGGAGCCATCCCGCGTGCTCCAAGATGTGATCAACGGCTATGTCTCGCCGGCCAAGGCCCGAGAGGAGTATGGCGTCGTGCTGAATGGGGAGGGGCAGCTCGATCTCGCGGCAACCGAGGAACTACGAAAGCGGATGTCAAGCGCGGGGGCTGCTTGAGAACGGAAGAGGAGGAGGGGTGAGGTCGAGAGTTCAGTTCTCGTTCGAGCGCGGGGGAGTGGTGATCGCCGACCTGGCGCCCGATCTCGCCCCACAGACCGTCCGCTCGCTTCTCGCACTCCTTCCTCTCACCGCAACTGTCTACCACACGCGGTGGTGCGGACGTGAGATCTACCTGCCGACCACAAGCGGCGGCGAGATCCCTCGAGAGAACCAGACCGTCCAGACGAGCACCGGCGACGTCACCTACTGGAGGGAGTGGGATAAGCCCAACTCGGTAGCTGCCGAGGCGATCTCCATCTACTACGGACCAGAGGTGGTCAGGGATCATCGCGGGTACCTGCTGGTCAACGTGTTCGCTCGCGTTCCGCAACGACAGTGGAAGACGATCGAGGAGATAGGTCTTCGAGTCTGGCAGTGTGGGATCGAGCAGGTGAGGGTCAGCCTAGTGAGGGGGGGCCGACGGCCGTGAACAAGTACCAGCTCCGGGTTCACACGATTCAGGAATCGCTGAGGGAACAGAGGGCGTCCCTGCTGGTTGTCTCGCCCGGGGCCAACATGCTCTTCTTGAGCGGTTTCTCTGACCAATCATCCGAACGCTTGCTCCTGTTCTTCCTGCCCCAGGACGGGGATCCGTTCTTCGTTGCCCCTGAGCTCTACGCCGACCAGATCATGGCGAACTCTCCCTTTTTCCGAATCCACGCGTGGAAGGATGCAGAAGGACCGATGCAGACTCTAGCGTGCGCCCTCGCACCCTGCAGGCAGACCGCAAGGTCCGTGCTCGTGGACGAGGGAATGAGAGCAGATTCCCTGCTATTGATCCAGGAAGCCCTTCCCCAAGCCCGATTTGCCCCCGCGTCCCCCGTTATCCGTCGGCTACGGATGCGGAAGGATCAAGAGGAGCTCTCTCTGCTGGCGGAAGCCGCCTCCATCGCCGACCACGCCCTGGCAGAGATCTCCCAACTGAGGTTCAGTGGCCTGACCGAACGCGAGCTGGCCCGAGCGCTTGAGGAGGCGATGGTCGCGGGCAGCGCAGAGGGGATTGCTTTTGAGACGTTGGTTGCCTCCGGACCCAACAGCGCGCTGCCCCATCACCGCGCGGGCCAGCGAAGGATCGAGCGGGGCGACGTAGTCATCCTCGACTTCGGCTGTCGGGTCGGAGGGTACTGCTCCGACATCACGCGGACGGTCGTGTGCGGCGAGCCGGCGCCCGACGTCCGGGCTGCCCACCAAGTGGTTGCCGAGGCACAGGAGCAAGCAGTGCGCGCCGTCCGCCCGGGCGCAACCGCCCAGGAGATCGATCAAATCGCACGGGGAGCGATCGCGGCGGCGGGGCTGGGGGAGCGGTTCATCCATCGCACCGGCCATGGAGTGGGGCTGGATGTCCATGAGGAACCGTACATTGTGGCGGGAAACCCGCTCACGCTCGAACAAGGAATGGTGTTCACGGTGGAGCCAGGCGTCTACTTCCCTGGGCAGTTCGGCGTCCGCGTAGAGGATGTCGTGGTAGTCACCGACAGCAGCGTTCGCCGCCTGAACCGATATTCACGAGCCCTACAGATCGTGAGATGACGGAAAGAGCGGGGGGTGAGAGCGACATCAATTGAGGGGATTCGGTCGGGAGAACACCCACAGATGGGAAAGGGGGGAGTGCGATGAAAGCGCGGTTGCTTAGTGTAGCGGTGATGTTGACAGGTGTGACGCTGGGTCTGATGGGCGCCGTGGAGAATGTCGCAGTGATCAACGGTTTCCCTGTGATCACAGCTGATCCGGCCACTGCTTCAGACTGGTACGATACCGAGGTGATGTACAACCTGTACAGCCCGCTGGTGTACCCCTCGCCGGACGGAGGGGTTCGACCGCACCTGGCTGTGAGCTGGGAAGCGGTGGGGGGAGACCTCACCCACTGGCGGTTCAACTTGCGGCAAGGGGTGAAATTCCACTCGGGCAATACCCTGACTGCCGAGGATGTCGCCTTCTCCATGACCCGGTTCATCACGATGGGTCGTGGGAACTCCGGGCCCCTGGGTCAAGTTACTGCGGTTGTCGTCGACACGTACACGGTCGACTTCGTCCTGGACAAACCCAGTGCCATCTTCCCAGAGACCCTAGCCCTGTTCTTCCCCGTGGAGAAGAACCTTGTGCTCGCGAACATCAAGAAGCCAGGACCCTATGGGGATCTGGGGGACTACGGCGAGGAGTGGCTCGGCACGCACGACGCTGGAACCGGCCCGTACATGATGACGAGCCACATCCCCGGCCAGCGGTTGGACGCCACGCGGTTCCTCGACTACTTCGAAGGATGGTCGAACGAGGGCTGGGGTCCGGATGAGGTACCGATCGAGCGACTGGTCTTCATCATGGAGACCGACTATACCACCCTGATGACGCTGCTCAGAGCTGGTATGCTGGACCTCGAGATCAACGGTGGCTGGACGTTGCCCCAGCTCCGGGAGATCCAGGAGGACAACCGCCTCCGGCTGAGCTTCTGCTGGGCTCAGAACGTGACAGTGTGGATGAACTCGAAGGTTCCGCCAACCGACGACGAGCATTTCCGAAAAGCGATCCTGTACGCTTTCGATTATGAGAGCATCCTCGGTCCGTGGGCAGAGTTCGGCAATGGAGAGACCGGCATCATCTTGCCGAACATGCCGGGCTACGTGCCGATCGAGCCCCAGCCACGGAAGCAAGACCTGGAAAGGGCTCGCCAGGAGCTCGCTCTCTCCAAGTACGCAGCCAACCTCAGGGACGTGAAGGTCACGTTCCACTTCTGCGGAGGTCTCGACTTCGAAGAGGAGGTCGGTCTCCAATTGCAGGCGGACATGGCACAACTTGGCGTGCGGGTCGAAGTGGCGGGTCCACCGTGGCCTCAGTACTCCGCATCCTGCTCGGCACCGGAGACAACGCCCAACCTCACGATCTTCCTCTTCGCTCCACAGGCGTTCCCGCCACATGACTACTACCTCTACTCCATGTTCTCTGCGAGCGGCTTGGGATGGATCTTCTCCGCTCACTGGTACTTCGAGGATCCGGAGATCGCTCATCTCCTTGACGAGACCCGAGCTGAACCTGATCCAGGAAGGCGAATGGATATCTACCGGCAGTTGCAGCCCCTGATCGCGGCCCACAGCCTAGCGTTCTATCCATACCAGAAGCCAACTCTGTTCGCCCACCAGGCTTACATCGTGGGCCCCAAGGAGAGCATCGCTTTCGTCGGTCCAAGCGAGAACATGCACAACTGGCGCATCAACCTGAAGCTCAAGCAAGAGCTGCGCGGGTAGATGGGAAGGGGGGAGGGCGAGGACGGAACGCCCTCGCCCTCCCGGGCCCCAAGGAGCGGCTGAGGATAGGATGGCCAAGTTCATCGGGCAGAGATTGGCGCAATCGCTCTTCGTCCTGTTCGGACTCTCGCTGTTGATCTTCTTCATCGCGAGGGTCGTGCCGGGCGATCCAGCTCGAGCGGCGTTGGGGTTCCTCGCTACGCAGGACCAGGTAGAGAAGATGAGGGCGGAGATGCACCTGGACAAGCCTTTCGTCGTCCAGTACTATTATTGGTTCACGGGGCTTCTGCGAGGGGACCTTGGCAAGTCATCGTACACCCACAGGCCGGTCACAACAGATCTGGGCCAGTTCATCCCAGCAACGCTCGAGTTGATCCTGTTCGCGACCCTGATCTCGCTGACCGTGGGACAAGTGACGGGGGTGCTGGCGGGGTATTTTCGCAATTCCTGGTTCGATGGGCTTTCTCGGCTCATCTCCTACCTCGGCATTGCCACTCCGTCCTTCGTCGTCGCGATCCTCCTGATTTTCGTCTTCAGCCAGCTCTTGCGTCTCGCACCGAGCGTCGGCCGCCTCCCGATCATGGTGGCCCCGCCTCCCACGGTGACCGGTTTCATGGTCCTCGACGCGCTGATCGCCGGGCGGGTCGAGGTGGCGCTTGTCGCCTTGAAACACCTCCTCCTCCCCGCGGTCAGCCTGGCGCTCATCCACATCGCGCAGGAAGGTCGGATCACCCGCACCTCGATCGTGGAGAACCTCGACAAGGACTACATCACGATGCACAAGGTACACGGCATCCGCACCTCTCGGCTCGTCTTCAAGTACCTCCTGCGGCCATCCATCATCCCCACGGTGGCGGTGATAGGGCTTGATTTCGCCTTTCTCATGTCCAACGCCTTCCTCGTGGAGCTCGTTTTCATGTGGCCTGGATTCGCTCGGTACGCTGTAACGACCATGCTCAACAAGGATCTCAATGCCATGGTCGCGGTCGTGCTGGTCATCGGCGTGACCTTCGCGATGGTGAACCTTCTGGTTGACATCCTGATTACGTTCCTGGATCCCACGATCCGCATCCAACGGAGAGGAGGATAGGGATGTGGCAAGAGAGGAAGGCGGATCTTGTCGCCACCATGAAGCTAAGGAGGCAGTCACTGGCCAAGGGGTGGTACAAGTACTCACGGAACCCTCTCTCCGTGCTGGGGCTGATCGTGTTGGTGCTCATTGGAACAAGTGCGGGCTTGGCCCCCTACATCACCCCCTACCCCGCCCACGCCGGAGCGTTCACCAACTTCAGGGAGGCCGGACAACCACCGAGTTGGAAGCACCTCTTTGGAACCGACAGGATCGGTCGGGACGTGTTCACCCGCGTGATCTTCGGCTACCGGTTCTCCCTCCTCCTGGGAGTGGTTGTTCTAAGTCTGGGTGTGGCTCCCGGGGTGGTGCTGGGCCTCATCGCCGGTTATCGCCGCGGCACGTGGGTTGAAATCGTGATCATGCGCATCACGGATGTGTTCCTCGCCGTGCCCCCCCTTGTCCTTGCCCTCGCAATCACGGCGATGCTGACTCCGAACCTGCTGAACGCGATGTTCGCCATCGCCCTTCTCTGGTGGCCTTGGTACTGCCGTCTCGTCTTCGCCGTCGCATCGTCGTTGCGCAACCAGTTCTTCGTCCGAGAGGCAGAGCTCTGCGGCGCAAGTCGAGCGCACATCCTGTTCCGGGAGATCCTCCCCAATTGTGTCGCGCCGATCCTCACGAAGATGACCCTGGACATGGGGATCGTGATCCTCCTCGGAGCCTCGCTCAGCTTCGTGGGATTAGGAGCGCAGCCCCCCACGCCATGCCTCGGCACGATGGTCGCTGACGGAGCAAAGCGGTTGCCTGGCGAGTGGTGGAGCACGATCTTCCCCGCGCTTGCGATCGTGCTCGTCATCCTCGCCTTCAACCTCGTGGGGGACGGCCTCCGGGACGTGTTCGCCGTGGAGGAGGTGTAGGACGTGGCACTCCTCGAGGTGGTGGACCTCCACGTCGGCTACCGTGTGTTCGAGGGCTACCTGAAGGTCCTGAACGGCGTGAACTTCGAGATCGAAGAGCAGGAAAGGGTGGGGCTCGTGGGGGAGACAGGCTGCGGCAAAACGACCCTGGTGAAGACGATCCTCCGCGTGCTGCCAGTGCCTCCAGCGCGCATCCAGCGGGGACAAGTCCTCTACCATGGCAAGGACATCTTGCTGATGTCACCGCGCGAGGTCCGTGGCCTGCGCCGGCGCGAGATGACGGCCATTTTCCAGGACCCGCTGCAGGCGTTGAACCCGATGTTCACCATCGGGACCCAGCTGCGGGACATTCTGAAGGATTCCCAGGAGCGGGTAGGCCGTGGGCAACGCACCCAACGGGCCATCACCGCTCGCTGCATCTCGGCGCTCCGCGATACAGGTATGCCCGACCCGGAAAGGATCATGTCGAACTACCCGATCCAGTTGAGCGGCGGCATGCGCCAACGCGTATGCATTGCGGAGGCGTTGTCGCGGAATGTAAGGCTGCTGCTGGCCGATGAGCCGACGACCAACCTTGACGTCACAATACAAGATCAGATCCTGCGAAAGCTCGATCAGCTCGTCGACCAGCGAGGGGCATCGGTGCTGATCATCACCCATTCCATGGGGGTCGTGCGCGACCTCACTCAGCGCCTGTATATTATGTACGCAGGATCTATGGTGGAGACTGGAAGGACGAAAGGCGTTCTGGCTTCCCCCTTGCACCCGTACACCCAGGGGCTGATGAGGAGCGTACCGCGCCTCACCGGACAGGGGATCAGCGACGGGATCCCAGGACGGATCCCCAATTACCTTCAACCCCCGTCAGGCTGTCGTTTCCACCCGCGCTGCGCGCACGCGATGCCCGTGTGTGTGGAGGCGCCACCACCGTTCTATCCGGCAGGGGATAACCACCGTGTGGCCTGCTACTTGTACCGGAGTTGAGAGCGATGCCCGGAGACATCCTGAGCGTGGACAACCTCCGGAAGCACTTCCCCACGAAGGAGGGTGTTGTCCGGGCGGTGGACGGTGTCAGCTTCTCGATAGCACCCGGCGAGACGTTCGGCCTGGTCGGTGAGTCGGGCTCAGGGAAGACAACGACGGCCCAGTGTATCATCGGGATGTATCCTCCCACTTCGGGTGATATCTGGTTCAAAGGCGAGCGCATCAACGCGGCGTTCGACCGGCGACCGAAGCATGTGAAGGGAGATCTGCGGATCGTCTTCCAGGATCCCGGTTCTTCCCTCAACCCCAAACGAACGATCAAGCAGATCCTCTCTGTTCCGCTACAGGTCCATCGCATCGGGTCAAGACGCGGCCGCCTCGCCCGCATGAAGGCTCTGCTGGACATGGTCGAGTTGCCGGCAGACGAGTACCTGTACAAGCATCCTCAGGCAATCGGCGGTGGAGAGAGACAGATGGTCGCACTGGCCAGAGCGCTGGCCACCAACCCATCCCTCGTTCTGTTGGACGAACCGACCTCGGCGTTGGATGTCTCCGTGCAGGCGAAGATCATCAACCTACTCATCCGCCTCCAGAAGGAACTGGATCTCACCTATCTCTTCATCACCCACGATCTGTCGCTGATGCGGAACATCGCCACTCGCGTGGCGATCATGTATCTCGGGAAGCTTTGCGAGATCGCACCGACAGCCGAGTTCTTCGAGTCCCCGGTCCATCCATACACGAGGATGCTTCTTTCCTCGATACCGGTTGTATCGGACGAGGAGGAAGCGCTCAAACCTCGGAAGGTGCTCTCGACCGGAGAGATTCCCAGTCCAGTCAATGTGCCCCCGGGATGTGGTTTCCAGTCCCGTTGCCCCGAGGCAGCGGACGTATGCCGACGGGTCGACCCAGAGATGGTGGAGGTCAGCCGATCCCACCAAGTCCGCTGTCATCGGGAAAGACGACCGGATCGTGCTGGCCACGCCGAGGCTTCGGTCTTACACGAGCGGGAGGAGCGCCTGTGCTGACCGACGCCCACGTGCACCTGGACCGGTACTTGCCGGCGGAGGTCCCGCGCGTGCTCGACCGAGCCCGCGCTGCAGGCGTCGAGTGGATGGTCACCGTGGGGATGGATCCCCCATCCTCGGAGAAGGCAGTTGGGTTGGCCCACACCCATGGCGGCGTTCTCGCCGCCGTGGGCGTTCATCCGTGGATGGTGCCAGCAGATCTCCCTCCCGATGCCGCGGACGCTATCCACGCGCTCTCCACCGCATCAGGCGTTGTGGCCATTGGCGAGGTGGGCCTCGACTTCGTGGAGAACCTGTTCCTGGGGATCGACCACCGGCCGGACCCATCGTCCCGGCAAGCGCAAGAGGCTGCGTTCCGCAGGCAACTCGAGATCGCTGTCGACCTCGGCCTTCCCCTCAATGTCCATTGCCGCGGGGCCTATCCCCAGCTCGTTGCCATCCTGGCCGAGGCGAGACCCGCCCGATGCAGGGGGGTCGTCCACAACTTCGACGGCGACACCCAGGCGCTGCGCAGCCTCCTCGACCTCGGGTTCTACGTGTCCTTCGGGGGGGCCCTCACCTACCCCGGCGCCGCGGCGTTGAGGCGGGTTGCCAGGGTTGTCCCCCTGGATGCCGTGTTGATCGAGACGGATGCTCCGTACATGCCCCTGCACGGCGATCCCGCGCAGAGCAACGAACCCGCGAATGTCTCCGCAATCGCACGAGCGCTGGCACAGGTGAGGAAGGTCGAAGATGACGTCGTGATCGAGGCGAGCTACCATAACTTCGTGACCCTGTTCGAACCAGAGTCCACGTGCCATGTCAAGTAGGTGCTCGACTGGATCATCGTGCATCGCGCGTCGCGCCCCGCAGGACGGTGGGCGCACGGGTGCCGCTCTTCCTGCAGTGGGCATCGTGTTCGATATCAAGCGGTACACGATCCACGATGGTCCGGGGATTCGAACCACCGTGTTTCTGAAGGGATGCCCGCTGCGCTGCCTGTGGTGCCACAATCCGGAAGGGGTTGATCCGCAGCCCCAGGTGTCGTTCGTGGCAGGGCGTTGTCTCGGCTGCGGCGCGTGCGTCGAGGCCTGTCCCGAACGGGCCATTTCCCTTGCACCGGGTGCGTTGCCGATGACGGACCGCGCGAAGTGCGTGGCTTGCGGCCGGTGCGTGGCCGCTTGCCCCGCGGGCGCGCGGGCCCTTGTCGGGAAGGGCCGCTCCGTGGAAGAGGTTCTGGCACTCGTCGAACGCGACCGCATCTTCTACGACCGATCCGGAGGCGGAGTCACCTTCTCTGGCGGGGAGCCGCTGGCTCAGCCGCAGTTCCTCCGCGCGTGCCTCCGTGAGTGCCGCGCGCGCGGCATCCGCACGGCTGTCGATACGTCGGGCTTCGCCGATCGCGCGCTCGTGATGGAGATCGCCGCGCTCGCGGATCTCCTGCTCTACGACCTCAAGGACATGAACCCGTCTCGGCATCTGAGGACCGTGGGTGTGCCTCTGGAGCCGATCCTGGCGAATCTTGAGGCCCTCGCCCAGGCGGGGGCTCCGGTGTGGGTCAGGATCCCCGTGATTCCAGGAGTCAACGATGACGCTGCCACCATCCAGGACTACCTGAGCTACCTTGCTGGGCTGGAAGTTCGCTACCCCGTGTCGCTCCTGCCCTATCATACCATCGGGGTGGAGAAGTACAGGCGGCTGGGGATCCCGTATCGCCTGCCGGAGACGAGGCCCCCTTCTCAGCAGGCCCTGGAGGGGTTCGTCCGGATGTTCGAGAGAGCAGGGTTCGAGATAGACGTAGGGAGGTGAGACCGATGACGGAACGGGTGAGCAGGCTGAGAGCGCAGTCCTTCGAGGCACGGCCGTGCGTGTCCGCCGAGAGAGCCACGATCATGACCCGGTTCTACCGGGAGAACCTGGGCAAGCACCCGCCACCGATCCTGCGGGCGCTTGCTTTCCGGGAGCTGTGCGCGCGCCAGACGATCTACATCGGCGAGGAGGAGCTCATCGTTGGAGAGCGGGGGCCAAAGCCGATGGCCGTTCCCACCTACCCTGAACTCACCTGTCACTCCCTGGACGACCTCGAAGTGCTGAACACGCGGGAGAAGAACCAATACATCGTCTCCGATGAGGTGTTCGCGATCTACCGTGACGAGATCATCCCGTTCTGGCGCGGCCGCTCCATCCGCGATCGGAACTTCGCTGAGCTGCCCGAGGACTGGCTGGATGCTTACCAGGCCGGAGTGTTCACCGAGTTCATGGAGCAACGCGCCCCAGGGCACACAGCGGGGGATGGGAAGCTCTTCCAGAGGGGACTCCTTGACGTCCGGCGCGAGATCCGCAACCAGCTGGCGGCCCTCGATCTCGCCTCCGATCCCCACGGTTGGGAAAAGCGAGCCGAGCTCGTGGCGATGGATATCGCAGCGGAGGCGATGGTCTCGTTCGCGAAGAGGCACGCGGAGCTCGCCCGGGAGCTGGCTGCCCGTGCGCCAGACGAGAATCGTCGCCGGGAGCTGCTGGTGATCGCAGAGACATGCGAGCGGGTCCCCGCCCATCCGCCCCGAACATTCCGGGAGGCCGTCCAGGCCTACTGGTTCTACCATCTTGGTGTGATCATTGAGCTGAACGGCTGGGATGCGTTCAATCCCGGACACCTCGACCAACACCTTTACCCCTTCTACCAGCGCGACCTGGAAGCGGGAATCCTCACCCGCGACGAAGCTGCGGAGATCCTCGGCTGCCTCTGGGTCAAGTTCAACAATCACCCCGCTCCGCCCAAGGTCGGGGTAACCGCCGCCGAGAGCGGAACCTACAACGACTTCGTCAACATCAACCTCGGCGGGCTCCGACCCGATGGAAGCGATGGCTCGAACGAGCTGTCGTACCTCATCCTCGAGGTCGCCGATGAGCTCCACCTCCGCCAGCCACAGTGCAACGTCCAGCTCTCGCGGGTGACCCCGGACCGACTTCTCGAAGCAGCGTGCCGCATCCTGAGGCGCGGGTACGGGTACCCCGCCCTGTTCAATGCGGATGCAGTCGTAGAGGAACTGCTCCGGCAGGGGAAGTCCGTCGAGGACGCGAGGGAAGGTGGCACGAGCGGTTGCGTGGAGAGCGGGGCGTTCGGGAAGGAGGCCTACATCCTGTCCGGGTACTTCAACCTGCCCAAGGTCCTGGAGATCACCCTCAACGACGGCGTCGATCCCCGAACGGGCAAGCGGATCGGCCCTTCCACCGGCGATCCGAGAGGGTTCTCATCGTTCGACATGTTGCTCGCAGCTTGGGAACGACAGCTTCGTCATTTCGTAGATGTCAAGATCCGGGGGAACTCCGTCGTTCAGTCCCTCTACGCTTCCGAAATGCCCGCGCCCTTCCTGTCGCTCCTGATCGACGACTGCATCAAGAAAGGCAGGGACTACAACGCCGGCGGTGCTCGCTACAACACAACGTACATTCAGGGCGTCGGCATCGGGACCCTCACCGATAGCCTCTCCGCGATCCTGCACCATGTCTACGAGCGGAGAGCAGTTGGCATGGATACCCTTCTGCAGGCGCTACAGAAGGATTTCCACGGAGCAGAGGTCTTGCGGCAGGAGCTTCTCAACAAGACGCCGCGATACGGCAACGACGATGACCGAGCCGATCGCCTCATGCAGTGGGCCTTCGAGGCCTTCTTCCGCGCGGTGGAGGGGCGACCGGCTCCCCGTGGGGGAAAGTACCACATTGACATGTTGCCCACGACGTGCCACATCTACTTCGGGACAGTGACAGGAGCGACGCCGGACGGGCGACGAGCAGGGCAACCCCTCTCCGAGGGCATCTCCCCCGTTCAAGGGCGGGATGCGGAAGGACCGACGGCGGTGATCAGGTCCGCCGCCAAGCTCGACCACATCAAAACTGGGGGGACCCTCCTCAACATGAAGTTCTCGCCCCAGGTCCTGGCCAACGATGCGGATCTCCGGAAGTTCGCCCAGCTCGTCCGCAGCTACTTCGCCCTGGGGGGACACCACGTCCAGTTCAACGTGGTCAGCGCCCAAGTGCTCAAGGACGCGCAAGCCCGTCCCGAGGAGTACCGCGGACTGCTCGTGCGGGTCGCTGGGTACAGCGACTACTTCTGCGATCTCTCGCGGGCCCTCCAGGATGAAATCATCGCGCGCACCGAACATGGCGCCCCCTGAGCAACCGATCCCGCTCCATGACAGGCGCCCACCTCACGGCGTCGGGACACGAACTGGGTGCCGACGCGGAACGGAGCTAGTCCAGAGCCGTCTGGGCGCGACACGGACCACTTCCTAGGCACGGTTCAAGGGGGAGGCGATGTAGATGGGAAGGCGGGTAGCAGTCGACATCGGCGGAACGTTCACGGATCTCGTTGCCATAGATGACGCGACAGGGGCGGTGGTCCTCGGAAAGGCGTTGACAACGCCCCGGAACTTCGCAGATGGGGTGGCCCAAACGATCTCCCAGAGCGGCATTGATCCCCAAGATGTCAGTCACTTCGTCCACGGGACCACGGTGGTGATCAATGCCCTCACGGAGCGAAGCGGTGCCCGGGTCGCCCTGATTACGACCCGTGGCTTCCGCGACATCCTGGAGATCCAGCGCGCTAACCGGCCCGACATGTACAACCTGTTCTACCGCAAACCACGTCCGTTCGTCCCCCGTCGGTTCCGGTTCGAGGTGCGGGAACGCCTGAACTACCGGGGGGTCGTACTCGAACCCCTGGTGGAAGCCGACGTGGTCACCGCCGTGGAGACGTGCAAGAAGGCGGGGATCGAGGCCATCGCCGTGTGCTATATCCATGCCTACGCCAATCCGGCCCATGAACGACGGACAAAGGAGATCATCCGCGAGCTCTGGCCCGAGGTACCGGTCACTGCTTCCCACGAGATCACGCAGGAATGGCGCGAATACGAGCGCACGAACACTGCAGTCCTGAACGCCTATGTGCAGCCTTCGACGGCGTCCTACTTATCGGCATTGGACCTCCGGCTGTCCGAGATGGCCATGCCCGCCCAGAGGTACGCGATGCAGTCGAACGGCGGAACAGCGACGTTCGCTGAGGCGCAGCGGATCCCCATTCGCCTGGTCGAGTCCGGGCCCGTGGGAGGGGTGATCGGGGCCGCCCTGGTGTCCCGGGTATTAGGGGAGGGCTCAGCCATTGCCTTCGATATGGGAGGGACCACCGCCAAAGTAAGCTTGATCGAACGGGGCCGGCTTAAGACCACCACCGACTACCACCTGGAGCGGACGGGGGCGTGGGCTGGCTACCCACTGAAGATCCCGGTGGTGGACATCGTTGAGGTAGGTGCGGGTGGGGGCTCCATCGCGTGGATCGATGAGGGAGGTGCCCTGAACGTGGGGCCGCGTAGCGCAGGCGCCGACCCTGGTCCAGCCTGCTACGGCCTGGGAGGAGCGGAGCCGACGGTTACGGACGCCAACTTGCTCACGGGGCGCCTCAACCCGCGGTACTTCCTCGGCGGAAGGATGCGTTTGGACGTGGCCCGGGCGGAGGCCTCCATCCGGCGGATCGCGGATCGGTACCGACTTTCCCCGCTGGAAGGCGCGTTGGGCATCCTCCGTCTCGCCAATGCCAACATGAGAGCCGCCCTGGAGCGGGTGAGCATCGAGCGTGGTTACGACCCGCGGGACTTCGCGCTGGTGGCCTATGGTGGAGCGGGGGGGCTGCACGGACCGACCTTGGCCCAGGAACTCCGGATGAAGAAGGTGATCATCCCCCGTGCTCCGGGCCAGTTCTCAGCGTGGGGGATGCTGATGACGGACATCCGGCACGATTTCGTGCGGACCCACGTGATGCCCTGCGACGATCGTCAGGCCGACGAGATCGTCCGCGTGCTGGGCGAGCTGGAAGCGGAGGCCGTCGGCCGCTTCGCATCCGAAGGCTTCTCCCTGGACAGGGTAACGATCGTGGCCTCCCTCGATCTGCGATACAAGGGGCAAGAACATACGGTCCAGACTCCAATCTCCCCGGATGCCGTCTCCGCTCGCCGCCTCACCCGCGTCATCGCTGACTTCCACACGCTCCATGAGCAGGCCTATTCGTTCCGACTAGACGACCCCGTGGAGATCGTCAACTTCCACATCGTGGGTTGGGGGAAGGTGGACAAGCCTGCACTGGAGATCATCGCCGACCGAGGAGGGCCCCCCCACCGAGCGCTCAAGGAGGAGCGCTCCATCCTCTTCGAGGGCGCTGGCCCAGTGAGGGCTGCGGTCTACGAAAGGGAGCTGCTCGCCAGCGGCGCACACCTTCATGGCCCCGCCATCGTGGAGGAGCCAGCCTGCACCACTGTGGTCTGCCCTGGTCAGGAACTGTCAGTGGACCACTACGGCAACCTGGTGATCACGGAGGTTGAACGATGATGAGCGGATGCACGATCGATCCTTTCACCGTAGAGGTGATCAAGCGGGCTATCATCTCAGCGGCGGAACAAATGTTCGCTATGCTGGGACGGACTGCGAAGAGTTCCGTGATCTACGAAGTCCTCGATTATGGTTGTGCGATCACCGACGCCAAGGGCCGGATGGTGGCGCAGGCCAACGGCGTTCCCCCGTTCATCGGCGTGCTCACCGATGCCGTCCAAGATGTCCTCCACAAGTTCGGGCTGGATGGACTCAGCGAGGGGGATGTGATCATCCTCAATGACCCCTACATGGGTGGAGCCACGCATCCGAACGACGCGGTGCTGGTCATGCCGGTATTCTATGGGGGACAGCCGATCATGTTCGCGGCGAACAAGGCCCACTGGAACGACGTCGGCGGCAAGGACCCCGGAAGCTGGTCCCCCAGTGCCACTGAAGTCTACCAGGAAGGGATTCTGTTGCCGGCTGTTAAGTTGTACGAAGGAGGGAAGGAATCCGCGGCTATCGTGGACATCCTCGCGCGAAATAGCCGGATCCCCGAGATGACGCTGGGGGACATGCGCGCCCAGGCCGCCTCCCTCCACGTGGCAGCGCGAAGGATCGTCCAGGTCTGTGACAAGTACGGGGTTCACGATGTGCTCGAGGCGATCGAGGTCTATCTCGAGCAGGGTCGCCGTGAGGCCCTCGCCCAGCTCAAAGCACTGCCCAAGGGCGAGTTCGCTGCCGAGGAGTACATCGACGACGATGGCTTGGGGGGAGAACCTGTGCTGATCAAGGTGAAGGTGACCATCACCGATGAGGAGTTCGTCATCGATTACACCGGAAGTGGCAAGACATGCAACGGACCGATCAACACGCCGCTCTCCGCTCTGATGAGCACGGCCAAGCTCGCCTACAAGGCGATCGTCTCCCCGCACGGGATCGCTAACGATGGCCTGTTCTCCCCGCTGCGGGTGATCGTCCCCGAGGACACGGTATTCAACCCCAAGCCCCCGGCGCCAGTGAGTACGTACTGGGAGTCGGCCAGTTACGCGGGGGACATCGTGTGGAAGGCCCTGGCAGACGTGATCCCGGAGCGCGTCCCCGCTGGGCACTTTTTGAGCGTGTGCGGCACCATCGTCAGTGGGATCGATGACGCAACCGGCGAGTGGTTCTTCTCCGTAGAACCCAATGCGGGCGGATGGGGAGCGGGCAGAGGGAAGGATGGGGAGAGCGGGCTCGTCTGCTCTGGGGACGGGGAGACCTACGTGCTATCGGTCGAGGTGGCGGAGACCCGCTATCCTCTGATCGTTGACCAATACGCACTCAACATCGCCAATGGCGGTCACGGTCAGTGGAGGGGAGGATTCGGGTTGGTGAAGGATTACCGGATCACGAACGCCAGAGCCTACATCACCGCCAGTTTCGGCCGCAACCGATTCCCGCCGTGGGGACTTGCGGGCGGCATGTGCGGGACACCCAACGAGGTGGAGCTTCGACTGGCCAACGGTTCGGTTGAGCGACGGGGGAGGTTCTCCAACCGCGAGCTCATGCGGGGCGATGTGGTCCGGTTCATCACCGGTACCGGAGGGGGGTACGGTGACCCCAGGCGCCGCGACCCCGAGGCGGTGTTGGCTGACGTTCTGGACGGGTACTTGTCTGCAGAGACAGCACGCGACGTGTATGGCGTGGCCATCACCGGAGATCCTCCGCGCGTCGATCGTGCAGGGACTCAACAGCTCCGTGGCAGTTCAGATGATCCGGAGAGCCGTCAGGTCGGGCACGACCACGTCAGCGATGGGTGCGAGTTCCTCCTCCCCCCCAAGCCCCGTAAGCACACCGATCGTGAGCTGGCAGCCCGCGGCGCGCCCGGCGAGGAGGTCGCCTGACGTATCCCCCACCATCACCGTCTCCTCGGGGGGGACGCCGAGGGCGTCGCAGGCCATGAGAACCGACGCCGGGTCAGGTTTCCGCTTCTCGCAAACGTCGAGGCCGACCACGGCCAAGACAAGGTCTTCCCACCCGAGAGCTGCGAGGTGGCGGCGCGCCGCGCTCGCTGTGTCGTGAGTCACAATCGCTGTTTTCCCCCCCGCGCGGCGGATCGCCCGTAGTCGTTCCTCGGCCCCCGTCGTGGGGCAGAGGTGACGATCGAAGGGAAACTCCTCGTCTACTTCGCGGAACACCCGCGCCGCGAGGGCGCGCATCGCCGCGAGATCCCCTTTCCCGCGGGAAGCGAGGTACATCGCCACAGCCTCTTCGGCATCGCAGCGCGGCAGGGAGATGATCCCTCCATTCGCGGCCCCCGGTCGCGCCGGATCGAGGCCCATGAACTGGAGGAGCGCGGCGCGCTCGGGCTCGGCCAGCCCCAGCTCGACTGCGAGCTGCCGCGCCCGCTCGCCCATCACGGCGAGCCAATGGTCAAAAGAGAGCAGGGTCCCATCCTTGTCGAACAGGAACCCGGAACCGGCGAAGGCGCGTCCCCCCACAGAGAAGCGGACAGGCATAGGGGAATGGTAGCGCTCTGCCGAGGAGGGACAAGGTCCCCCCCGTGGGGGACCCCGGTCCCCCCGCCCGCTCCTCCCCCCGGCTACCGTAGCTCACCCCATGACGAACGCACCCAAGCTCGGGATCCTCGCCCTCATCGCCGGGGTGGTTAGCTTCCACTGGATGGGACACGCCCCTGCTGCCTCCATCCTCAGTAAGCCTCCACCGCACGTTCCCTTTGCCGGCATCGACGGCCGACGGGGGGTGTACCTCACCGCCTACGCCGCGGGCCAGCCCGGCTTCCTCAAGAGCACGCTGGACAGACTGACCGAGCATGGGCTCAACACCGTGGTGGTGGACATCAAGAACAATCAGGGGGAGGTGTGCTACGCGTCCCGGGTCGAGCTCGCACAGCGAATCGGGGCCATCACCCCCCTCCTCGACCTCGTAACGATCGTGCACACGGTCCATGCACGGGGCATGTACGCCATCGCCCGACAGGTGGTGTTCTACGATCCGTTCCTCGCCCGCCACCTCGGTCTCGCCTCCACCCCATGGGTCCTGCCCACGGTGGAGGCGGCGATCGCCTATAACCTGGACATCGCTGCCGAGGCCGAGCGCGCCGGCTTTGACGAGATCCAGTTCGACTACCTCCGGTTCCCCGACGATGGTCCGATCGGTCCCGATCATTCCGCACGCTGCCAAGCGGTGGAGGCATTCCTCTGCCGGGCGCGGGCGCAGCTCGCCGTGCCCCTGTCGGTGGACGTGTACGGGCGGGTGATGTTCCCGTGGAATGCCCGGCGCATCGACCCGATCGGCCAACACCTTGAGGGGATGGCGCGGTGGGTGGACGTCATATCCCCCATGCTCTATCCATCCCATTACGCGGAGCAGGAGTTCAAGGACGATCCGTACGGAACGGTTCGCCGAGGTGTCGAATGTGGAAGGACCCGTGTCGCAACGCCCCTTCGCCCCTACCTCCAAGCGTTCGAGATGGCGCTCCCTCCCGGAATGAGCCTCGCCGCGTACATCGTGGCCCAGATCGAGGGAGCGGAAGAGGGGGGAGCCAGCGGCTACCTGTTTTGGAACCCCCGCTCCGATTACACAGCCCTGTGGCAGGCCCTTGGATTGAGGGTCCGTCCGTGACCGTGATATCTACCACTTGTCCCGTGCCCCTTGGTCACCCTAGAATGAGGTGCGGCTCCAAAGGGGGTGTCGGGGTGTGAGCAGGGTGATCGTGGTTCTGGCGATGCTCGCGGGGATGTCCGTGGCGCCGGTGGGGCAGATCGTGGAGGCGGTTGCGTTCAGCTGCACCGGCGCGGAGGAGGGAGGCGTATGTTGGCTGTCCAACCCCCGGTTGATCGATAGCGTAACGTGGCACTTCACGAACGTGCCGACAGGTGTGCCCGTTCCCCTCGTTCTGGAAGGGGTGGCCAACGATATCTGCGAGGCCTGCGACTGGGGTCGGGATGTCCTCGTCCGCCTCTACTACCGGGCCGACGGTGACCCTTACTGGCAGCGGGCGGAGCTGTGGCTGCGCAACGTGTCGCCTGAGCCCACGGGGTGCCTGTTCGCCTACCCCGTGCGGGGTGAGACGCGGATCCTCCCCACCGGGCCGACCCTCGAGATCGTCGCCCAGCGCGTCCTCAGTTGCGACCCCCACGTCGGGTTCTCCTGGGGCAGCCTCTCTCTGGGAGCAGCTCCCCTCCCCCTAGCGCCGGTCCCGGTGCCCCCTCTCCCGATCGTCCCCCCCCCCCCCCCTCCTCCGCCACCCCCGCCCGAGGAGCCGACGTGCAGCGCGGGACCGGAGTTCCTGTGTATTCCTGATGGTCTCCCCCCCGAATGCCTCCCTCCCGACCTCGCCACGGTAGCGCGACGGACGCTCCCCGAGTCGTTCGGGCCAGGGGAGGACGCGATCGTCCTCCAGCCCGGGCACTACGTAGGGTCGCTTGGCGAGAGTGACTTTCAGGATTGGTACAGGATCCAAGCGTTGTACGGGGAAGCGTACCTCGTGTGGGTGGACCCGGGGAACCTCGTGGTAGACTTGTACCTCATTCACGACCCGTGCGGGGATGTCCTCGCCCAGTGTCTGAACATCTCCACGCCCGCCACGACCCGCGTTCCCTGCTATCCAGGAGTGGACTGCAGCCCCCTCGCCGAGGAGTGCTTCCTCGACGGGGTGTGCAAGCTCTTCATTCGCATCTCGCTCCGCAGCGGGAGCGGCCAGTACAGGCTATCGATTCTCGAGGCGTCGCCCGAGATCCCGTAGGTCCGTTGCGGTTCGTCGGCGTCGATCTGGCCTGGTCGCCTCGCAACGCGACCGGCGTGGTGATCCTCGACTGGGATGGCGCGACAGGCCGTCCTCGGGCGTGGGAAAGCGCGCTCGGAGACGATGAAGCGATCATCTCAGTCATCGTGCAGGAGCTCGGAAAGCAGGGCGCGCTCGTGGCGATCGATGCCCCGCTCGTTGTTCCCAACGAAGAAGGAACCCGACCCTGTGATCGGACCCTCTCCGCGGCCTACCGCCGGCAGGAGGCAGCGGCCTACCCCGCCAACCGCGCTCGCCTCGGTCCCGCCGTACGGGGGGAGATCCTCGTTGCCCGACTGGGCGCGCTCGGGTTCGTTCACGCGCCGGAGATTGCCCGCCAAAAGTCGGTGCGCCAGGTGGTCGAGGTGTACCCCCACCCAGCGATGATCGAGCTGTTCGGCCTGGAGAGAACGCTCAAGTACAAGGCCCGCCGAAATCGCTCCTACAGGATGCGGTGGGAGGAGCTGGAACGACTAAAGGAGCTCCTCGCTTCCCTCGCCCAGGGTGAGCCAGCCCTGGAGGCGGATCGGCTGCTCGGGGAGCTTGCCGTGCGCGGGGTGCGCGGCGGGAAGCTGAAGCGCGCCGAGGATCTCCTCGACGCCCTGTTCTGCGCCTACATCGCCCTCCATCTCTGGTATTGGGGCGAAGCCGGTTACCGCTGCTTCGGTAACCTCGACACGGGCTACATTCTCGTCCCGGTCAAACCCAGCGGGCCCGTCGCTCCGCCCAAGTCGGCCGCCGCGATGCGGTGATGTGAGTCCCCATCGCGGATCGCCGCCAGGGCCCGGTCGGGAAGCGCTCCCTCCGCCCAGATGGAGTCGAAGGCGCGTTTGATCCGGTCCAGATAATCGAGCCATCCCGGCAGCGGCGGGTTGCCGGACAGGGTGGCGGTGGACAGGATCTCGTGCAGAACCATCAGCTCAGGGTCCCTGTATTGGATGAGCGCCGCCGGGCCCAGCCCCGCGGTCGGAACGGCGGCGGGCCGCCAGGTGAGCTCGGGGGCGCGCACGAGCCGCTGCACCAACCAGCCGCCGTCGAGGACCATTGCCACCTCGCCCGAGAGGAAGGGGTCGGGAGTCCTTGCCCCGATCGGGTTCACCGGTGCGGTGAACGTCCCAATCTTCCCTCTCGCTCGGAGCTCCCCCAATCCAGCGTCGAACTCCGTCCACACAGCGGGGATGCGCCCACCCTCGAAGGGCGTTCCGCGCACGGCGGCGAGGAGGGGCGAGTGCACCCTGCGAGGCGAGGTCGGTGATCTGGTGGTTCTCGAGGCCGATCAGGTCGGGGGGAGTCTCCTGGTCCAGAGCACGCAGGAATCGGGGAAGATCAGGGCTTGACGACCAATCCCCGGCCGGCACCATCACCGCCGCGTAGGCATCCTGGGAGGCATTGAACGCCCGGGGGATCGCCGCCATGGCATCCCATTCGCCGCCGCCCCACTTCTCCCAGTACTCCACCTGGATCCGAGCCATGTCTCCCTTCTACGTACCGGCGAAGCACTCGGCCCACCACCTCTGTCGCGACGAGAGGCAAGCCGCCTGCGGCCCGCTTTCCACCTCGCGGGTTCTCCCTCCGTTCCGATGGCCTTACAGCCCGAGATACTCCCGCTGAGCTGCGGTGAGGGCGTCGATCCGCACCCCACGGCTGGCGAGGAAACGGCGGGCCACCGCGTCGTCGACCTCCAAAGGAACCGGGTACACACCTGGCGCGAGATCCTCGCCCTCCCGCGCCAGCCACACAAGCGACAGGAGCTGCACCGCGAACGAGAGGTCCATGATCTCCGCCGGGTGGCCGTCCCCCGCGACGAGGTTCACCAGCCGCCCCGCGGCAAGGAGGTACACCCGTCTGCCGTTGGGCAGGGTGAACTCCTCGACGTGGTCGCGCACGCGCCGTCCTTCGGCCCGCGCCCGCAGCGACCGGACGTCGATCTCGACGTCGAAGTGTCCCGCGTTGGCGAGGATCGCCCCGTCCTTGGCGGCGAGAAGGTCCTCGAACGTCACGGCGTCGGTGCACCCGGTGGCGGTGACGACGAAGTCGGCACAGATGATGGCCTCGGCGACGGAAGCCACGGAGAACCCCTCCAGCAACGCCTCCGCGGCCCGCACCGGGTCCACCTCCGCCACCACCACCTCAGCGCCCAGGCCGCGGGCCCGCTGGGCGATTCCGCGACCGCACCACCCATAGCCGACGACGAGGACTCGCTTCCCAGCCACGAGGAGGTTCGTCGCGCGCATGATCGCGTCCCACACGGACTGGCCGGTCCCGTAGCGGTTGTCGAAGAGGTGCTTCATCCGCGCGTCGTTCACCGCCACCACCGGGAACCGGAGCTGCCCGCGGCGGGCCAGTTGCCGCAACCGCACTACTCCGGTGGTCGTTTCCTCGCACGCGCCGATCACATCGCCCCCCAGGTCTCGTCCCTTCCCGTGAAGGAGGGCGCACAGGTCCCCCCCATCGTCGAGCACGAGATGGGGCCGGATCGCAAGCACTTGTTCCAGAAAAGCTGTGTACTCCGCCTCGCTCGCTCCATACCGAGCGTGGGTGACGACCTCGCCGTCCAAGGCAGCGACGACGTCGTCCTTGGTGGAGAGAGGGTTGGAGCTCGCCACGGCGACTTCGGCTCCCAGCTCCTTCAGCGCGAGTGCCAGGCACGCGGTCTTCGCCTCGAGGTGGATGCACAGCGCGATCCGTCGCCCCGCGAGTGGCCGCTGCGGGCGAAGCTCGTGTTCGAGCGCGGCGACGATGGGCATGTGGGCGCGCGCCCACGCGATCTTCTCCTTCCCCGGGCGGGCGTGGGCAGAACTCGCAGTGGACATGGACCGATCGTAGCCTAGAGCCGCACCTCGCGCAGGGCGCGCACGATCCCGAGGAGGACGAAGGCGATCCCCACCCCTTGCAGGGCCCCCGGCACCTCTCCGAGGAGGAGCCACGCCCACAGGGTCGCACCCACCGGTTCCCCAAGGATCGCCACCGCCACCGCTGACGTCGGGAACCGCCGCAGGGCCCAGTTCACGGTCGTATGCCCAAGCAGCTGGGGGCCAAGCGCCATCAGGCCGATCCACAGCCAGTCGCGGGGCAAAGGAAGCGGGTCCCCGCTGACCCCTGCCCCCCCTAGGAGGACGAGCGCCGCTACCCCATAGGTCACGGACACGTAGGGAATCAGGGGGCCGGCCCGCTGGGCGCGGCGCCCGATGAGGAGGTACGCCGAGGCGGCCACCGCCCCGAGGAGGGCGAGCGCGTTCCCCAGGAGCGCCTCCCCACCCACCGCGAAATCCCCTCCCCCGATGAGGATCCCCCCCGCCGCGGAGAGGAGGATTCCCTGCCACAGGGCCCGCGATGGCCGCTCGCGGAGGAGGAGGGTCGAGAACAGCCCAACGAAGATCGGGGTCGTCGCGACCAGCGCCACCGAGCTCGCCACCGTGGTGTGGCGAAGGGACTCAAACCAGAGGACGAAGTGCAGGGCGAGGAAAGCTCCCGCAAGGGCGGCCAACCCCACGCCGCGCCGGGGGAGACCGGGACGGCGAGCAGCCAGCAGAGGGAGGAGGACCGCCGCAGAGAGGGTCATCCGCCACGCGGCCGTGGTCACGACTGGGGAGGAGGTGAATCGGAGCAGGATCGCCGCCCACGATAGGGAAACGATCCCCAGGGCGAGGCCCACCGTCGTCGGCCCGGGCGGGGAGGGAATCAGGCGCACAGGGCGCGGAGCTGAGGGAGCACCGCTTGCGTCGCCCGGTACCCCGCTTCCGCGCCGGCGCCCACCGACACGTAGGTGGGAGGGCCAGCCCCGAAATCCGGGCGGATCACGACCTCCGGGGCGAGCGCCACGACCTCGAGCTGGGCGATCCGCTTCTGGAAGATCGTCGCCATCTGAAACAGCACCCCGAACACCGTCACCCGGGTCAGGTGCTTCTCCTCGGGGGGCACGAGGACGTCCACGGCCACCACCACCTCCGCCCCGAGCCCCCGAACCACATCCACCGGCAGGGGATGGGCCACCCCGCCATCGATGAGGGTCTGGCCCCCGATCTCCACGGGGACGAACAACCCAGGCACGGAGAGGGAGGCGCGGATCGCCTCTGCCAGCTCCCCCTGCCGGAGGGCCACCGGCTCACCGGAACGAAGGTCGGTCGCCACTGCCGCGAACGGGATCGCCAGCTCCTCGATCCGCCGCTCCCCCACGATCCCATGGAGCATCCGCCGCAGCTCCTCCCCTGAGCTCCATCCCCGCCAGGGGAACGTGGGGAGGAAGAACCGCACCGCCTGACGGAACCCAGCCTCCTCCCACAGCCGTCCGATCTCGGGGAGCGGCACCCCGGCCGCGAATAGGCCCCCCACGTAAGCCCCCACGCTCGTCCCAGCGATGGCATGGACAGGGATCTCCGCCTCACCGAGGGCGCGGAGGACGCCGAGATGGGCGATCCCCCGCGGGCCACCGGCGCTGAGGGCCAGCCCCACGCGTTTCATGGGCCGACAGGTGGGCCCGCGGTCAAGGCCCACCCTCGTCTGTCGCTACTTGGTGATCGCCCCGACCGGGCATTGGTCGATGGCTTCGTCCACGCAGGAAAGCGACTGGTTCGCCCCTCGGACCACGTGGGCGTAGCCGTCGTCGCCGAGTTCGAACACCTCGGGGCACACTTGAGAACACAACCCGCAACCCGTGCACAGATCCTGATCCACTTTGACAGCCATGGAACCTCCTTTCGCCGTAGCGGCGTACTATACCCCGGGTCCGCCGCCCCCTCCATGGCGGGCTGTTGCCCGGGCCGCGCCTCGTCTGTATAGTACCGAAAACCCACTACGGAGGTGGTATCCCGATGCTTGGCCTGAGATGGTGGACCCTGCTCGTCCTCGTGGCGTGGGCCATGCCCGCCTTGGCCCAGTCCCCAGCTGAACTGATAGCCCAAGCCGACGCCCTGTTCGAGGAGGTTTGGTTCACCCAGTACACCCTGAGCGATGCCCCCGAGCTCCAAGCGAAGCTCGAGACGGCGATCAACCTCTACGAATCCGTCCTCGCGCAGGATGCGGAAAATACCCACGTCCTGAACATGCTTTCCCGCTGTTACTACACCCTGGCGGACATCTTCCTCCCCGAGAAGGACAAGTCCAAGTTCCACGAGAAGGGCCAGGAGTACGGGGAGCGGTCCATGAAGCTGCAGTCCGATCCCGAACTTGTGGCGAAGTGGACGAGCTCAGACCCATTCCTCGCCGCAGTGCGCGGTCTGACCGACGTCGAAGCCCTGTTCTGGACCTACAGCAACTGGGCGCGCAAGGTCGAGCTGGGCGGGGCGGTGGGGCTCCTTGCCGCCGCGATCCGGGGGGACGACACGAAGCTGCGGGCCCTCATGGAGCGGTGCCTGGAGCTGGACCGGGGGTACATCTCCGGGGGTCCCCTGCGCGCGCTCGCTGGCTACTGGGCCGAGCACCCGTTTTCCAAGGACCCAGAGAAGGTGCGGGTGCTCCTCGAGGAGGCGATCGCCACCTACCCCGACTACCTCGAGAACCGGCTGTTCTACGTGGAGTACTACCTCATCCGTGCCGAGAGGTGGGCCGAGGCGCGGGAGGAGCTGCAGAAGGTGATCGACGCCCCGATCGGGGTCGACGCCCTGGAGAACGGATACGCCAAGATCCGGGCCCTCGACCTCCTCGGGCAGGTGGAAGGGAAGTAGATGCCGGGGATCCTGGTCATCCTCGACGGATTGGGCGGGCGCCCCACCGACCTTGGGGGCGCGACCTGTCTTGAGCGCGCCTCGACCCCTGTCCTGGATGAGCTCGCCGCCCGAGGGGCGCTTGGGCTGATGGACCCGGTGGCCCCTGGGGTGCGGCCGGGATCGGACACCGCCCACCTCTCCATCTTCGGCTACGACCCGGAGCGCGTGTATACGGGCCGGGGGGCGTTCGAGGCGCTGGGGATCGGGATGGACGTGCGGGGGGGCGACGTCTGCCTCCGCGCCAACTTCGCCACGGTGGAGGAACGGGACGGGGACCTCATCGTCCTCGACCGGCGGGCGGGGCGGCTTCCCGATGGGAAACCGTTCGAGGAGGCGCTGAACGGGATCAGCCTCGATGAATTCGGTCTGGAGCTTGCGTTCCGCGCTTCGACCGAGCACCGGGGGGCCCTCCTCCTGCGGGGGGAAGGGGCGTCGGCCGCGGTCTCGGACACGGACCCCCACGAGGTGGGGGTCCGTGTGGCCCAGGCACAGGCCCAGGACGACCGCGCGCTGCGGATGGCCGAGGCCATCAACGCCTTCACCCGTCGCGCCCACGAGGCCCTGCGCGACCACCCCTTGAACCGGGACCGGGAACGCCGCGGCGAGCCGCCCGCCAATGCGATCCTCCTCCGCGGGGCGGCGGTGATGCCCCACCTCGAGCCGGTCACCGCGGAGTACGGGATCCGGGGCGTATGCATCGCCGGCGGAGCCCTGTACAAGGGGGTAGCGAGGCTCGCTGGGCTCGCCGTACCCGATGTCCCCGGGGCGAGCGGCGATCTCCAGACCGACCTCGGCGCCAAGGCCCGCGCTGCCCTGTCCGCCCTGGAGGAGGCGGAGCTCGTCTTCGTCCACATCAAGGGCACGGACAACGCCGCCCACGACCGGAACGCCCACGCGAAACGGGCGTTCATCGAGCGTGTCGATCGGGAGTTCTTCGCGCCGCTCGCGGACGCGCTGTCCTGGGATCGCGTGCACCTCTGCGTGTCCGGGGACCATACCACCCCCCCGGCAGTGGGGGAGCACACGGCAGACCCTGTTCCCGTCCTGTTCGTCGGCTCGGCCGTGCGGCCCGATCGCGTCCGCGCGTTCGGGGAACGGAGCGCAGGCGAGGGGGGGCTGGGGAGGTTCACCGGGCGCCTCGTCCCCCAGCTCCTCGGGTACTGCGATCTGGGGCCGAAGTTCGGGGCATGAAGGAAGAGGATGAAACTCGCGGAGATCGCGAAGCTCCTTGACGCCCAGTTCGTAACGGGGGCGGACCAGGCGGAGCGCGAGGTCGCCCGGGCGTTCGCTGCCGATCTCCTCTCCGACGTCCTGGCCATGGTTCAGGAGGAGGGGGTGCTCCTCATCACGGGGATGATCACTCCCCAGGTGGTGCGGGTCGCGGAGGTCATGAACATGGGGGCGGTGCTGTTCGTGCGGGGGAAGCTCCCCCCTCAGGCCACGGTGGAGTACGCAACCGGCGCCACCATTCCCCTCCTCGCGACGGGGCAGGACATGTACGAGACGTGTGGCACCCTGTACAGAGCCGGCCTCCTGCCCGCCAAGCGCAAAGGATTCCCCCTCGGCAATGCCTTCCCCCACGCGCGTCATCCATAAGCGCATCTACGAGGTCGCCCCGCGGGACCTCGAACGGGCGGGCACCGTCTCCACCGCGGTCCGGCGCGAACTCCTCGCCCTGGGGATGACCCCGGACATCGTGCGGCGGGCGAGCATCATCTGCTTCGAAGGGGAGATGAACATGGTCCTCTACTCCGAGGGAGGGCGGATCATCCTCCTCGTGCGCGACGACCGGGTGGAGCTCCTGTTCTCGGACCGCGGTCCGGGGATCGCCGACATCGATCTCGCGAGCCAGCCCGGCTACTCCACCGCCCCAGATTGGGCGCGCGAGCTCGGGTTCGGGGCAGGGTTCGGCATCAACAACATGGAACAAAACTCGGACTTGTTCAAGATCCGATCCCGTGTAGGGGAAGGGACCGTGGTTCGGGCAACCATCCTCCTCGGGATCCCCTTCTTCTAGGAGGTACGATGGAGCTGAGGAAGGTCATCGCAGAGATCGGGATCACGACCCTCGTTGGCGCCGACCTCGCGCGCGAGGTGCGGGGTGGCTACTGCTCGGACCTCCTCTCGGATGTCCTCGCCCACGCCCAGGCGGGCGACCTGTGGATCACCCATCAGCGTCACCTCAACGTGATCGCGGTCGCGAAACTGCGCGACGTGGCGGGGGTCGTCTTCCCGCGCGGGCTTCGGCCCAGTGCGGACGTGGCCGCGCGCGCCCAAGCGGAGGGTGTGAACCTCCTCATCGCGGAGGGTACGGCGTTCGAGGTGGCGGGGAAGCTCTACCGCTTCCTCCATCCATGAGATGGTGGCGGGCCGACCTCCACATCCACTCCACCCTCTCCCCGTGCGCGAGCCTCGCCCTGTCCCCGGCGCGGATCGTCGCCGAGGCCCACCGGGCAGGACTTGATCTCATCGCGATCTGCGATCACAATGCCGCCGAGACCGGCCGGTACGTGCGGCGCCTCGCGGGCGCCACGCCGGCTGTACTCATGGGAATGGAGATCCAGACCGCCGAAGAGGTCGAGGTCTTGGCCTACTTCACCGACGAGGAAAGCGCGCTCCTCCTCCAGGAGGAGCTGCAAGCGTCCCTCCCTGATATCCCGTGCGATCCCGAGCTGTTCGGGGATCAAGTGGTGGTGGACGAGCGGGAGGAGATCGTGCGCCACGTGGAGCGGCTCCTCCTCGCCCCGGTGGATCTCCCCCTTTCCGCCGTGGTGCGCCGGGTCGAGGACCGAGGAGGGCTCGCCATCCCCGCCCACGCGGACCGGGTCCCGGGCGGGCTCCTCGCCGTGCTGGGCCTGTTCCCGGAGGGGGAGTGGCCTCTCGCCGTGGAGATCGCGCCGTGGACCCCCGTCGCGCAGGTGACGGCATCCTGGCCAGGGCTGGGGACGCGTCCCATCCTCCGCGGATCCGATGCCCACTACCCCGAGGAGATCGGGCGGGCGTGGACAGAGTTCTACCTCGCTGCCCCCACCCTCGACGAGCTCCGGGCGGCGCTCCGGGGGGAAGGCGGGCGGAAGGTGCGCCCCGGCCCTGAGCTGAAGGAGGGAAGGTGAACCCAACGATCAAGGACCAAGTTGCGGAACTGACGCGCCCTTACGCGGGAGCGCCCTCAGAGCTCATCCAGGCCCTCCACCGCGTGCAGAACAAGCTCGGCTACATCCCCCGGGAGGCCCAGGCCGCGGTGGCGAAAGGCCTCGGCGTCCCCCTGTCCCAGGTGCGGGGGGTGATCACGTTCTACCACTTCTTCCGCACCACCCCCGTGGGCCGCCACACGCTCCGCCTGTGCCTGGGAACGGCATGCCACGTCCGGGGAGCGGATCTCATTCTGAAGGCGATCCGCGAGGAACTGGGGGTCGGGCTGGGCGAGACCACCGCCGACGGTGTGTTCACCGTGGAGGGCGTGCGCTGCCTCGGGGCGTGCGGCCTCGCCCCGGTGATGATGGTGGGCGAAGCGGTGTACGGAAGACTGGACCCCAAGAGGACGAAGCGCATCCTGCGCCAGATCCGGGAGGGCGGAGGATGATCGAGGATCTGGCGATGCACCTCGCCGATCTCGTGGAGAACTCGCTACGCGCGGGAGCACGGCACATCTCGGTCGCCCTCCGTCGGCACGGGGATTGGCTTGAGATGGAGGTAAGCGATGACGGATGCGGGGTTGCGGACCACGATCTTCCGCGGGTTGTGGACCCTTTCTACACCACGAAGCCGCGATCGGCGATCGGCCTCGGGCTCCCGTTTCTTGCCCAGACAGCGGAGGGGACGGACGGGACGTGTTCGATCGCGAGACGAACGGAGGGCGGGATGCGGGTCGTCGCGCGCTGGGGCTGGGCGCATCCCGACCGCCCACCGCTGGGGGACATCGTGGGCACGCTCGTCCCCCTCATCGCCACGAGCCCCGAGGTTGAGTTCACGGTCGAGCTAGGCGATGATCGAGGGACGTGGCGGCTGTGTACAGGCGAGGTCCGTGAGCACCTCGGGGAGGTCCCGTTCACCCACCCTGATGTGCTTTGTTTTTTGGAGGGCGCCCTCCGGGAAGGGATGGACACGGCCAGGATGAAGGAGGGAGAATGAAGCTCGACGAGCTGAGGAAGATCCGGGAACGCGCGGAGGCGGAGCTGCGTCTCCGCAGCGGGACGTCCCGGATCAAGATCGTGGTCGGAATGGGTACCTCGGGCATCGCCGCCGGGGCGAGGCAAACCTTGCGCGCCATCCTGGACGAGGTCACGCGCCGCGATCTGCACGACGTGGTCGTCACCCAGACCGGAGAGAAGGGACTCGCTGCCCAGGAGCCGATCGTCGAGGTCCACGAGCCGACGCGGATCACGATCTACGGAGAGGTGGACGAAGGGGTCGCGCGGCGGATCGTGGCCGAGCACGTGGTCAACGGCCGGCCCCTCTCCGAGCACGTGGTGGAATCACGGGAGGTGCCAGGTGATCAGCCTCCGCATTGACGATACCCCTGTTCAAGCCAAGCCCAACTGGACGATCCTCACCGCGGCCCGCGCGGCGGGGATCCGGATCCCCACCCTCTGTCACCTCGATGCCCTGCGTCCGGTGGGGGCGTGCCGGCTGTGTCTGGTGGAGATTCGGAACTGGAACGGCCGGCTCGTCCCAGCGTGCGCGACGCCAGTTCAGGAAGGTCTCGACGTCGTCGCGGACTCCGACCGGCTCGCCTCCCTTCGCCGAACGATCCTCGAGCTCCTGTTCGCTGAACGGAACCACATCTGCGCGTTCTGCGTCTCGAACGGACACTGCGAGCTCCAGGACCTCGCCACGGAGCTGGGGATGGATCACGTCACCTTCCCCTACCGCTTCCCGGCCCTCGCCGTGGACGCCAGCCATGCCAAGTTCGGGATCGACCCCAACCGGTGCGTGCTCTGTGGCCGCTGCGTGCGGGCCTGTTCGGAGGTGGAGGGCGCGTTCACGTGGGGGTTCGCCGGCCGAGGTGTGCACACCCTGATCGAAGCCGATCTCGGCGAGCCATGGGGCCAGTCCACGACCTGCACGGGCTGCGGGAAATGCGTCCAGGCGTGCCCCACCGGGGCCCTGTTCGAGAAGGGGAAGGCCACCGCAGAGCAGGTGAAGCGTCCCGCGCTCCTGGCCGAGGTCACGGAAAGGAGGCCCCGTGCCTAAGATCCGGCTGGCATCGGTGTGGCTCTCCGGGTGCTCGGGGTGCCACATGTCGTTTCTCGACCTCGACGAGCGGCTGATCGAGCTGGCGAGCAAGGCCGATCTCGTGCACTCCCCGATCGTGGACAGCAAGGAGTACCCCGAGGACGTGGATGTGGTCCTCGTCGAGGGGGCGGTGGGGAACACCGAGCAACGTCACCTCCTCGAGGAGATCCGGGGGAAGACGAAGATCCTCGTCGCGTTCGGGGACTGCGCCGTCACGGGCAATGTGCCCTCGCTGCGCAACCCGCTCCTCCGCGAGGAGGTGCTGCGGGCGGTGTACGGCGAGGGGGACATCCCTGGGCTGGAGGAGGGGGACGTCCCCGCGCTCCTCCCCCAGGCGCTCCCCCTGCACAGCGTGGTCAGGGTGGACCGGTTCCTGCCCGGCTGCCCGCCGTCCGCGGACCGGATCTGGAGGTTCATCGAGGCGCTCCTCGCCGGCAAGAGGCCCGAACTGACGGGCGCGGACCTCCGCTTCGGGTGAAAGGGGGGACGGTGCGCGAGATCAAGGTGCCGGTGACGCGGATCGAGGGCCATGGCCTGATCACGATCGCGCTCGGCCGTGGTGGGAAGGTGAACCAGGCCCGGTTCCACGTCACGGAGGGTCGTGGGTTCGAGCGGTTCTGCCGGGGGCGGACGCTGTGGGAGATGCCGGGGATCACGGCCCGCATCTGCGGGATCTGTCCCGTGTCCCATCTCCTGTGTTCCGCCAAGGCGGGGGACGCGATCCTCGCCGTGCGCCCCCCCCGCCCCGCGGACAAGCTGCGGCGGCTCATGAACCTCGGCCAGTACGTGGAATCCCATGCCCTGTCCTTCTTCCACCTCTCGTCGCCCGACCTCATCTTGGGGTGGGATTCCGACCCCAAAGCACGCAACGTGCTCGGGCTGGCCACGACCCATCCCCAGCTTGCCCTCGACGGGATCCGGCTGCGCGCCTACGGGCAGGAGATCATCTCCTCTCTGGGGGAGAAGAGGGTCCACCCCGCGTGGGCCGCTCCCGGCGGGGTACGCGCTCCGCTCGCTGCGGCAGCCCGCGACCGCCTGGCCGCGAAGCTTCCCGAGGCGATGCGCATCGCTCAGGATGCCCTGTCCCTGTACGAAGACAAGATGGAGAATTGGGCCGACGAAGTGGCTACGTTCGGGAACTTCCCGTCCCTGTTCATGTCCCTCGTCGGGGAGGACGGGGCGTGGGAGCACTACGAGGGGCGGATCCGGTTCGTGGACGCTGAGCGACGGATCGTCGCCGATGGACTGGACCCCGCCCGCTACCCCGAGTACATTGGGGAAGCGGTCGAGGGCTGGTCCTACCTCAAGTTCCCCTATTTTCAGCGCGACGGGTACCCAGACGGGCTGTACCGGGTGGGGCCGCTCGCCCGCCTCAACTGCTGTGACCGGATCGGAACGCCCCTCGCGGACGAGGCGCTGACCCGGTTCCGCGCCACCGCGGACGGGAAGGCGGTGACGAGCTCCTTCCACTACCACTGGGCTCGCCTGATCGAGATCGTGGCCGCGCTGGAGCGGGTGCAAGGGTACCTCGATGACCCGGAGATCCTCTCCCCCCGCGTGCGGGCCGAAGCTGGGGTGAACGAGCTCGTGGGGGTAGGGGTCCACGAGGCGCCGCGGGGGACCCTCTTCCACCACTACTGGGTGAACGAGGACGGCGTCCTCGAACGGGTCAACCTCATCGTGTCCACGGGCCACAACAACCTCGCCATGAACCGCACCGTGGCCCAGATCGCGCACCACTACCTCGAGGGGACGATGGTGAGCGAGGGTCTCCTCAACCGGCTCGAGGGGGGGATTCGCGCCTACGACCCTTGCCTCTCCTGCTCCGTGCACGCGGTGGGCCGGATGCCGCTGCGGGTGGTCCTCCTCGGGCCGGACGGGGAGGTCCTCGACGAGAAGGTGCGCGACGCATGATCCTCGTGGTCGGACTGGGCCACCCCCTGCGGCGGGACGATGCGGTCGGCCTGTGGGTGGCGAGCCGCCTCCCGGAGGCGGATGACCTCAAGGTGCTGGGGGTCCAGGACTTGACCCCAGAGCTCATCCCCCAGGTGGCGACGGCGGACCTCGTCATCTTCGTCGATGCGCGGGTCGGGTCCGGACCGGTGAGGTGGGAACGGGTCCGGCCCGGCGAGCCCCTCGCCCTGACCCACGCCTTCACCCCACCGGGGTTGCTGGCGTGGGCGGAGCGGCTGTTCGGCCACGCCCCCCAGGCATGGCTCGTGACCGTTCCCGCGCGAGACCTCTCCCTCGGCGAGGGGCTCTCCCCCCGCACCCGCCGGGCGGCGGAGGCACTGGTGGGCCGCCTGCGGGCCTACCTCGGCCACGGAGGGAACGCATGAGGCGCATCCAGGTCCTCCTCTGCTCGGGGACCGCCTGCCAGTCGTCGGGGAGCGAGCGGGTGAAGCGGGCCCTCCTCGATGCCCTCACCGCCCACGACCTCCTCCCCGAGGTTCAGCTCGTGGACACGGGCTGCATGGGCCCCTGCGAGCTGGGACCGGTCCTCCTCGTGTACCCGGAGGGAACGTTCTACGTGAAGGTCCAACCGGACGATGCCGCGGAGATCGTGATCGAGCACTTCCTCAAGGGACGTCCTCTGCGGCGCCTCCTCTGGGCCGAAGGGGCCCCCCAGCCCCACGAGATCCCGTTCTTCGCCCGCCAGAGGAAGCTCGTCCTGCGCAACTGCGGCACGATCGACCCGGAGAAGATCGAGGAGTACATCGCCTCCGGGGGGTACGAGGCCCTGGGGCGGGCGGTGACCTCGATGACGCCCACGGAGGTGGTCGCGGCGATCAGCCGGTCCGGCCTGCGCGGCCGGGGTGGGGCAGGGTTCCCGACGGGGACGAAGTGGGAGCTCGTCCGGGTGGCAGCCGGAGTCCCCAAGTACGTGGTCTGCAACGCCGATGAGGGCGATCCCGGCGCGTTCATGGACCGGGCGATCCTCGAGGGGGATCCCCACTCGATCCTGGAGGGGATGGCCATCGCCGGTTACGCGGTGGGGGCAAGCCGGGGCTACGTCTACATCCGCGCTGAGTACCCGCTCGCGATCCAGCGCCTGGAGGTGGCCCTGGCCCAAGCGCGCAAGCTGGGCGTCCTCGGACAGAGGATCTTCGAGACCGACTTCTCGTTCGACATCGAGCTGCGGATGGGGGCAGGCGCGTTCGTGTGCGGGGAGGAGACAGCGCTCATCGCCTCGATCGAGGGGCGGCGGGGCGAGCCCCGGCCCCGGCCTCCCTACCCGGCGACGAGCGGCCTGTGGGGGAAGCCGACCCTGATCAACAACGTGGAGACCTACGCCAACGTCCGCCACATCCTCCTCGACGGGCCGGAGGCGTTCGCCTCGGTCGGGACGGAGAAGAGCAAGGGGACGAAGGTGTTTGCGCTGGCCGGCAAGGTGCGGAACACCGGCCTCGTCGAGGTGCCGATGGGGATCACCCTCCGCGAGCTCGTGTTCGACATCGGCGGCGGCGTCCCCACGGGACGGGAGTTCAAAGCGGTCCAGATCGGGGGTCCGTCCGGAGGGTGTCTCCCCTCCTCCCTCCTCGATGTCCCGGTGGATTACGATTCGCTGTCCCAGCACGGGGCGATCATGGGATCGGGCGGGGTGATCATCCTCGACGATGCGACGTGCATGGTGAACATGGCCCGGTTCTTCCTCCAGTTCACCGCCGACGAGTCGTGCGGGAAATGCGTCCCCTGTCGGGTCGGCACCCAGATGATGCTCGCGATCCTCGACCGCATCGTCGCCGGGGAGGGGAAGGAGGAGGACCTGCAGCGCCTCCGGGAGATCGGCGAGATGATGAAGAACGCGTCGCTGTGCGGGCTGGGGCAGACGGCACCCAACCCCGTCCTGTCCACGTTACGCTACTTCCCCGCGGAGTACGAGGCCCACATCCGCGATCGCTCCTGCCCAGCGGGCGTGTGCCCGAACCTCGTGCGGTACAGAATCGATCCTGACGCGTGCCGCGGCTGTGACGCCTGTCGCCGGGCGTGCCCTACCGGGGCCGCTCAAGGCACGGCCGGCGCGCCCCCCTACCAGATCGTCGACGAGCGGTGCATCCGGTGCGGGGCGTGCTTCGACGCGTGCCCGTTCGATGCGGTGAGGAAGGAGCCGCGATGAACAAGGAGCAGACGGCGAAGGATGCGATCGTCGCCCGCCACCCGCGCTCGCCGGAGGCCCTCCTCTCCCTCCTCCACGACCTCCAGACGGCGAACGCGAGGAACCACCTGACCGCCGACGACCTCACCCTCGCCGCATCCCACGTCGGGGTCCCCCTGTCAGTCGTTCGCGACGCAGCTACGTTCTACTCCATGTTCAGCCTCGTCCCCCGCGGCCAGCACATCATCCGGCTCTGCGAGTCCCCGAATTGCCATCTCGCGGGGGCGTGGTCGGCCCTCGATGAGCTGCGGCGGCTCCTCGGGGTGGAAGTCGGGGAGACGACCGCGGACGGGTTGTTCACGCTCGAACTCACGAGCTGCCTTGGGGCGTGCGGGGTCGCTCCGGTGATGATGATCGACGATGAGGTCGTGGGGAACCTCACCCCAGAGCGGGTGCGGGGGGCGCTGGCTCGTTACCGGAGGGGACGATGAGGCTCGCGCGAACCCATGTCCTGGTGGGGGTGGACGACGAGGCCCGCCTCGCCGGGGTGGACGCGGTCCTCGCTGCCCTGCGCGAGGCGGTGTCCCAGTTCGACCTCGCGGGCGAGGTCCAGGTAGTGGAGACCGGGTCGCTGGGGATCTCCGGGCACGGGGTCGTGATCGCCGTCCAGCCGGACGGGGTGTACTACGCTGGGGTCACGCCCGGCGACGCGCGCGAGATCGCGGAGGAGCACCTCCTCAAGGGCCGTCCCGTGGCCCGGCTCCGCCTGCCGACGACGGCCCCCGTGGCGCGCCCGGCGGAGGTCCTCGGCCGCCAGACGCGGCTCGTCCTCGCCAACTGCGGGGTCATCGACCCGGAGCGGATCGAGGAGTACATCGCGGTCGGCGGGTACGAGGCCCTCGGCCGGGCAGTCACGGAGATGACGCCCGAAGACGTGATCGAGGCGGTGAAGAAGGCGGGGCTGCGCGGCCGTGGCGGAGCGGGGTTCCCCACCGGGATCAAATGGTCTGCGGTCCGCACCGCCTCCGACCCGGAACGGTATGTGGTGTGCAACGCCGACGAGGGAGAGCCGGGCACGTTCAAGGACCGCCTGATCCTGGAGGGAGATCCGCACAAGCTCCTCGAGGGGATGGCCATCGCCGGTTACGCGGTGGGGGCCCACATCGGCATCATCTACATCCGAGGGGAATACGCGCTCTCCATCGCCCGCATCGAGCGGGCGATCGCCGACGCCGAGGCGCTGGGGATCCTCGGCGAGCGGGTCTTCGAAACTGATTTCTCGTTCCGGGTCGAGGTCCGCCCCGGGGCCGGCGCCTACGTGTGCGGAGAGGAGACCTCCCTTCTGGAGAGCTTGGAGGGCAAGCGGGGTTGGCCGCGGATCCGCCCCCCCTACCCCGTGACCCACGGGCTATGGGGGAAGCCGACCGTGGTCAACAACGTGGAGACCTTGGCCAACGTCCCGGACATCCTCCGCCGCGGACCGGCGTGGTACCGCACGCTCGGCACTCCGACCTGCCCCGGGACGAAGGTGTACACGGTCCTCGGCCACGTCCGCTACCCCGGCCTGGTCGAGGTGGAGATGGGAACCACCCTGCGTACCCTCATCTACGAGCTGGGAGGAGGGCTCCTCCCCAGCCGATCGCTGAAGGGCGTCCTCGTCGGTGGGGCGGCGGGGGCGTTCCTCCCCCCGCGCGAGCTCGATGCCCGGCTCGACTTCGACTCCCTGGCCGAGCGCGCGGCGGCCCTCGGGTCAGGGGCGGTCCTCGTCATGGACGAGTCGGCGTGCATCGTGGACATGCTGGGGAGCGTGCTGCGCTTCTTCCGCCACGAGTCGTGCGGACAATGCACCCCCTGCCGCAGCGGGACCGAGGTCCTCGTCCGCCTCATCTCCACGCTCCAGACGGGCCAGGCGGATGAAACGACGCTCGCCCAGCTGATCCAGATCGTGGACGCGATGCGGGTCGCTTCCCTGTGCCCCCTCGGCCAGTCGGTGGCGCTTCCTGTACGCACCGCCCTCGCTGGGTTCCAGGACGAGTTCGCCACCCACCTCGCGGGCCGCCCCTGCCCTCCCTGCGCGGCGACGGCCCGCGCCCTAGGGTGGGCCCCCAGATGAACCTCACCTTTGCCGGGGCAGCAGGCACGGTCACAGGCTCCTGTTTTCACCTCGAAGCAGGCGGACAGCGGATCATCATCGACTGCGGAATGTTCCAGGGTCCACCCGAGCTGGAGGCCCGGAACCTCGTACCGTTCCCGTTCGACCCGAAGAAGGTCGATTGGCTCGTCCTCACCCACGGCCACCTCGACCACCTCGGCCTCGTCCCCCGCCTGTTCCGGGAGGGATTTCGCGGCCAGGGGATCTGCACCCTCCCCACTCGGGACATCGCTCACGTGATGCTCATGGATGCCGCCCGGATCCAGGAGGAGGAGGGGGAAGCTGCCCTGTACACCGCCGCCGACGCCCTGGCCTCCCTCGACCTGTTCCGAACCCAAGTCGAGTACGGCCAGGAGCTGGCACTGGGGGAGGGGGTACGCGCTCGATTTCACGATGCGGGTCACATCCTGGGAGCAGCGTTCGTGGAGATCGAGGCCGAAGGGAAGACGATTGTGTTCTCAGGGGATCTCGGCAACCGGGGCAAGCCCCTCGTCGAGGATCCTGCCTACCCGCCCAAGGCCGACATCGTCGTCCTGGAATCAACGTACGGCGATCGGGAGCACCCCCCCCTCGAGCAGTCGGTGAACGAGCTCCGCGACGTGATCGTGGATACCCTCGCCGGCGGCGGGAATGTGGTCATCCCCTCGTTCGCCCTCGAGCGGACCCAGGAGGTCCTGTACCTGCTGTTCTGGATGTGGCGCGAGCACCGGATCCCGGCCTGCCCGATCTACCTCGACTCCCCCCTCGCCACCCAGGCCACGCGGATCTTCGAACGGCACACGGAGCGGTTCCCCGCCCCTGCCCGCCGCCTGTTCCGGAAGAAAGGGGATCCGTTCGACTTCGAGCTCCTCGAGTACACCCTGACCCGCGCTGCCTCGAAGCGGATCTCCACGGAATCAGGGGCGATCATCATCGCCGGGTCGGGGATGTGCACCGGCGGCCGCGTCCTCTATCACCTCCGCGACAACCTCCCCCGCCCGGAGTCGGCGGTCGTGTTCGTGGGGTACCAAGCCATCGGGACCCTCGGCCGCGCGATCGCCGACGGGACACCGCGGGTCGAGGTGCTGGGGTCGATCGTCCCGGTGCGAGCGGCGATCCACAAGATCGAGGGGCTGTCCGCCCACGCCGACCTCCCCATCCTCACGGACTGGGTGCTCCACGCCGATCCCCGCGCGGTGTTCCTCGTCCACGGGGAGCCCCCCGCGTTCGCGTCCCTCGCGGAGCGGCTTGCATCCCGGGGCTGTCCGGCCCGCGTCGCCGGGTGGCACGAGACGGTCACGTTATGAAGGTCGCCGTCCTCGGGACGATCGCCGTGGGCCTCGTTGCCGAGGTGGACCGCCTTCCCCGCCCTGGGGAGACCGTGCTCAGCCGCGGCCTCACGCGCGAACCCGCGGGGATGGGCACGCTGCAAGCGATCGCCGCCGCCCGCCTCGGAGCGGAAGTTGCCCTGTACGGACGGATCGGGGCGGACCCGTTCGGGGACGAGATCCTCACGACCCTCCACGGAGCGGGGGTCGACATCGCCCCCGTCGAGCGCATGCCCCGCCTCCCCACGGGGGCATCGCTCGTCATCTCCGCTCCCAATCGGCAGTTCCTCGCCGCCCACGCCGCGGGGGCGAACGGGGAAGTGAACGAGGGATACGTGACCAGCTTTCTTCCCCAGATCCGGGAGGTGGATGCCCTGCTCCTCGACCACACCCTGCCGTTGCCGGCCGTTGCGGCCCTCCTCCGCGGCCTGCCCCCGACCCAGCCGCTCGTGGTCCTCCATCCCATGCCGCTCGTGGATGCTCCCTCCCTTCCCTGGAAGCGGCTGGACTTCATCATCGGTGGCCGCGACGCGGGGACCGTCCCCGCCGGAGCCCCCACTGGAGCGGAGGAAGCAGCGCGCCTCGGCCAGCCCTTCCTCGACCGGGGAGTCCGCCACGTGGTGACCCTCGCGAGCGGGGAGGGAGCGTACCTCGTAGAGAAGGCGGGCACGACCCGGTTCCCGATCCGGGAGCCGCTGGTTCCCTCCCCTGAGGTGCGGGCCGCGTTCAGCGCAGCGCTCGCCGTGCGCCTCGCCGCCGGGCGCGGGCCATACGAGGCGGTTGGGTTCGCGAACGCAGCGGCGACCCTCGCTGCTGCGCGACGGGAAGGGCACCGTTCCTTCCCGACCGCCGCGGAGGTCCAGGAGTCCCTCTCCCGTCCATCGCTCCCCCCAGGCTGATCGGGTTAGCCCAACACCCCGGTCAAGGGAGGGTCCCGTTGCCACCCTTGCGCGGAGGGCCCGTCGTCCTCCCCCGGCCCCAGAACGCGGCGATCCCCTCCAGCACGAGCTTGGCAGCGGTGATCGCCGACACAGCGGATGGATCGAACGGAGGGGCAAGCTCCACGAGGTCCATTCCCACCACCTGAAACGCAGACAACGTCCGGTAAATTCCGATCACGTCGTGGTAGGTGAGCCCGCCTGGCTCGGGGTTCGTCACCCCCGGGCACAGGGCCGGGTCCAGTGCATCGAGATCCACGGTCAACCACACCGGAATCTTCGGATCAAGCCGGCCAGCGATCTCGTCGGGTCCTGCGAAGAACGGCTCCGCGACCTCCCCCCCGAAGAAGGAGCGGGCCCCGACGATCACGAGGCGGGACGTGATCTCGCTCACCCGGCGGAGGACGGTGGCATGGGTCACCTCTTCCCCCCCGTACGCGTCCCGGAGGTCGGTGTGGGCATCGAGGGCCACCACTTGGATCGGGCCCCGCGCCGCCGCGGCGCGGACCGCCGGCAGGGCCACCGTGTGTTCCCCCCCGAGGACCACCGCCCCCTTGCCTGCCGCGAGGACCCGCCCCACCGCGGACTCCGCGGTGGAGAGCATCTCCCCAAGCGGTGCGTGAGGATCCACATCCCCCAGGTCACAGACGCCGATCTCCCCGAGGTCGCAATCGAAGATCCGGGAGTAGAGCTCGATCGAGTCGGAGGCAGCCCGGATCGCCGTCGGCGCCTGGGCCGGGCCACCACGGTAGGACACGGTCCGTTCCAGGGGGACGCCGAGGACCGCCACCCCTGCCTCGGCAAACGGCGTGCCCAAACCGAGGAAGCGCAGCGGGCCGATCACCGCTCCCCCCCCGCCACGAGCTCCTCCACGAAGCGAGGCAGTGCGAACGCCGCGTGGTGGAGCCGCGGCGAGTAGTAGCGCGTGACGATGCCGCGAGCGCGGAATCGCCCTTCCAGCACTACATCGTCCAGATCAAGGGAGCGGTCCCCCGCCAGCACGTAGGCCCACAACCCGGATGGGTACAGGGGGACAAACCCCAGATAGGGCGCGCAATACGGGAATAGGGGCCGCAGCACGGCGACGAGGGTCGCCAGTTCCTCTGGGTCGTAGAACGGTGAACCCGCCTGAAACGCGGCCACCCCTCCCTCCTGCAGGGCCTCGCGGCACGCGGCGAGGAAGCGGGGGGTGAACAGCGCCGCCCCGGGCCCCACCGGATCCGGGGAGTCGACGATGAGCGCATCGAACGCAGCCCGATGCGCGGGGACGAACTCCTCGGCGGGCGCGGCCACGACGCGGACCCGGGGATCGTCGAACGCCCCGCGATGGACCGCGCCCAGGTGACGTCGCGCGACCTCGATCACCTCGGGATCGATCTCGACGAGGATCGCCTCCTCGACGGAGGGGTGGGCGAGGACCTGCCGTAACGCCCCCCCATCCCCACCCCCCACCACGAGGATTCGGCGCGGAGCAGCGTGGGAGAGGAGCACCGGGTGAACGAGCATCTCGTGGTAGAACGCCTCGTCGCGCTCGGAGACCATGAACCGACCGTCGAGGGTGAGGACCCTCCCCATGCGTTCCGTGGCCGCGATCTCGATCCGCTGGTGTGCGGTGCGCCCTTCGTACAGGCGCTCTTTCACCTTGAGACACAGGCGAATCCCCACTGCCTGGTCCTCGCATAGCCACTCATCGCTCACAATCGGATCCCCCGTTTGATCTCGATCACGCTTGTGCGGCCCGGGCGGAAGAACCGGCATAGCTCCTCCACCGCCCCCTCCGGACACACCTCCTCCCCGCACGTGAACACGTCGAGGGCAACGTACCCCCGCTCCGGCCACGTGTGGACCGAGATGTGGGACTCGGCGAGCACGGCCACCGCCGAGATCCCATGGGGGTTGAACCGATGGACCTGGATATCAAGGAGCGTGGCTCCCGCCCTGTCCACCGCGCGCCGTAACCAGCAGCGGACCTCTTCCACGTCGTCCGCCCGATGTTCACAATCCCACAGCTCGACGATGAATTGCCTACCGAGTCCCAACATCGCTCACCTCCATCTGCGATAGGATCGACAGGAAAGGGCCCCCTGCGGGGAGGGACCCCACCTGGTACGCGATTGTAGCGTGTTCGTGCAGCGGGGGCGGACTAGCGGGGGGAAAGGTCCTGCCCGGCATCGAGATGGTCGGCGAGGCGTGGCGGAACCCGGTTCTCCCACGTCCGGCGGTGGTAGACGTAGCTCACGAGCAGGGGAAGGGCGAGCGTGGCCTCCGCAAACACCATCTGCTCGAGGCCCTGGGCGACCTTGCCCCACGAGCTGGCCTCCTTGAGGGTCGAGCCGGACAATCCCCCATCCCGCACGTCGGCCACCGTGATCTGGATCGCGTACTTGTGCATCGGGGCTTCCACCCCAAGGACGTCCGCCGCTACGACCACGTCCTGGGCGAAGTTCTTGGGCACTCCGCCCCCGACCATGACAAGGCCTGTTTCCCGGGCCCCGATCTTGATCTTGGTGAGCTCAAGGAAATCCTTCACCGAGTCGATCGCCACGTGGTGGTCCGGACGCTGCCATTGGTGGAGGACGAGGCCGAAGCCCGCGCTGGAATCGGAGAAGGCGGGGCAGAAGATGGGCACCCCCCTCTCGTAGGCAAGGCGGGTGATCGAACCCTCGCCCTTCCCTCGCGCGACGAGCCACCGCCCCATCTCCCGGATGAACTCCCGCGAGGAGTAGGCACGGGGAGGGAGGGCATCAGCGATCTCCGTGACCGTGTGGTCGCAAACCCGCAGCTCGTCCTCATCGATGAACGTGTCGTAGATGCGATCGATGTGGAGTTCACGGAGGACATCGTCGTCCGCATCGGGGCTTCCCCGGTAGTGTCGGAACCCAAGGGCCTCGAAGAAGTCCTGGTCCACGATGTTTGCCCCCGTGGCCACGATGGCATCGACCATCCCATGCTCGACGAGGACGGAGACCGACCGCCCCAGGCCCGCGCTCACGAGCGACCCCGCCAGGCACAGGATGATCGTGCACTCGCGATCGGCGAGCATCCGATCGTAGATCTGGGCCGCCCGGGCCAGGTTGCGGGCCTGAAACGCGGTTCGCCCCATCGCCTCCAGGAGGGGCACCGCGTCGAACGTGGTGGGGTCCAACTGCTCAACCGGCGTCCGGAGGTAACGGTGCTTTTCCTGTCCCTGGACCATGGCCCTACGGCAAAAACACCGCTGCGGCCACGACCGTGGTGTAGCCCTTGTTGTCCACGACCGCGGATTGGGTGATGTTCATCGTGCGCACGATCTTTCCGGAGATCTTCCAGATCTCCTTCTTCGCGTCCCACACGAGTTCGTCGTCGAACTCAATCCCGAGGGTGGAGGCAAGCATCGAGGCAGCGAGGTCCTCGGCGTGATCCCCCGCCTGTTTCTCCTTCTTCCCGAACGAGGTGTACTCGGAGAGGTACCCGTAGGCGGCCCGATCGGCTGGGATCGCGCATCCGACCGATGCTGCGATCAGCCGGTGGGGCTCGTTCGAGACGCAGCGGGAAAACACGCAGAACACGACTTGGCCTGGGGCAAGCGCCCGCAGCCCTTCCGTGCGGGAGACGACCTTGCACCCCGGCGGAATGATGCTCGACACGTGAACGAGGTTCAGCTTCTCGATCCCCGCATCGCGGAGGGCGAGCTCGAACGAACGCAGCTCCTCCTTGTGACGCCCGACTCCCCGGGTGAAGAATACCCGGCGGGGGATGAGCGGCGCGGCCAGCCCGCCCGTCCCCGGCTCCACTTCCCCCCCTTCCCTGAACGTGCTCCTTTGACGTGCCATCTTGACCTACCATTATAGGGCAAACTCCGCTGCCCCGTGGCTGGACCCGCGCGCGCGGCTGACCCAGTCGCGCTGGGCCGCGATCAGGTGGTCGCGGCTTCGTCGTCGACGAAGATGTCCCCCACCACGGGCCCCACGTTCACCTCCGCCTCGGTGACGAGCTCGATGCGCAGGAGCGCTGATCTGTACCACGGCTCAAGCCTCCCTGGCACCCGCCGCACCGGGAGGCGTGCCCAGGCCCGCATCGTTTCCACATACGGCCAGTTCACGTAGGCGTGGAATCCGTCGCGCAGATCGGTGATCACCGCTCCCCACGCGAGGAGCTGGCGCTGAATTGCCTGCCACTTGGCGAGCGACGCCTCGGCGTGGGTCAGCCCGAGGTACCCGGCGCACCCCGGCCCGCGGAGGGCGGACAGGCCGCGCCCAGCGAACAGGAGGAACCCCGGCAGGCTCTCCGTGGGGTCACAGGCGAACGTGTCGAACGCCCGTTCCAGCTGCGAGGGCAGGGGGGCACGGAGGTCGTGGGGCACGACCTCAATCGCAAGCGACTCCCGCTCCGTCACCCCGGCGATGAACGACGTGATGCGGGGGTCGGCATCGAGGACGGCCACCCGGCGCGGGAGGCCGCTCCGGGCCGCGGCCAGCGAGACCAGATCATCGTCCCCGAGGACGAGGAGGTCCTTCCCCTCGAGATCCCCCTTCGCCCACATCGCGGCGATGCGGGCGATCGTCGTCTCCTCCGTCACGTAGCCCTGGTCGAACTCCTGGGACGCATCGGGACGACCCGCAGCCAAGCGCGGGAACTCCGCCGCGAGCTCACGCAGCAGCCCCGTCTCCACCCCCCGCCCCCCGCACCGCGGGCAGGCGAGCGTGCGGGCCGGTGCGATCCGCAGCCGGGCACACCCCTCCTCTGCCACCGGGGTCAGGTGGACCGCACTCCCGGTCATCTCCACCCATCCCGCCTCCGCGAGGCACTCCAGCCCAGCACAGACCACAAGGAGGGGAACTCCGGCGAGCTCGACGATCCGCCAGATGTCCTCCGACGTGAGGGCGGCCGCAAGGACCCGTTCGATGTCCCGTGCCGAGGCCGCGAGCCCCGTCCGCCGCCGGATCCCGTCCGCAACCTTGCCCAGATCCACCTGTCTCCCTTCTAGCACACGATGAGCTCGTCCTTGGGGAAGGAGGAGAGGACGCGAGCGCCGTCCGCGGTCACGGCGACGAGATCCTCGATCCGGATCCCGAACCGGCCGGGGAAATAGATCCCCGGCTCGATCGTGACCACGTTTCCGACGGCGAGCGTGTCTTCGGACGTCGGCCCCACGCCCGGCGCCTCGTGGACCTCCAGTCCCACCCCATGCCCAAGGCCGTGCCCAAACCGGTCATCGTACCCCGCGTTCGCGATCACATCTCGGGCCGCCCGATCCACATCCTTGCCACTTTTTCCTGCCCGCACTGCCGCGAGGCCAGCGCGGTTCGCCGCCAGCACGATGCGGTAGATCTCGCGGGCCTCCCCGCCGGGGTCCCCCATCGCCACGACGCGGGTCAGATCCGCACAGTACCCGTCCACTTGAGCTCCAATGTCGAACAGGACGAGATCCCCGCGCTCGATCTTCCTTTCCCCGGGCCGGTAGTGCGGCATCGCGCTCCCAGGGCCGCTGGCGACGATGAGGTCGAACGCCACGGCCTCCGCGCCGTGACGGCGGAACCACACCTCGAGGTCGAGCGCTACGTCACGCTCTGTCTGCCCCGGGGCGAGCCGGTCCACGATCCAGCGCAGGCCCTCGTCGGTGAGCTTAGCGGCCGCGGCAATCCGCTCGATCTCTTCCTCGGCCTTGACCCGCCGCAGATCCTCGACCATCCCCATCTGGGGGACGAATTCGATCCCCGGGGCGAGCCGGGCAAGCTCCTGGAACACGTACACGCTTGTGCGGTGGGCTCCGATCCCCACCCGCTTGACCCCGAGCGACCCCAGCTTGTCGGCGAGCCAAGCCATCCAGCGGGGCTTCGTCTCCTCGATGGGGAGTCCGACGACCTCGTGGCCCGCCTGCTCGGTGTAGCGGGAATCCGTGACGAACAAGGGCTGCGCGCCGACGATCAGACCGCCCGTCGACCCGCTGAACCCAGTGAGGTAGCGCAGGTTCGCGCCGTCGGAATGCTCCACGTTGATCACCAGGAACGCATCGAGCCCGCGCTCCCGGGCCCGCCGCCACAGTTCCTCCCGCCGCGCTGCGTAGTCCATGTCCCCTCCTCCAGAGTGCCGGGCCGCTCCCACGGGCGGCCCGTGCCGGACCATTCTAGAGGAGGCAGGTCATGTGTCCAAGGCCTGCGCGGGCCCGTATAATCCAGCCCGCGATGATGCTGGATGAGCTGCAGGCACGGTGCGAGGCGGTGCGGCGGGAATGGGCGCAGGCGAGCGCCTCGGCCCGCGACCCGGCAGGGGTGGAGGCCCTGCGGATCAAGTTCCTCGGCCGCAAGGGTTTCGTCACGACCGCGTTCGCCGCCCTCCGCACCCTTCCGCCCGAGGAGCGGGCCGCGGCCGGACGGCTCCTCAACGCCCTCAAGGGGGAGATCGCCTCCGCCCTCGAAGCGCTCCAAGCCGAGGCGGAGCGGGAGACGGTAGAAGCGCGTCTTGCCGCGGAGCGGTACGACCTCACCCTCCCCGGGAGCTGGCGCCCGGTGGGCCGTCTCCACCCTCTGACCCAGGTCCGGCGGGAGATCGAAGACATCTTCATGAAGCTCGGGTTCGACGTGGCAAGCGGGCCGGAACTGGAGACGGACTACTACAATTTCGAGGCCCTCGCGATCGGGGCCGATCACCCCGCCCGGGACGAGTGGGACTCGTTCTACATCGCCGATGGCTTACTTCTGCGCACGCACACCTCGCCCGTCCAGATCCGGGTCATGAAGTCCCAGCCGCCGCCGGTACGCATCGTGTGCCCAGGGCGCTGCTACCGCCGCGACAACCCCGATGCGACCCACTCCCCGGTGTTCCACCAGATCGAGCTGTTGTGGGTGGAGAAGGGACTCACCTTCGCCCATTTGAAGTGGATCCTGAGGGAATTCGTCACGGAGTTCTTCGGCCCGGGGTACGAGATGCGGTTCGCGGCGGACTTCTTCCCGTTCACCGAGCCGTCGGCCCAGGTTCACATCCGCAAACCGCCGGGAGAGTGGTTGGAGATCATGGGGGCGGGGATGGTGGATCCAGCGGTGCTGGCCGAGGTGGGTTACGACCCAGAGGGGGTCACCGGGTTCGCGTTCGGGCTGGGGGTGGAGCGGATGGCGATGCTCCGCTGGGGGATCGAGGACATCCGCCTGTTCTTCCAGAACGACATCCGCTTCCTCTCGCAGTTCTAGACGACACGGGGTCGGGTAGGCCAGGCCCCGTCACCTGCCTCTCCTCAACGGGCGCCCCAGGTGTGGAACGCGGCCTTCCCTTCCCCGGTGAGGAACGCCCACTGGATGAGGCCCATCCGATCGCGGTGGAACTCCTCGCCCTGCGCATCGAGCCAAGCGTGGAGCCCATCCCGCACCGCCGCGATCCGATCCGAGGACGGAGCGGCGAGGAGATCGCCGATCGCGGTGAGGATCCCCTCCGGAACACCAAGGAGCCGCAGCTCCTCCGCCGCCCAGTGGCGGGTCGGGGCCCACGACCCGCAGACGACGGCGAGGAGCTTCACCAGAGCCACCGCCCCTTCCCCAAGGACGAGCCGCGCCGCGAAGTCGCTCCCCCGGTCGAGGCACTTCGCCGCCCGGCCGAGGGCGAAGACCACCTCCAAGTAGTGGACCCGGAGCCGGGTCTCCCGGACGTCGGGCGGGAGCAGCGCCAGTCGCGGGAAGAGCGCCGAGAGCTTCCCCTGGGGGTCGTGAAGGATCGCTGCGTGCTGAAACGGGTAGTGATCGAGGTCGCGGGGCGATCCCTCCAACCCCAAGAGTTCCCCCCACGGCCGGAGGTAGAACTCGTGGTCCACCCGCCGCGGGGGGCCCTCCTCGATCGCGAACACGTGCCGCTCCTCGAGCGGAGTCGCCTCGTAGGCGGCGTCGTCGAGCGCGACCTCGATGTCGTCGTCCGAGATCCGATCCCGGAACGGCCGGCTCGCCGACCCGACGAGGTAGACCCCAACCACACCTGGCTTTCCCACGTACCGCTCCGCCAGCCCCCGTGCTCGCTCCATGGGCGGATCCTACCCCAGGGAGCGGGTACGATCCTCCGCATGGACGATCGCGAGGTGGGGAAGTTCTGGGAGGGGAACGCCGAGGCGTGGACGCGCTTGACCGGGCTCGACATCGCCCCCACCTTCCTCCGCCACGCCCGGGAGACGGAGGAGCGGGAGCGGTTGGGATCGTCTACGTGGAGGGGGAGCGCCCTGGCGCTCCCGTTCCCCGACCGGCCGTTCGACTTCGCGGTCGCGTTCCTGAGCCTGATGGACATCCCGGATGTGGAGCGCGCGCTCGCGGAGGTCCACCGGGTCCTCGTCCCGGGCGGGTTCTTCCAGTTCTCGGTCACGCACCCGTTCCTCGACGTGCCCCACCACCGCAACCTGCGCGGTCCCGACGGGCGGACGTACGCGTACGAGGTCGGGGGGTACTTCCGCACGCTGGTTGGAGACGTAGCGGAGTGGAGCTTCAGCGCCGCCCCGGCCGAGGCCAAGGCCCCGTTCCCCGAAGTTCAAGACCCCGCGGTTCACCCGGGCGGTGAGCGCCTGGCTCAACGCCCTTCTCGACGCGGGGCTTGCGATCGAGCGGCTCGGCGAGCCGTGCCCGAGCGAGGAGACCGGGCGCGCCTGCCCCTACGTCCAGGACGCCCAGGTCATCCCCTACTTCCTCCACGTCCGCGTCCGCAAGGCCGCGGAACACGGAGCGCCTCCCCCCAGTACCATTCCCAAGAGGTGATCGTCATGGGACAGGACAACTGGGCATTTTGGATCGTAGCGGCACTTGCCGCGGGGTTGATCGTGACGGGAATCCTCGGGGCGAAGCCGCCGCTCCGGGTGGTCGACGAGCTCGACCTCACCCGCTACCTCGGGACGTGGTACGCGGTGGCGAGCATCCCGACCCGGTTCGAGCGGAACTGCGCCCAGGGGACGACCGCCACCTACACCCTCCTCCCGGACGGGCAGATCGACGTCCTCAACGTCTGCTTCACGGCCGATGGGCGACGGATTCTGGCCCAGGGCCGGGCGTGGGTCCCCGACCCGAAGACCCCCGCCAAGCTCAAGGTGAGCTTCGTGAACGTCCTGGGCCTGCGGTTCTTCCCCGCCGACTACTGGGTGATCGACCAGACGATCCATGGCCAACCCTGACGCAGGCGCCGGTCGCGCGGGACGGTACGCGCGGATCTACGAACAGCTCGACGGGCTGATCACCGGAAGGTCCCCCAACCTCACCGCGGCGATGGCGACGATCTGCGCCGTGCTCCACGCGAAGATGCCGCACCATTCCTGGACCGGGTTCTACCTCGCGGCCGGGGACGAGCTCCACGTGGGACCGTATCAGGGGCCGGTGGCGTGCCAGGTCCTGCGGGATACCGGCGTGTGCATTGCTTGCCTGCGGACCGCCCAGCCTGTGGTCGTGCCCGATGTTCGACTCTTCCCGGGCCACGTCCCCTGCGATCCCCGCTCCCAGAGCGAGATCGCCCTGCCGGTGATGAAGGAGGAGCGGGTGATGGCGGTGTTCGACGCCGACTCCCACCGGCCAGCGCAGTTCACCACCGCCGATGTGGAACCCCTGAGGAAGATCCTCTCCCTCCTCGCCCCGTACCTGTGACACCACGCCGGTCGCATTTGGGCACGCGTGCCCTCGACGTGTACAATGGAGCTCGCCCACGGGATGAGCGCGTGGGAGAGGAGGAGCCGATGAAGAGAAGCGTCGTGTTCGTGGTGGGAATGGCGGTGGTGGGGAGCACGTTGAGCGGGATGGGAGCGATCGGGCTGTGCGACTACAAGCCGCCGCTCACCGACCTCGCCAGCGCATGGCTGTCGGGAACCTACCGTTACTTCGATGCGCCGACGACGGCGGGGGTCGACATCAACGCGGGCCGGGCCACGGTGAACTTCACCCGGCTCTACGATTCACCGGGCTTCGGGTACACGCTCACTGGCCTCGGCGAGCTCGCGTTCGCCGACCTCGCCCTCTCCAGTGCGACAGCGAGCGGAGCAGGCACGCTGCGTTACTACTTCACCGAGGGGGAGCCCGTGTTCGGGTTCGCCGGCCTCAATGGGGGATATATTCTCGGACAGCCCAAGCCGGCGTTGACGTTGAGCGTGGGGGGTGGCTACGGGCGGTTCGCCGACGTGACCCCCCTCGCCAAGGCGATGCGGATCCAGACCATGCTCCTTGCCCGCCGAGCGATCACCAGGGCGCTGCCCGATGCCACGCTCCTCGCCGTCGCCGAGGAGATCGGCCGGGCGATCGAGTACGCCGAGATCAAGGACCTCGTGGCGGCAGTGGTCGGGCTGATCGAGAACGCGGCCGGGACGAGCCTCGACCCACGCACCGTGCTCGCTGTGGAGGACGAGATCCTCGCCACAGGAGCGGAGCGGTACTGCGGATGGGCGATCCAGGGCGGCCTCGGCTACGAGCTCTCCGATCCCTATGGCGGGCCTCAGGATGTCGTGGTGACCATCTCCACGGACGCGGCCTATGCCCCGGGTCCGGATGCCCAGCTCCTCGTCCGCGCTGTGGTGGAGGGGCCGTTCGACATCGTCAACCACCACACCCTCACCGCCAACCTGTCCTACGAGCAGGGGCTGAGCGCGACTTCGTCCCTCCAGGGGAGCGTTGCCTACACGCGGGTGAAGCCCCTCAACCTCGATCCCGTGGACTCGGTAGCGGTGGCCGTGCAGGTCACGTTCTCCCTCGGACGGGCCACCGTCGGGGTCAGCCTCGGGCTGAGCAAAGCCCCCGGCGAGGCGGAGTGGGCCAAGGACCTGAGCATCTCGTTCGCGATGAAGCTCCTCTAACGAACGGATGGGATCTCCGGAGGGCGCCGTCCCCGGACGGCGCCCTTGTCTCGAGGCTGGGCTAGGTTATGGAGCGACCAGAACCCGGGACACCTCCAACCCCGGTTCGACCC
>JACIWK010000020.1 GCA_014360985.1 Candidatus Bipolaricaulota bacterium
GTCGTGGCGGAGCTTCTGGAGAAGCTGCGGGTTGAGCTCACGAAGAGCCGGGCCCGGCAGACGAACGACCAAGCCCTTGTGGAAGGCAAGAACGGGAGCATCGTCCGCAAGCAGATGGGGTACGGGTGGATCGCCCAGGGCGAGGCAGAGAAGATCCATGGACTTGCCCCGGTTTGGTGGACAGTGTACCCCGCGGCACCTTGATTGAGGCATGGAAACGGTGAAGGTTGTTCACGACTTGTCCCTGGCACAGTTTGTTCCCGTTCCGGCGCCCACGGCAGCGTGTTCCGCTTCTCCCTGCTTCGTCCGTTCCCGGGATCTTCTCTCCCCGTACCTCCGTTCGTACCCAACGGGCGACTCGTACCCCAGCGCGGAGTGCCGGCGATGCGGGTTGTACCAGCCTTCGATGTACGCGAACAGCGCCCGGCGCGCCTCCGCGTGGTTCTTGAGCGTCACCCGGTCCAACAGCTCACACTCCAGCGTGGCGAAGAAACTCTCGCACTGTTACCGTTCAAGAAACGTGACCCCCCAAACGATCACCAAACGTGATCCCCCCGGGGGAGGGGGGACCGGACGACTTGCGCTCCTCGGTGTTGGGGAGGACAAGGGCGCTCCGAGGGGAACGACTCCCTGGCAAGGAGGAGATGCGGAGGTGATCTCGATGGGCACGTTTCTGAGCGTGAGGGCACTGCACGACGAGGGGGTACCGAACAAGGAGGTCGCCCGGCGGCTGGGGATCGACGTCCGCACGGTGCGGGCGTACCTGCGGAAGATCGAGGGAGGGATGACCGAGCCTGCGCGGGCGGTGGTGGCGCGGAAGCTGGATCGGTTTGCGGAGGTGATCGAGGCCAAGGTGCTGCAGGGGCTGACCGCAGTGCAGATCTACCAGGATCTGTGTCGGGAGGACGGGTTCGATGCCTCCTACCCCACGGTGCAGCGCCGGGTGCGCACGCTGCGGAGGGGCGCCCCCGAGGTGTACTGCCGGATGCGGTACACACCGGGGGAAGAAGCGCAGATCGACTTCGGGGAGCTGGGGCGTCTGGCGGAGAACGGCCGGAAGCGCAAAGTGTACCTGTTCGTGATGACCCTGTGCTGGAGCCGGTACGCCTACTACGACCTCGTCACGGACCAGCGGGTGGAGACGTTCCTGCGGCTGATCCGGAGCGCGTTCGAGTTCTTCGGGGGAGCACCGCAACGGATCAAGCCGGACAACCTCCGGTCGGCGGTGATCATCGACCGCCTGGGGCAGCGCTACTACCAGGAGGAGTTCTTCCGCCTGGCGCAGCACTACGGGACGGTGCCCGACGTCGCTCGGCCGAGGACGCCGACGGACAAGGGACGCACCGAGCGGGACATCGGCTACGCGAAGGGCAACTGGTGGCGGGGCCGGGGGCACGGGATCTTCCCGGAGGCGAGAGAGGACCTCGTGCGGTGGCGGGACGAGGTGGCCAATGTCCGGGTGCATGGGACGACCCGCCGCAGGCCGTGTGCTCTGTTCGCCGAGGAACGCGCGCATCTTGTGTCCCTGCCCGAGGAGCGGTACGAGCTGGGGGACTGGGGCCTGTACAAGGTGCGCAAGGACTGTCACATCCACGTGAGACGGAACTACTACTCGGTCCCGTACCGCTGGGTGGGGATGACGGTGCTGGTCCGACTCACGGACGACGAACTGACGGTGTTTGCCGATGGGAGCGAAGTCGCCCGGCATCCCCGGGCGACCAGGGACGGAGAAGACGTGACCGACCCGACGCACTACCCGGCGACGAAGGGGGTGAGCAACCACGAGGTGCACGGCCGCCGTCTGGCGGTCGTGCGCGGGGCCGGGGGGCACAGCGCCCGGTTCCTGCGCGAGCTGCAGCGCGGCCCGTGGGTGTTCGGCGAGCAGCTGGCGAGGCTCCACCGCCTCGTGGAGCGACACGGTGCCGAGGCGTTCGAACGAGCGTGCGCGCGGGCGCTCTACTTCGGGGCAACAGATGGAGCCCGGAGGATCGAGCGGATCCTCGAGGGGGGGTTGGACAAGCTTCCGCTCCCTGGCGAGCGGGATCGCCGGGTCCCGGACGGGCGCCGGGACTTCGGCCGATCGCTGCGGGAGTACGCGGCGCTCCTGGAGAACGTGGAGGTGGCGGCATGACCACGGCCAGCTCGCCCCTCGACACCCGGCTCCGGCGCCTCCGGCTGGGGTACATGGCCCAGACGTTCGAGGCCCAGAACGCCGACTCCCTTGCCAACAACCACTCGTACCTCGAGTTCCTGGCGGCTCTCGTGGATGGGGAGATCGCAGCGCGGGAGTCCAAGGCGTTGATGAAACGGATCAAGGCCGCGCGGTTCCCGGTAGTGAAGACCCTCGAGGAGTTCGACTTCAAGTTCCAACCCAAGCTCGACGTCAAGCTCCTGAAGACCCTCGCCACCTGCCAGTTCATCGAGCGGAAGGAGAACGTGATCTTCATCGGCCAGCCGGGAACCGGGAAATCCCACTTGAGCGTGGCGCTGGGGATGAAGGCCTGCCAGGCCGACTACAGCGTGCGGTTCACCACGATCCAGGACCTTGCGGCCACCCTGCGGGCCTCGTTGGCCGATCACACTACCGAGGCGTGCATCCAGCAGTTCGTCGAACCGGATCTTGTGATCCTGGATGAGCTCGGGTTCACACCGGGTAGAGTCCCAGGACGTGGTGTAGATCCGGTGGCGTGAGGGCGCTGTGCCCTAGGGATGGGGCACGTCGGGCTTGACGAGAAGGCCACCGGAGGGTTCCTTTGGAGCTATCTCGGTCTGAACGGAGGAACCCAACCGATGGCCGACGTGAGGATCGCACTTAGAGATCTTCTGCGCAAGTACCGGGACGACACGGAGGTGGACGCCCTGAAGGAGGGCCTCGTCCTCCTCGTCCAGGAACTGATGGAGGCGGAGGTGAAGGAGAAGACCCTCGGCCGAGCGGTACGAGCGAACGTCCGCCCGCCGGACGTACCGCAATGGGTACCGCCCGAGGAGATGGGACACCCGGGTCGGCACGGTGACGCTCCGGATCCCCAAGGTCCGGCACGGGAGCTACTTCCCGGCGTTGCTCGAGCCCCGGCGGAGGACGGAGAAGGCCCTGCTTTCGGTGGTCCAGGAGGCGTATGTCCACGGGGTGAGCACGCGGAAGGTGGACGACCTTGTCCGGGCCCTCGGGATCGAGGGGATCTCCCGGAGCGAGGTGTCCAGGATCTGTGCCGCCTTGGACGAGCGGATGGAGGCGTTCCGCAACCGTCCGCTCGAGGGCGAGTACCCGTACGTGTGGCTCGATGCGACGGTGGCCAAGGTTCGGGAAGGGGGCCGGGTGGTAAACATGGCGGCGGTGGTCGCCGTGGGGGTTACCCGGACCGGAGAGCGAGAGGTCCTGGGGTTCGACGTGGGCCCTGCGGAGAGCTACGGGTTCTGGGTGTCGTTCTTGCGGGGGCTCGCCAGCCGGGGCCTTTCTGGGGTCAAGCTCGTGATCTCCGATGCGCATGTGGGGTTGAGGCAGGCGTTGTCCGAGGTCCTGGCCGGGGCGTCTTGGCAGCGGTGCCGGGTGCACTTCATGCGGAACCTCCTGGGTCTGGTTCCGCGGGGAGCGCGAGCCGCTGGTCGGAGCGTGGGTGCGGACGATCTTCGCTCAGCCCGATCAAGAGGCAGCGCGGGAGCAGCTGGAGCTGGTGGCCCGGAGCCTCGAGGGGAAGTACCCAAAGGCGGCGGATCTCCTCCGGGAGGCGGGGGAGGACGTGATCGCGCACATGGCGTTCCCGCAGGGGCACTGGCGGAGGATCCACTCGACGAACGTTTTGGAGCGACTGCACCGTGAGGTCAACCGGAGGTGCGACGTCGTGGGGATCTTCCCGAACGCACGGTCGGCGCTGAGGCTGATCGGGGCGGTCCTGGAGGAACAGGGAGACGAGTGGCTGGCCGTGCGCCGGTACTTCAGCCTCGGGTCGATGGCCGTGCTCTACGGGAGCTCCCCTCAGGATCTCGACGTCCCTGCCCTGGGGGCCCCGAAGGAGGTGATCGCCGTCTAGCTCGTCACTACCGGCGAGGAACCCAATCTACACCACTTGACGGGACGTGACCCCGTGAACAGGTCCCGGTGCCGATCGAACCACCCCTGCTCGATTGCCTCCTTCTTCTCGCAGAGCTCATCGAGCGCCCGGTAGAGGTCGTGGAGCTCGACCTCCTCGAACCCTGCCCCGTACACGTCACCCGACCAGGCGTAGGTCGCGCACTTCGACTTCGGGGAGGCGAGCCGCCCCAGGACCATCAGGTAGACCGCCTTCGCCAGCCGCTCCGGGAACAGGGCGTCCCGCAGGACCGGACCCAACGTCTCCTCCCACAGCCTCCCCCACACGAGGTGCTCCCCCCAGGTCTTCGTCACAACCCGGGTGCTTGAGTCCACTACCAGGGCCTCTTCTTCGGCGTACCGACGGGCGGTGGAGATGAGCCGCCCGAGATCGGCGCGGAGCTTGGGGTCGTCCGCCCGGCCCAGGGTACAGAGCACCCGCTGGCGGGTCTTCCCCTCAACCCGCTTGTTTTCGACGAGCTGGAGGTAGGTGACGACCGACCCGTCCTGGTTGCGGCGCTTCTTCTCGCGCACGAACATGACACCGCAGTGTACAGCACATCCGGCATCCTGAGAAGGAGACACCTGTCACCGTCGTGGCACCACATTTGGGTCCCCAACTCAGCCCAGACACCTCGGAAACACCGTCAGGATGGAACCGAAGTCCCGGAAACCGGCCTCAGGCTGTCAAAGTCGGGTCTGACGAACCGACACCCCGCCCGGCAACACTTTCGTTGAGGCAACTCGGCCAGAGTCTTTTCTCATCCGAAGACGAGCATGAAGGCGTGAGCCGTCAGGGTACTGTAGCCCGTGGAGCAAAGGAACGGAAGAGCCTGGCCTTCTCCTGCTGAACGAGCAGGGCGTACTCGGTGTCGCTGTGGCCTCGAGCAATCCGTTCCAGCTCCGCCATCATCACCCCCGGCCGCAGATACTGCCCGGCCTGGGGCAAGCTCCTCAGCTTCTCGTATGGTGTGACGTAGGCATCGTAGCGCTTGCGGATCTTCCCCTTGCGGTCCACGACCTCGGTCGCGTACCAGAGCTTTCTCGTCCTTCTCGCACGCAGCGAGAAGTCGAGTGCTACACACACGGGCGGTTCCAAGCCGCCCGTTCTTGTGCAGGTCAGGCCTTCGGGAAAGAGGAGCGTCAGGAACCGCTGGCGCTGACGAGAACGCCAGCCACTGCCAGGCAAGGGACCCACCCTACGACCAGTACACACGCTGCGCCGCACGCAGGCCCACACCTGGCTCAAACCCAACTCCACAGGCACAGAGCCCCCGCTCGATCGCCCCGATCGTCGCCAGGAGCTCCCCAGGGCCCGTCGCCCCCATATGCCCAACACGGAAGTACTTCGGGGCGATCTTCGGGTGCAGACCGCCTGCCAGCACCACCCCTGCCTCGCGCACCGCTGCGAGGAAAGTCCCTGCGTCTGCCCCGTGAGGGTACCACGCGGCAGAGAGGGTGTTGGCGGCTTCACCCTCATTCTCAGGGACGATCGCCAAGCCAAGCGCAGTTAACGCTGAGCGACACGCCTCTCCCAATCTCCTGTGTCGCTCAAAACGGGCGTCAAGGCCTTCATCTTGAATCCTCCTTAGCGCAATCCGCAAAGCCTTGATGTGGTTCACCGCGGGAGTCGCAAAATAGGCCGCCTTCCCCTGCTGATATGCCTGCATAATCGGCAGCCACTGGGCCCAGTCACAGTAGTAGTTTGGAACCTTGGTGCGCCGCGACAGAAAGCGGTTGAGCGCGCGCGGACTAACAACAAAGAGGGCGAGCCCCGGTGGGACACCTATGGCCTTCTGCGATGCCGTGAACACGGCATCCAGCCCCCATTCATCCTGATCGATCCGCTCTCCGGCGACCGAGCACACCCCGTCCAGAACGGCCAGTACATCGTGGCGCCTTGCGACATCCCCCAATCGCCGCGGATCGACCCGAACCGCCGTGGAAGTGTCGACATGAGTAGCCGTCACCAGTCGGTAGTCCCCCGTGGAGAGCTCCTGCTCGACCTTCTCCCAGTCCACACCGTAACCGATCTCAGAACGGACCACGGTAACCCGAGCTCCGTAGCGCGAGAAGAGGTCTTCAAACCTATCTCCAAAGACCCCGGTGCTGAGTACCAATACCCCATCTCCTGGCTCAATGAGATTCGCACCTACAGCCTCCATGGCAAGCGTTCCGCTCCCTGCAAGAACGAACGGCTGCCCCTCCGGCGCACGCCACACCGTGCGCATCAACGCAAGCGCTTCTCCGAACACGTCTACAAAGTCAGGATCCACGTGACTCGCTGTTGGAGCCCCCAGGGCCTGCAGGACTTCCACCTCGAACTCGATCGGTCCAGGGACCATCACCCACGCCCTCTTCGCCATCGCTACCTAGCTCCTCCCGCTGCAGCGTATTGACCCAACGCGGCGCTATCCTTCGCGGGGCCCCGGGGACTGCACCTCAGGCCAGCCCGTATACCTCTGCTATCCTCCCGGGAACGCCTTCGGCTATCATTCTCTCGATCTCCGCGTCGAACTGCTCAAGCAACTCCCGGCAGTCCATCCGGAAAACAGCGTGCAGGTCGCGCGCAGCGACGAACCCTTTCACACGCGGCAATGTCGGCAGACCCAACCTTCTCATCAGGTACTCTGCAACACCTGTATCCATGACTACCACATCCAACCGCCCCTCTGCCACACTCCACAACAGGTCTTCCTGGGACGCCGCTCTGTGCGCGGGTAACGTGTCGATCGCAGGGTGGTAGCTGTAGCCCTCCATCATCCCTATCCTGACACCCCGGAGCTGGTCCTCCAGCGGCGAAAGGGGGTCAAGATGGATACCCAGACCCCGGCGGGCGAAAAGGGCGGTCTCCGCTGTTCTGAGCTGCCGCGAGAATAAGTACCGTCGCTCCCGCTCCGGAGTCCGTGTGACCTGGAAGGCCCCGTGGGCCTCTCCCCGATCGAGACGCTGCAAGCACGCCTCCCACGGCAACAAGACTGTCTCCACCTGGTACCCTAGCTGCTCAAGCACAGCGCTGATCAAGTCGTGATCCAGTCCTCTGACCTCACCTCGATCAAAGTACTGATACGGAGGGTATGGATCGGCCACGAGAACAACCTCTCGTTCAGTTCCCCGACTCATCGGTGTCCCCTTCCCTACAACACGCTCGGCTGCTCCGCCTCTCACCGCATCGCGCTCTCTCGAAACACGGGGGATCCTATCACCTGCCGCACGCCTTCGCCAGTTCGACCAGTTCGTGATGGACAACCTGGCCATCGCGGGTCACAGGGACTCCATCGCAGGTCACGGACGAATCCAGGCAGATCCCGTCGATGTGCGAGGCAGCCGTACGCGGCGCCCCCCCCGAGTACATCGGCCCCTGGTACCCAAAACCCCACTCGGTGCATCCCCAGACCCGCTCGTCTTCGGTGGTCGTAAAGCCAAGCCGAGCATTTGGGTTGAACCCGTAGCAGACATGTGCTGCAAGGTACATGCCAGGATCACTGAGCTTCTCGAACCACCGCTTGACAATCTGGGCTTCCTTCCCCCCCCGGATGTCGCGAATACGCCCCTTCTCGACCTCATACACCACGGGCTCGGAGACCACCCCGATGTCCGCCTCTCCACCACCGGAGATGGCCCCGTCGAAGACAAGCGTGCCGTTGATAGTCTCCTCCCTGGGTGCCCAGCCTATCTGCCCTAGCAAGAAGTGTCCTCCCGGGGTATCTGCTAGAAGCTCGTTCGTCACCGGACGGTTCCGGTCGTTCTCAAACTCGACATTCGTCCCCGCCGAGTTCGTGATCGTCATGCGCCGGGCCGACTTGGTGATCTCCACAACCTTCTCCTGGAACGCCACCTGCGCCTTGATCTCCACCTCACCGATGCACCGAATGAGCTGTTCGGCCGACAGTCCCCCCAACATAAGGTTACGGGTGCGGCCGTTGGTCACCGCTCTCTCCCAAGGGGTCCCGTAGAGGAGCCACTGGTTGTTGAGTTCGATCCAGGCATCGGTGTTTGGGCAAGCCACAATGAGAGGATCCGGGAGATACGGATCGGCCGCCTTCCCGTAGCCCCGAGGCGTGCTGTGCCACGCCACCATAACCTTCGCCCCTAAAGCTTCTCCGGCCTTGGCCATCTCCTCGGCCACTCGGAAGTCACTGATCGAGTCGATAGTGATCAGCAAGCTCTCACCCGGTCTGACACAGACAATGTCCTTCACGGTCTTGTAGGCCGCCCTGAATAGCTCAAGATCCGCTCTACTCGGCATTTCGTCCATCCTTTCCTTCTCAGTGGAGCCAATCTCCACCCATCTACTCCGTCCCCTGCACTGGGGCCCCTGTTCGCTTCTCTCCGGGCCCGTGGGTCCTTCCAGACCCCGAGGCCTCGGATTGTCCTCCACCCGATCTCCCACGGTACGCGCAGCGCTCGAGAAGGGCCACCAGGATCTCCGCAGCTTTCTCCATATCCTCGATGGCGACGGACTCGTCCACAGAATGCTCATCCCGGGCACCGATCCCCAGTACAACAGTCTCGATGCCGTTCTCATTGTAGACAGAGGCGTCGGTTCCGCCTGTGATCACACTTGTTTTGGCCTCGAGCTGGCATGCTCTGATTGCCTCCATCGCCGCCTGGACCATGGGCGCGTCTTCCGACAGACGGTACGTTCTGCAGGCAAGCTCTGTGGAGACGTCGGCCCTTGCCCCAACATTCGCAGCGGCTTCCCGAAAAGCCTTCTCGATACGCTCCCTAAGGCGCTCGGCCTTCTGATGATCGAGACTGCGGCACTCTGCCCGCAGCGAGGCCCTCTCAGGAATCCCGTTTCGGATAGCGCCGCCGCGGAAGATGCCCACATTGGCCGTCGTTTCGGGGTCGACACGCCCTTCAGGGAACCACTGGAACGCCAGTGCTGCTGCGCGGATCGCCGACACTCCCTTCTCCGGCTCCATCCCCGCGTGGGCAGATCTTCCCGTGACCTCGACATCTATCAAATAGTGCGAAGGTCCGCCGATCACGACCTTGTCGAGGACATCTGAATCCATCAACACGCCGCGCGTCGCCTTGATGAGAGAGTAGTCCAGGTTCTTTGCACCTTTCAGACCGATCTCCTCGCAACGAACAACGACAATCTCAAGCGGCGGAACCCTCGTAGAAGCTTTCACAGCAGCGATGATCTCAGCAATCCCGGCCTTGTCATCCGCGCCCAAGATCGTCTCCCCTCTCGATCGGATGACACCGTCTTGGATCACAGGCTCAACACCGATCCCAGGGCTGACGGTGTCCGCATGTGCGGCCAGGAGCAGCGGAGCTGCAGTAGAGCCTCGGGCCGGCACACGACAGACGAGGTTCCCGAAGGCGTCGATCACCGAAGACGCGCCTAATTCTCGCTCCATGAGCTTCTGAAGATACTGGATAAACTCCTGTTCCCGACCGGACTCGCTGTCGATCCTCACCATCTCGCAGAAGCTGTCGACCATCTGTCTTGTTTGGACGGTCATACACCCCCTCCCTCGCCGGCATGCCAGATCCTTCGGTGGTCTCGTTCGGCCTCTGTCACATGGTCAGGAAGGTGTCGCTCGTAGAATTCAAGGTCAATGTGATGCGCCTGGAACAACAACGGGATGAACATCGCATCTGCGTATTTTGGCAATCGTCCATAGGTGTTGTAGACATACCTGCAGAATTCTCGACTTACCTCCACCACGTCATCGTACAGCTTCGGCCGGGAGAGATTGTAACCATCAGGGCCGTAGAGGCCTCCCTCGCCCCACTTCAACTCGGCGACTGCGTCAACTGCTTCGTCCACGCTGTGGTTGGGGGGACAAGTCCCCTCCAGTACTCCCGGGATGCCAACCGGGTTAGGCGATGCCTGGGGGTACGCCACACTCGGCTGAGCGAACCGCATCCCCATACAGCGCATCACTGTGGGGAGGTCGATGGTGTGCATGGGAAAGCAACCTATCCCCAGAGCGCTCACCATGAGAGCGCAGTTCTGCATTGCCATCCCCGCTTCGAGACTGCACAACCACGGTAGCATCTGATCGTACTGGTGAATGGTAATCCGGGGTCCATTGAGAAACCCGTTCTCGACCCAGCGATCCACCCCCGCGGGCGTGTGCGTCACCTCGTCCCAGAGTTGCCAACGGAACTGCGCCACACCCGTCATGAGGAGGTTTATGTACTCGCGGGTCGTGTCCGCCAGCGGGATGAACATGGTGGTGCCAGGGAGGTTCACGAAGCTCTCGAACGCAGCGCCGATCGCCTCGCGAGGAACGTCCAGCCTCCCGTCTTGGAGCTTGATGCGATGATCGTGGAAGTCCTGGACAATGGCCTGGAGACTCACGGATCCACCGCTGCACAGTCGGATGGCGCGATCGCTTGGGCATAACGTAGGAGACTTGTAGTAGAACAGACCTTCATCATCCGTGTAGAAGAGGTGCATCGTCATTGACGCACAGGGGCTTCCTGCCGTTCTTCCCGTGCACGTCAGGTGACCCATCAGATGACGTATCTCCTCGGTGGTCACCCCTGTGGTCCCAGCAGCTGCGAAGCATAGGAGCGCGGTCTCTTCTTCGCTTAGCGGATACGGTTTCTCGGAGGACTCGTGAGCCAGCCCTCCGCGCCGCGCGCGAAGCGCCCCTCCAACCGGGAAACGCTTCGACCGGCGCTCTACCAGCGCTCGCATTAGCGAAGGGTTGAAGTCCCGCAGAGTCATGCCATCCACCTCCTCTTGCTGCGACCGCTCATGATGCGCACGGTCGCACGTTACTGCGGTGGGGAGCGCAGCGGCACGCTGCGCTCCCCGCCCCTCCTCACGATGTCAAAGTCGCCCTTCCGAAGACTGGTCTCCGCAGCCACCTCTAGGCCTTCTTCAGAACTTCCGCGATGGGCCTGTAGTCGATGTCGAACCCAAAGTGGCGGGGGCCGAGCAGGTCGATCCCCTTGGGCGTTGTGAACGCTTCCGCGGCCGCGATGCCGATCACGGCAACACGGTCACCCTCCTTGATAACTGTGTTCGTGAGAGGCTCGCCTGTGCGCTCGTCGACTACGATCACAAGGTCAGGACTGGTAACGTGGGGTGTCCCGTTGAGCCATGTGACGTGATTCTCATTCTTGTACCATATCTTGTAGGTGTTCCCGGCGAACGGCCCATCCCCATCGATGGTGTGATCGCCCCAGAGGTACCCGTCGCGGCTCTCCCAGTTCTTCTTGGTGACCCTACCCCTGAACAAGAGGAACCCATTCGATGTCTCTCTCGCGGCCTCCACGGGATCCTTGCCCGTCTCACGTGCCCTCCGAATCGCCTTTCCGATCTCATAGCTGCGGGTCAGGGTCCCGTGAACGACGGTCTTCTTCATCACATCGGCCTTCATCAGGAACGCCGCGTTGCCGACAAGCTCGAAAGAAGCGGCGCTCAGCATTTTCCCCATACGCTCAGCCATTTCGAAGCTGCTCGCCTCGGTGATCACCGCGCGGTTGCCGTAGGCATCAGCACTGGCCATGGGCCACATGCCTCGGTCGTAGATGATCGGCGTGGTCTGTGGCACTTCAGGAATGGCTCTCCCGCCTGAGTAGTCGCCGTCCACCACCGGAACACCGAAGATCGCGCCCGCCGCCAGTGCGCTCGGGGTGGCCCCTCCTCCGATTTCCAGAGGGACGATCGCTCCGACGTCGATCTTGGCGTACTTCGCCAGCTCTTTGCCGGCTTCAGCCGGCATGTTGTCGTAGATCCGCTTGGTCAGCCCGAATTGCTCCTTGCGGCGCCGCACTTCGTCGGTCTCCGGCGCGATGGTGCCCATGAGGTAGCAGCACATCGTCCAGACACCATCCTTAACCTCGTCCGCCGAGACGAAGCCCGGCGTCTTGCCCTGTTCGAGAAGACCGGTAAGCCAGCGAACACCGCTCTCAGCAGCGCCTCCGCCTCCAGTACCCAGGAAAGTACAGCCGCGAACGAAGTCCTCGATCTCCTGCTTGCTCTTCAGCACCGTCACAGTTCACACCTCCAGTATCCCTCAAACCCTGAGCACACCACCCCTCCCCCGAACCGTTCCGGGGCCCTGCTCCGCGCTCCAGTCTGCCGCCGCAATCCAACAGCGGAACCGCAGCTTCAGTACTCCCACTTGAGTTGCGGCTCGCCGACCACCTCCTTTGCAGGTGGCACCGGATAGCACCGCCGGCTGTGCGTCAGTCCCATGCGAACAAGGGATTCTGCAAGCGTTAGTGCAGCCATAGCGGGATCGACTACCGGTACCTCAAGATTTTCCTGCAGGCGCCGCGCCACTGGCGACATCCCCGTGCACCCCAAGACGATGACGTCAGCCCCGTCCGTATCGATCGCGCGCCTTGCCTGCTCGAGGATCCGCTCGCCCGCCAGCGCCATGTCCTCCAGCCCCAGAACCGGCACATCTGCATACCGAACGGAAGCGACCCGCAGAAGCAGGCCGTACATACGGAGGCGCTCCTCGATGAGGCGGGCCGTGTTGGGCAACACGGTGACAACAGAGAACCTGTCACCTAGTCCTAGCGCATACTGGAACGCCGCTTCCCCGGCGCTCACAACAGGAATAGACACATACTCACGCACAGCCCTGACAGAAGGATCAGCCGCGCAGTCAATGACGATCGCAGCACACCCATCTCTCTCTGCCTTGCGGGCCTCCTGCAGAAGGGGAACGGCGACCAGAGCGTCGTCCACCCCACTCTCCAAGCTCACAGGTCCAGACGGAAGGCAGACCGTGCTAACTTCCACACCGTGTCCGGCTGCCCATCGCCGCTCTTCGATCTGTGTACGAAGGAAGGCCACTGATGCATTAGGGATGATCACTCGTATCTTCATGCTCTCCTCCCTGCTTTCGCCGGATATGAACGCCTTGGCCCGCCGCACCAACAACGGCGGACCCAACGCCCAGGCACATTAGCTACGAGCATTCTGCCCCCCAGCTCCCACCACCCACTGCCGGCCAGCCCTACCCAGGCGCGCGAGATGCCTATGCAGGAAATCACCGATGCCCCCGGGAATCCCGATCACCACAAAGATGAACGCACCCCCGAAGATCATGTCCAGATACCTCTCAACTTGGCCAAAGGCGTCTGGCACCACCCTGATGAAAAGCGTTCCCAGTACTGGGCCGAAAGGCACGTGCATGCCTCCAAGGATGGGGATGAACGTGATATAGATCGTCTGTAGAACACCCAGATCTATTGAGGAAATCGACCCAACATAGCTGACGTACAGCCCCCCACCGATGCCGGAGACGAACCCCGCAATGGCAAACGCAAGGAGCTTATAGCGAAACGTGTTGATCCCTACGGCTTTGGCCAAGGCGTCATTCTGCGCCACGGCCGTCAGGATCCTCCCCGTCTTCGTCCGAAGGAGCCAGAACAGACCTCCTGCCACCGCCACGGTCACGCCGACGAGCAGCCAAAGCATCCCATCGAAACCTATGCTGCCCATGAGGCCGAGGAACGACAGCCCGCTTCTACCTCCAGTGAACCCTCGCAGCGCTTCGATCAGGCTCGGGAACAGGATTGTCAGCAGGAAGGACACCATTCCGACATAGAACCCCCGTGCCCTGCTCGTCAGCACAAACAGCAAGGAGGCCACTGCACAGCTGAGGAACCCTCCGAGCACCATCCCGACCCATAGAGGCCACCCAAACACAGCTGTTGGGACGATGGTGGAGTAGGCCCCGATGGCCATGGTGAAGGCGTAGCCGTAGAACGGCTGATTGCACTTCGAAAACAGGAACCACGCCACGTACCCCTGGATCAGGTACACAAGGACGTAGCCCGTCAACCACTGCGGATATCCTCCCTGGCGGATGAAGAACACCGACATGCCTGCGATCGCAATCAGCGTGACCAGTTCCAGATGAGGTCGTGTTCTCATTCCATCTCCCCCTGTTTCGTCTGCCTGCTAGACGGAGCGCTCCGACCCGAGAATCCCCTTGGGAGCCAGGACCAGCACTACCATCGCTATTCCGTACAACACAACGCTCTGCCACGCGCCAGCGAAGCCATAGCCACCAAAGCTAATCACCATGCCCATAATCAGGGCTGCTACCATCCCTCCGATAATGTTCCCGATTCCTCCCACTACAGCAATGATGTAACCAGTAAACGTAAGCTGAAACCCAGTGGTCAACGTCAAGTTGTACAGCGACCCCCACAAGATGGCGCCTAGAGATCCAAGCATGCACCCGATACCTGATGCCACCGCAAACGCCTGTCCCGTGTTGATGCCCACAACCTTCGCCAGACGAAGGTTCTGAGAGGTCGCCCGCCATGACTTCCCGACACGTGTGCGCGTCTCAACAAGCCAAAGAAGAAGCAGGCATCCGACTACGAACAGGACGGCGAATAGCCGCATGCCTGTCAACGACACGCCCAGCAGCGTAAGGCTCCCCAGGCGGGGAAGGTCAAGTCGGATCGTGGGTCGCGGAAAGATCACCCGTGTCAGGCCTACGAAGATCAGCCCAAGGCTGTTCGTGATAAGGAAGAATAGGTTCAGATCACCCTTCCGTCTCTCGAACACAGGAGTCAACAACAGCACCTGGATCAGGTAACCCAGGCCAAATCCGCATGACAGGCCGAGCAGAATCGCCAGCAAGACGTTCCTATCCATGAAATACCAGGTAATGTAGGCACTGAACACCCCGATCGAACCGATGGCAAAGTTGATGATCCCGGTCATCCCGTAGATGACTGCAATGCCCATCACAGGGATACCCAAGATCCCCGCCATGATCACCCCGTTGACCAGGCCCCGCACGAGGATCTCCATCTCTACGCCTCCCTCTCCCGTTCGCACAGCCCCAGGTACAACTCCTTGAGACGCTCCTGCGAAAGGCTTCCTACGCTCTTGAAGAACCTGCGTTCCCCCGCTTCCATCCCCAAGAGGCGCTGTGCGACGTGCAGCACCTTGGTGTTCTGCTCCGCAACCACGATAGGACGTGCTGTATCTCTCTGAAGCGTCTTGAGACTCTCGAGTACCTTTGTGACGATCCTAGGTGCCAGTCCAACCGATGGTTCGTCGATGAGGTACAGCTGAGCCTCGCCTGTGACCCCCATCCCTATGGCCAGCATCCTCCGCTCGCCACCGCTGAGCGTATTCGCCATCTGCCGTTCTCGCTCTTTGAGCCTCGGAAACAGATCGAAAACGTATTGCAGCTTCTGTTTCACATTGCCCCTACGGGTACGAAATGCCCCCATTTCCAGGTTCTCCCTCACGGTCATGCCAGGGAATATATTCTCATCCTGAGGCACCAGAACAATCCCCATGAGACGCCTACGGAACACCGAAGTCCCCGTCAACGATCTACCCTTGAACGCGATCGACCCTTCCCGGGCCATGTGCAAGCCAGCAACGGCCTCCAGAAGCGTGCTCTTCCCGGCCCCGTTCGGGCCGACGATCGCCAAGATCTCGTCCTCAAACGCTTCGAAGGAGATGCTCTTCACTGCCAGGGTCGCACCGTACGCCAAGCTGAGATTCCGCACTTCGAGGACCAGTTCACTCATCCATCTCACCACCAGACTCGAGGTACACTGCCTGAACGTCTGGGTCGCACCGTATTTCGTTGGGGGTGCCTTCCGCTAGCTTCTGTCCCTTGTTGAGTACCACGACCCAGTCCGAGGTCTGCATGATCGGACCCATCTCATGGCTGACCTGCAGGATAGTGTAGCCCTCATCGCGAAGCGTCATAACAGTGGTGCATATCTGCTCTGTCTCGGAGGGCATGAGGCCACCGATGAGTTCGTCCAATAGCAGCAGCTTGGGTCGTGTTGCCAGTGCCCGGCCCAATTCGACTAGTTTGGCCTCCAAGGGAGGAAGATTCCGGGCCAGCACCTGGGCCCTGTGCCGTAAACCCACGAAGTCCAGGATCCGCAGGACTTCTGACTCCTTGCTGCGGACCGTCCCACGCTCTTTCAACATCCCGGCCAGCACGTTGTCGTACACCGTGAGTGCAGGAAAGATGTTCTTGAGCTGGTACGTGCGGGCGATCCCCCGCCAACACGCTTGGTAGGGACGTAGCCCGGTTATGTCCTCTCCGTCGAACAGCACGCGCCCGCTGTCCGGCCTGATGTCGCCAGCAATCACGTTCATCGCCGTCGTCTTGCCGGCGCCATTCGGACCAATCAGGCTCGAGATACGCCCCTCTGCGATCGAGAAGGATACACCGTCCAAGGCGCGAAGCCCCCCGAAACGCTTGCTGACCCCGGCTACTTCGAGCATCACCTTCATGTCAACGAGTCCCCTTGCTCCGGTAGGGAAGTGGACAGCCGGGTACAGCGCTAGGGCACCCGGCTGTCTCCGCCAACATCCTGCTCGGTGAATCTCCGCCGCAGGCGAGGGTTTCTATTCCGCTGCGGGGTACGACCCACCCGGCTCCAGCCTGGTGAGACCCTTGACGATCTCGAGTACATCTTGAGCGTTCATCTTCGGGGTCTCGTACGTCCGAACCAGAACCTCGTGCAGACCGAAGAACGGGGCAAGCTCGGAAGCCCCTGCCTCGAACTTGACAACACCGCCCAGGGCTCCCCAGTTGGACCCGAACGGGCAGAGTGGTCCCATGGGGCTGATGCACGCGTTCTGAAACGAAACTTCCTGCATGGTTCGGATGATGACCTCAGGATCCTTCGTGCCTGCAGTTTCGTAGACCTCCTTGATCCAGTAGATCATCTGGTAGTAGTTGTTTGCGTAAGCATCGGGGAACGAACGCTCGCCGTACGCCGCCTGCCATGCACGGACGAAGTTGATCCATCCCTCTGAGTTGGGGTCATGATCACAGAGGGTGTAGATCCCTTCCGCTCCATACTCACCCGTCACCATAGCACCCCCGATGTTGGAGTAGGTAGTTCCGTAGAGGATGATCTCCGGGGCCGCCCCAGCGTCCTTGAGCTGGGTTGCCAGAGTGAACCACCCAGCTCCAGTATAGGGGATGAATACGGCATCCAGGTTGGCTTCCTTGACCAACTGCACTTCAGTCGAGTAGTCGGTCTTGTCCAAGGGCGTGTAGATCACCGAGGCGATCTCGAAGGGGCGGCCGTTCGTCTCCCAGTAGTACTTGAGGCCGATACCATTGCTGTATCCCCAGTCATAGTCGCCACCGATGAGGCCAACTCTCTTCGCACCCATCTCATGGAAGAACCGCCCGGCAAGCTGGCCGGCAAAGAAGTCAGAGTACCCGTAGTAAGCCACCCACGGGGTTAGTGGAACCTCTCCGGGGGGGACGTACTTCGTCATGCTCAGGTGGCCGCCGATGAACATGGGGAGTTTGTATTCCGGCCCCCTCAAACAGAGGATGCGGATCGTCGTCTCGAGGGCAGCACCTCCCGCAATGTGCGGACGCCATGTCAAGACCTCTCGCCGCAGTTTCGCGTCCAGTGCAGACGGGCTAGTCTCCGCATCTATTGCCTTGTACTCCATGAAGGTAAACCCTTTGGCCGCGTTGATCTCGGCTACGGCCAGGCGGATAGCCCGGTCGTATCCCGGACCGATGTTGGCCGCGTCCCCTGAGAAGTCGATCGTGCCGAGAATCCTTATGGGTTCTTCTGCGAGCGCGGTCCATGCTGCCGCAAGGCCCACTGCTACGACGAGCATCAGCAGACGCTTCATGCATACCCTCCTTTCCCTGCATCTATAAGACTCCTACAGCCGTCAAGCCACTTCATGCGCACCGTTCGTCTTGCTCTTCCTGTTCCCTCTGTTCTCTTTCTCTCTGTTCTCTCACCTCCCGCACGTCACCTGAACGAGCGCTTTCATGGAGTCATCCCTCACCGTGAAAGCGCTCCTGGTACTGCCTCGTCCAAAACTGCTGGTGCTGCTCGACCGCTTTCAAGCACGCCCGCTCATCGCGCCGCAAGAACGCATCGACCAGGCGGAGATGCATCTCAAGGTCAACATTACGTGGAACGCTCACCAGCTCGAATTCAGCCATGATCCAGGGGATGAAGCTCCTGAAGAGGTGCAGCAGCACCCGGTTGCGTGCCGCGCGCCCAATCGACAGATGGACCCGCATCGTGTAAGGAAGGAGTTCACCCTCACCGGATGCTGCTTGTCGAAGCTCAGCCGCTATGCCCCTGAGCTCCGCCAAGTCCTCGCGGGTGGCCCGCGCCACCGCAAGCTGGACCAAGGCGATCTCGATCCGCTCTCTCGCTTCCATGATCTCAGGGAGGCTTGCACTTCCCGAGAAGATCCGCCCAAAGCCCGAGGCCACCGTCATAGAAGGTCCCAGCGTCGAGACGAAGTAGCCCTTTCCTTGGTGGCACTCCAGCACGCGCAGCGCCACCAACGACCTTAAGGCCTCCCTAAGTGTCGAGCGCCCCACCCGGAACGCAGTCATCAGCTGCTTCTCCGACGGGATCTTCCTTCCCGGCTTGAGAATGCCGGCCTCGATGAGCTCAACCACACGCTCCATGACTGCCTCAACAAGAGCTTTCGCCTCGACCGGCCTTGAACGCTCGATCGGCCATGTCTCCAGAGCATCTTGTCTGACAGGCAGACCATCAGCTGGCATGCTAGCATCAGGTTAGCCGACATGTACTCCGTCGTCAACCCTCAGAGTTGTCTCACGCAAGATGAGCATGAGGGGTGTCCGAGGTTCTCACGCGAGGTGAGCACAGGCGTGGGAGGCGGGCACACGTGAGTCGCAGTCTGGGAGGGGATGACCGTCATGGTGAGCGACTCGCGGGTGATGACGATCGAGGAGATGGCGGCGTTTCTCGGGTCGAGCGGAACGCTGAGCTTCCGGGGAGAGGCGAGGGCAGAAACCTACGCCTGGATCGAGACGACCCT
>JACIWK010000021.1 GCA_014360985.1 Candidatus Bipolaricaulota bacterium
CCCGGCCCGCACCAACTCCACGATCTGCCGCCGGAACTCCGGCGGGTACGGCGGTCGTGTCCTCGGCATCGTCTTCCCCTCCTCTTCCTAAGCCCTAACCTGTCCACGATACCGGGGCAGCTTCACTTGTCGAATCCCTGGTGAGCTTGCACCGGTGACCCTCGCTCCTGCTACCCCCTCCCCACACCTCCACCTGTCAACACCACTGGGAAACTGCACAGGCTTAGGGTTGTGCATGGACCACCCAGTCGTCCTTGCTGCTGATCAGGTGTGGAGGCAAGGTAGGGGTGAGTTCCAAGGCAGCGGACCAGGGCGTACCAGAAGCAGGGCACGTTCGCTCGAGAATGCTGGACCTCGGTCTTGCCGATGTTCTTGGCCTCACCGGGTCACCGACCGAATGGGGGGACGCCGGCGGGTGCCCTCTGAGGTGTCTGCGCCAGATGGTCGTCAGGGAAGGCCAGAAATGTTGACAGCATCCTGATACGTGACGAGGTGGGGTGCCCCCTGGGAATGGTTCGAGTTGGCACGAGCTCACGTCGTGACGTAGAAACGGAGCACATGGTCACGATCAAGGATATCGCGCGGGCCGCTGGCGTATCTCCTGCTACCGTCTCTCGGGCCCTGAACGACTCGCCCCTCCTCCGGGAAGAGACGAAGACCCGTATCCGCCACTTGGCAGCTGAGCTCGGCTACGAGAAGAACGAGCTCGCCCGCGGTCTCGTCAAGGGGGCATCCGGGGCGATCGGCCTCATCATCCCCGATATCACCAACCCCTTCTTTGCCGACATCGCCCGGGGGGCGGAGGAAGTCGCGCGCGTCCGTGGGTACGGAGTTCTGCTGTGCACAACGGAAGGAGACCCCGAACTGGAGAGGAGCCATTTGCACCTCTTGCGTCGCAAGCGGGTGGACGGCCTGCTACTGACCTCCGTCACCGCCGAGGATCCCTACCTTGAGGATCTGGTCCGCGCGAACGTCCCGTTCGTCCTTGTATCTCGGCTTGTGCGGAGGCTGGATGCGCCGTTCGTGGTCGGGGACGATCGACACGGGGCGCGTCTGGCTGTGGAGCATCTCATCTCCATCGGGCACCGCAGGATTGGGTTCATCGGCGGCCCGAAGGACGTGCAGTCCAGTCAGGATCGGATGGAAGCGTATCAGGTGGCCCTCGCCGAACAGGGACTCCCCCCGCGCCGTGGGTGGGCGGTCTTCGCCTCGTTCACCCAAGACGCGGGTCGGGAATGGGGACGAGCCCTTCTCTCCCGGAAGGACCGCCCGACCGCGCTTTTCGCCGCCAACGACCTCATCGCCCTCGGGGTGATGGAGGCCGCCGAGGAGGTGGGGCTTCGGATCCCCGAGGACCTGTCCCTTGTGGGCTACGACAACATCTCCTATGCTGCCCTCCCCCGGATCCAGCTCACCACCGTCGCCCAGCCGACCGTGGAGATGGGGCGGATCGCGGCCGAGTACCTCCTGGACGTGATCGACGGGAGCAGGCGGCGGAAACTCCGGAAGGTTCTGCGCCCCCACCTCGTCGTGCGGCGGACCACCGCTCCGCCACCAAGCCGTGCTGACACGAGAGACTTGACAACCGGGTAGAATCCGCGTTCAGAGGCACCATGACCGAGATACGCGATCGGCTGCAACAACGGTTCTCCTCGTTGACCAAGGCTCAGAAGCGCGTGGCCCGCCAGATCTTGGATAGCTACGAGGATTACATCTTCGTGAGCATTGATGAGGCGGCCCGTGGACTGGGGGTCCACAAGTCCACCCTTGTCCGTCTGGCCCAGCGCCTTGGCTACGAAGGGTATTCCGAACTGCGCAACGACCTCCAGGAGCTCTACCGCCAGGAGATCAGCCCCGGGCGAAAGCTGGGGAAGACCTTGACCGAAATCCACCGCCGGAACGTGTTCCAGCAAGTCGTGGAAACGGAGGTCGCCTACCTCCGTGAGGCGGTGAAGATGGTCCGCCCTGGCGACCTTCGCCAGGCCGCGGATCTGATCCTCAAGGCGAAGCGGGTGTTCATTTGTGGACGAGGGCCGCAGGCCCCTCTCGCCGAGATCCTCGCCTTCCGCCTCCGCAGGTTCTACTTCGACGTGCACGTCATCGCTGAGGAAGGGCGGGCCATTCTGGAGAAGCTCCAGCTGCTGACCCCCCACGATGTACTCATCCTCTACAGCTTCATCGCCGTACCCAAAGAGCACCTCATGGCGATCACCCTCGCCAAGGAGGCTGGATGTCCCGTGATCCTGTTCACCGACACCGTGGCCAAGGACATCGTGCACGGCGTGGACGTACTCCTTGCTGCCCGGCGGGGACCGGCCACCATCTATCACACGGACATCGTGCCTACAGCGATCCAGACAGCGCTCATCCTTCAGATCGCCAAGCTCCAAGCACCTGACGTGCTGGAGCGACTGGAGCGTCTTCAGGATCTCCGGCGGCGGTTCGGCTACGAGTACTCGGTGATCCCCCACCAGTGATCGAATCCGGCCCCTTGACGCAGAGGAGGGCATGCCCTACAATGCGCAACGAAAGTTGCAGGACGATGTAGATCCTGCAACCAAGGACGGTGGATGGACGTGGACCCGCACAACGGAGGCGGACGAACACTGTCCCCCGCCCAGGCCGTGGCCCTGGACGGGCACGGGGTTGTTTACTCCCGCCGTCGAGAGGTGGCGGATGCCTTAGCTGACTCCCTCCATTCCTTGGGCAAACTTCGCCTCTCCCCCGGTGAGGCCAAGTCCCTCTACCTCTCCCTCCAGGAGCGCGCGTTTGCCGGAGAGATCACGTACGACGTCATGCTCACCGAGTTCGCCCGTCGGTTGGGGCTCCCCCCTTCGGATGGGGCATCTCGACTCCATGCCTGGATCCAATCGTTCAGCGCGGACATCGTGGTTGACCCCGACCTGCCCGGGGTGCTGGCCGATCTCCGTTCGCGCGGGGTTACGGTCGGGATGGTCACGAACAGCATCCACCCCGCTCATGTGAAGCAGGAGTGGCTCCACCAAGCCGGGATCGCTCACTTGTTCGATCTGATCATGTCCTCAGTCGACGAGCGGTGTCGGAAGCCCGACCCGGAGATCTTCCGCCGCTTCACAGCCCAGGTCTCCCTTCCCCCTGAGCGCACGGTGTTCGTGGGCCACGACGTGGCCGAGGTCGAGGGGGCCAAGAAGGCGGGCATGATCACGATCTGTCTCCGCTGTTCCTCTCCTCAAGGCGACTATACGGTTGGTCGGTTGGCCGAGGTAGTGGATCTGCCGGTTTGGCCTTCCCAGACTAGGGAGAAAAAGGAGGAGTGATGCGAAAGACAGCGATGCGAGTGTTGGTCCTCTGGGTCGCGGCCATGGCGGTGGTGAGCGTCCCGGCTGCGGGAGCTGAGCCGTGGGCGATCCACCTGAGCTGGCAGAATGATCCGGCAACCACGATGACGATCATGTGGCGTACCGATCCAGAGGTTGACGAAAGCGTGGTGAACTATGGATTGACCGAGGACCTTGGCCAGCGAGCAACCGGGGCACGCCACAGCTACACCTATGTGCGCGAGGAGATTGTGTGGCATACGGTGGAGCTGACGGATCTCATCCCAAACACCACCTATTACTACCGCTGCGGGGCTCCGGAGTACTGGAGCGAGGTGTATTCGTTCACAACTGCACCTGCACCAGATGACTCACGAGCAACGTTCAAGTTCGCCCTGTTCGGGGACACTCGCGGGGGGTACGCTACCACCGGGGAAATCCTGCGCCAGCTCAAGGAGGAGGGCGTGCGATTCATCCTCTTCACCGGTGACTTCACCGATGGAGGGAGCCAGTACGAGTATAACTTGTGGTTCAAGGCCGCCGGCGATGTGCTCGCCCAGATCCCATTCATGCCGGTGCACGGAAATCACGAGGGCATGAAGAACACCTACTTCGACCAGTTCACCCTCCCAGGAAACGAGAAGTGGTTCTCGTTTGACTACGCATACCTCCACTTCACATGCCTCCTCTCCCTCACCGAGGATTACGCGATCCAGCAACGCGCCTGGTTGATCAAGGACCTCAAGAGCGCTATCCAGCCATGGAAGATCGTGGTCGCCCACCATCCGGCGTATTCGGCGGACAAGAACCACGGCTGCACCCAGTTCGTGCTCGACCACTGGGTGGATGTGCTCGAGCGGCACAACGTTGATCTCTACGTGAGCGGCCATGCCCACAACTACGAACGAAGCTGGCCTGTACGGGATGGGCGCATCGAAGCAGGTGGGGTCATCTACCTCGTTGTCGGCGCGGCTGGAGCCCCGTTGATAGAGTCCGGCCGTGACTGGTGGACCGCACTCTCCGAAAGCACCCACCACTACGCAATTGTGTCCGCACGCCCCTCCGAGCTCAGGTTCACGGTGCGGCGGGTAGATGGCACGGTGCTGGACGAGTTTATCCTAAGGAAACCATAGGAAAAGGAGGTGAACTAACTGCGACGAGAACCTGAATTCAGTTGCTTGATATACACCAAGCGGAGTGAGGTGGAGGTTGAAGGAGGTGTGTAGTGAAGCGAATCATGTACAGTTTGATCGCTGTCATGCTTGTGGCGACGGGGTTGGCCTGGGCGGAGCCGTGGACCGAGGTTGCCCCACTCAACGTCGCCCGATACAAGCACCGAGCAGTCGTCCTCGACGGAAAGATCTACGTAATCGGGGGTCAGGCCCCCGACAAGATGTGCGCGCCGGTTGAAGTGTATGATCCGGACACGAACACCTGGACTGTGGTTGGGCCTGGCCCGGTGAACTGCGAGGGACCCCATCTGGCAGCTATGGGGGGTACACTTTTCGTTTTGGCTGGGCGTGATCTGGCAGCGAAAGCCCGGACCCTCGATGGATATATGGGCACCCCTACCTCAGAGGGGATCATCTGGGAGAAGGTGCCCGGGCAGCCAACGATGGCTCATGGCGACGCTGCATCCGGCGTGATCGGGACCAAGATCTATCTCATCAGCGGAGAGGATGATACCCTAACCAACCTGGGTGACGACTACGTACAGGCAGTGGACGTGTTCGACATGGCTACCCTGACCTGGTCCACCGCTGCTTCGATTGCGCCCTACGGGCGAGAGGACTTCGACGCAGCTGTGGTTGGCACCAAGATCATCACTATCGCCGGCCAAGGCGGGCCGGAGAATACATCCCTTCGGTGGTTAAACGTGTATGATGCCGAGACGGACACGTGGGAGCACTGGGAAGAGGGCGTTCCCTTTGGGTGGGAACACCCCCGGGCGGTTGGCATCGGCCCGTACGTCTATGTGATGAGCGGAAAGGACGAGGGGGGATTCTTCAACTTCCGGTTCGATCCGGCAACGATGACGTGGACCGAACTAACCCCGCCCCCTGAGCCAGTACAGCAGTGCGCTCTTGTGGCTCTGGATGGAAGGATCTACATGATCGGTGGCGTTCACTTCGACGGAACGATCCTGACCCGGGTGTTCGTGTACGATCCTCAGAAGGAAGACTGAGGGAGGTGTCGAGATGTTCAAGATCAGCGTAGCATTCTTGACCGGGTTGATCCTGTGTGGAACGGTAGTGTGGGCCCAGGGGCTCACCGCCACAGAGGAAGCGTGGCTGAAGGCAGCTCAGATCGGGCCCTATCAGCCAGAGGTGGAAGATTGGGATGCGATCTACGAAGCGGCCAAGGCTGAGGGGAAGGTCGTGATCTACTCCCTCTCCTCCCGCATCTTCCAGGTGGTGGACTCGTTCATGGCTGCCTACCCTGGGATCCAGGTCGAGGCGTACGACATGACCGATGTGGAACAGGTGGAGAAGCTCATCCGCGAGCAAGGAGCGGGGATCTACAATGTGGATGTGGTGTTTCTCGCCGGGGTAACCACGCTCATCAAGGAGCTCCTCCCCCAACGGCGCATCTGGAACTACGTGCCCACGACGCTCCTGGATGGCGTGGTAACTGCCGAGGTCATCCCCCTCGAGTTCCGGGAACCTCTCCTGCATCACAGCTTGGAGGCAAAGGTCGTCTTCTACAACTTCGAGACTTACCCCGATGGGTGTCCGGTGGACAACTTGTGGGACCTCACCCGACCTGAGTGGCGAGGGCGCATCCAGATGAAGGATCCCTCCCTCACCGAGGAGAACATAAACTTCCTCCAAACCATCGTCCAGCACGCAGATGCTATGGCCACCGCCTACGAGCTGGAGTTCGGTGAGCCCCTCGTACTAAGTCCGGGCATCCCCAATGCCGGGTACGAATGGATCAAGCGCATTGTGGACAACCAGATCGTCCTCACCCAGTCCGACGGCGATGCGTCCAAAGCGGTGGGCACGCCGGGCCAGACAAACCCGCCCCTCACCGTGAGTGTCTCTTCGTCCAAGATCCGCGACAACGCCAAAGGGCAGAAGCTCGCGATCGGGTGGGATATCGCACCGGTGGTGGGGATCACCAAACCCAACTTCATGGCCATTGCCACTCGCGCTCCGCACCCCAACGCTGCGAAGCTCCTCATCCGCTGGATGCTCGGCGACGCCGAGGGTGGGGCAGGTTATGCTCCGTTCTACGTCCAGGGACAGTGGAGTCCCCGGACGGACATGCCCCCCACTTTGCCGGAGGTAGCGCTCGACGTCCTGAAGGAGAAGACCTGGTTCCTCGATCCCGACTGGATCTACGAGCATGGTCTCGAGGTCCAGGATTTCTGGCTCTCCATCCAGTAATGGAGTTCAGGCGAGGGGGCTGCGGCAGATGCTGCAGCCCCTCGCCTCATACACGTAGATGAACACCAGAGCGTGGCTACGTCGCCGATTGCTCCGCTTGGTGCGCCGTCCGGAGCGCGCGTGGGGCCTGGGCCTAATCCTCGTTCTCCTCGTGTTCGTGGTCATCCCCCTCGGGTACATGGCCGTGCACTCGTTCATGTTCGACTCGTTGGGACCTCGCTACGTGCGCGGAGCTGTCCCCGGCGAGCTCACCACGTTCTACTGGCAGCGCGTGCTCACCGGGGGGCTTGCACGCTCGATCTTCTGGCAACCGTTCCTGAACAGCCTCCTCATCGCCATTCTCATGACGGCGATCGCACTTCCGACAGGCGCACTGTTCGCTTGGCTCGTGGCTCGCACCGATGTCCCGTTCAAGGGGTTCTTCAGCGCCGCGTTGATCGTCCCCTATATCGTTCCATCGTGGACGGTGGGCTTGGCCTGGCTCACGGTGTTCAAGAGCCCGCGATTCGGGGGACAGCCTGGACTCCTCTATGCCGTGCTTGGCATCGACCCACCCGCTTGGCTCGGCTATGGCCTCCTCCCTATCGTGATCTCGCTGGGGATACATTACGTTCCGTACACGTTTATCCTGCTGCGGGGGGCACTGACCACGATCGATGCCCAGCTCGAGGAGAGTGCGGAGATCCTCGGATCGAAACGATGGGAGATCCTGCGCAAGATAACGTTCCCGCTCGTCCTGCCAGCGTTGGGGTCGGCGTTCGTGCTCACATTCGGTAAGGGCCTCGGCGAGTTCGGAACGCAGGCCTTCCTCGGCCTTCCCATCCGCTACTACACCCTCTCCACCCGCGTCTACGCAGCATTCCAGAACCGCCAGCAAGCGGAAGGGTACGTGCTCACCCTGATCCTCATTCTCGTCACCACCCTTACCGTGTTCGCGAACCAGAAACTCATCGGAGCTCGCAAGCGCTACACGACGATCAGCGGGAAGGGTGCCTACCACCGTGTCACCAAGCTCGGCCGGTGGCGGCGGCCAGCGACGGCGCTGCTGGGGGCGTTCATCTTACTGTTCGTCGCTGGCCCGCTGGGTTTGATCACCCTGGAGACGGTCATGCGCTACGAGGGCCAGTACGCGTTGAGCAATCTGACTCTCCACTACTGGATCGGCGCCGGTGACCCGATGCTCGCCGAAGGACAGCCCGGCATCTTCCGTAGCTCCTTCATCCTCGGCGCGATTGGCAACTCGCTTCAGTTGGCGGTGATCACTGCTTTGGTGTGTGGGGTGTTGGGGATCATGCTCGGCTACGTAGTGGTGCGCATGCGAGGAACGGTCTTGTCACGGTCCATCGAATTCCTGAGTTTCACCCCGTACATGATCCCGGGGATCGCGTTCGGTGGGATCTACCTCAGCCTGTTTGCTCGGTCGTGGGGGCCGCTCCCGGCGCTGTATGGTACGCTCACGCTGCTCGTCCTGACCTGCACGATGAAGTACCTCCCGTTCGCCTCAAGCTCGGGAGTGGCTGCGATGCACCAGATCGACCCGTCCCTCGAGGAGGCAGCGGAGCTTCACGGAGCCCGGTGGGGCCGTCGATTCGTCCGTATCTTGGCTCCACTGGCGAAGAGCGGTTTTCTGTCCGCGGTACTACTTACGCTGATCACCACCATGCGTACTTTGGACTTGATCGTGCTCCTCGTCACCCCCCAGACCCGGACGATGACCTCGATCCTGTTCCGGTTCCAACAGCAGAGTTTCACCCAGCACGCCTACGGGATCATGCTCTTAATCGTGATCATCACCCTCATCGGGCATTTCGCCGTCCGCCGTCTCGGTGGGAAGATCGAATTCTGAGGAGGAGAGTGGGGATGCCCATCATCGCTATCCGCAACATGACCAAACGGTTCGGGCAGACGGTGGCCGTCCGTGAGCTGGACCTTGAGATCGCAGATGGCGAGTTCGTAACCCTCCTCGGGCCCTCGGGATGCGGGAAGACGACCACCTTGCGCTGTCTCTCCGGCCTAGAGGAACCAGACACAGGGGAGATCCACTTCGGTGACCGGTGCGTGTTCTCCAGTGCTCGTGGCGTGGTCGTCCCTCCTGGGGGAAGAGGGATCGGCCTCGTGTTTCAGCACTACGCGCTATGGCCCCACATGACCGTGTTCCAGAACGTAGCGTTCGGACTCAGGAAGAAAGGGCTCACCAGGAGCGAGATCCGTACCCGAGTCCGTTCCACCCTTGGTGTGCTCGGGTTGGACGAGCACGAAGGCCGTTACCCAAGCGAGCTATCCGGGGGGCAACAACAACGAGTGGCCTTGGCGCGGATGATCGTGACCCAGCCAGAAATCCTCCTGTTCGACGAACCCTTGTCCAACCTCGACGCCAAGCTGCGGATGACGCTCCGGGCTGAGCTCAAGCGGTTGCACGGGGAGATCGGGGCGACCACGGTCTACGTAACGCACGATCAGCTTGAGGCCCTCACCCTGTCCACGCGGATCGCGGTGATGAAGGATGGGGTCGTGCAGCAGATGGACACGCCCCAAGAAGTGTACCATTTCCCTCGCAACCTATTCGTGGCGGAGTTCATGGGGAACCCGACCGCCAACTTCCTCCCGGCAACGGTAACCTCCGCCGGACCTCCGCCCACGGTCGCCCTCCAGTGGAACCCGGACGTGCCGCTTGTGCTTCCTAGCCCTACGCCACTTCCCGAGAGTGCAGAAGTCGTGATCAACGTCCGGCCGGAGGACATCGGGTTCTCCGTCACACCGCAGTCGGGATACCTCCCCGCCACGGTCTACGCCACCCTCCCCACCGGAGCGGAATGCATCACCTATGGTCGGTTGACCCCGGGAGGGCAGGAAGTCGTACTCAAGGGACCTGAAGAGGAGCACGCGTGCCTTGGCCTCAATCAGCCGTTCTGGCTCGGGCTCAAGCGAGGGAATGTGTTCGATGCTCGCGAGGGAACCTTGATCTCTTCGTTCGGGTTCTCTTCTCGAGAGGAGGATTCGTGAATCAGGACAGACCCATGATCGGCATTGCCCCCGGCCGGGTGTTCCCGGGAACGTGGTGGGATATGGTCGAGCTCTGTCAACGCCTAGGGTTCGCCGGGGTCGAGTTCAAGCACGAGCTCCCGTTCATCCTCCCCGATCGGTGGGGGCCGGAGATGGTCCGCCGCATCGCCCAACTCGGCCGGGAGGAGGAGCTCGTGTTCTCGCTGCACGGGCCCTATACGAACATCGGCGCACTCCTTCCCAACAGGTGGGAGGAAGCGGTGGACGAGCATCTCCGGGCGCTGGAATACGCCGAGGAACTGGGGGCCTCCACCTACACCGTACACCCGGGATGGGTGGAGAAGAAGTACGCTACCCCGGACCTGGTGGCGCGCTGCCGCGACAACACGACCCGTGCGCTGGAGCGGATGAGCACCCAAGCCGATTCCCTCACGATCTGTGTGGAGAACCAGAACCCCGCCGAAGCGGACAAAGCCAAATGTGGATTCACTGTGGGGCAGCTTCGCAAGATCGTGGACGGACTGAACCCCGTCGGCTTCACCCTCGACGTGGGGCACGCCCAACTCCTCGATGGGAGACCGGATCAGTTCTTGCAGACGCTCGGTCCGACCCGGATCCGGGTGGGGCACCTCCACGACAATGGGGGAGAAGTAGACGATCATCTCCCTCCTGGACAAGGGATCGTCGACTGGGTCATGTTCCTGGCGTCCTATCGCCGCCACCGGTGCACGTTTCCTCTCTACCTTGAGCTCGCGGGAGGAGCCGATGGCTACGCCTCCGGCCGAGACCTGCTTCAGAGAACGTGGGACGAGCTTGCCACGGAGGGTGACTCCTGACGTACCATCCGCCCGCGAGAAGGGGGACACCATGACTGACACAGTGGACATAGTGCTCATCGGGCACATCGATAAGGGGCAGATTGTAGTTGGAGACAACGCCTCCACCGCTACCGGCGGGGCGGTGTACTACGGGGGGATCGTCCTCCTACGGTTGGGGCTGCGGACAGCCATCGTCACCCGCCTCGCCGAGGCAGACCTCCCCCTCCTTGGAGAACTGCGCGCAGCCGGGGCCCAGCTCTACCCGGTTCTCACCGAGGAGACGACGGGGATCGAGAACGTTATACCTGATCCACGGTCGGACAAGCGCCGCTGCTATCAGCGGGGGTTCGCGGGGACGTTCCAGGCTACGGACCTCCCTACGGTGCAGGCGCGGTTGTACTACGTCGGGACGATCATCACCGACGAGGTGGACCTGCCGTTCCTCCAGGCCGTAGCTTCGCGGGGCCCACTGGCCCTCGACGCCCAAGGGTGCATCCGCAAGCGCGTGGGGAAGGAACTGATCACCGCTGAATGGCCGTGGGCCGAGCAGGCCCTGCCGCTCGTGCGCTACCTGAAGGTGGACGATCGGGAGGCCCTCGCCCTGACCGGGGAGGAGAACCACCGCCGGGCAGCGGAACGGCTCGCTAGGCATGGTCCAAAGGAAATCGTGTTCACCCGCCAGGAGGGCCTGCTCGTTCTCGCCGCAGGGCAGTTCTACGAGGCTTCGTTCCGGCCACGGTCCCTGGCCGGCCGAACCGGGCGCGGCGACACCTGTTTCGCCGCCTATCTTGGACGGCGCCTCCTCGGGGATGATCCGGAGCGAGCAACCCGGTTTGCGGCCGCCCTCACCTCGCTCAAGCTGGAGAAGCCAGGACCGTTCCGGGGATCGCTTGAGGATGTAGAGCGGTTCTTGTCCCAGACATGACCGGTGCCAACATGAACTGGAAAGGCAGGCACCTCTCGGTGGAGATCCTGTTCTCGCAAGGGGGTCTTGCTACACAGGTGCTGGTTCGCGTTGGCGATAGTGCCATTCTGTTCGATGCTGGCGATGGGACCCTTCGGGATCTGCTGCAGGCTGGGGTCTCCCCCCATGTGCTAGCGGGGGTCTTCTTCACCCATGGCCATGCGGACCACGTCTCTGGCCTGTACGGCCTTCTCGGGTACCTGCGTGCGGAAGACCACCGGAAGCCCTTCTGCGTATGGTATCCAGAGACATGCTGTGAGGTCGAGGCAATCCTGGGTGCCTTTCGGGCGTGCCACGACGAGTCCATCCCGTATGCCCTGGAATCCAAGGTGCTTAGTGACGGGGAGACCGTTCGGTTAGAGGAGGTGCAAGTTCTGGCACGGAAGGTTGAGCACTGGAATAGCGTCGGGGGGCGTCTCCTCTCGCCGGCGCCTGCGCTCGGCTATCGCCTCTCGTCGCACGGAGAGGTCGTGGCCATATCGGGAGATACCGCTCCTTGTTCCGCTCTTGTAGATCTCGTGAAGGATGCCGATCTGGCCTTGGTCGAGGCGACTCTGGATGAGACTGCTTCTGCAGAGCAACGGACCCATCTTCACCTGACAGCAACAGCTGCTCGAGCAGTGGCTGGCCTCGCCCGGCGTGCCTGGTTTATCCACAGACCACCCAATGGGCAAGGATTGCGGGCCTTTGACGCCGGCGCTGAATGTCAATAGAGTACCTGGGCGGTACCGAGAGCACACGAGAGGGAGGTGGTTCGAGGGCATACACCAAGAAGCAACAGTTGCGGTCAAGGAGTGAAGGCTGATTGGTCGAGTCCAACTCCAAGGAGGCTAGGCATGAGGACTAGGATTGCTCTGATTGCGCTGGCGCTAATGGTGATGAGTGGGACCACGTTGGCCGAGGGGCCGGTGCGACTTGTGTTCATGGGTCGGGACGGCGTCTACGAGTCAGCGATGCGGTTAGCCATCAGCTTGTACAAGATGGTCAAGCCCGAGGTGACCATCGAATACGTAGGACTGCCCTGGGCAGGTCTTCGCGAGAAGATCGTGATCGAACTCGCGGAGGGCCGCGGGACCTTCGATCTGATTCTTCTTGACGACCCCTGGACGGCGGAGTTCCTGCCTGCAGGTCTGCTCGAACCTCTGGACGGGCTGTTCGCTGCCGCAGGACAAGAGCTCAGCTCGGACTTCGTCCCCAGCGCGGTGGCCCTGGGACGTTGGCCTTACCCCCAGGGAACGCAGTATGCGCTCCCGGTAGTAGGTAACGTACAGCTATTCGCATACCGCGTCGACTTGTTCGAGAAACACGGACTCTCCCACCCGCCTGCAACGTGGGCTGACGTGGTGGAGGCGGCGCAGGTCATCCAAGCGAGGGAACCCGGGGTCTTCGGCAACGTATTCCGCGGGGCGCCGGGCAACGACATCGTAACCAGCTTCCTCCCAATCCTGTGGGCCCATGGTGGCGATGTCATCGTAGACGGCAAGTCCGGAGTGGATTCAGCGGAGTTCCGCGCTGCCCTGAGCGTCTTCCTCGCGTTGGCGCGCTTTGCTCCTGGCGACGTGGGGGTGTATAAAGCCGCGAGGCTACGAGAGGTACTCCTTGCTGGAAATGCCGCGATGGCCCTCGAGGTTTGGCCAGCATGGATTCCGGAGCTCGACGACCCCAAGGTTTCCCTTGTTGTGCAGAAGGTGCAGCTTTTCCCTCACCCGGGCCAGGTGGCGAAATCCGCTCCCATGCTTGGAATCTGGCTGTTGGGGATTCCCGCCACCTCCACAAAGAAGGCCGAAGCGTTTGACTTCCTCCTCTACGTGACGAGCCCCGAAATCCAGAAGGTCATGGCCTTACACGTCGGGAATCCTCCTACGCTAACCAGCCTGTACAGAGACCCTGAGCTGATCGCGCGGTACCGCTGGTACCCTGCTCAGCTTGAGGCCCTCCTCACGGGAGTGGCGCGGCCTCGAACAGCTGCTTGGTCTAGGATGGAGGATATGCTGGGCGGCTTCCTGAACGAAGCGCTTACCGGCATTCGTTCTCCTGAAGACACTGTGCGGGCTGCCCATGACGCTATCACCCGGATTCTCGCCGAAGAACGCTAGCCAAGGACGAGTTGGTGGCGGGGGGCGTGTTGCCCCCCGCCCTTGTCCCCGGAGATGAACAAGACCAGAACCCGGGACCTCATTGCCCGAACACAGATCGGGTTCGAGCGGCGCATCCACCTGTGGCTTCTGCTACCGGCAGCTCTCCTCTTTCTTCTGCTCACCGTCTTCCCCATCATCTACAATGGGTACATCTCTTTGTACCACTTCGCCTTCATCCGCCGGGTCTTCTCCTTCGTTGGCATGAGGAACTACTCCGTTCTTCTTCAGGACAGGCTGTTCATCACATCCATCCTGAACACACTGCAATTCGTACTGCTTGCTACAGCTGGAGAAGTAGTTCTCGGTACGGCCCTCGCCCTCCTCTTCAACGTTCGGTTTCGGGGGCGTCGGGCGCTGCTTCCGATGACCGTCCTCCCCATGATGCTACCCACTACAGTGGTCTGTGCCGTGTGGGTCATCTTGTACGACCACGACTTCGGCTTCATGAACCAAGTGCTGAAGGCAGTGGGTCTGGGGCCGATACGCTGGCTCTCTGACCCGCGGTTCGCCCTGGGATCACTCGTTCTCGTGGACATTTGGCAGTGGACTCCGTTCGTTCTCCTTGTGCTGCTAGCGGGGCTCCAGTCGATTCCAGACTATCTATACGAGGCAGCGCAGATCGACGGGGCAACCCCCCTCCAGATGATCCGGCACATCACCCTTCCCATTCTCTCGTTCCACATCCGCTTCGTGATCCTCCTGCGGCTCATTGACACATTCCGCATCTTCGACAAGGTCTATACCATGACGGGCGGCGGTCCTGGCTACACTACGGAGACGATCAGCCTGTACATCTTCCGAGAAGGGTTTCGCTACTTCAACCTGGGGTATGCGGCCGCGGCGTCCATCGTGATGCTCCTCCTCGTGCTCAGCTTGAGCATTCTGTACGCTCGGCGGATGTGGCGGGAGATTCGCGCATGAGCTCCTCATCTCGTGGGCGCCAACCCTTGAAGCGTATCCTTGTCTACCTGCTCGCCTTCGCCGTCGTAGCAGTGGCTCTGTTCCCAATCTGGTGGCTGGTCAACACCTCACTCAAGACGCCGCTGGAGTTCCTATCGCCACACGTGACGTTCTTCCCGCGCGCCCCTACGCTCGAGCACTACCGCGACGTTCTTGTGGAGCGAGGATTCCTCAGGTTCCTCGGGAACACCGCCCTCGTGTCAGCTGCAGCCACCATCCTGTCGTTGCTGACGGGGTCATTGGCTGCCTACTCTCTCACGCGATTCCGGTTTCCATTGGGTCTGGATGCTCTGTTCCTCTTGTGGGCTCTCGTCATCCGCACCATCCCGCCGATCGTCCTCGTAATCCCCTTGTTCATCATGTTCCGCGAGCTTCGGCTCACCAACGTTCGGGTCATTCTGATTCTCGCGTATCAGGTGTACACCCTGCCTCTCGCCATCTGGATGCTCCTCGGGTTCTTCCGAGAGATCCCACGGGAGTTGGAGGAAGCCGCGATGACAGACGGGGCATCTCGGATCCAGGCACTCGTTAGGATCGTCTACCCTCTGGTTACACCAGGACTTGCTGCTGCAGGCATCTTCTGCCTGATCACCACCTGGAACGAGTTCACCTACGCCTTGATCTTCGCCAGGATTCCCGCTGACTTCACAGTGCCGATTGCGATCGCAACGTTCATCACCGAGTACAGGACACTGTGGGGGTCGCTCGCGGCGGGCGGGATTCTTTCGTCCTTGCCCCTCCTCCTGTTCACAGTGTTTGTCCAGCGCCACTTGCTCCGAGGGTTCGCACTTCGGGGAACGTTCTAGCTGGGCTTATCGGCGTAGTCTCGGTATGCTCTGGTGACCCCGCCGGTGAATCCCCAGCGGGCCACCTGGTCTGCCACCCTCAGTTCCATCGAGTTCGAGTAACCTGGACCGCTTCGGCGATCCCTCGAAGACGGCGATCTCCTTGCGGGTAGAGTCCCAGGGCGTGGTGTAGATCCGGTGGCGTGAGGGCGGTGTGCCATGCAGGTGGGTACAGCGGCCTTGACGGGAAGGCCACCGGAGGGTTCCTTTGGAGCTATCTCGGTCTGAAAGGAGGAACCCAACCGATGGCCGACGTGAGGATCGCACTTCGGGAACTTCTGCGCAAGTACCGGGACGACACGGAGGTGGACGCCCTGAAGGAGGGCCTGGTGCTCCTCGTCCAGGAGCTGATGGAGGCGGAGGTGAAGGAGAAGACCGGGGCCGATCGGTACGAGCGAACGGCCGCTCGCCAGACGTACCGCAACGGGTACCGCGGAAGACGGTGGGACACCCGGGTGGGCACGGTGACGCTCCGGATCCCCAAGGTTCGGCAAGGCAGCTACTTCCCGGCGTTGCTCAAGCCCCGACGGAGGACGGAGAAGGCCCTTCTCTCGGTGGTCCAGGAGGCGTACGTCCACGGGGTGAGCACGCGGAAGGTGGACGACCTTGTCCGAGCCCTCGGGGTCGAGGGGATCTCCCGGAGCGAGGTGTCCAGGATCTGTGCCGCCTTGGACGAGCGGATGGAGGCGTTCCGCAACCGTCCGCTCGAGGGCGAGTACCCGTACGTGTGGCTCGATGCGACGGTGGTGAAGGTGCGCGAAGGGGGCCGGGTGGTGAACATGGCGGCGGTGGTCGCCGTGGGAGTGACCCGGACCGGGGAGCGGGAGGTCCTGGGGTTCGACGTGGGACCTGCGGAGAGCTACGGGTTCTGGGT
>JACIWK010000022.1 GCA_014360985.1 Candidatus Bipolaricaulota bacterium
GATGGGTTCCCCAACCAGTGCCTCAACCTCGAGGAGATCGGGTTCACGATCCCCGGGGCGATGGCGGAGTACATCGTCGTCCCGGCCAAGCTGTGCTGGAAGGTGGACGCGATCTTCGAGCGGTACCCCGACGAGGACCTGGCGTGGGCGGTCGCAGCGACGACGGAGCCGACCTGCGTCGCGTACAACACCCTGTTCGAGTGCGCGGGCGGGTTCCGGCCGGGGGCGTACGTGGCAATTTATGGGGCGGGACCGATCGGCCTCACCGCGATCCAGCTCGCCAAGGCCGCGGGAGCGGCCAAGGTGATCGCGTTTGAGGTGTCGGCGGTGCGGCGCAAGCTCGCCCAGTCCGTGGGCGCTGATCACGTGTACGACCCCACGACGACCGTTCCCTCCGAGGTCGTGATGGACCTCACCCACGGCGAAGGAGCCGATCTGTCCCTGGAGTCTGCTGGCGCCCCGGAGAAGACGATTCCAGAAATGGAGAAGACGATGGCCATCGGCGGGAAGCTGGCGGTGGTGGGACGCGCCGCGCAGCGGGTCCCGATGTACCTCGAACGTTTCCAGACACGAAAGGCGAAGCTGTACGGCGCTCAAGGGCACTCCGGGTACGGGATCTTCCCGTCCGTGATCCGCCTCATGGGGGCCGGGTACGTGGACAACTCGAAGATCATCACCGCCCGCTTCCCGCTGGCAGAGGGCCTCGCTGCCCTCAAGCAGGCGACGAAGCGCGCGGATGGGAAGATCGTGATCACGCCCTGACGAGGAGAGAAGACATGACGATGTGGATCACCACCGAGCACCCGGCGATCGTGTTCGAGGACACGACGATCGGGCAGCTCAAGAAGAGGATCTGGGATGCATCGGAGCAGGAGATCGACCGCATCCTCGCCGACTACGGCGTGCCCGCCCCCCCCGAGCTCGGCAAGCCAGGAACCTACATTCAGACGACGGTCCGCGCCAGGTTGGTCGAGGAGCGGAGGAAGAACGACGTCGTCCTCATCCCGGTCGGGTGCACGGAGAACCACGGCCGCCACACCGTGTCAGGCCTCGACACGTTCATGGTCACCCAGATCTGCGAGGCCATTCGCCGCCGGAGCATGAAGGAGGGGCGGCCAGTGGCGCTGGCCCTCCCGCCGCTCAACTACGGGGGGCACCCCTACCACCACATCGGGATGCCGGGGACGGTGATCATGCCCGAGGAGGTGGTCCGCGAAACCCTCGTCCACGTCATGCTCGGCCTGTGGAACGATGGATTCCGCAAGCAGATCATCGTCAACAACCACGGTCAGTTGTGGATGCTGGAATCGGCCCTCCACGAGTTCATGTACCGCTATCAGCTGCCCGGTATCTTCCAGGTCCTCGATTGGCACCGTGCGGTGCGGGAGTTTTTCTTCCCTGTGGACCGGCCCGACTCCCTGGAGACCCACTTCGTGCACGCCGACGAGGCGGAGACCGCGGTGGCGCTACTCATGTTCCCGGAGGGGATGGTGGACATGGCCCTCGCCGAGAAGACGGAGGGGCTGGTCCTGCTGCCAGGCGGGCACTTCGATACGGCCGTGGACGCCCACCGCCGGCCGCACAAGTGGTCGGAAGGGGAGGGACACATCGGGATCGAGATCGCCGCCACTCCGGAGGGGGTGGTGGGCGACCCCACCCGGGCCACAGCGCGCAAGGCGAAGCGGCCGATCGCCGCCATCCTCAGCTACCTCACCCTCGTCATCGACCAGATTCTGGACGCATTCCCGCCGGGGACCGTTCCCCCCGTGGACAAGGTGACCTTGCGCACGCCGGAGGAGCTTGAACCTTACCTCCGCGAGCCAGGAACGCCGGGATGGAAGCCGGTGCAGGCCTTGCCCCGACGCGGGTTCTGATCGGGTTTGCCGAAGCCATGACCCGCGGGACAGAAGAGACGCGATGGCCGCTGGGGGTGATCGTTCCCGTCCAGGACCCCACGCCGTTCTCCCCCTTTCTCCCCACGGAATGGCGCCCTGCCCTGCGGGAGGTCGCCGCCGCGGGGTACCCGGTGGTGGAGCTGGCAGTGAGGGATCCCACCCGCCTCGACGCGGAGGAGGTGGCGGAGGCGCTGACCACGGCAGGCGTTCGCCTTTCCTCCCTCACCACCGGGCAGGCCGCGGCCCTGGAGGGCCTCTCCCTTTCCACGTCGGACGATGCCGTGCGCAGGGCGGCAGTGGAGCGCGTCCAGGCACACATGCGTCTCGCCGCCCGGTTCGGGGCGGTGGTGATCGTCGGCCTCCTCCGTGGGACCACGGGCGAGGTGGCGTTGCTTGTGGAGTCGCTGCGGGAGTGCACCCGGAATGCCCCTCCGGTAGCCCTGGCCCTGGAGCCCCTCAACCGCCACGAATCCAGCCTTCTCCACACGGTGGGCGAAACCCTGACCCTCGTGGAACGGGTCGGAGCCGAGAACCTGGGCCTGCTGTTCGACACGTTCCACGCCAGCATCGAGGAGCGAGATTCCGCCGATGCGATCCGCGCTGCGGGGGAGCGGCTGTTCCACGTCCACCTCGCCGACTCGAACCGCTGGCCCCCGGGATACGGACACCTCGACTTCACGACGGTGTGGGAAGCTCTGGAGGAGATCGGGTACCGGGGGAGCCTCGCCCTGGAATGTTTCCCCAAGCCGGACGGCGCAGCGTTGCTCGCCGCGGGAGACCGAATCCGCGCCGGGTGGGGCATGAGACGATGATCCCTCCCGGGTACACGGCGTGTGGGCCGCCGGTCGTCGCGGGCGAGGCCACCGTGACGCTGGTCCGTGGTGCGGAAGGGAAGTTCCTCTGGATCTCCCGGCCGCTCGCCGGGTTCGAGGGGAAGGGTTTCCCCACGGGAGGAATGCTTTGCCCCTTTTCGTTCGCGAACGCCCGCGCGTTGGGCGCGCTCCTCGCCTGGCTCCTCCCCCGGCGGCTTCCCGCGGGCCCGAGCTTCGGGTTCGGGGACCGTCTCGGCCTGGCCACGCCCGGACACGCGCGGGCCCTCAACGGGAGCCGCGTCTTCCCGATCTTCGCCCAGCAGTCGGTGCGGGAGAACGCGCGCACCGGCCGCACGTTCGCCGATGTCCTCGCCTCGGCCGTGTTCGGCGCCCTCGCCGCGGGCCACGAGGAAGGGTTCGGCGCCGATGCCGATCACCTGAAGGGCGTGGACGATGCCCTCCATGCCGCGGACCTCGGCTACACCTTCTTCACCTGCGATCCCTCCGATCACGTCGTCCCCGTGGAGAACACCGACGTCCAAGCCCGGCTCCGCGGCCTCCCCTATTGGAAGACGTGGCGGAAGGAATACCTCGGCCGCGCGTTCTCGGTAGGAGGAAGGAAGCTTCGCTTCACCGAGGACGGGCTGGCGCGGGCGGCGGTGAAGTACGGGGAGGCGGTGGCGTTCGCGGCGCAGATGTACCGTGCCTTGAGGACACGCCTCCCCCACGGGTTCGACTTTGAGCTGTCGGTGGACGAGACGGAGACGCCGACCACCCCGATCGAGCACCTGTTCATCGCCCTCGAGCTCAGGCAGCACGACGTGGTCCTAGCGAGCCTCGCCCCGTGTTTCCCCGGGGAAATGGAGAAGGCGGTGGACTACCGGGGGGACCTCGAAGCGTTCCGGGACGCGTTGCGGGCCCACGTGGCGATCGCTCAAGCGATGGGTCCCTACCGGATCAGCCTCCACTCCGGCTCCGACAAGTTCCGCCTCTACCCGATCCTCGCCGAGGAGGCCGGCGACCTTTGGCACGTCAAGACGGCGGGGACGAGCTACCTCGTGGCGTTGGAGATCGTGGCCCGCTTCGCCCCAGCCCTGTTCCGCGACATCGTCCGGCTTGCCCTCTCCCGCTTTGCCACCGACCGGGCAAGCTACCACGTCTCCGCCGATCCGAGGCGAATGCCGGATCTCGAACGCGTCCCGGACCGAGAGCTCCCGGCGCTGCCCGCCGATTGCGACGCACGCCAAGTGCTGCACGTCACGTTCGGGTCTGTGCTGCGAAGCGAGCTTGCTGCGGACCTGCGCGCGGCGCTGCTTGAGCACGAAGAGGAGTACCATCAGGCGCTGGCCGCGCATCTCGGCCGACACCTGGCGCTGCTTGGGGTAAAAGACGATGGGTGAGCTTTCAGGCAAGGTAGTTGTGATCACAGGCGGAGGGGGGATTCTCTGCTCGGCCCTCGCCGAGGGGCTGGCGCGGGACGGGGCAAAGATCGTCGCCCTTGACCTGGCCGAGGACAAGGCGGAGGCTACCGCGGAACGGGTGCGCAACGCCGGCTCGGCGGGATTCGCCCTGAAGGCGAACGTGCTGTCCCGTCAGGACCTCGAACGCGCGTTGGTGAAGGTGCTGTCCACCTTTGGGCGCGTGGACTCCCTCGTGAACGGGGCGGGGGGCAACCACCCCCGGGCCACGACCAGCGCGGAGCAGCCCCTGTTCGACCTCGCCGAGGATGCGGTGCGCTCCGTGTTCGACCTCAACTTCATGGGGACGTTCCTCGCCAGCCAGGTGTTCGGCAGGGCGATGGCCGAGCAAGGGGAGGGCGTGATCCTGAACATCGTGTCCATGAACGCCATCCGCCCCCTGACCCGGATCCCCGCCTACTCCGCGGCCAAGGCGGCGGTGGCCAACTTCACCCAGTGGCTCGCCGTGCACCTGGCCCAGGAGTACTCGCCGCGGATCCGCGTCGTGGGGATCGCCCCCGGGTTCTTCCTCACCGACCAGAACCGGTTCCTCCTGTTCGATGACCAGAACGAGCTGACCCCCCGGGGAAAACAGATCCTGGCCCACACCCCGCTCGGCCGGTTTGGCGAGCCGGAGGACCTCCTGGGGGCGGTGCGGTGGCTCCTCTCGCCCGGAGCGGCGTTCGTCACCGGGGTGGTCATCCCCATCGACGGCGGCTTCTCCGCGTACTCCGGGGTGTGAGTGGGGAAAGGTGACGGGAGGACGACTCGGATGACGAGGCCGAAGAACGTGGTCGTGGCGATGGGGGGAGGACCAACCCCGGTGATCAACAACTCCCTGCGGGGGATCGTCGAGGGATGTGCGAGCCACGCCGGTCGGTTCGGAACGGTGTACGGGGCCCGGCACGGCGTGCTGGGGATCCTGCGGGAGGAGCTCCTCGACCTCTCCGCTCAAGATCCTGAAGAGATTGCTCTCCTGCGCACCACCCCTGCCGCAGGGGCGATCGGGACGGCGCGGTACAGGCTGGCCCACGAGGAGGACCTCGCGCGGGCGGTTGCGGTCCTCCGCGCCCACGATGTGGGTTACTTCTTCGGGATCGGGGGAAACGACACCCAGGAAGTGTGCTTGAAGCTCAAGGAGGCCGCGGCGGCCGCCGGGCACGAACTCTCCGTGGTGGGGGTACCCAAGACAATCGACAACGACCTCGGGGACCCGGAGATGACCCGAGTCGACCATACCCCGGGCTTCGGCTCGGTGGCCCGCTACTGGGCGTGGACGGTGCAGTGCCTGGAGGAGGAGAACCGGGGGTCGGCCGCGGCCGACCCGGTGCTCGTCGTGCAAGCGATGGGGAGGAGGGTCGGGTTCATCCCCGCCGCAGCGCGCCTCGCGGACCCGGAGAGGGAAATACCGCTTCTCATCCTCCTCGCCGAGAGCGGGCTCTCTCTGGGGGAGATCGCCGATCGCGTGGCGGACACAGTGCGGCGCCGGGGAAGGGCGCTGGTCGTCGCCTCAGAGGGCCTCAAGCTCGCTACGCTCGGAGAGCGAAGGGATGCGTTCGGTCACGCGGCGTTCTCCTCCTCCCGAGCCACGGTGGCCGAGGTGTTGGTCAACCATCTAAACGATGTGGGCCTCCCCGCGCACGGGCTGGCCCGGGGCCAAGTGCCGGGGACCGAGCAGCGCGATGCGATCCTGTACGCCTCACCGGTGGACCTGAACGAGGCCTACGAGGTGGGGAGGCTCGCCGTGGAGTGGGTAGCTGATGGTAGTGATGGAATCATGGTGTCCATCGGACGGGGCGAGGGACCAGCCTACCGGCCCGAGTACGGCGCTGTGCCCTTATCGGAGGTGGCGGGGGTGGATCGTCCGTTCCCCGCAGGGTGGATCTCTCCGTGCAAAACGGATGTTAGCGATGCCTTTGTGCGCTACGCGCGGCCCTTGTTGGGGGAGGACCCGGTGGCGGTGCCCGTGATCGGTGGCCGACTCCGCTTTGCCCGGTTGCGACCGGTCTTCACCAAACAGAAGCTGCCCCCCTACGTCCCAGCCGCCCACCGGGAGAGGGGCTGAGGCACCGAGCGAGCGTGAGGCGGGAACGGAGGTGACGGTGGGCGCTCACGGACGGTTGGCGGCCTTCCGGGCCCGGCACCCGTACCTGGTGTGCATCGACTCCGACGGCTGTGTGTTCGACACGATGGGGATCAAGCAGCGGGAATGCTTCTGCCCGTGGATGATCGCCTACTTCGGCCTCCAACCGGTGGCCCAGGCAGCCCGGGAGTGCAAGGAGTTCGCCGACCTCTTCTCCAGGACCCGCGGGGCGAACCGTCACCTGACCCTCAAGCGTATCCTGACCGAGCTCCTCCCCTCCCACCCCCAGGTGAAGCGGCGTGGGTTCCGGGTTCCTGCCCTTCCGCACTACTTCGCATGGGTTGACGATCCGCAGAGCCTCCTCTCCAACGACGGACTGCGCGAGGCGATCGCCCGTGCGCCCCACGAGGAGGCCAAGGAAGAACTGGAGCTTGTTCTCGCCTGGTCGGAGCGGGTCAACTGGGCGATCGAGGAGATCGTGCGCGGCATCCCTCCCTTCCCCGGCGTGCGGGAGTCGCTGGAGCGGCTGCGGGGAGAGGCGGATATCATGGTCGTGTCGGCGACGCCGCTGGGGGCCCTGGAGCGGGAGTGGGCCGAGCACGGAATCGCCGAGTTCGCCTCCCTCATCTGTGGGCAAGAGATGGGCACCAAGAAGGAGCACATCCAAGCCGTGGCCCACCAGTACCGCCGAGACCGGGTCCTGATGATCGGCGATGCGCCGGGGGACTTGGAGGCAGCGAAGGCAAACGGGGTGCTCTTCTTCCCGGTGGTCCCAGGAAAAGAAGAGGCCTCGTGGGCGAGACTCTACACTGAGGCACTGGAGCGGTTCTTCGCTGGTGAGTACGCGGGAGCGTACGAGGAGCGCCTGATCTCTGAATTCGAGGCCGTGCTCCCCGTGCACCCGCCGTGGGAGGGAGAACCATGAACGCGGACATCGGTGTCGTCGGCATGGCGGTGATGGGGCAGAACCTGGCCCTGAACATGGAGCGCAAGGGGTTCGTGGTGGCCGTGTACAACCGCACTCGGAAGCGGACCGAGGACCTCGTGGCGGGCCGCGGCAAGGGACGTCGATTCATCCCTTGTTATGACCTGGAAGCGTTTGTCTCCTCCCTGGCGCGGCCGCGCAAGGTGCTGCTCATGGTCAAGGCGGGACAAGCGACGGATGCGGTGTTGAAGGAGCTCTTTCCCCTTCTCGAGCCCGGGGACGTGGTGATGGACGGGGGGAACTCCCATTTCCTCGATACCGAACGCCGACTGGCCGAGGCCGAGCGGCGGGGGCTCCTCTACCTCGGGGTGGGGATCTCCGGGGGCGAGCATGGGGCGTTGCACGGCCCGGCGATCATGCCCGGGGGCCACCGCGAGGGCTACGCGATCGTGGAGGACATCCTCGCGAAGACGGCTGCCCAGGGGCCACAGGGTTCCTGTTGCGCATTCCTCGGACCGGGCTCGGCCGGGCACTACGTCAAAATGGTTCACAATGGGATCGAGTACGCGATCATGCAAGCGCTGGCCGAGTGCTACGACCTGATGAAGCGCGGGCTGTCCATGGCTCCTCGCGAGATGGCCGATGTGTTCGCGACATGGAACGGCGGAGAACTGAGCGGGTATCTCCTGGAGATCACGGAGAGGATCCTTCGCCATGTCGACCCCGACACGGGCCGGCCGCTTGTGGAGTTGATCCGGGACACCGCCCAGCAGAAGGGAACGGGCAAGTGGTCGACGCAGGCCGCGCTGGACGAGGGAACGTGTGCACCGACCATCGCCGCAGCGGTGTTCGCGCGGACCGTCTCCGCACTGAAAGAGGAACGGCGGGCCGCTGCCGGAGTGCTGCCCGGCCCTTCCCCCGAGATCCGGGAAGAGCGAGGAGGAGTGTTAGAGGAACTGTTCGGGGCTCTCTACCTCACGATCGTGGCGGCGTACGCTCAAGGGTTCCGCCAGCTCGGGGACGCCTCCCGCGAGCGAGGGTACGACCTCTCACTCGCGGAAGTGGCACGGGTGTGGATGGACGGGTGCATCATCCGCTCGCGCCTCCTCGTCCCGATGCGCACCGCGTTCATGGAAAACCCGGACCTTCCTCTCCTCTTCCTGGCTCTGCCGTTCGCCTCCCGGTGGAGGGAGCACCACGGGGCGCTGCGGGCGACGGTGATGCGCGCCCATCGGGTGGGGATCCCTGTCCCAGCGATGGGCTCCGCGCTGGATTTCTTGGATGCGTACCGCACGGAACGACTTCCGGCGAACCTCATCCAGGCCCACCGCGACTTCTTCGGCGCCCACACCTACGAGCGGGTGGACAGGCCGGGGGTGTTCCATACGGACTGGGAGAGTGCGCCGTGATCGCTTATGCCCCAGGCCGGCCGATCGCGGACGACGAGCTCCGCGCGCACCTGAGCGAGGCCCTGTCCCGGCTCGATGTACAGGGGAAGAGGATCCTCGCCATCGTCCCCGACGACACGCGCACCCTGCCGATGCCCACCGTGTTCGAGACGATCGCCACGGCGGTCGGTCCCCGTGCTCGGTCCCTGACCGTCCTCATCGCCCTGGGAACCCATCCTCCCCTCACGGAGGACGGACTCGCTCGCCATCTCGGTCCCCACTGGCGAAGCTTCCCCAAGGTTCAAGTCCTCCAGCACCGGTGGGACGAGCCAGCGGCCCTGGCCCAAGTGGGGACGATCGCCGCCGAGGAGATGGAGGCGATCTCGACCGGCCTCTTGCGGGTAGAAGTGCCGATCTGGGTCAACCGGGCTGTCCTTGACCATGACCTCACTCTCCTCGTTGGGCCGGTGTTCCCCCACGAGGTGGTCGGGTTCTCCGGCGGGCACAAGTACCTGTTCCCCGGCGTTTCTGGGCCGGAGATGGTCCACGCCTCGCACTGGCTGGGGGCGTTGATCACCAACCCCAAGGTGAACGGGCACCGGGACACACCGGTCCGGGCCATGATCGAGCGGGCGGCTGAAGCCGTGCCTACGCCCCGCGTTGGGGTCTCCCTCGTGATGCGCGGGCCCGACCTCGTCGGCCTGTTCGTGGGCGAGGTCCGCGAGGCGTGGGCGGAGGCAACCCACCTCTCGGCGGAGGTGAACATCGTGTGGGCCGAGCAAGCCTACCACACCGTTCTCTCGATCGCGCCACCGATGTACCGGGACCTGTGGACCGCTGGGAAGTGCATGTACAAGCTGGAGCCGGTCGTCGCCGACGGGGGGAAGCTCATCATCTATGCCCCCCAATTGCGCGAGGTGTCGGTGACCCATGGGAAGTGGCTGCACGAGGTCGGATATCACGTGCGGGACTACTTCCTCTCCCAATGGGATCGGTTCCGGAACGTGCCGTGGGCCGTGCTCGCCCACTCCACCCACGTGAAGGGGATCGGGACGTACCGAGATGGAGTAGAACGCCCGCGGATCGAGGTGGTCCTGGCGACGGCGATTCCGGAGGAAGTCTGTCGGCGCATCAACCTGGGGTACCAGGAGCCGACCTCCGTCCAGCCGGAGGCCCTGACGGGCCGCGACGGGGTGCTCGTGGTCCCCAACGCCGGGGAGATGCTATGGCGTCTCCGGAGCGGGGAGGTACCGGACATCGGCCGCCTGTAGGTCACCGCGCTCCGCTTCCTCAACCCCGCGCATCCCGCTCGGAGGAGGGGTTGCGGGCTGGGAGCGGCCTGCTACCCTCGACCGGTGGAGGTGACCATGGACGACGTCCTGCAGGTGATCATGAAGCGCAGGTCGGTCCGCAAGTTCACGGGTGAACCGGTCCCCAGGGAGAAGATCATCACCGCGCTCAAGGCGGCGATGGCGGCACCGTCGGGGATGAACCGCCAGCCGTGGAGCTTCGTGGTGGTGACGAACAAGGAGACCGTGGCCGCCCTCTGTCAAGCCCACGGGCACGCGGCATTCGGCGTGAATGCTGGGGCAGTGATCCTCCCCTTCGGGAAGAAGGTGGGGGAGAAGTGGTTCGATCAGGACATGGCGGCCGCGACGGAGAACCTCCTCATCGCGCTCGCCAACCTGGGTTTGGGGGCGACCTGGTGCGGGATGGATGACTCCCGGCAGGGAGCGATCCGCCCCCTGGTGGGGTTGCCCAAGGACCAGTTCGTGTTCGCCCTGATCCCGGTGGGGATCCCCGCCGAGGAGAAGGCCCCCCGCACCCAGTACGACACGAAGCGCATCCACTGGGAGGCCTATCGACCGGGGGACTAACGATGGGTCGTGTCCCCAACGGCCCCCCTCCGTTGGCGGACGCTCGGCACGGTGGAATGCTTCCCACCCCATGTGCTCGGACCACGCCCCCAGCGCAGATAAGCTCCGTCAGGTGAAGACGGCGGTCCCCTCTCCGTGGACCAGCGCCCGGTACGCACGCTGGGTCTTTCCAATGTAGTCCCCACCGCGGTCGAGGGCGAGGCCACGTCCGACGGCGGTCACGGCCATGCCCACCCCGATCTGGGCCATCTCTTGCCCTAGCTCGCGCAGCAGTTGTGGTGCTGTACCAGGAACGGTACTGCGGCCATCCGTGATCAGATGGACGTAGACCCTTGTCACGCCCTCCCGCCGGGCGGCCTTGACAAGCTCGACCACGTAGTTCACCGCGCCATGGGAGCTCTGGTGAGAGAGAAGCCCGATGAGGTGAAGCGAGCTGCCGCGCTCCTTCGCGGTGGCAACGGCGTGCTGGAGCGCGGGGGCACGGGTGAACGTCCCTGCGGCGATGGCTTGTTCGATCCGCACCTCGTCTTGGGGCACCACCCGTCCCGCCCCGATGTTCAGGTGGCCGGCCTCGGAGTTGCCCTTCCGACCTGGAAGAAGGCCCACGGCCTCTCCGGATGCGTCCAGCCGAGCCATCGGCCCGCGTTGCAACGCATCCCAACAGGGGGTATTGGCCAGGGTGATCGGATCCACCCGGCCTTCCACGGGCAGGCCCCACCCATCGAGGATGATCAACAGGACGGGATGGCTCATCCTCCCGCGGTCCATCACCAGAGGATGGCCCGTCATCGCGTCCGGGATGGCCATACCCATCATCGCGAGGATGGTGGGCGCGACATCGGCCAGCGCCCCCCGCGGCTGGAGGCGCGGCCGCTCCCCCCGCGGGCCGACCACGATCAGCGGGACATGGTGGGTCGTGTGGGCGTTGTTCGGAGGCCCCGCCGGCGGACCGTGGTCCTCGAGGAGACCATGGTCGGCAGTGATCACCGTCCAGCAACCATGCTGGGACGCGAGACCGAGCAACTCCTCCAGTGCCTGATCCACCGCCTCCGCGCAGGCGATCTTCGGTTCGATCGCAGGGGAATGGCCGGAGATGTCGCCGGTAGCCACGTTGACCGCGATCCACGCCGGGTCGTGGGCCGCCCACGCCGCGCGCAGCTCGCGCACCAGGCCCGGCAGTGCTCGCGGAGGGTCGCTTAGGGAAGAAGGCACGCGCAGGTCCCTCTCCCCCGGAAAGGGAGCCGCCCGCCCTCCGCTCAGGAAGTACGTGATGTGGGCGTACTTCTCTTCTTCGGCGGCACGCAGCTGGTGAAGGCCCGCCCGTGAAACGACTTCCCCGATCGTGTCCGCGATGTCCTGGGGCGCGAACGCGGCTGGGAGGTACCACAGGTCGGGGTGGTAGCGGGTGAGGGTCACGAACAGCAGCGGATTGAGGTCCGTGCGCGGGAAGTGCGCAAACGACGGATCCGCGAACGCCCGCGTGAGCTGGATCTCCCGCTCCCCGCGTCGGCAACAGAACACAACGACGTCCCCTGTCTGTACCCTCCCCACCGCCCCGCGGGAATCGACGACGACGAGGGGCGAAAGCCAGTAATCCGTCTCGCCTTGCCGGTACCTCTCTGCGATGGCTTCGGCCAGCCGCTTTGCCCCCCGCTCGATCGACTTAGCCATGGGCAGAACCCTTGGCGTGGATCGCCTCGTCCGCCAAGCGGAGCAGGCATGCATCGAGCTTGGCCATGTCGTCGGACACAGGTTCAACGTCCACGAACACCGCGCGGCGGCCCGCGGAGAGCGCGGATCGGGCAGCGACATCGACCCCAGCCGCCTTAAGCTCGGTCAACAAGACGTCGTAGTCGGGTGCCCCCTTAAGGTCGCGGCGGAGAAGGGGCCGGTTCGAGAGATGGGGCGATGTCCCGACGACGCGACACCCGTAGTGCTCCTCGAGGTGCTTGGCGAGGCGCGGCAGTACGCTGGGCGGTGATGTGACCGCCAAGAAGACCCGCGCCCCCTCGATCGGCTCCACCGGTCGCAAGCGGAACACCGTGCGGAACACAGGAACCTGTGGATTAACCTCCGCGATCGCCTCTGTCACCGCCTGCACCTTCTCCGCGCTGGCCAATGGGGGCTCGCACCCTGTGACGATCACGGCATGACTCCGCAGGATCCGAAACGGTCCGAAGTATCCCTTGATGTAGTCGACGGGTTGGTGGGCCCCGACGATCAGTACCTGACGATCCACCCGCACCGGCGGTGCAGTGGCCCCACTGCCGTCGAACAGGACGAGGTCGAGGCCTTTCCCATCCGCGAGGCGGGCCCCCTCGATGACGTTGCTGAAGAACGGTTCTCCCCCGCTCATCCCCCCTCCGCAACGGCGACAGCCGATGGTCAGGACGCGGGTCATAAAGGCGTGCCCGAAACACCCCGATGCCGCGTGAAAACCACGATCCGCATAGTCGAGCAGCTTGGAAACACCGAGATCGAGCGTTTCGCCGTCCAGGACCTCCGGCTCGGGGGGGCCCCCGCGCCCCATGGTCACGATCGCGATCCTGTATCGGTCACGTAGCACACGCGCCGTGTGCGCGGCGATGGCGGTCTTGCCTGTGCGTTTGCCCGTGCCCACGACGCTGAGGGCCGGTGTGGCGATGGAAGCAAGACGCGGCGGGGAGAAGGCGAAGTCCGCGCCAACGTACCTCACCCCCAGGTGAAGCAATAAGCTCGCCATTTCGAACCTCTCCCGGTAGCCGACGACGGGCTCATCGGAGAGATCCACCGCCACCTCGGGCGAGAACTGCACGATTGCCTCACGAAGCAATGAGCACCTGTCCGCGCCGCGGATCACGGGGATCCCCAGTTCCTCCAGGTCCCGTTCGGAGCCGACCTTCTCCGTCCCCCCCAAGAACACAGCGCCCACGAGATCGTACTCCGTCCTGAGAGCATCGAGAGCCCATCTCACAACGGAGAGATAGTGTTCGCCATCGACAAGGGCGATGGCTTTGGATCTAGAGTTCAGCGTTTGCACCATCCACCTCTCCTTGCGACTCGAAGAAAACCGCACGTCCGACCCTCAATCCCATGTGATCTCCCTCCCGAACCTGCATCTCTGGCGGGACCTCGGCCCGCCACTCCGCACCATAGGCCCGCACGCGCACGTCGAGCTTCGCCCCGAGGAACGTCACCCGCACCACTTCCCCCACCAGGGGGCTCCCCTCCGCACCGACAAGCGCCACCTCTTCCGGCCGCACGAACAGCATCCCCGACCTTGGGAGGTCCCCAGGAGCACCACTCGCTACAAGACACGGTACCCGCGGGCCGCCCTCGCCGAGGGCCACGATCCCCGACGTTCCCGATGCCTCCTCCAGTCGAGCCGGGATGAAGTTCGCCAGGCCGATGAAGTCTGCCACGAACGGATTCGCGGGCTCCCGATAGATCTCCCACGGTGATCCCACTTGCACCACCACGCCTTGGTCCATGATGACCACCCGGTCGGCGAGGACCATCGCTTCGGCCTGATCGTGGGTCACGTACACCAGGGTCATCCTCAACCGGCGATGGAGATCCATGATCTCGAAGCGCATCTTCTCCCGCAGCTTGGCGTCGAGGTTAGACAGGGGTTCATCCAGGAGGAGGGCATCGGGCTCGACCACGAGGGCACGGGCCAAGGCCACGCGCTGTTGTTGCCCCCCCGACAGTTGCTCAGGATACCGCTTCTCCAGCCCCGCCAACCCCACCAGGGCGATCGTCTCCATGACCTTCGCCCGCGCGGCTGATCGGGGGACCTTCCGCAGCTTGAGGGGGTAGCGCACGTTCTCGTACACCGTCATGTGAGGCCAGACAGCGTAGTTCTGGAACACCATTCCCAGGTTCCGCCGCTCGGGGGGGATCGTCATCCGCTCCGAGGACACCACGCGTCCTCCGATGCGCACTTCCCCCGTCGTGGGGCGTTCGAACCCCGCGATCATGCGCAGGGTGGTGGTCTTCCCACATCCCGAAGGCCCCAAGAAGCACACAATCTCTCCATCCGCAATCTCGAGGGAAACGTCATCGACTGCCTTGACAGCGCCGAACTCCTTGGTAACCCGATGAAGCGAGATGGCCGCCATCGTCCCTCCTCACACCACGCGGCGAGCCCCAAGGATTCGCCGCACGACAAGGTTGATCACAAACACCACCGCCACCACGACCGACCCCAGGGCAGCAGCGATGTGGTAATAGCCTGCATCCTGGAGCTCGAACACCGCCACGCCGATCGTGGG
>JACIWK010000023.1 GCA_014360985.1 Candidatus Bipolaricaulota bacterium
ACGTGCATGTGTTAGGCGCGCCGCTAGCGTTCACCCTGAGCCGGGATCATACCCTCTCAATTCAGTCTCAAGGGTTTCCGATAGGCTTCCCGTCTCTCCCTGTTCACTTGTCAAGGACCAGCCCTCCCGCGTTTGTCCTGCCCTCGCGGGCACGGTGAGTATAGCGGGGAGGATGGGGGGCGGTCAAGCTCCCTCTTGTGGAAAACCTCCGGCCACGTGTCCAGGGGCGGGGGGACAGGTGTCCGAGATGCGGGGCAGCAAGACCACTGTTGGGTCCCTCTCGCAACGCGTTCTTGTCCACAGAGCTTTCCCCAAGAGAATGTATGGTACGTACAGGGGGAGCCGGTTGCCCATTTGCCCGGGGCAGTTCCCCGGTGGACGGGCTGCCTTCGCGGGGGAATATAACAGGGATGAGGGCGTTGGTGACGGGGGCGACGGGGTTCATCGGGACAAACGTGGTCCGGGCGCTCCTTGCCCGCGGGTACGACGTGCGCGCCTTCGTGCGCCCGGGTGCGGACCGTGCGAACCTCGATGGCCTCGACGTGGAGTGGGCCGAAGGCGACGTGCGGAACGCTCGCTCCGTGCGCGCTGCCATCGCGGGCTGTTCCCTGGTATTCCATGTCGCTGCCCTGTACGCGTTCTGGGCCCGGCCCCGCCGGCTCATCTACGAGGTCAACGTGGACGGGACAGCTAACGTCCTCCGCGCGGCAGAGGAAGAACGGGTCGAGCGCGTTGTGGTCACGAGCTCGGTGGCGGCCCTCGGCCTGCGCGGCGATGGCCGTCCCGCGGACGAGGCGGTCCCCGCGACCTCCGCTACCCTCATTGGGGACTACAAGAAGAGCAAGTTCCTGGCCCAGGAGGTGGCGCGGGCGTTCGCCCACCGGGGCCTGCCCGTGGTGGTGGTGAACCCGAGCTTCCCCGTGGGCCCGTACGATCGGAAGCCCACCCCCACCGGCCAGGTGATCGTGGACTTCCTGAACGGGCGGATGCCGGCCTACGTGGACGGGGGGTTGAACGTGGTGGCGGTGGAGGATGTGGCGGTGGGGCATGTCCTCGCGGCGGAGCGGGGGCGGCCGGGGGAACGGTACATCCTCGGAGGGGAGAACCTCTCGATGCGCGAGTTCCTGGGACTTCTGGCCGAGGTGAGCGGCCGGCCCGCCCCGCGGCTTCGCCTCCCCGCAGCGCCCCTCATCCCCCTCGCCTACCTCAACGCGGCGTGGAGCGCAGCGACGGGGACCGTTCCTCGTCTGACCCCGGACACGGCGCGGATGGCCCGCCACCACATGTTCTACGACCCGCGCAAGGCCGTACGGGAACTCGGGCTACCCCAGACCCCGGCCCGGGAGGCCCTTCGCCGGGCGGTGGAGTGGTTTCGGCAGAACGGGTACGTCAGGGAGGGTCCATCCCGGCGCGGAGGAGGGCGAGCACCTCGCCGAGGTTGACCTCGGTGTCCACGCACCCGTCGCGGGATAGCGGGACGGCCGCGACGAGGGGTTGTTCCGATCCGAGACTGGCCACCGCTTCCCCCCCTTCCTGAAGCTCCTTGGCGCAGGCGACGGCGACCACAGCCCGGGGACGTGTCTCCTGGACGAACCGCAGGGCAAGTGCCCCGCCGGGGGCGACGCACACCCCTTTGTAGCCGAGACGGAGCGCCTCCTGGCGCAGGATCTTGATCGGGCATGCCTCCGCGCAGTCCGCGGGGCACTGGAACCCCTGGCGCGATGGGCGTCCGGGACAGGTCTGGCTTGGGCGCAGGCAGTGCGGGAGGAGGAGCACCCGCTCCCCAGGCGGGATCCGCGCCAATTCGAGGGGCTCACCCATGGCCGAACGCCTGGACGATCACTTCGCGCTCCCGCGGTCGGTCCAGCTCCACGAGGAACAGGCGCTGCCACCGCCCGAGGACGAGGCGCCCCTCCTCGATGGGGATCGCCTCGCTTGCCCCGAGGAGCAGGTGCTGGCAGTGGGCATGGGCGTTGGGGCACTCATCAGGGGTCATATTGTGGGTGCGGATGGTGAAGTCGTTGTGCCGGTAGTAGAGCTCGCGAGGGGCGACCCGCTTCAGGAACTCCTCCATGTCCGCGATGAGCAGCGGCTCGTTTTCGTTCACGCGCACGGCGGCGGTGGTGTGGCGGCAGAAAATGAGGGCGAACCCGTCGCGAACGCCGCTCTCGCGGACGAGGCGTTCCACATCGTCCGTGATGTCGATGAACTGGGGCGCCCGGTCCGTGGGTACGGTGAGCGCCATCCGGCGCAGGATCGGCCCAGCATAGGTTGGGTTCACGGCTTCCCTCCCCACCCACGCAGACGGGCGATCACGGCTTGAACGGCCTCATCGGGGGTGGAGGCCCCGGCAGTGACCCCGACCCGGGAGATCCCCTCCAGCGATCCCGGGCCGATCTCCTCTTCCGACTCGATGAAGTGGGTCGGGACCCCTGTCGCCCGGACGACCTCCGCTAGGCGGCGCGTGTTGGCCGAATTGCGGGACCCGACGACAAAGATTGCCTCCACGCGCCGGGCGAGGTCCTGGGCCGCCCGGTAGCGGCGGCCCGTCTCCGGGCACGTCGTGTCCACGACCTGGAGCTCGCGGAGCGCGCTTCGGTTCCGGCCGACCACGGCCCCGACGAACTCCCAGAACGCCTCCCGCTCCTTGGTGGTCTGGGAAACGATGGCCAATCGTCCCCCCTTCGGCGAGGGGGCGTCCGCGGGGATGAGGGTGGCGTGGCCCTTCCCGCCCGTCCACGCCAGGAGCCCCTGGACCTCGGGATGGGTCGCCTCGCCGTAGATGAGGACGGTGAACCCCTCCCCGCTCAAGCGGTGGGCCGCTTCTTGGGCCCGCTTCACGATCGGGCAGGTCGTGTCCACCAGGACCAGGTCCCGCCGGCGGATCTCCTCGACCACCTCCGGCCCCGCCCCATGGGCGGTGATCGCCACCGCCGGGGCCCGCACCTCATCCAGGGCCCCCACCCCCTGGGCCCCCCGGGCGGCGAGGCGGTCCACGACCCGGGCGTTGTGGACGATCGCCCCGAGGGTGGCGAGCGGGCCCCGCTCCCGGAGGTGCTCCTCCACCATCTCCACCGCCCGCCGCACCCCCGGGCAGAACCCGTACACGCGGGCGAGCTCGATCTCGATCATCGGGCCGCCTCCCGGGCCCGGCCGAGGGCCATCAGCGGGAACACGTGGCGGTAGAGGCCGTACCGGATCATGAAGTCGGTGGGGAACCCCGTTCCCGTGAACTGGGGTTCGTCCCACGTCCCGTCCTCGCGTTGCGTCCGTACGAGGTACGCAATTCCCCGCTGGACGGCCTCGCCTTCCCCTGTGGCGAGGAGCCCGAGGAGGGCCCACGCGGTCTGGGAAGGGGTGGACGGCCCCCGGCCCCGCAGCTCGGGTCGGTGGTAGGACGCGATGTCCTCCCCCCACCCCCCGTCCTCGTTCTGGCGGGAGAGGAGGAAGTCCACGGCCTTCCGTACCCGGCGATCGGCCATGTCCCACCCGCAGGCGGCCAGGGCGGGGAGGACGGCCCCCGTGCCGTAGAGGTGGTTCACCCCCCACCGGCCGTACCAGGAGCCGTCCCCCTCCTGTTCTTTCCACAGGTAGCGCAGCGCCCGGTCCAAGGGGCGGAACCCGGGGTGGTGCCCGAGGCGGCCGAGGAGCTCTACGATGTGCCCGGTCACGTCGGCGGAGGGGGGATCGAGGAGCTCCCCGAAGTCGGCGAACGGGATCTGGCGGAGGAATGCCTTCGTGTTGTTCCGATCGAACGCGCCCCACCCGCCGCCCCTCGACTGCATCCCGAGGAGCCACTCCACCCCCCGTTGGAGGGCAAACCCCACCTCCTCCGGGAGCGCGGCTCTGTGGAGGGCCATCAGCACCACCGCCGTGTCGTCGGTGTCGGGGTAGACATCGTTGTCGAACTCGAACGCCCACCCCCCGGGCCGGGCTCGGCACGCGATCTGCCAATCTCCGCCCACGAAGATCTGCTCTCCAAGCAGCCACGACCCCGCCCGGACGAGGGCCGGGTGATCTGCAGGCAGTCCTGCATCTTGCAGGGCCATCATCGCCAACCCCGTGTCCCACACCGGGGAGATGCACGACTGGAGCCGGAACGTCCCCTCCTCCTCGATCGCGTAACGGGCAAACCCAGCGATCCCCCGCGCCACGGGCGGGCTGGAGGGGGAGTGGCCGAGGGCGCGGAGGGCGATCAGGGAATACACCCACGGCGGCTGGATCCCGCCCCAGCACCCATCCGCCTCCTGCCGAGCGAGGATCCACCCCTCGGCGACGGCGAGGGCCCGGCGGCGGAGGGAGCGGATCGGCCGGCGCTCGTAGGCGCGGAGAAGGCGGTCGAGCTGGAAGAAGAACCGGCCCCATCCCCCGCCCTTGCGGGGCAGAGCGTAGGCGGCGTTCTGCCGGCCACGGGGAAACAGGTCAGCGACCCTCGCCCCCTCGGGAATGGGATGGACAGGCTTCAACGCCCGGAGGACGGTGAGGGGGACGATCGTTCCCCGCGCCCAAGAGGCGAAGGCGTAGATGTTCACCGGGAACCACGTCGGCAGGAGGACGAGCTCGGGGGGGAGCATCGGCGTGGCCTCCCACGGCCACTCTCCGAGGAGCGCGAGCCACATCTTCGTGAACACGCGGCTCTTCTCCACGCCGCCCCGTGCGAGGATCCACTCCCGGGCCTTGGCCATGGGCGGGAGACTGGGATCCACCCCGGCCATCTTCAAGGCGAGGTAGGCCTCCACGGTGGTGGAGAGATCCCCCGGCCCGCCGTACCAGTTGGCCCACGTCCCGTCCTCCCTCTGTTGGGAGAGGAGGTAGCGCGCGATCTTGTCCCACAGTTCCTGGGATCCGATCCCGAGGATGTGGGTGAGGAATAGGTGTTCGGCCGTGATCGTCACGTTGCTCTCGAGTTCCCCCCACCAGTAACCCTCGGGGTACTGGTGGTCGAGGAGCCACGCCACCGCGCGCTCGATCGCCCGATCGAGGTCGGTGACAGGTGGGGTCGCGCATGAAGCGGCCTGCACAACGTCTGGGTCACGCATGCTCTCCCACCTCCTGGAGGACGAGCGCCACGAGTTCCGCCACGAGCCGCTCCTCCGGGACCTTGGGCTGGACGACCTGGCCATGGGCGTACAAGGTGCCGAACCCCTTCCCGCCGAGGATCGCAAAGTCGGCCCGTTCCGCCTCCCCGACCCCGTTCACCGGGCAGCCCATGATCGCGACCGTGAGGGGCTGGACGAGGTGGGCGAGCCCGGCCCGCACCGCGCGGGTGATCCCGGGGACGTCGATCCCCGTCCGACCACAGGTCGGGCAGACGACGTAGGATGGGCCACGCCTGCGGAGCCCGAGCGCGGCGAGGATCTCCCACGCCGCCTCCACCTCCCGCACCGGATCGCCAGCGAGCGACACCCGTAGCGTGTCCCCGATCCCCTCGGCGAGGAGGATCCCGATCCCGACCGCAGACCGGATCGCTCCCTCCCACTCCGTCCCCGCCTCGGTGACCCCGAGGTGCACGGGCCAGTCCCCCTCCCGGCGGAGGAGGCGGTTCGCCTCCACGGTGAGGGGAACGTCGTGGGCCTTGATCGCGACCACGACCTCCCGGAACCCCGCCCGCTCGAGGAGCTCCACCTCCCACAGGGCGGCGTCCACGAGCCCCTCGGCTGTGACCTCGCCCCGGGGGCCCAGGAACCGCCTGTCCACGGAGCCAGCGTTGACCCCGACCCGGATCGGCACGCCCCGCTCCCCGGCCGCGCGGGCGATGGCCACGATCTTCTCCGGGTCGCGGATGTTCCCCGGGTTGAGGCGGAGCTTGTCCACGCCCGCGGCGAGGGCAGCGAGGGCCAGCCGGTGGTCGTAGTGGATGTCGGCCACGAGGGGGACCGTCACCTCGCGCTTGAGCTCCCGGATCGCCTCGGCGGCCGGCCTGTCCGGGACCGCCACCCGCACCACCTCGCACCCCGAAGCCTGCAGCCGGCGGACCTGCTCCACCGTCGCCCGCACGTCGGCAGTGGGGGTGTTGGTCATGGACTGCACTACGACCGGGTTCCCGCCCCCAATCGCCACACCTCCGGCGGAGACCGTCCGCGTCATGCCCCCTCCAGGACCGGCCTCAGCGCGGCCGCAGCTTGCCCCAGCCTGCGGGAGCAGGCAAGCGCCCGCCCTGCCCAGCGGATGTGGAACCCCGATACGTCTTCCCACAGCTCGTCGAGGACGATCCGCACGATGAGAAACGGCATCCCGCGGTCGGCGAACTCTCGGGCGAGGTGGGCCGACTCCATGTCCACGGCGAGGGCATCCACCCCGAGGCGGGCCTTCTCCACCGGGTCAGCGGGCCGGGCCACGGTGGCCACGGCCCCCACTGCCGCGTCCGGCAACGCCTCTTGCGCCTTCGCCACGAGCACCGGATCGAGCGGGATCGGATCGGATCCATCGCCCAGGATCTCCGCGGCGAGGAGGACCGTCCCCGCGCCCAAGCCAGCCCGCGTCGCGCCGGAGAACCCGATGACGAGGGCCCCTTCTGGCTCGTGCCCGTTCAGCCACGCGCCCAGTCGGTCCCCCGCTTGCACCCCCATCCCCACCCGCAGCCGGGGGCGGGGGGCGAAGAGGAGTTCCGTCCCCAACGCAGCAACGGTGACGATCATCGTTGCCTCCGGAGGAGCTTCCACGGGTGGTGGAGGAGGTCGAACACGCTTGCTGGCTCGAACCCGGAGTGGAGCATGCACCCCGCGCAGCGCGGATCCCGGCCTGGCCCGTACCGCGCCCACAGCCCGGGGTCGAGGACCTCCCCGAGGTCGGCCGTGTGCCGATCGGCGATGAGGTAGCAAGGGACCCGCCAGCCGAGGACGGTGTACGTGGGGACAGCCCACGCCGTGCAGTCGTAGGCCCTCTCCCCGCGCAGGAAGTCGAGGAAGAGGGGGTTGTCGTAGAACGGGAACCTCTCCCCGTCGAGGATCTCCCGGAACGCGCGCACCGCCTCCTCCCGCTTGAGGAACAGCTCCCGCTCCGTCACGTGCTCGTAGGCGTAGCCCGGGGAGAGCATGATCCCCTCCACCCCGAGCGTGGTTAGGGTGCGGAACAGCTCGTGCAAGTCCGCGGGGTCCGAGCCATGGAACGCGGTCGTGTTCGTCGCCACGCGGAACCCCCGTGCCCGGGCCTCTTGGATCGCGGCCACGGCCTCCGCGTAGGCCCCAGGTCGTCCCGTCACCCCGTCGTGGACGCGGGCTGTGCCATCGAGGTGGACGACGAAGCACAACCTCCTGTCGGCCCGGAACTGGGGGAGCGACTCCCGGAGGAGGAGCCCGTTCGTGCACAGGAACACCCATCGACGCTGGGCGACGAGCCCCTCGACGAGGTCCGCGATCTTGGGGTGGAGGAGCGGCTCCCCGCCGGACACGGACACGACCGGGGCTCCTGCCCCCTCGGCCACCGCCAGCGCCTCGTCGACCCCCATCCGCCGGTCCATCACGCCCGCGTACTCCCGGACCCGGCCACACCCCGCGCAGCGGAGGTTGCACGCCTCCAAGGGTTCGAGCATGAGGACGATCGGGAACAGCCTTCCCTTCCTCCCCCAGTTGCGACGGGGGAGGAGGTACCGCGCGAGCTCGTACGTGAGGGTCAGAGGGCGTCCCATCTCACTTCACCCGGGCGGAGAGCCCGTGACACAGCTCTTCGAACTCGGCGTGGGCCCACACCGGCCAGGGGAGCTGCCGCGCCCCTTCCCGGGCCTGGGAGAGGAGCTCGTCGGCGCGGGCCTCGGTCGCCTCCCGTGCCCCCACCTCCGCGAGCCGTGCCTGCACCTCGCCAAGCGGGGCATCGCGGAGGGACGGGGCGAGGGATGGATCGCGCTCCAGGGCCCACGCAATCGGGTACGAGCGCTTCTCTCGTGCGATGTCGCTTCCCACAGCCTTTCCCACCACCGCGGGGTCTCCCCACAGACCGAGCCAGTCGTCGCGGATCTGGAACGCGATCCCGAGGGTCTCGCCCACCTGGCGGTGTGCGGGGGCAAGGTCGTCGCGACCCGCAGCGATCGCCCCCAGCTCAAGCGCACAGCCCAACAGCGCGCCCGTCTTGCCTCTCGTCATCACCAAGTACTCGTCCGTTCTCGCCGGCCTTCCCTCCAGCGCGAGGTCCCGCGCCTGTCCCTCCACCATCGCCAGGGTGGCTGAGGCCAATGCCTCCACCGCGCGCACCGTCATCCTCCCTGGGAGCTCGGCGCGGGCCGCGGTGCGGAACGCCAGCGCGAGGAGCCCGTCCCCGGCGTGGATCGCTTGATGTTCTCCCAGCACGACCCACGCTGCGGCCCGGCCGCGACGTACGCGATCCCCGTCCACGATGTCGTCGTGGACGAGGGAGAAGGTGTGGACGAGCTCCACCGCCGCGGCCAACGGCAGGGCGCGCCCGGGGTCGCCCCCCAGGGCCTCGCAGACGAAGAGGACAAGGGACGGACGGAGGAGCTTCCCTCCGGGCCCCGGGCCGGGGCCGCCGTCGTCGGCCACCGCGCCCAACGGGTAGCCCACGAGGCCCCGCAAGGGCCCGCACGCGGGCACAAGGGAGAGAAGGATGGAAGTGATCGCTTCTCGGTAGCGGTCAAGGTCGTTCATGGGGTCCTCCGTAACGGGGAACGCCGCCCAACCCGCGATCGAGCGCCTTGCGCACGAGCTCAGGGGTGGTGTGGGCGCCCAGCTTGCGCATCGCCGACGCCTTGTGCGCGCGCACCGTGGCCACCGAACGGGAGAGGAGCTGCGCGATCTCCGATGTCTTCTTCCCCTCCGCGATGAGCTGGATCACCTCCCGCTCCCGGGCGGTGAGGGGGGAGGCCTCGGGCGGAGGGGGCGGAAGCAGCGAGTCCCCGCGCGCCGCGCGGCGGACCGCATCGACGAGGTCTTCCGGCGCGGCGCCCTTCAGCACGTATGCCGCCGCCCCGGCTCGCGCCGCCTCGGCCCGCCACTCCGCGTCGTCGAACATCGAAATCAGGACCACAGCCACCCCTCTTCGCCGCTCCCGCACCCGCCGGCACAGCTCGATCCCCGAGAGCTCGGGCAGGGCGGCGTCCACCACCGCGACGTCCGGAGCGAGCTCCCGCACCAAGCGCCACCCTTCTCGCCCCGACGCGGCCTGGCCGACCACGGAGAATCCGGCCGCGGCCAGGATGCGGGCGATCCCCTCGCGAACGAGGGTGTGGTCATCGACGATCACCGTGCGCACGGAGACCATCGTACGGGAGGATCCCTCAGCGCGGGGATCGGGGGAGCGCACTATCCCCCCGCCGGAGGGCGCGGGCCCTGAGCTCAGCGGTGGTCCGGCACCCGAGCTTCCCTTTCAGCCCCTCCAGGTATGATTCCACGGTCTTGATTGAGATCCCGAGGCTGCGGGCGATCTCCGGGTTGGGCGCCCCGGTCGCGAGGAGGCGGAACACCTCCTCCTCGCGGGGGGAGAGGGCCGGGGGGGAGGGGAGGGGACCGCGGCCCTGCAAGCAGTCCAGGATCGCTGTCCTCAGCTCTTCGGGCGATGAGGACTTGGGCAGGAACCCATCGGCGCCGGCACGGGCCGCCTCCGCCCCCAGCCACGGATCATCGAGGGCGGTGACGGCGAGGATGCGCGAGTCAGGCACGGCCTCCCTCAACCGGGCCAGGCCTCCAAGCCCCCCGCCCGGCATCGCCAGGTCCCACAGGACGACATCCGGCCTCTCCCGGCGGGCGAGGCGGATCCCCTCTTCTCCTTCGGCAGCGAGGCCGACGACGACGATCCCGTGCCCGGCGAGGAGCCGGGCGAGGCCCTCCCGGACGAGGGGGTGGTCATCGACGATGAGGACGCGAATCATGGACCGGCACCGTGAACCGAACCCGGGTCCCTTTCCCCGGCTGGGAGTGGATGTGGAGTTCCCCCCCGAGAAAGCCGACCCATTCCTTCATCCCCGACAAGCCCAATCCCTCCCCGGCGCGGTGGGGATCGAATCCTTTCCCGTCGTCCGCCACCTCGCCGACCACCGCTCCCCGCCTTCGATCCAGCGTGATCGTGACCTGGCGTGCCTCCGCGTGGCGACGCACGTTCTCCAGCGCCTCGTGGATGACGCGGAACAGGGCCGTTTCCACCTCGGAGGGGAGCCTTCCCGGGGGACCCTCCACCTCCACGACGACCCCCGTTGAGGTGGCGAACCGCTCGGCGAGCGCCCGGAGGGCCGGGGTGAGGCCGAGCTCGTCTAGGAGCGGGGGACGGAGCTCGCGGGCCAGGGTCCGCATCCCTTCCACGCTCAGGTTGAGAAGGCGCTCCGCCTCGGCGGGATCTCCCCCGGCGAGGGCCCACCGCGCGGCAGCCAGGGTCTGCCCAAGCTCGTCGTGGACCTTGCGGGCGATCCTCTTGCGCTCCTCCTCCTGGGCCGTGAGGAGCCGCGCGGAAAGCTCGGCCAGGGCCCGCCTCCGCCGCTCGTACATCGTGGCGAACGCCCGCACCGTGAACGCGAGCACGGCGTAGAACCCAAACCCTCCCACGAGGATCGTCGCCACCACCCACACTGGGTCCTGGTGCGGAGGGGCCTGGCCTGCGAACGGGAGATAGTGCGGGATGAGGCCTGTCATCTCCAGGGCGGCGACGAGGGCGAACCCGAACAGGGCGATCCCCGTCACCACGTACCCGGCAAGCGGGGGCAGGAAGAAGTTCGCGTAGATCACGGTGAACAGGTAGAACAGGACCCCGACCCACGCCACGCCCCCCAGCCGGTGGACGAGGTAGCTCACGAGCGCGCTCTCCAGGGCCAGGAACGCCGCGTGCACGTTCTGGAGCGACCGTAGCGTCCGCTGGCGCCGGAGGAGCCACTGGAACGGAAGCGTGAGGAGGAGCCACGCGAACGGGACCGCGAACACGGGGTTGAACGGGAACCCGGGGACGCCGAGGACGACGAGGGCCACCCCGCAGAACGCACCCAGGGTGATCCGCCGGACGCGGAACGTCCGGTCCACGATCGCCCGCGTCTCCGCCAGCTCCCGTCCCTCGACCATCGCCTCCATCTCAGAAGCGATTCTAGTCCATCGCCCGGCACTGGCTCGTGCCGGTATCATGGGCCTATGAGACCGGAGCCAGTGGTCGCCCTCGTCGAGGTCCCCAAAGGGAGCCGGAACAAGTACGAGTACGACGAGGAGTCGGGCCAGCTCCGCCTCGACCGGGTGCTCTACTCCCCGCTCCACTACCCAGCGGACTACGGGTTCATCCTCGGCACGCTCGCCGAGGACGGGGACCACCTCGATGCCCTCATCGTCACCTACGAGCCCACGTTCCCAGGGTGTCTCGTCCCCGTGCGGCCGGTGGGGGTCCTCGACATGCGCGACGAGAAGGGCCGCGACCAGAAGATCCTCGCCGTGCCGGTCGTCGATCCTCGGTTCGCCGAGGTGGCCGATCTCCTGCACCTCGCGCCGCACTTCCTCGCCGAAATCGAGCACTTCTTCCAGGTCTACAAGACGCTCGAGGCGAAGGACACCGAGATCTTCGGGTGGGCGGGGGCGGACGAGGCAGAGCGGATCCTCGCCGAGGCTCGCCGCCGCGCGCGTGGAGGGTGAGCAAGCTCGATCGGGACGGAGCACCAGCCAGTGCTCCGCGCTCTCGCTCGACGTTTCTGTTCTCATCTACCATCTCGAAGGTCTTGCTCCCTACGCTTCCCTGACCGAGCTCCTCGTGAAGCCTCCTGCCGACAGGGATGATCTCAAAGTGCACATCTGCGAGCCGTTTCGGGGGGCCTTCCCCGCATGCAGTTCGTATAGTGCCGAGCGCCTCCATCGCCAACGAGGTGGCGCAGCTGCGGGCGGTGTACGGGTTCTACCCACGGACGCGCTCCTCCTCGCCGCCGCCTTGGAAGAAAGGACGACCGCCTTTCTCACCAACTCGGCGCGGCTGACGAGGGTCTCGCCGCCCGGTCGAGCAGCTCCAACCCCTTGACGATAGATTTGTAGACGATAGACTTGTCGTAACATGTTCACCCTGCGGCCGGTGTGCGGGGACGAGTTCGTGGACCGGGAGGAGCTGGTGGGGGAGATGGTGCGCACCCTCTCCTCCCCCCGCGAGCGGATGGGGTTCGCCCTCGTGGGCCGGCGGCGGATGGGGAAGACCTCGGCTTTCCTCGAGGTCATCCGCCAGCTCGACGAGGATCCGAGCGTCGTCCCCGTCTACGTGTCCCTGTGGGACCTCGTCGAGGGGACGCTCGCCGAGTTGGCGCGGCTCCTCCTCCGGGAGGTCCTGGACCGGTTCCACGAGCGGAAGGTCCTTCCGCTGCCCGTGCGGGCCCAGCACTTCCTCTCGGCGAAGCTGGCCCTCCTCCAGGACCTTCTCCAGCGGGTTCAGGTCTCGGTGCGGCTCCGCCAGGAGGTCGAGCTTCTCGTGCGGTTCGCCCGCTCCGAGGAAGTCCCCGCCGCGTCCGAGCTTCTCGAACGCGCGTTCGCCCTCCCGGAGTGGATCGCCGCCGAGAGGGGCGTCCGGTGCGCCCTGTTTCTGGACGAGTTCCCCACGGTGATGGAGCTGAGGCACCGCGGGGAACCCCTTGGGGAGGGGGCGATCCGCAAGCTGCGCACCCTGTACGAGGGGATGGAGCACACCGTGCTCTCCATCTCCGGCTCGGTGCGCGGGACGATGGACGCCGTCGTCCTCAACCCCGGCGCGGCCTTGTGGCGGCAGTTCGTGGTGCGGGAGGTGGGGCCGCTCCCTGGGGACGCGGTTCATGCCCTTTTGGAGAGGAACCTCGCCCGTCCGGTGCGCCGGGAGGCGAGCGCGCGGGTGCAGGCATTGACGGCAGGGATCCCGTTCTACGTCCAGTTTCTGGGGAGGGAGCTCGCCCGGGGGGAGGGGGAGGTCACCCCGGAGGCGGTGGCGACGGCGTTCGCCGCGTTCCTCGCCGAGGAGGGGAACCTCCTGTTCCAGGAGGAGTGGGCCCGCCTTTCCCCGAAGGAGCGGGCCGTGGCCCGGGCGCTTGCCCGGGGGCACGCCTCGCCATCGGCGATCGCGCGGGAGATTGGGGACTCGCCCAACGTCGTGTCCCGCTACCTTCTGTACCTGGCGGGGAAGGGGTTGGCGGAGCGGAAGGAGCGCGGGGAGTGGGTCCTTTCCGACCCCGTGCTCGCGGTGTGGCTGACGACGCAGTTTGCGGCGTAGCGAGCGTGGCACGGGCCCGGCCGCGGTCTCCCCCCCAACTTGACGGTCCCCTCCGCCCTGGTAGCCTGCCCGCATGACGGAGTTCCCCCTCGTCGATGCCGCGGGCGGGTTCCTCCGCGTCCTGCGGTCCCTGCCCGACCCCACGCCCACGGAGATCCTCGCCGCGTGGGAGCGGTTCTACGGCCAGTGGTTCCCCGAGCTCCACGCGAAGCAGGTCCACGACTACACGACTGCGGGGGAGGACTGGCGCGCCCTCGTGCTTGCCCGGGTGTTCCCCCCGCTTCCCGCGCGGCTGTCGGCGATGGAGGAAGCGCGGAGGAGAATCCTCGGCCTGTGGGACGATGTTCTGGCGCGGGCGTGGGCGGCGCTTGGGTTGAATCTGGACGTGGTCGCGGTGGTCCACGTGGGCATCGGGTGCGGGGCGGGGTGGGCCACGACGTACAGGGGGAGACCGGCGGTCTTGTTCGGACTGGAGAACATCGCCGAGCTCGGGTGGCACACCACGAAGCGGTTGGAGGGGCTCATCGCCCACGAGCTTGGGCACGTCGCCCACGCCGCGTGGCGGAGCGAGCCCCTGGAGCGGGTAGAGGAGGATCCGCTGGGGCTCCTCTACGTCGAGGGGTTCGCCCAACGGCTGGAGGAGGTCATCCTCGGGCGCGAGAGCTGGCACCTCGCCCCGGACGCGGGGTGGCTCCCCTGGTGCCGGGCGCACGTCGCGGAGCTCGCCCGCGCCTACCGCAACCGGGCGACCGAAGGCGAGCCCGTGAACCCGTTCTTCGGGTCGTGGCTAAGCTTCCAGGGCGTCCCGTTCACCGGCCACTTCCTCGGCCACACCGTGATCCACATGTTGGAGGAAGGTTGAACCCTTCCTGACCTCGCCCGCCTGCCCCTGCCCGAGGTGCGGGCCTCCGTGGACGGGCTCCTCCGCGCGCTGGAAGGGAGCGCATCTACCTCCTAGCTCTCCCTCAGACCTTAGACCTTACCTTAGGGTCTACCATTGGTTTTTGACCCTGGAAGGGGGGTCGAACTGAGGTACGATGTGGCCGAGGCAGGGGTGTGGCTCGTGGGGTCGGCAGCCTTGGGGCCTGCTCGGCTCTGAAGTGCCGCCCTTG
>JACIWK010000024.1 GCA_014360985.1 Candidatus Bipolaricaulota bacterium
GCACGGTTCTCGGAAGAGGTGGAGTACGTGGGGCCGATGATCGTGGCCGATGCGCGGAGGCTCCTGGAGGTGCTGGGGGAGATCGCCAAGCTGGAGGAGGCGATCGAAGGGCTGGTGGCGAGCTCTCCTCTGGCGCAGCGGATCGACTCGATCCCTGGGTTCGGTGCGATCTCGTGTGGGGAGCTGGCCGGGGAGATCGGGAGGATGGAGCGGTTCGGCTCGGAGCGGAGCCTGGCCCTGTACCTGGGGATGTGTCCGTTGGACCACCAGTCGGGGGAGTCCAAGGGGAGCAAGCGGCCGCGGCAGGTGAACCGGCGGGCGAAGGGGAGATGACGGCGGTGGCCCGGCACATGGCCAAGGTGCCGCAGTCGCGGGCGTACTACGAGAAGAAGAGGGCGGAGGGGAAGAAGCACAACCAGGCGGTGCGGGCGCTGGGGAGGCACCTCGTGCGGGTGATGTGGGCGATGTTCCGAGAGGATCGGGACTAAGAGCTACGGGAGGACACCTCCCGTGGTTGAAAAACCTAGCGGGATGTTCAAGTCTTTATCTTTAGTGTCGCCGCGCCGCGGCCACCCGGTTGGCGATCACGCTCACGGTCGTGTAGTGAAGCCCAAGGAAGTCTGCCACCTCCCGCAGGGTGTACCCGTGCACCCGAACCGCCTCGTGGATCCCCTCGTCCCGGCTCGCCTTGTCCCTCACCCCCGTGAACAGCTCAGCCAGGTTTGGCCGACCGGCCGACCGCTGCTCCCTCGGGACCTCGCGCACGGGCACCTTCTCCCGGAGGAGAGGCCGCAGCTTCTCGATGAACCCCTCGCTCCCCAGGAACACACCGCCCTCGAGACGTGACCAGAGGTTCACGCCTCGCCCTCCTTCCGCGAACGCCCGGTACGCAGCGGCGGCGCGCGTGCGGTCGTCTCCGAACTGCTCCAGGATCCCGTCCACCGTCAGGAACCCCGGCCTCGGGCCCTCCCCCACCGTCGCCCGGTAGCTGCTCTACCCCCACTCCCCAAGATCCCGAACCAGCCCCGCCCGCACCGGGTTCAACACGATGTACCGCGCCACCTCGAGGAGGTGGCTCTCCTTCTCGATCAGGATCGCCTTGAACCGCCCCTGGAACAGGTGCCCCGCGCGCCCGTGCTCCCGGTTGAACCACTGCGTGTACACCCCGTTCAGGTGCCTCATCCCTCGCGACAGGGTCGGAGAAAGGGTCTCCACCAGCAGGTGGTAGTGGTTCGGCATCAGGCAGTAGGCGTGGCACAACCAGGCGAACCGCTCCACCACCTCCCCCAGGATCTCCAGGAACGCCCGCCGATCCCCATCGCCCAGGAACACCTCTTGCCCCGCATTCCCCCGGCTCGTGATGTGGTACACCGCCCCCTCGTACTCGATCCGCAGCGGCCGCGCCATGGGGCGAGTGTACCCCGGACGACCCTAAGAATAAAGACTTGACCCCCAGGTTCTCCCAGCCCCCCGCGGCTACATGAGCCGGCGGAGCTCGCGCAGCTTGTCGCGGTAGGCCGCCGCGAGCTCGAACTCGAGGGCTTCCGCCGCGGCCTTCATCTCCTTTTCCAGCGTCCGGATGAGCCCCGCGATCTCCTCCCGCGGGAGCTTTTCCGGCGCCGTGGGGAGCTCGATCGGCTCTACCCGCCGACCCGAGAACTCGGCCACGATGTCGCGCACTTCCTTTTGGATCGTCTCCGGGGTGATCCCGTGCCGCCGGTTGTAGGCGAGCTGGATCTCCCGACGGCGGTTCGTCTCCTCGACCGCCTGGCGGATGGCATCGGTCACGAGATCGGCGTAGAGGATAACCTTGCCGCGGACGTTCCGCGCCGCACGGCCGATCGTCTGGATGAGGGACGTCGCCGAGCGGAGGAACCCCTCCTTGTCCGCATCGAGGATCGCCACGAGCGATACTTCAGGTAGGTCGAGCCCCTCCCGGAGAAGGTTGATCCCCACGAGGACGTCGAACTTCCCCAGGCGCAGGTCGCGGAGGATGTCGACCCGATCGAGGGTCTCGATCTCGGAGTGCAGGTACCGCGCCCGGACCCCGAGCTCGACGAGGTAGTCGGTGAGGTCCTCGGCCATCTTCTTCGTGAGGGTCGTCACGAGGGCCCGCTCCCCGCGCTCCGTGACCCGCCTCAGCTCGCCCAACAGGTGATCGATCTGGCCTTGCACGGGCTGCACCTCGACCTCGGGGTCGACGAGGCCCGTCGGGCGCACGATCTGCTCGACGACCTTCGCCGACACCCGCCGCTCGTAGTCGGCGGGGGTCGCGGACATGAAGATGACCTGCCCCACCCGCTCCTCGAACTCCCCGAACGTGAGCGGGCGGTTGTCGAGGGCGGACGGGAGCCGGAACCCGTACTCGACGAGCGTCTCCTTCCTCGACCGATCGCCGTGGAACATCCCGTTGATCTGCGGGACGGTCTGGTGGGACTCGTCGATCACGGTGAGGAACCCCGGGGGGAAGTAGTCGAGGAGGGTCCACGGGGGCTCGCCGGGGCGCCGGCCGTCGAGGTGGCGGGAGTAGTTCTCGATCCCGGGGCAGTACCCCATCTCCCGCATCATCTCCAGGTCGAACAGCGTCCGTTGCTCGAGCCGCTGGGCCTCGAGGAGCTTCCCCTGGGCGCGGAGCTCGGCCAGCCGCTCCTCGAGCTCGGCCTCGATCCCCGCCATCGCCCGCTTCAGCCGCTCCCCCGGGGTCACGTAGTGCGTCGCCGGGGCCACCGTGACCTTCGCGAGGTCCTGGAGGGCGTTCCCGGTGAGCGGATCCACGGCCGAGATCCGCTCCACCTCGTCCCCGAACCACTCGATCCGGTACCCGACCTCCTCCGAGGCGGGGATGACCTCGAGGACATCCCCCCGCAGCCGGAACGTCGCCCGCTCGAAGGCGAGCTCGTTCCGCCGGTACTGGAGCAGGACGAGCTGGCGCAGGACCTCGTCGAGGTCGCACTCGCGCCCCACCTCGAGGACGAGGGAGAGGGCGGCGTAGTCCTGGGGCGAGCCCAGACCGTAGATGCACGACACGCTGGCGACGACGATCACGTCCCGTCGGGAGAGGAGGCTCGCCGTGGCCGCGTGGCGGAGGCGGTCGATCTCCTCGTTGATCTGGGCATCCTTCTCGATGTAGGTGTCGGTCTGGGGGATGTACGCCTCCGGCTGGTAGTAGTCGTAGTAGGAGACGAAGTAGTGGACTGCGTTGTCTGGAAAGAGCTCGCGGAACTCGCCGTAGAGCTGGGCGGTGAGGGTCTTGTTGTGGGCGATGACGAGGGTCGGCCGCTGGACGTTCTGGATCACGTGGGCAATCGTGAACGTCTTCCCCGTCCCCGTGGCCCCGAGGAGGGTCTGGTAGCGGTGGCCTTCCTCGAGCCCCGCCGTGAGCTCCTCGATCGCCCGGGGCTGGTCGCCCTGGGGCTTGAGCTTCGTCTTCAGCCGAAACCGCTCCCCCGCCGCCACCTTGGCCATAACCTGCGATTTTACCCTCGGCCGAGCCATGCCGGCGCCATCGCGGTGGGAAAGACGCACCGCACGCGGGAGACCTACGGTGGCACCCGATGCGAACCGAACCTTCTCGCTCCATCCCCCCATCGTGTCCTTCCCACGACGCCGCTATACTGGATCGCAATGTCCCGATTTCGAATCGGTTGCTCGGGATGGACCTACCCCCACTGGGCCGGGCCCTTCTACCCGGCAGACCTTGCGGAGCGGGATTGGTTCGCGTTCTACGCCCAGACGTTCAACACCGTGGAGGTGAACGCCACGTTCTACCGTTTCCCCACCGAGGCGATGATGCAAGCCTGGGCCCGGAAGGGTCCACCGGGGTTCCTGTTCACCCTCAAAGCGTTCCGGGGCATCACCCACCTCCGAAAGTTCAGGGATACGGAGGAGCTTGTGCGCCGGTTCTACGCGGCGGGGACGAAGCTTGGCGACAAGCTAGGGGGGGTTCTGTTTCAGCTTCCACCCGCCCTTCGCTTCGACCGAGACCTCCTGCAGCGCGTGGTGGACCAACTCGACCCCCGCTGCCCCACCACCCTGGAGTTCCGCCACCCCTCCTGGTTCGTGGACGAGGTCGCGCACCTTCTACGGGAAAGGGGGATCGCGATGTGCATCGTCAGCGCACCCGACCTCCCGGAGTTCGTGGTGGCCACGGCGAACCACGCGTTCGTCCGCTTCCACGGTCGCGACCGGTGTACGCCTACCGCTACGCGGAGGAGGAGCTCCACGAATGGGCGGAGCGGCTGCGGGGGCTTCCCGTGGAGACGGTGTTCGCTTACTTCAACAACGACGCGTACGGGTGGGCCCCGCAGAACGCGCGGCGGCTCGTGGAGCTCCTGGGCGAAGGCCCCTCACCCCGCCGGGACCACGGGGGGCGAGGGAGCCAGGAGGCCGACCAGGGCCGCGGCGAGGGCATCGGCGGCCGCGTCGAACGGATGGAGGCGGGCGAACCGCCGGGCGGCAGCGCCCATCGCGGGTAGCTCCTCACGGCGGGAGAGAAGCTCGACGAGGCCCTGGCACAGCGCCCGCGGCTCGGGGGCCACGACGCGGCCGAACTCCGGGTGCACGAGATCGGGCGCCGAGCGATGGGCGGTGGTGAGCACGGGGAGCCCGGCAGCGAGGGCCTCCATCAAGGTCAGCCCGTAGCTCTCGTGCCGGGAAGGGAAGACGTACAGGTCCGCCACGTCGAAGAAGGCATGCTTCCGCACGCCGGTCACGTAACCCGGGAAGTGGACCTCAACCTCGCGGAGCTTCCGCGCCAGGCGGCGGAGGCGGCGCATGTAGCTCCCCCCGTGCATGTACGCCGGGGCCCCGCAGATGAAGGCGACGAGATCATCTCCCCCCTCCCTCTCCCACCGCGCGAGGGCCTGGAGGAGGAGGTCCTGCCCCTTCTCGGGGGAGATGCGGGACAGGGCAACCACCACCGGGCGATCGTCGAGACGGTATTGCGCGCGGATCTCCTCCGCCGCCTCCGCCACGCCAGCCGGCGCGGGGTCGGCGATCGTCCCCCACGGGAGGACGAGGACGTCCCGTTCCGTGCGCCATGGGTAGGAGCGGCGGAGGATGGCCGCCATCTCTGCCGATGGGACGACGAGGAGGTCACAGTGCCGCGCACACGCCTCCTGCTTGGCAAGGGCGAGCTGAACGACGTCGGGGACGAGGCGCCGCACCCCGGGCCGATCCACAGCGCGCAGCACTCGGGCGAGGGTCGGGGCGGCGATCCGGCCCCGGAGGTAGATCCGGGCCACGTAGTCCACCACGTCCACGTGGAAGATCGCGGCCTGGCGGAACCCCAGCTTCCGGATCCGCGCGAAGTCCCCCGCCTCGGCGATGTCGTTGTGGAGAACACACACCGCCCGCGGGTCCACCTCGCAGGCGAGACGAGCGAGATGCTCCGTCACCCCGCCCTCGAACTGACGGCAGAACCGGGCGTAGCCGGAAACGGAAAGATCGGTGATCGGGCCGGTGTGGCCGCGCACCTCCCACGGGATCGGGCGGTAGGCGATCCCGGGGACCGGGGCTTCAGGACCGGACCCGAGGACGGTGATCGGACACGGCCGGGTCACGGCCCAGCGCCGCAGGAGGTGGATCCCCACCTGGGCCCCACCCCCGATGGGCACCTGGCCCGTGTCGTAGCCCAAGTGGGCAGCGGCAAACACGATGGAGCCCGGCATCGCCCAACGTTCTCCCACGGAACGGGCACGCCCCATCGGGAAAGCGGATGAATCTCGATCAGCGGGCGAGGACCTGGAAGAGAAGGAAGATGGCGCTCGCCGCGACGAGGGCGATGAGGAGGAGTTCCGCCAGTCCGAGGCCCGTGTCCTCCGGTTCGAGGAGGCGCGTCAGGGGAGAGGGACAGCCCTCCTCCACACAGCGCGTCACCTCCTCCCGGATCCGGAGCTCGGCCACCAGCCCCGCCCCCACCGTGAGCACGTCCCCCACCGCGACGACCGGGGTGGCGACAGCATATACCCCGTACGTCTCGGCGAGGGCGATCATGAGGCGCAGGTTCTCCCCGCTGTAGGCGACCTCATGAGCGATGATCTCTAGCTCGGGGAACTCCTCGGCGAGAGCGTCGAGATAGGGCCGCATCACCGCGCAGTCGGGGCAGGTGGGGGCCCAGAAGTAGTGGAGCTCCACCGGTGCCCCCACGGCGCCGGCACCCAAGGCCAGGCCGGCCACGACCCCCAACGTCCAGCGCATCATGGCCCGATCGTACCCCGTCCCCCCCGGTGCCCCCACCCGTGGTCTCCTGGGGGGAGCCGGATGTGGTCCCCCCCGCTGAGCACGATCCCCTTCCCATGCACGAGGGCATCGACGACCTTCGCCCTCCCCGCGGCGAGCAGCCGCTGCACCGTCCCCCGGGACACCCCCATCCGCTGGCCAGCCGCCTCTTGATCGAGCCCGACGAGGTCGCACAGCCGGAGCGCCTCCAGTTCGTCCAGGAGAAGAATCACCGCTTCCAGTCTCCCCATCGGGACCCCGACCGGTTTGAACGCCCGTCGAGGCGGGATCCGCTCGCACCAGCGTGGCTTGAACGGCCGAGGCATGAGGGGATGGTAGGGGGCCGGGTACACACAGGCAACCGGGGCGGCAGTTGTCGCATGAAAACAGTTCTCACACTGGGTATTGACACTTATGTGCTTATGCTTATAATCTGCGGTGAGGTGATCCCGATGCGTTGGCGGAACATGTTCTATGCGACGGGCCTTCCTGGTTGGATGCGGTTCGGCTACTCCCCCGGTTGGGGAGGGATGCCGCCTGGGGCGACGTACCTTTCCCAGACGGGCCAGGTTCCGGCCTTCGCGGCATGGTGGGCCCAGCAGGCGCCAGTGGCCCCTCCGTGGGGAGGAGCATGGGGAGCGATCCCGTACGGCGCGGAGGACGAGCGTTCGTTCCTCTCCGCCCGTGCGAAGGCATTGGAGAGCGAGCTCCAGCAGATCAAGGCGCGCCTTGACGAGCTCGCCAAGGAGTCCCAGTGACCGAGCGCATCCTGGCAGCCACGGGACAGGGGGGGCTCGAGGACACGGTCTCGCCCGTGTGCGGTCGAGCTCCGACCTTCACCGTGGTGGAGGTGGAAGGGATGGAGATCAAGGGCGCACAGGTCATCCCCAACCCGTACAAGGACGCGGGTTCTGGGGCGGGCGTCCAGGCCGCTCAGGCCGTGCTCGCCCACGCCCCCCGCGCGGTCCTGGCAGGGAACTTCGGGCCCAACGTCGCCGGAATCCTGTCCGCCGCCGGAGTGGACATGGTCTCCGTGGCGGGGGTAACGGTCCGTCAGGCTGTTCAGGACTACCTGGCGGGCCGGTTGCCGCCGATGACGGCAAGTCCCGGCCCCGCGCGGGGCATGGGTCAGGGCCTCGGACGAGGTATGGGACG
>JACIWK010000025.1 GCA_014360985.1 Candidatus Bipolaricaulota bacterium
CGAACTCGTGGCCGATCACGGTGGGGAACTTGGTGAGGCCGGGGTAGAGCATGTACCCATCGGCGTCGGTCTCGTAGAAGTGCACGTCCGAGCCGCAGAGCCCGCATGCCCGCACCCGGAGCAGCACCTCTCCCGGTCCAGGGGCAGGCCGGTCCACCTCCTTGAGCTCGAGCCGAGGATGCCGCCAGACGCTGGATCCCTCGACGGCCTTGCCGGTCCGCTTCTCGAACTCCGAGACCACGTACCCAGGCCTCGGATCCCACTGGGCTGTCAGTACAAGCGCTTTCATCTCGCCTCCTTGGCAAACGTTTGCAGACAGCTAATTATAAGCCCTACCCGACTTTCCGCACGCAGCGCTGCCGGTCAGCTGATCTCGGCGATCCGCACCGGACGGCGCTCGGCGAGCGAGCGACGGGCAGCATGGGCCAACACCACCGCGATCTCCCCGTCCTCTCCGGTCACGGGTGGCGGTCCGCCGCTGCGGAGAGCGGTAACGAACGCTTGGGCCTCGCGGACGAAGGAATCAGCGTAGCGGTCCATGAAGAAGTGGGAGATCCGGGTGCGGTGATCCCCGTGGGGATCGGACCGGACCAGCGTGTCCAGACGGGGGTTCCCGACCTGGAGCATGCCCTTCTCCCCAAACGCCTCGATCCGCTGATCATAACCGTAGACCGCGCGGCGGGAGTTCTCGATGACCCCGATCGCCCCGCTTGCGAAGCGCAGCGTGACGACCGCCGTATCCACGTCGCCCTGCTCACCGATCCGCTTGTCCACGAGCACGCTTCCGGTGGCGTAGACCTCCGTCGGTTCCTCCCCTGCCAGGAACCGTGCCATGTCGAAATCGTGGATCGTCATGTCAAGGAAGATCCCCCCCGAAACTGCGATGTACTCGGGCGGAGGGGGTTCGGGGTCGCGGCTGGTGATGCGGAGGAGGTGCAGGCGTCCGATCGCCCCGCGCGCGATCTCCTCGCGGAGGCGAGCGAAGTTTGGGTCGAACCGGCGGTTGAACCCGATCTGTAGCTTCACGCCGGCCCGGCGGACCGCGTCCAGGGCGCGGGCGATGGTGGGGAGATCGAGGGCGATTGGCTTCTCGCAGAAGACGTGCTTCCCGGCTTCCGCTGCCGCTACGATGAGCGAGGCGTGGGTGTCGGTGCTTGTGCAGATGAACACCGCATCCACCGCCGGGTCGGTGAGGATCGGGTCCGGCTCGGTGTAGGCGTGGGGGATCCCCAGCTCCTGCGCGCAGCGCTGCGCCGCGTCGTGACGCACGTCAGCGATCGCCGCCACCCGCGCGCCGGGGACGCGGCGGACGAGGTTCGCAGCGTGGACGGTCCCGATCCGTCCCGCCCCCAGGATTCCAATTTTAATGTTCTCCATCCATACCTCCTCGATCAGACCGCCCATCCCGCGCTGGCGAGGGCCGTGCGGGCTGCATGGAACGCGTCGTTTGCCACAGCCCGCGGCTCCCGCTCCCCGTACCGAGGGTGGAACACCTCCACCGACACCGGACCTTGGTATCCTGTGCGCCGAATCCCAACGAGCAATTCCTCCACCGGGAGCCCGCCCTCGCCGGGGAGGACCCGATCCTCGTCCCGCAGCTCCTCGATGGCTTTCCCAGACGTGATCGCGTCCGAGAGGTGGACGAGGCCGATCGCCGCTTCCGGCAGACGCGCGATCTCCTCGGGCCTGGTCCGACTGATCGCGAGGTGGAACGTGTCGAGGACGAGGGGGATCCCCGTCGCCCGGGCGAGGCGGTAGGCCTGGTCCAGCGAGGGGAACGCGAACGAGGGGAACCCGATCAGCTCGTAGAGCGGGGCTACCCCGTGGCGCCGGGCGACGTCGCGCAGTGCCCCTAGCTCAGCCACAGCTGCGGCGAAAGCGAGGCACGCCGGGCCGCTGCCGGGGACGAAGATCGTTTGCGGGACGCGGAACCGGGTGGCGAGGGAGCAGGTCTCTCCGGCGCGGGCGGAGATCTCCTCGCGGGGGATGGCGAACAGGCCCTCGACCGCGTTCAGGGGAAGCCAAACCAGATCCGGGGCCAGGGACTCCCGCACCGCGGACGTCCTCCCTCCCGCCTCGGCCGCGGCGAGGAGCAGCACCCGCGGCTCGAACGCGCGGAACCCGGCTTCGCGCGCGACGCGGATCGCCTCCTCCGCCCCCGCCGTGGGGAGCGTGGCCCCGTTCAGCCCGAGGAGGACCGGCATTGGACTCCCCTCCGTTCCTTTGCCGGGCCGAGGGCGTGGCGGATCTCCTCGACGCGGTCTACGACAAGGCCTGCTCTCTCCCGCAGCGGGGTCGGGGCGTGGGCCATCGCCACCCCGAGGCCGGCCCGCTCGATCATCGTGAGATCGCTCATCTGATCCCCGACGGCGACCACATCCTCCCACCCGATCCCGAGGTGGGCGCACAGCCAACCCAGGCCCTCCCCCTTGGACGTGCCCGGCGGCAGTACCTCCACGTACGTGCGCTCCGAACGGACCACGGTGAGTTCTGGCAGGGCCTCCCGGAGCGTCTCTTCCGCGGTTGTGAGGATCTCCGGTTCGCCGATCGCGAGGAGCTTGACCGGCGACCGGGGCAGGAACGTCCCGAGGTCGTGCACCTCGGCCGCGGGGAGGCGTTCCTTGGCCAGGAACTCTGCGATCGGGGGAGTGACCTGGGCCACGTACACCGTGGGGTCGTCGACCGCGGCATAGGCCTGGACATGAACGGGCAGGGGCGCGAGCGCAGCGATGGCGCGGCGGGCGTCTTCGTGCGGGATCCTTCGTTCCAAGAGAGGTTCTCTGGCCACGGGATCCCACACCACCGCCCCGTGGTAGAGGACCACCGGATCGGTGATGGCGAGGTCGCGGATGTAGCGCTGGGCGGAGGCGAGCGACCGCCCGGTGGCGAGGGTGATCCGCGCCTGGGTTCGGATCTCGGTGAGGAACGCCCGCGTCCCCGGGGGGATCGTCCCGTCGGGGGCGAGGAGGGTCCCGTCGAGGTCGAACGCGAACAGCCGATACGGCACGCTATTCCTCGCGCAGAAGGTGGATGCTCGTCCGATGCAGGCGCAGTCCGACCCGGGTGCCCGGCTGGAGGAACCCGCGCTCTTGGGGGCTCTGGACCTCGACGTTGAACGGCTCCCCTCCTACGATATCCACGCGGTACGTGCCGAGCGCGCCGGTGTAGTGGGCGAACCCCACCGTGCCCTCGATGTCGCCCGCCTCGGGCGGGACGAGGTCCGCTGCCTCCGGGCGCACCACCGCGAGCACCGCCTCCTCGGCGGCGAACCCGGGGAGGGCGGGTACGGACAGCTTCCTCCCGCTGACGAGTTCCAGTTCGAGCTCCTCCCCGCGGACGGCGACCACCCGTGCCTTGAGGAAGTTCGCCCGGCCGATGAAGTCCGCGACGAACGTGTTGGCGGGGCGGGCGTAGATCTCGTAGGGCGACCCCACCTGCTGCACCAACCCCCGGCACATGATCACGATCCGGTCGGAGATCGCCATCGCCTCCGCCTGGTCGTGCGTCACGTAGAGGCTCGTGATGTCGAGTTCCTTCTGGAGCCGGCGGATCTGCTCCCGGGTCTCGACGCGCAGTTTGGCATCGAGGTTGGAGAGGGGCTCGTCGAATAGAAGAACCCGCGGTTCGATGACCAGCGCCCGAGACAGGGCGACCCGTTGCTGCTGCCCGCCGGAGAGCTTGCTCGGCGGACGGTGTTCCAGGCCGGCCAGGCCGACCAGCTCGAGCGCCCGTTTCACCCGGTCGCGTACCTCCCGCCGCCGGACCCGTCGCACCTTGAGGCCGAACGCCACGTTCTCGAACACGGTCATATGGGGGAACAACCCATAGGACTGGAACACCGTGGCCGTGTTCCGCCGCTGGGGGGGGAGGCGGGTGATGTCCTGCCCCCCGAGGAGGATCCGGCCCTCGGTGGGGTCCTCGAACCCGCCCACCATGCGCAGGGTCGTCGTCTTTCCGCAGCCGGACGGGCCGAGCAAGGTGAGGAGCTCCCCTTTGGCCACGGACAGATCGAGGTGGTCCACCGCTACCACCGACTCCCGGCGGCCGCGGAACACCTTCGTCAGCTTCTCCAAGACGAGTTCAGCGCCCATGACGCCCCCTTCCCAGCAACACCCGTCCCACGAGCTGGTCCAAGAGGAGGATCACCCCGAGCACGACGAGGATGATGACCACCCCATACGCTGCCGCCTGCGCCAGGTCCGCGTTGTCCACCTCGTGGAGGAGGGCCACCGTGATCAGCTGCCAGCGGGCGGACACAACCATGATCACCGCCGAGATGGAGGTCACGCAGGCCGAGAACATGTACGCCATACCGGCGACGACCGCTGGGGCCACGAGCGGAAGCGTGATGCGGGTGAAGGTGCGGAAGAACCCCGCCCCGAGGTCGGAGGCGGCCTCGTCAATCGTTGGGTCCACCTGATCGAGCATCGCAATCCCCTCCCGGATCCCGACCGGCATCCGCTGAAACACGAACACGAGCACGATGATCGCCGCCGTGCCCGTGAGCTGGATCGGGGGGGTGTTGAAGGCGAGGACGTACCCGATCCCAACGATGATCCCCGGCACGGCGAAGTTGAGCATGGACAGGAGGTCCATCGCCACCCGGCCGGGGAACCTCTTGCGCGATACGAGGTAGGCGATGAGGACCCCGAGGATCCCTCCGAGCGGCGTGGCCGCCCCAGCCAGCTTGAGGGTATTCAGGAGGTAGGACGCTCCAGTGCTGAACACGTACTGGAAATTCTCCAGGGTTAGGGTGTGGTTCACCCCCCACAGCGTGGTGAACGACCCATAGAGGACCATCCCGTAGAAGAGGAGGATGATCCCGGCGAGGAGGCACACTGCCCCGAACAAGGGCCACTTCACCCATGGTTCCGTGCTGCGCAGGCCGGCGGTGGACGGGCGCCCGGTCACGGTGACAAACGAGCGTCGGGTCACCCAGTATCGCTGGAGGATGAACGCGAGCAGGGTCGGAACGAGGAGGATGATGCACAGCGTGGCACCCAAGGGCAGGTTGTACATCCCGGTGATCGCGAGGTACGCCTGCACAGTCAGGACTGGGAATCGACCTTGGATGACGATCGGATTCCCGAAGTCCTCCAGCGAGCGGATGAACACGAGGAGGAGCGCGGCGGCGAGGCCAGGCGTGGCGAGGGGGAGCGTCACCCGGAAGAAGGTGCGAAGCTTCGATGCCCCGAGGTCGAGGGCCGACTCCTCCAGAGCGGGATCGATCCCCGAAAGCACTCCCTCCAACGTCATGAACGCCAGGGGGAAGTAGGCGAGCGTCTCGGTCAGGACGAGCCCTGGGAGACCATAGATGTTCCACGTGAACCCCCACATGGCCTGGACGAACCGGGTGATGATCCCGTTCCGGCCAAGGAGGAGGAGCGCTGACAGCGCGAGGAGGAACGGCGGGGAGATGATGGGGAACATCGCGATCCAGCGGAACGCCGTCTTGCCCGGGATGTCGGTCCTCGTCACGGCATAGGCGAAGATGAACCCCACGATCGTGCCGGCCAGAGCCACCAACGCTCCTACGGTGAGGCTGTTGAGGAAGGGGCGGAGGAGGTATGCGCGCCCCTCCAAGAAGTAGAGGAAGTAGGTGGGATCGAACGAACCACGGTGGAAGAGGCTCGTCTGGAGCACCTTGACGAGGGGGAAGCCGATGAACAGGCCCAACAGGGCAAACACGACGACGATCACCGCGAGGAGCATCGGGTCGTGGATCAGCCGGCGTAGCTCGTTGAGCATGGTGGGCATGCAAAAAGAGGGGTGAGGCGGGGCCTCACCCCTCTCTCCCTCCCTCTAGAATCCGGTCAGCATCTGCCAGTCGGCGATGAGCCGATCGCGGTTCTGCGCCGCCCACAAGGCATCGTAGTTCACGAGCTTGACCTGATCTGCGGTGACAAGCCCTGGGGCAAGCTCGGCCTCCGGGTTCAGCGGAACGCGATGCCACCGTTGGAACAAGGACTGGGCCTCTGCAGAGAGCATCCAGTCGTAGAAGATCTTGGCCAGTTCGGGTTCCGGCCCGCCCCTGATGAGAGCCATCCCGCCGATCTCGTAGCCGGTGCCCTCCTTGGGGAAGGACAGGGCGACCGGATACCCCTTGGCGATCCCCTTGGCGGTTACATCGTGGGAGAACGCGATCCCCACCGCGACCTCGCCCAAGCCGACCTCGGTCACGGGGGCCGAGCCGGCCTTCGTATAGTGGGATACCACCTCGGAGACCTTACGCTCGAACTCAAGGCCTTCCTCCTCTCCGAGGAGGAACACGAGCGTGGCCAACCGCGTGTAGCCGGTTCCCGAGGTGTAAGGGAAGGCCATCGAGATCTTGCCGGCGAACTCTGGCTTGAGAAGGTCATACCATGAGGTCGGCGGCTCCAGGCCGTGGGCGGCGAGGAACTCCGTGTTCGAAGCGAAGCCGATGAAGCCAGTATAGATCCCCACCCAGTAGCCATCGGGGTCCTTGAAGTGGCGGGGGAGGAACTGCCAGCCGAGGGACTCGGTATACGGAGCGAGGAGCCCGTCTGCCTTGGCCAGGATGAACGTGTCGCTCGGGCCAGCGAGCCAGATGCTCGCTTGCGGGCGCCCGGCCTCAGCTCGCAGCCGGGCGAGGAGCTCTCCCGCCGACAGACGGACGAATTCTACTCTGATGTTCGGGTACTTCTGCTGGAATGCCTCGATGTAGATCCTCGCCTCATCCACATCGAACGCCGTGTACATGTGGAGAACCTGTTGCCCAACTGTGCCCGCCGCCAAGCACAACAACAACGCTCCGATCAGCAAAAGCTTGGTCCGCATCTTCACACCTCCCTGAAGGTACAACCCGCGTCCAAGAATGGGTGTCGTTGAATCTTTCTCGCCCTCGTCCTCACCCCCTTGGTGTGGAAGGTCTAATACCTTCCAGGATGCGTGAAAACGTTTGTACAACATGCAGCATATCATGGTCGATCGCCCATTGTCAAGGGGGAGAGTTGTCTCACACAAGGTGAACACGGGAGGGGGATCTTGGCGCACGTGAGTCGCAGGCTGGGAGGCGATGACGATCGAGGAGATGGCGGCGTTTCTCGGGTCCAGCAGAACGCTGAGCTTCCGGGGAAAGACACGCCAGGAGACCTACGCCTGGGTCGAGAAGATCCTGCGGAAACAGGTACACCTCGCTTCCAAGGGCGGAGAAGGGGGGGTGAGACGGTACCTGGGGAAGATGACCGGCTACTCCCCGGCCCAGGTCAGCCGCCGGGAGTACACCGTGTTCGGCCGGGGCGAGTTCGCGCGCCTGAGCAGGATCTCGGTGGCGCATCTGTACCGGCTGCGGCAGGGG
>JACIWK010000026.1 GCA_014360985.1 Candidatus Bipolaricaulota bacterium
GGGCGTACTACGAGAAGAAGAGGGCGGAAGGGAAGAAGCACAACCAGGCGGTGCGGGCGCTGGGGAGGCACCTCGTGCGGGTGATGTGGGCGATGTTCCGAGAGGATCGGGACTACGAGCTACGGGAGGACGCCAGGCGTGGTTGAAAAACCTAGCGGGATGTTCAGATCTTTACTTTTCATGTTTTTGGTGGGTGAGTCGTCCCCCAGATAGCTGGGGAAGAGGGCAAGCGTAGGACGTGCTCCCACCATTTTCAGCGAACGCGGGCGCGGCGGCCCGAGGAAGAAAAGAGTGACGATTTGACCCTTGGCGGTGGCAGATCGCTCCACGTCACGCTGCTAGAGGCCGATCTCGTGGTACGCGCCCGCGCACGGGGGGCCGGCGCGGTAGAACAGGCGACGGGCGCTGAGGTCCATCACCACGGAGAGGGCCGTCCGGTAGTTGAGATCCGGTGGAAACAATGGGCTCTCGTGCCGGCACACGGAGTCGGGGTAGCCCGCATGGTCCCGCAGGACATCTTGCACCACGCCTACGGAAAGCGGCCCTTGCCGAGCGGCCTGGGCGAGGCGCGCGGCCAGTCGCTCCTGGCGGAGGTCGGTCGAGCGGCGCTCCTCGGCGAGGGGCTCCCGCACCCCCAGTCGATCGGGATGGAGAAAATGGTTGGCGTGGACGAGGATCCCCGCCTCCGGCGCCACGCGGGCGGTCCCGGTCGGCGCCCGTTCCAGGGCCATTGCCCGCCCGCTCTTCCCGTCTCCGACGAGGAAGTTCGCCGATCCCGGCGATCCTCCTTCCTCGACCGCCGCGATCGCCCGCTCGAGGCTGGGAGAGCACAGTGTTCGCCACGCCCGGACATGGAACGGGATCCCATCCCCATCCCAGCGGTCGAGGTGGGAAACGAGCCCGTTCACGACAAGGCCTATCCCAGCGGAATTGAAACCGATCTTCCCCCCGGCGATCCCCGCCTCGATGAACGCGAGCACGGTGAGGCCATCCCACCGGACTCTCAGCCACAGGCCCTCCACCTCTGGGAACCAGTCCCAATTCTCTGCGAGGAGGACGCGCCTCCCCTGCGTCATCTTCAGGAGGAGGCCGCACGTCGTGCATGCCGTGGCCAAGCCGTGGGCAACGAAGCCCGCGTAGAACAGCTCGTAACGGGCGTTGAGGGCTGCGAGGTCGAGGAGGGGAAAGCCGGAGCCGGCGGCGACGCCCTCGACCATCGCTGCGTAGGGGGGATCGAGTTCCTTCACCCGCTCCAGCCAGGCCCGGGCGCAGTGACAGACCTCCTTCCGCCCAAGGCCGATCTCGTCTCTGTAGCGGCGGAAGTAGAGGGCGAGGTTCCTCGCGATGGCGCCCCGCGCCCCTTGGCCGTGGGCGTACCCAATCACGTGAGGGTCGCCACCGAGGTCGAGGATCGGGAGCACGCCGGTCACGGGAGGCTGCCCCGTCCTGATCCGTCCCTACTTCGGCGGGGCCGCGGGGGCGAGGACGAGCAGAGCCCGCGCCGTCTGGGTGAGGGGGGTCAAGGTGTGGGGCGTGCCGGGGGGGATGTGAACTGTTTCCCGCTTCGCTGGGGTGCGTTCCTCGCTGCCGATCGTCAGCTTCACCTTCCCTGCGAGAACGGTCACCCACGCATGGCTGGCCTCGTGGACGAGATTTGGGGTGGATGTCCTCGCCCCACCGCGGGGCCGCAGGTCGAGCACCTGGAGCTCGCCATCCGCGCTGAGGTGGACCTCCCGGATCTCCCATCCTCCAGCGGTCCATGTTCGCGCCGCCACCTGGGCCACGGCCGCGGCTGCTCTCTTCTGCGCGGTCTTGATCTCCTTGTTCGCCTCGGCCACCGCCTGGGCGTAATCCTGGCGGGAGACTTTCCCCGTGGCGACGAGTTTGTCCACGATCAAGTCCTCCAGCGTGGGTAGCGACAACGCCGCCCGGAGGGCGGAGTTTCCGATCTCCTTCACCGTGATCCCGGTCGCCTTCTTCCGGGCCTTGAGGGCCTTATGAACGTCGTCGTCGAGCACGAGATGTTGGATCTTCACGTTCTTCTCCTCAGAACCAGACTCCTCCTATGGGCTCCTGCGGGCCTCTCAAACCCCAAGGGGTTCCCCGGGGGTGGGGGGAGGGTGCTCCTCTCCGCCGTCTCCGGAAAGGGCCTCCTGGGGCGGCAGCCCGGGGCCAAGGCCCCCATCGTACACCGTGTCGGCCTCCTCGGCCAGGCGCGCTGCCGCGGCGGAGGGGGCGGGCCCAAGAAGGACGACGAACTCCCCGCGGATCTGCTCCCGGTGGGCGAACTCCCTGTGGACCTCTGCTGCCGTCCCGCGCACGAATTCCTCATGGATCTTCGTCAGCTCGCGGGCGACGACGGTGGGCCGGGGGCCGTGGAGCTCGGCGAGGAGCGCGAGCGTGGCTCGGATGCGGTGGGGGGACTCGTAGAACACGACGGTGTGGGGAACCATGCGCAGCGCGGCAAGGGCCTTTCGCCGGGGCCCAGCTTGGCGGGGAAGATGGCCGAGGAACAGGAACCGGTCCATGGGGAGCCCCGAGGCGACGAGGGCGGCGAGGAGGGCGCTCGGGCCGGGGATGGGGACGACAGGGATCCCCTCCGCCACGCACGCGCGGACGAGGGGGTAGCCGGGGTCAGAGAGGAGGGGAGTCCCCGCATCCGAGACGAGGGCCACCGATCTTCCCTGGCGGAGGAGGGAGAGCACCCGCTTCGTTCGCCCTCCCTCCGCTCCCTGGTACAGGCTTGGAGCGAACGGGGTGTGGATGTCGTGGTGGGCGAGGAGCTTCCGCGTGCGGCGCGCGTCCTCCCCCACGATGAAGTCGACCTCCCGTAGGACCCGCAGCGCGCGCAGGGTGATGTCGTCGAGGTTCCCGATCGGGGTCGAGCACACGTAGAGCGTCCCCACCATGGCCGAATTATCCTCCATCCACCGGAGGCGTTGCTCCCCCGCGAACGGGGAGCGAGGAATCGTGACGAGTGATCACGAACTCCGACCAGTGCCTCCTCCCCCATCCGTGGGCCCCCATATGTTCGAGGTTCCAATGGTCCGTCGACGACCGGCAACGGGGGCACCATCGCGACTTGCAGGCCCAGGTGTGCCAAGCTAACGTTCGCTCGTGAACGAACATCTCCGCGATCTCCGCGACCGAATCACGCGCCTCGGGCAGGGCCTCGACGTGGATGCGCTCCGCGAGCAGGTGAGGAGGGTCGAGGCGGAGATGGCTCGTCCTGGGTTCTGGCAGGACCGGGCCACTGCTCAGGCAAGGGTGCGGGAACTCGAAGCGGCCAAGGGGCGCCTCGGTGAATACGAGCGCCTCACGGCGGCCCTTGACGAAATCGAGGTCCTGTTCCAACTCGCGGACGAAGAGGGTGACGAAGGGACGCGGACTGAGGCGGAGGCCGCCCTCGCCAAGCTCGAACAGGACGTGGAACGCGTGCGGCTGCAGTTCCTCCTGTCCGGGCCGTACGATGCGAGCGACTGCTTCCTTGCTCTTAACGCCGGGGCCGGCGGAACGGATGCCCAGGACTGGACGGAGATGCTGCTCCGCATGTACACCCGGTTCTGCGAGCGGGTGGGGTTCGCGGTGCGGTTGGTGGACGAGTCGCCTGGCGAAGAGGCGGGCCTCAAGTCGGCAACCCTCGAGGTGAAGGGGAAGTACGCGTACGGGTACCTCAAGGGGGAGTCTGGGGTCCACCGCTTGGTGCGGATCTCCCCGTTCGACTCGGCGGCCCGCCGCCACACCTCGTTCGCCTCGGTCACGGTCACGCCGATCGTTCCCGAGGACGACCTCGTCATCTCCGACGATGACCTCAAGATCGACTCGTTCCGCGCCGGGGGACCCGGCGGCCAGCACATGCAGAAGAACGAGACGGCGATCCGGATCACCCACCTCCCGACCGGGATCGTGGTCGGGTGCCAGAACGAGCGTTCCCAGATGCAGAACAAGCTGACCGCGATGCGCATGCTGCGCGCGAAGCTCCGGGCGCTGATGGAGCAGGAGCACGCGCGCAAGCTCGACGAGCTGCGGGGGGAGCTCGCCGACATCGAGTGGGGGCACCAGATCCGGTCCTACGTCCTCCAGCCCTACCAGATGGTGAAGGACCACCGCACCGAGGTCGAGGTGGGGAACGTCCAGGCCGTGCTCGACGGCGACCTGTGGCCGTTCATCTGGGCGTGGTTGGAGGCCCAACAGATTCTACCGAAGGCCTAGACTGTCCGGCGCCTTCCAGCCCGGGCGCTGGAAAGGATAAGCCGCCATGCTCCCCAAGTCAGGAGGCTCATCGCCAGGCTCCCGCCCACGCTGAGCCCCACGGTGCGGAGCAGCGGGAGCCTGGCCTGAGGGCACAGGAGCCCCTCCTCCTTTGCGAGCATGCTTTGCTCACCGGAGGACGCGGACCCCGCGTTCCTCCAACTCGTCCAGCACCTCCTGTGCCCCGGGCTTGAGGAGGATTCGCATCACGTTCACCAGACGGAGCGATTCGATCGCGAGAAGGGGGCCGAAGCTCGCCACCGGGTTGGCCGACAGGTCGAGGATCTCCAGGGGCAGCCCGGCCAGGGGCCCGATGTCGGACACGTTGTTCCCTCCGAGCAGGAGATCCCGGAGGCCGGATAGGCCCTCCAGCGCATCCACCGATCGCACCAGGTTCCCCTGCACGTTCAGGGAGGTGAGGTTCGTCAGCCCGGCCAGGGGGGAGAGGTCGGCGATCCGCGCCCCGGCGGCGACGAGCACTCTCAGCCCCCTCAGCCCGGTCAAAGGTGCGAGGTCGCGCACCGGGTTCCCCGAGATCGCCACCGTCTCGAGCCTCGCCAGCCCGGCCAGGGGTTCGAGGGTGGCCACCCGGTTCCCGCTCAGGTCCAGGTACCGGAGATCGGAGAGGGAGGCGAGAGGCGAGAGGTCCGCCACGGCGTTGTGGCCCAAGTCCAGGTATCGGAGGCGGCCAAGCTCGGACAGAGGGCGCAGGTCGGAGACCGCGTTTCCCGAGAGAGCGAGCTTCTCCAGCTTGTGGAGGCTGGCAAGCGGGCTGACGTCGGAGATCGCGTTCTGCGTCGCGGAGATCTCCCGCAGCTCCGTGAGCGTTGCGAGCGGCGACAGGTCCGTGATCGCGTTCAGGTCGATCCACAGCCAGCGCAGGCTCTCGAGGCCGGAGAGAGGGGAGAGGTCGAACACGTTGTTCGCCATCAGCATGAGCCACTTCAGGTTCTTGAGCCCCGCCAGAGGGGCGAGGTCCACGACCTCGTTGAACATAAGGTCCAGCCACTCGAGTGCGTGCAGCGAAGCCAAGGGAGCGACGTTCCGGATCCGGTTGTGGCCGAGGCCCAAGTGGGAGAGCGTGGTGAGTCCGGCCAGAGGGGACAGGTCCTCGATCTCGTTGAACGCGGCCTCCAGGGCCCTAAGCCGGGAGAGCCCGGAAAGGGGAGAAAGATCGCGCACGCGGTTCCACCCGATCGAGAGCTCCTCCAGCGCCGACAGGCCAGAGAGAGGAGACAGGTCGGACACCTGGTTGTCGGTAAGGGCGAGCCTCTTCACGTTCACAGCGTGCTCCAGGCCTGTGAGATCCTCGATGTCCCGACCCGAGGCTTCGAGCTCAGTCAGGCTCTCCAGGTCACTAACCGTAAGGACTCCCTCGGGCTTCCCGAGCGCGGCTCGGATCGCCCCCTCCAGACCCGGATCGGGGACGACGACCGTCTCCGCTCCCAACCCGACGAGACCCCACACGAGCGCCAGCACCACCACGACCCCCGTCCTCATCGTGCACCTCCTCTGCAGTTCAGTATAGCAGTACCGACCCGCTACGGCCCTCGCCCGGTCCACTCCGCCTCCAGCGACACCCACGCCCGATCCCCGCGCAGGGACAGCGTGGCGCGCACCCCGAGTTCCCCCTTGCCCCGCGGGTCCAGCGCGTAGCGCAATCGCACGCCGAGCGACGTCACGGGAACGCCCACCCCAAGCACGGGCACAACCAGGCTCCCCGAGGTGCTGACGCTGATCCAGGCGTTGGCCACGAACCCCGCCCCCAGGCCCAGGGTGAGCCACGCGTGGGGTTCCTCCTCTTGGCTCCGCAGGCCGACCTCCCCCACCAAGACCATCGGGTCGCGCAAGAAGCTCACCGCCACTCCGATCCCGCCTTTCCACGGGTGCCCAAGCGACATCGAGACGCGGGGATCCCACGGGTTCTTTGGATCGATCCGCCACTCCTGGAACACCGAGTACGCCATTCCACGCTCGCTGCTCGACAGGCGTTCCTCGCCCCACGGGTACCGCCGGACCTCGTCCAGAGTGGTCGTGCTCTGCGAGACCGCGACCCCCGTCTTCCATCCCTCGCCGAAGTGGACCGTTCCCGTCAAGCTAAGCTGCCACTCGTGCGAGAGGAGGGTGAAGCCGTAGGGTTGGCCGAACGCGTCCACTCCGAACCCTTACCGGCCGGACGGGGTGTAGCCGAGCCCGAGCTGCCAGGTGTACTCCCCCGTGGCCTCGTCCGGCCGCTTCAGGGGATCGATCGGGGTCTGGGCCCACGCCGTGACGGAGAGGAGCATGAGGGCAGCTACAATCCCACTCACCCCAGCCCTCTCCCACCCCCGGGAGAGGGCGGAACGACTCCAAGGTCCCCAGGCTTGACGGCACAGCTTCCGCGGTTGCACCTCCCGGCACGTGAGCTCTCCTCCAGACCTCCCCCTCCCTTGATGGGAGGGGGCGAGGGGGAGGGTGGACCATCCCGCCCTCACGGCAGCCCCTCCCGGAGCCGAGCCAGGGCCGCAAGGCGTTCCTCCGCGCGGCGAAGCGCTTCCTGTTGCCGCTCCTGAACCAGGAAAGACAGCTCCAGCGGCGGGATCGGGACCAACACGACCTCGCTGTAGC
>JACIWK010000027.1 GCA_014360985.1 Candidatus Bipolaricaulota bacterium
GACGATGACTCCGACGATGACGGACTTCAGGACGGATATGAGGACTCCGACCGCGATGGAACCTGGGACTACACGAGCATCGGCGATAGCGCGAGTCACGGGTCGGGAGAGACGAATCCGTGCGACCCGGATACGGATGACGATGGCTTGCTCGACGGCGAGGAAGAGGGGTTGTTCGGCGCCGATCCGATTGGCGTAGTCACTCCAACGGGACCCGCGACCACGGTCGCCGCCCTCGACGACGACTCCGACAACGACGGCCTCTCCGACTGGGAAGAGGTCAACGTCACCGGAACGAACCCGCTCGATGCAGATACAGACAACGACACCCTGTCCGATGCTGACGAGCTGATCGCCACCGGCGGGGCGTGGCCCAAGCGGACGTTCACCCAAGAATCCGACCCGCTCGATCCAGACACGGACGACGACGGGCTCCCCGACGCGATTGAGTACCCTGGAACGGGACTCGGGACCACCTACCTGCGCGGTCTGGGGGGCAACCCTGACACGATTTGCCCGTTCGTGAACGACGACGACTCGGATGACGACGGGCTCCAGGATGGCTACGAGGATAAGAACGAGGATGGGATCTGGAACAACTACCAGATCGGGAACAGCACGCTCCAAGGCTGGGGCGAGACCTGCGCTTGCAACCCTGACTCGGACGGCGACGGCCTCCAGGACGGAGAGGAGGAGGGCCTCCTCGGCCGGACAGCCACGCCGCAAGGCGTGTCCACGGTCCTTCCCATGGGGACCAGCACGCCGCCCCCGGGCTACATCGTCCTCGCCGGTAGCATGCGCGGGACCGGCAATGATCTTCTCGCGCCGTACGTCTTCGCCCCGCTGGCCGGCCCGTCGCTGCCCCAGACGGTGCCAGCGTTGGACACGGACTCGGACAACGACGGGCTCTCGGACTGGGAAGAGGTGAACGTCACCGGCACTGACCCGCTGGATGCGGACACGGACAACGATACCCTGGCCGACGCTGATGAGCTCGTCGCCGTCAGCGGCACCTGGCCGAACCGTCAGTTCGACCAGGTGAGTGATCCTTTGAGTACCAACACCGACGGCGATCATCTGTTTGACCCACAGGAGTTCGCGGGCAGCGGTCTGCGCGCGCTCGCGGGAGGTATCGGCGGCACGCGCGACCTCACGTGCCCGTACGTGAACGATGCGGACTCGGACGACGATGGCATTCAGGACGGTGCGGTCGTCTCGCGCACGTTCACAGCGGCCGGCGTCACGTACAGCTGGACCCACTACGAGGACTTCGGGGACATCGCCGGAGCCTCCGTGGCGTGGCCCGGCGTCGTGCACACCGTGGTCACCCCAGCCGGCGGCGAACAGAACGACGATGCCGTCTGGGCCGTCTGTGACCCTGACTCCGATGGTGATGGCCTGCTCGACGGAGAGGAGATCGGAATCGGCACCGACCCCGGCGACTGGGACACCGACGACGATGGCCGCAACGACTGGCACGAGGTCACCGGCGGTGGGCCGATCCCCACCGACCCGTTCGACCCAGATACGGACGCCGATGGTCTGCTGGACTCGGCGGAGGTGTTCGGGTCGAACCCCACTAACCCGGCCAACTGCGACACGGATGGTGACGGTCTATGCGACGGCGGAGCCCGCACCCCGTACATGACGAGCGGCCATCCCAGCGTCCTCGTCAATCCCCGGTGCCTCACCGGCATCGGAGGGCACCCGAACCCGCTGGGGATCGGCGAGGACGAGGATGGCCAGGGTGATTGGGATGTCGGCGTTGAGACGGATCCCAACAACCCCGACACCGACGGTGATGCCGTCGGCGACGGGTTCGAGCGGCTCTCGTTCTCAACTTCTCGTCAGCACATGATCCCGGCGGCCGACCTGTTTGGGCGGCCGATCACGGTGCTCTACCCCGAGGCGAACAACATCAAGCCTGTCTGCGGATGCATGGACCCGCTCAACCCGGACTCGGACGGCGACGGCCTCCTCGATGGAGAAGAGGACCTGAACCACGATGGTCACTTCGACTTCCTCGTGAGCGACTTCGACTATGGCCACCACGGGCCAATCCCCGGTCCGGCGATCCCCCACCGCATGGAGACCAACCCCTGTGATCCGGACACCGATCACGATGGTCTGACCGACTGGGAGGAACTGCGGGGACAGACCAATCCGCCGGCGTTCTTCCCGTTCAACCCCACGAACCCCCTCGATCACGACACCGACAACGACTGGATCTTCGATGGGCCGGAGGTGCGCTGGGTGTGCACCGAGCTCCTGTTCATGAACCTCGATAACGACGGCGACGGGCTCATCGACGAGGATCCGGTGGACGGCATCGACAACGATGGGGATGGCCTCATCGACGAAGACGACGTGGACTTCTACGTGCGGTACGTTCCGGTGCTCGACCCGACGAACCGCGACTCGGACTCGGACGGGTTCATTGACGGACTGGACGAGGATCCCTGCAATACGCAGCTCATCCCAATCGTCCACCCAGTGGTGAAGACGCCGGTGGACACGGACGGAGACGGGTTCGCGGACGAGGACGAGATCGCAGCGGGCACCCACCCGCACGACCCCCAAAGCTTCCCGCGCGCGTTCTACGCCGACCTCGACCTCGACGGCATCACGGATGACCGGCTGTGGCTCACCGATGCCAACCAGAACGGAACGGCGGACACAGTGACCATTGACATCGACTGCAACGTGCTGGTGGATCTCCGTGTGCAGATCTTGAGTCGCGACGTGCAGCGGGGGGATTTCGACGGCGACGGTGAAGCTGATGACTGCCGCTACACGATCACCTACGCCTTCGCCAACCGCCGGGTGATCCAGCCACGGATCACGCTCGTGATCTACGACTACGACTGCGACCTCGTGATCGACAAGGTGGACGCCACGAAGTAGGTCTGCATAGCGGGGAATGGAGTGGGCCCTGGGACCTTCCAGGGCCCTTCTCTTCGATTAGCTCTTCATCCTGGCGAGCGGTGTTCTATACGGGTGCCGGTACGAGGATCTCCGGGGGACTGCAGACGCGGCCCGAAGTCTTCCCGCGGAGGAACCGGTACTCCACCGCGTCGCCGACCTTCAGCCTGGCGTAGACATCGCGCGACACCTCGACCCGCTGGGCGGTCGGCTTCCCGTTCTCGAGAACGCTCAGGACCACGTAGAACGTCTCCTCCTGGACGATGGTGGTCACCGTCGTGGACCCGCCCGACCCACCTCCGGGGCAGGTCGAGCAGCCGCTGGACGGGACCGTCGAGGTCACGGTCTTCTCGCGGACAATGACCGTCTTGTCGGTGACGGTGGCTGGGAGGACGATGAGCTCCGCATCACGGCACTCGGAGACGACCACCGCCCCCACCGCCACGATCGTCCCCACGAGCACGAGCATGATGAACAGGCTGAACGGGTTCATGCGCTGAGCGTACTCCGTCCCCCCCGCTCCGTGCAAGGGCTCAGCCCGGGAAGCTCGGCCTTCGGTCCGGGTACACTTCCTCCCATGGCGGGGATCCTCGACGGGCTCACGGACGAGCAGCGGGAGGCGGTGACCCACGGGAGCGGCCCCCTCCTCATCGTGGCCGGGGTGGGGACGGGGAAGACGACCGTCATCACCCGCCGCATCGCCCACCTCATCGCCGAGGGGATCGTCGAACGTCCCAGCCAGCTCCTCGTGTTCACGTTCTCCCACCAGGCGGCCGAGGAGATGCTCGACCGGGCGTTCGAGTGGGTGCGCTACGCGGCCCTCGATGCGTGGGTTGCCACGTACCACTCGGTCTGCGAGCGCATCCTCCGCGAGAACGCCCCGTTGGCCGGACTCCCCCCCGACTTCCGCATCCTCGACGAGTGGGACCAGCGCGTGTTCCTTCTCGATCACCTCACCGACCTCCCGTTGCGGCTGCTCCGCCCGGGGGCGCTCCGCCAGCCGCTGCGGTTCCTCACCCCGCTGCTCGCGTTCATCGGGCGGGCCAAGGACGACGCGGTGTCGCCGAGCCGCTACCGCGAGTGGTGGGAGAGGGCCCAAGGGGAACTCCCCCCCGACGAGCGCGAGCTCCACCGCGAGCTTGCCGACTGCTACGCGGCGTACCAGGAGCTGCTTGAGCGGGAAGGGGCGGTGGACTTCGGCGACCTCATCGTGCGCACGGCGCGGCTCCTTGCAGAGCGTCCGGGACTCCGCGCCGAGTACCATCGCCGGTTCCCGTATGTCCTCGCCGATGAGTTCCAGGACACGAGCCGGGCCGAGCTTGAGCTCGTCCAACTCCTCTCCGAGCACGGAAACGTCAGCGTGGTCGGCGACGACGACCAAGCGATCTACGGGTTCCGCGGCGTGCCGTGGGACAACCTCCTCGCCTTCCTGCGCACCTTCCCCGCGGCGAAGGTCGTGGTGCTGACCCGGAACTTCCGCTCGACCCAGCGGATCCTCGATGCGGCCGCGCGCCTCATCCGGGCCAACGCCTACCGGCTGGAGGCCCTCTCCCTGCGGGGGGAGATCGGGCACGCGATCACGAAGGAGCTTGCCTCGCCCCACGGCCCCGGCGAGCCCCCCATCCATCGTCACTTCCCGACCGTCGCTGAGGAGGCGGAGTTCGTGGCTGATGAGGTGGAGAGGCTCCACGCGGCGGGGGTCCCCCACCGGGAGATCGCCCTCCTCTATCGCAACCGCTACCGCCCCGACCCCTACCTGCGCGCGCTCGCCGAGCGCGGGATCCCCTGGACCCTCGCTGGGCGGTACCGGGCGGGGATGTTCGACCAGGAGGAGATCAAACTCCTCCTTTCTTTCCTGCGGACGGTGGCCGACCCGCGCGACGATCAGTCCCTGTACCACCTCCTCGGGTCGCCGATCTACCG
>JACIWK010000028.1 GCA_014360985.1 Candidatus Bipolaricaulota bacterium
AGATTACCATGAGTTGATATGATGTAACCAGCCCTTAAAATTTTTAAAATAGCTGGGAGATGATAAGCTTTATATTGTTTAATGTCCAAATCATCCCTTGGGTTTTTAACGATCCATACAAGCTCAAAATCTCCATCTAATGAATCCATGTATTCAAAAAGAGCCATACTATTATCAGCGAAATCTGGAATGCTAATAAATACAACAAGGTCTCTTCTTTTTGGTATTATCCAGTTTAGGGCGCGTAAGATGATCCTAACCAGCCTACCTAAAAATTGGATCATTTTTTCAATGTTCTTTATTTTCATGGGCATATCATATAATTTCAGTCATTTTAGATATATAATATGCATAATGGGGCAGTTATGCAATGTAATCCATAACTTTAAAGATGGTTAATATTGGACTTAAACCTTATCATTGGAGAATGGTGGATCGGGGTTAATTCACGCCTTGGATGGGTGAAACGAAAAAGTCGGGCTTTAAATGATGAGCTCTAACCACTTTTGTTTGATTTTCTCGCTGCTGAAATCCTCAGCTCTTTTAGTTGACCTTTTGGAGTAATGGGCCAATCTGGTATCATCTTTTATAAGCTCTTCTAATAATTTAAGCCATTTTTTTTCCACACTCGTTAATCGGCTTTCCCTATTTACTTGTTCATTGAATACTGGTAGGAGTATACCATATTCTGCAAATTCCACTTTTCTGGTTTCATAATTTGGATCGGTTGATGGGGCTAATATTTCCCTTGTACCTCCACAATCAGATGCGATGACGGGAACACCTAAGGCCATGACCTCTAAGACCACTAAAGGTAGGGCCTCTCTCAATGATGGTAAAATAAAAACTTTAGAGTACTTGAAAAACTTATAGGGATTATCTTGGAATCCTAGGAAGTAAATGTCCGAGTCGGTGATTTCACCCTTAGTATATGTTTTAAGACCTAATTGTTTAGAGAGTTTGATTAGATAATCTTTGAGTTCCCCATCACCTAATATGACAAGTTTAAGTTCTGGGAATTTCTCCTTTAACTTTTTGAATATCTTGATGAGGTGCCATTGGCCCTTGGCATGGGTAAGTCTCCCAGCTGTTATTATCACAGGATGCTTGAATATTGGAGCGTATTCTCCAAGGTCATCTTTTGCTTCTTCTCTTATCCTTTTGACTGGGATGGGGTTTGGTATTATATGCACCTTTGATGGTTTAATATTGAAATTTTTTATAAGATCCTGGGCCGCCCTTTCAGAGACCGAAACTATCAAGGAGGCCCTATTGTAGAAGAATTTTATCAGAAATTTGAGTATTTTACCATAAATGTCTTCAAGTTTTTCGTTCTTGGAGAGTAGGGTGTGATGTGTTATGATGGTTTTCTCATCTCCCATTGTTAGTATGTTCTGGATGTTAAGGGCTTCTGAAAATGATATTGTGACATCGAGGTTAAGATCTCTTTTTATCCTCTTTAGGGCGGTTACACGTTTCAGAGGCAATATTATACGTTCAATGAAGTTCTGGTCTTCACTTGCAGGTGGCACGTGAAGTACATGGAAACTTCCAGTATACTCATGGACTGGTCTATGCTCATATACAGTGATCATATGAACATCATAGGATAGCTCTTTGAGGATGAATGATAATTGGCTGGCTGCCTTCGCCATCCCACTGTCATCTATTGCAGGTAATATAATACCAACCTTCATATTGAACCCCAGACAAGCTCATATACTCTCTTTGATGATCTATCGTCTTTGTAATAGTTTACAAGATCGTTTATGGTTCTTCTCTCTTGTGAATAATAGTATGGGTCCTTGATAGATTTTTTGATTTCTTCCAGGAATTTTTTGAAGTTTTTGACTTTGGGTCCTGGTGTCCAGAATTCGAATGGTTCTAGTACGAAACCTCTCTTTTCTCGGTATTCTTCAAAGTCTGGGACCGTGAAAATAATTGGCTTGTCAAGTAAGAGGAAATCAAAGTATATTGATGAGTAGTCTGTCGCTAGGATGTCGGTGCAGGGGAGGAAATCGTAGATATCTAGGTGACGTTCTTGGAGCATTTGATCTTCTAGGAGGATAATGTTTTCTATTTTTTTGAAAATTTTTATGGCATGGGCTTCTTCTAATGGGTGGGGTTTCACGATGAATAGTATGTTATGTTCTTTGAGGAATTTTTGGAATCGGCCTTTATCAAAGTCTGGGAAAAAGAGGAAGGATCCATTTTCACGGTATGTTGGAGCATATAATATTATGGTTTTATATTCATCGTATTCTGGGATCAGGTCCGAGGGGCAGTCTTTGGATAGTTTGTCGTTTCTTGGTTGGCCCGTTATAAATATCCGTCGGGGATCCTGGTTGAAGCAGGCTGCGAGGGCGTTTCTCATGATGGTGGAAGTTGCGATGAGGTAATAATTGTTGTCGTTAGAATTTGGTAGTAGGATTTTTGGGTTATTTTGGGTGTATCCCATTGCCTTGAGGGGCATGCCATGCCATAGGTTAACATAGACTTGATTTTTAGCCTTTAAGAAAAGATGGTAACCATGTGATGTTACAATATACTTCGATCTTAAAAACTGCCATAATTCTCCTATTGTGTTCCTCTTATACTGTGGCGCGTCAATATCCTCCCTTAGTTCATCAACAATCCAATAGAGCCTGTAACCTTCATTTAGTGATCTTATATAATTGTAGAGTTGCATTGGATTATCTGAGAAATTTGGGATGCTCTCAAAGAGTATCTGATCATCCCTTTTAGGTATTAGCCTGTTTATAAATCTTAAAATTGAAGTGAGACCTTTGCCAATCCATGAATTCAAAAGAAAATCCACGAACTTGCCATTAGATATTTAAATTCCCCTCCATCTCCTCTGATATGGGATAAAATTTTTCTCTTTTGCGCTGATTCTATATGGATATTATTCTATACGACATGGGTGTATGAAACCGGCCCTTATTAGGTGGTCTGCGATTATTATTGCAATGCTTGCCTCTGCTACTGGCACTATCCTTGGACATATGCAGGGGTCGTGCCGACCCTTTATCTGTATTGTTGCCTCTTTCATGGTTTTGAAGTTAACTGTCTTTTGAGGCAGTGAAATTGATGGTGTGGGTTTTACGGCTATCCTTGCAACTATTGGCATCCCATTGGATATGCCGCCTATGATACCACCCGAGTTGTTAGTGATTGTCCTTATCTCACCTTCTTCGATATAATATTCATCATTCACTTCACTTGCATTGCATTCGGCGACTTTGAAACCTAATCCTATTTCAACACCCTTCACGGAGCCTATGCCCATGAGTGCATGGGCGATATCCGCATCCAATTTTGAAAATACTGGTTCTCCAAGGCCTGCTGGAGCCCCTAATACTATGACCTCAACTATGCCACCAACAGAATCTCCCTTCTTTTTAGTGTCTAATATGAGTTTTTCCATTTTTTCAGCGGCTTTTTTATCAGCACATCTTACAGGATTATCTAAACTGTATTCTTCGATGTCCTTAGGGTTTATCCTCCTCGCTTTAATGTTACCTATCTGTGTCACATGCCCTATTACCTTGATGTTGAGGGTTTCTAGGAGTTTTTTTGCTATAGCACCTCCTATAACGTGGCCTATGGTGATTCTGCCACTTCCTCGTCCACCTCCACGATAATCATAGTGTCCGAACTTCGCCCTCCAAGTATAATCTCCATGTCCCGGTCTCGGCTTATATTTGATGGCCTCATAGGCTGATGAGTCCACATCCTCATTGTATACTATGGCTGCTATTGGTGTTCCATCAGTCTTACCCTGGAATATCCCTGATAGGATTTCTACCTTGTCTTCTTCCCTGCGTGGGGTTGTTATGGCACTTGTACCTGGACGTCGCTTATCAAGTTCTCTTTGTATATCCTCGACACCTAAGGATAGGCCGGCTGGGCATCCGTCAACCACGGCTCCGATGGCCCTGCCATGGCTGGAGCCGAATGTTGTAACCTGGAAGATCTTACCTAATGTGTTACCTCCCATAGGGGATCACTTTACTTGCTTCCTTGGGGTAAATAAGGTTTTAACCAGTTGATGAAACTGTCAACACTCCTTGTCTGTATATATACTGTTCCATCACCACTAAACTCGGCTATTAATCCCTCTCCACCGAATATTGTGCTTTTAAGCCCGCTAATTTTTCTAACCTTGAAGTCTAGGCCATCTGTAAATGCTACAATATGGCCAGTGTCTATTATGAATTTTCCATTTTCAATTCTTCTTTTATAGATACCCCCAAAACTTGACAAGAAAAGGGGACCATAACCCGTCAATCTCAAAAGGAATAACCCCTCCCTTGCAAAGAAAGTTTTAAAGCCTCCAAATTT
>JACIWK010000029.1 GCA_014360985.1 Candidatus Bipolaricaulota bacterium
GTGGATATGCCTAGTGAACGTGGAGGTTTCCTCGTAACTAGTTTAACAGAGGTGATCTCACCTATAGAGGCTGCTTTTATACCATCCAAGCCCACTATAGCACCTGATGGAATATAAACGTTCACATTATTCCTTGAAGCCAAATCTTCTATCTTTGAACGGAGCCCTTTATCCATTAAAGCCCCTACACTCATTATAAGAACGTTTTTTCCTGCTTTGAGGATGGTGGGGACGATCTCGGCCACGGCCTCGGGTGAAGCGGCTTCTATTATAAGATCGACCTTGTCTAACATGTCCTCTACTTTTAAAACTGCGATTCCATCCGCCATAGATGCTAGGTTCTCGGCCTTTTCAAGATCCCTATCATAGAAGAATCTGATTTGGATGTTGGAGTCTTCTTCCAAAACGTAACTTGTGATGATATTAGCTATGGCTCCGCAACCCACTATCCCTACTATCATAGATCCTAACCTATCTTATTGGGGCTTCATAGGATTTTTTGAGTTCAGTTGTCTTAGCCTCGGGGGATATTATAAGTATGTCACCCACGGCTTTAACCCTCTCATATGGGATGTCTATCATGCCTTCTTCCTTCAGTGGCCTGATCTCATCAGATTCTGGGACTATACGTATGCTAGTCTTCAAAACATCCTTTAATCCAAGATCTCTTTTCTCGGGGCTCATAGCCTTTGCTTTAAGTTTTGACACTCTACCCTTCTTTATGTTAAGGACAACATCCTGGACTCTGCCAACATATTTACCCCGAGAAGTGTATATGTCAAGGCCATAAAGGTTGGATAATTCCACCATAATTTCTACACTCCTTAACCCCCTATTGGGGGTATTCTTTTTATGGAAGTTTATTTCATTTTATAATTTAAATAGTTTATAGGGGGGATGCAATTATTTAGGAACTTGATCCAAATATGGGATACAATCCAAGAACAAGCTTAAAGTTGCTGGTAAATCCTACCATGAAGATTCTTGAATCATGGCATAGTATAAAAGACTGAACATCTCCCCCGAAGGCTTGTTTACCATATCGAGCCGGAGGATTTTCATCATAAAGGGAAAAGAGCATCAATAGACAAGTTTAAAACCCCTATAGGGATCTATTAACAATTTGATCGAAGAACAAGACTAATAAATTGTAACTCCTCGTTAAAACCCTCCAAAATCAGTTTAAACATGTGAAAATTTCGTTAAATAAAAAGTTTTTTGAATCAAGGGAAATGATCCTCAATTGCCTCAATTCTCTCCACATACTCCTGGATTCTGAACTTCCTTTCAAGTCCACGGTCGTTCATGTACCTGACCTTTCCAAATATCTCCCTTTCGCCCCAAGCCCGGTCATGTTTCCCAAAACACCAAGCAACTCCTGCAAACCCATTCGGATCCCGTCCATCAATTTCATATTTATCATTAAGGTAAAGTGCAATATCATAGGCCTTTTCAGGGTGGTCAGTCCATTCAAGGATCTTTTTACCCCAATACATTCTCATGTAACCATGCATTTTCCCAGTGATTACCATCTCCTTCTGGGCAGCGTTCCAATATTCGTCGTGAGTTTCGGCATTTTCAAGTTCCTTTAAGCTGTATTCGTATTCCCTTGGATCGGATGCGTGTTCCATCAGCGTAGTATAAGCCCATTCTGGCAATGATCTGATTGTGGAATAGTTATCATTGTAATGGACAAAGTTCATGCTGAGCTCCCTCCTTACAATGAGCTCCTCCAAGAATCTTGGACAGCCCCCCACCCTTGAAATCTTGCATGCCAAGTATAATGGTGATATATGTCCAAAGTGCAAATAGGGACTCATATTAGATAGACAGTTTTTAACAGGATTATTCTTGAACTTTTCGTAACATTCGAGTTTTTCTGACAAGAACTCATTGAAAAGTTTAATTGCCTCTTTTGTGCCGCCGTGGAATATGGATGGTGTCATTCCATCTTTTAAACCCAATTTTTTCATGACTTTTTCATGATTAGGGGCTGCTGATTCAACGTCAATGTCAAATGAGTTCACTTTAAGAGTCCTTGGCTGCAGTGGCTTCATGAAATACTCTAGTTTACGGGTTATTTTAGGTCTAAATGTTCCAGCAGAATATTCCTCCTTATTGGAGGCTGTTTCAACAGGTACAATAACATTGCTCTCCACCTGAATTAGTGGGCAGTCAACAGATGTTTTGAGTTCATCATACCACCTTTTCTGGATTTCAAGATAGCCCCTATCTGTTATAATAACTGAAGCGTCATCTGAGTATTTCAAGACTGCGGATGGGGGCTCATCAAATTGTATTGAGAGTATCACTCCCCTATCCTTCAATTCATTTTTAACAGAAAGGAGTCCTTCAATTAGAAATTGGTAATGGCGTGAATTGGCTCCTGGAAAATCTGATGTGAGTCCGAAAACTGCTATGAGGGGTTTTTGCATCTTGTTGGCGGTTTCAATAGCATATTCCAGGGCATGATTCCAATGGGTTCTTACAGAAGCTTGCATCCAGTATAAGATGTAATCTCCGCGCTGATTATCCACGGATCTAAATTCGTTCAAGTTTTTAATTCTTTCTTTGTGTATCATAAGAGGATCCTCTTATTTATTCCAACATTAAAGCCACAAGTTCCCTTGCCCTCCATATCCCTCAACGAATGGAGGTTAAGATTAACTACCCCCTATAGAATAAAACTTCTTGTTTCCAAAAGGATGGTTGCCGCTTCCATCACATTCCCATAGGGAATCATGAAAGGATTTCTTCCTCCACAAACTTTTGAGGGGGGGCTTGTCACAGTCCACATATAGAATTTTATCATGAATATTATAAAGTTACTATATTCCCTCATATACTCGCTTTCGCTGGGGGATTAACAGTAATGGTAAGTTAAGGATATGTTTACCAGGAGCGCACAGAACTATGAAATTTGGGTTCCTTATCTGAAACAGTAAGTGAACCATCAAGAATAAATAGTTTATAGTGAGGATTATTTGTAAGGTGATATAATGTGGGATACAAGTCAGGATTATAGGCTTAAGGTTGCTGATAGATCCATTAGCCTCTTCATAAAAGCTATTGAATCAGGAAGCCTCAGGGGACAATGGAATAAAAGATATGCTATCCAAATGGCTGATGAGATTAAAAAAATCCTCCAAAGTCTTATCTATTCGTATATTGAACCTGAAGAACTTTCATCATCGCCAGAAATGCTATCAATTAAAGAAAAAGTGGAAAGTATAGTGGAAGCCCTTGGAGGTGAAAGATGGGCTGAAATGTTCCTTAGAGAAGCCAAGGAAAAAGAAAAAACCGAAGAAAACCTCGCAAGGATAAGATTTTTCCTCAACACCCTGCTTAGGCTTAAAGAACGTCTAATGCTTGGTAAAATTTCAGATCCAATTATAGGCATTGATATCCTAGTAGGAGAAGTTATGAGTTCCACCAAACACCCCAGAGCCGATAAACTCCAAATATGCAATGTTGACATTGGAGGTAG
>JACIWK010000003.1 GCA_014360985.1 Candidatus Bipolaricaulota bacterium
GGCTTTTCACCCCTACCCACAGGTCATCCCAAGGCGTTGCACGACCTACGGGTTCGGACCTCCGTACGCGGTCAAGCGCACTTCATCCTGCCCATGGGTAGATCACCTGGCTTCGGGTCTGTACCTCGTGACTAGACGCCCTGTTCGGACTCGCTTTCGCTACGGCTCCGCCCCAGAAGGGCTTAACCTCGCCACGAAGCACAACTCGCCGGCTCATACTGCAAAAGGCACGCGGTCACCCACCCTCCACCCCTTGCGAGGTGGGTTGCGGGCTCCCACTGCACTGTAGGCGGACGGTTTCACGTTCTATTTCACTCCCCTCCCGGGGTCCTTTTCACCTTTCCCTCGCGGTACTGGTGCACTATCGGTCAGTCGTTGGTATTTAGCCTTGGAGGGTGGTCCCCCCAGCTTCACGCCGGATTTCACGTGTCCGACGCTACTCGGGATGATGACCAGGAAGGGCCTTCCCTTTCGCCTACGGGACTATCGCCCTCTTCGGTCGCCCTTTCCAGTGACTTTGCTGGCTGTTCGGCTAGAGACGGCCTTTGTAACTTCCTGAGGCCTCCACAGTGACCTCCGTCATCATCCCACAACCCCGCATGGGCAACGGCTGTGGCCTTGCACCCACACGGTTTGGGCTCCTCCCCGTTCGCTCGCCGCTACTAGGGGAATCTCGGTTGATTTCTTCTCCTCCCGCTACTGAGATGTTTCACTTCGCGGGGTTCGCCTCCAGGGCTTAGTTGGGTTTTTCGGCCCTGGATGCTGAGCCTCAACGGCCCAGCGGGTTTCCCCATTCGGGCATCCTCGGATCGTAGCCTGCTCAGCGGCTCCCCGAGGCTTCTCGCAGCTAGCCACGCCCTTCATCGCCCTCGACTGCCAAGGGATCCCCCGTCCGCCCTTACCATGCTTACGTAGCAGACGCTCTATTCACTTGTCAAGGACCGGATTGTCTTCCACACACAAGTATAGCACTCCCCCTGCCCAGGGCAAGGGGTCACGACCAAGGCAGGATTATACCGAGGGAGGGGAGGGCCGCAACCCCGGCCAGGGGGTGACCTGGTTCTCGGGCCACAACCCCTCGATATCGTAGAAGGCGCGAACCTCGTCCTGAAAGACATGCACGATGAAGTCGCCGTAGTCGAGGAGCGCCCACCTCCCTTCCCGCACCCCCTCGATGTGGCGGGGGGCGAGGGGCATCTTCGCAAGGAGCTCGTTGCAGAGGGCCCTCACATGGACCGGGTTCTCCCCGCTGGCGATGAGGAAGTACGAGGTGGGGATGGACGACCCTCCCACGTCGACCACGGTCAGGCGGGCCCCCTTCTTCGTGGCGATGAGGGCCGCGGCCCGGTCGAGGAGCTCCCGCTCAGGGGTAGACATCGAATCCTGCCCCCAGGATCAAGATCACGTCCACGTCCTCTGGCCACCCCCCCACTCGGGCGAGGTCGAACTCGCGATCGGTCTGGACCTGGACCCCGGCCTGGACGCTCGCGGGGAGGACGTCGAGGAGGGCGCGGCCCTTGGCCCGGTCCTCCTCCCGCACCACGAGGTGGGTGCGAGGGTAGTTGGACCGATCGGCATCCGCCGTGCCCACCACCTGGAACCCGCGGTCAGCGAGCCACCCCCCGGTCCTCGCGGCGAGGAGCTTCATCCCAGTGCCATTGAGGATAAGCACGCGGATCTCGTCCCGGGTAAGGAAGGATGGCCCGCCCCCGATGGACTGGACGAGTCGACGGAGGCGAACGAGGTCGGGGGCGCGGTCTCCTCCCCCATCAGGTCGGGGCACGGTGGGGACGATGGTGAACGTGACTCGGTCCGGGGAGAGATCTCCGAGGGCCCGCGCCAGGTCGAGGGCCTCCCCCAGGGAGAGGTTCGTCTGCACTGCGCTCCAAATCCTCTCGACCGTCGCACGGCCGAGAGGAGCGGCCCGCAACCGGTTCAGGGAGGCGCGCAGGAGGTCGTGGTGGCGCGTGAGCTGCCCCTCCTCGCCGCCGTCCTCGTAGCGCACGAAGTCCAGGGCGGTCGCCCCGTCGAACGTATGCTGGCCGGGGGGGATGTCGATGAACAGGTTTCGGGAACGGTCTTGGTACACGAGGCGGGCTTCCACGGAGAGCTCCACACCCCCGATCGCGTCAACCACCTCGCGGAATCCAGCGGCATCCACGACCACCCAATACGGCAGGGCAATCTCGAACAGCAAGTTCAGGCGGTGGGCCAGCCCGGCGACCCCTTCGGAGGAGTACAGGGCGTGGAGCGGCTTCCACCCGCTGGCCGTGGGCCACACGAGGTTGCGGGGGATGCTGATCCAGGTTGCCTTGCCCCCCGGCTGAAGGAAGGCCAGGGATACGGCCTCGGCCTCCATGCCCCCCTCGTCCACGCGGACGACGAGGATGGAGATGGGGGTCCCTTGGCGGAGCGTCCGCGCGACCTCGGTCTGGGAAAGCAGGATGAACAAGGTCACGGCCACGCCGGTCAGGATCAACCCCACGCCAACCGCTGCCCGTCGCATCGCAGGTAGAGAGTAGCCAGAGGGAGGGAGTGCCGTCAAACGGGCGGTTGACAGCGGCCGGCTGCCGGGTACGCTCGCTGGCGATGGTCCGGCATGATCCATACGTGGCTTTGGCTCGCTCGGCGATCGCGGCGTACGTGAACGAGGGTCGGCGCATCTCCCCCCCGCCCGATCTGCCCCCGGAGCTCACTTCCCTCCGCGGAGGGGTGTTTGTGTCCATCAAGAAGGGGGGGGCGCTGCGGGGGTGCATCGGTACCTGCGAGCCGAGCGAGGAGAACCTCGCTGCGGAGGTCATTGCCAACGCGATCCGTGCTGCCACCCAGGACCCGCGGTTCCCCCCGGTGCGAACCGAGGAGCTGCCGCAGCTCGACGTATCGGTGGATGTCCTTTCTCCCATCGAACCGTGCACCGCGGCGGATCTCGACCCACGGCGGTACGGGGTGATCGTGGAAAGCGGGTGGCGACGGGGGCTCCTCCTCCCCGACCTCCCCACGGTGGACACGGTCGAGGAGCAGCTCCGGATCGCGAGGATGAAGGCCGGCCTCTCTCCGGACGAGCCGTGCCGGCTGTGGCGGTTCACGGTGGAGAGGCACACCGCATGAGCGTGACCGTTCACACGCTGGGGTGCCGGGTCAACCAGTACGAGTCTCAGCTCCTCGCGGAGAAGCTGCAGGCGGTGTCGGACCAAGCCCTGGTCCACGTGGTGAACACCTGCACCGTGACCGCCCTCGCCGACCGCAAGTCGCGTCAGCTCGTGTCTCGCCTTCGGCGTGAGCACCCGACGGCGCTCATCGTGGCCGTGGGGTGCGGGGTTCGGGGGGGTGAAGAGAGGTTGCGGGCGGCGGGGGCGGATCTCCTCGTGGAGAACAGGGACAAGATGCGCCTCGTCGAGGTGATCGAACTCTTCCTCCAGGGGAGGACGGGGGAGGGGAACGGGGGGTGGGCAACCCTCGATGAGGAGCGCCTCTCCGGGGCCGAACCCCGCGTGCGGGCCGTGCTCAAGGTTCAGGACGGGTGTACCGTCGGGTGCACGTTCTGCCGAACATGGCAGGTGCGGGGGCCGCTGCGGAGCAAGACTCCCCAGGCGGCGCGGGCCGAAGCAGAATCCCTCGCGCGGGCCGGCCACCGCGAGATCGTCCTCGCGGGGGTCAACCTCGCTCAGTACGGGGAGGACCTCCCTTCGCGGCCGAGTCTCATCGACCTCCTCGAGGCCCTGCTTGAAGTAGGGGGGGTTCGATATCGTCTCTCCTCCCTCAGCCCGGATGGGCTCACCGACGGGCTCATCGCTCTGTTCGCTTGGGAGCGGCGCCTCTGCCCCTACCTCCACCTCCCCCTCCAGTCGGGGGACGATGCGATCCTGGAGAGGATGGGACGGCCCTACACCGTGGCCGAGTGCCTCGATCGGGCACGCGCGTTCCGCTCTGCGGTCCCCGGAGCGACCCTCGGCGCGGACGTGATGGTGGGGTTTCCGGGGGAAGACGAAGCGGCGTTCGCGCGCACCGTGGACGCGCTCGCCGCCCTCGATCCCCTCAACGTCCACGTGTTCCGATTCTCCCCCCGGCCTGGTACGGCCGCGGCGCGGATGACACCGCGCGTCCCTCCACGGGAGGCCGCCCGGCGCGCGGCTCGGCTCGCGGCTCTCGCCGACGGCTGGTCGGAAGCTGCCCAGGAACGGTTCCTGGGGGCCGAGGTCGGGGTGGCGGTGGAGGAGAAGCAGGGCCACTTGGCATGGGGACGGAGCGAGAACTACCTCTGGGTGGAGGTGCGGGGACGGGGGGCCACACGGGGTACAATCGTCCCAGCCCGCCTCGTGGAACGCGCGGATGGGCGTCTCGTGGGGGTGATGGTGGATCGCACGGAGAACGGCTGAGATCGAGCTGGGGAGCCACGACGTGGCCGTGGGGGTGTTGGGCCAGTACAACCGCAACCTGAGGCTGATCGGGGATTCCTTCTCGGAAGTCCACATCATGGCGCGGGGGGACCGGATCGAGCTCGAGGGTGAGGAGAAGGAGGTCCGGCAGCTGGAGCGGCTGCTCGGGAAGCTCGTGGAGGTGGTGAAGGGCAACCACCATCCCACCTCGGACGAGGTCCGGTACCTCATCTCCCAGGTCAAGGAGGGGGAGGACCTCGCCGGCCTGCTTACCGATGTGGTACAGGTCACCCACTGGGGGGAAGCAATTCGCCCCAAGACCGCGGGCCAGCGCCAGTACGTGCAGGCGATCCGGGACAACGATGCCGTGTTTGCGATCGGCCCGGCGGGCACGGGGAAGACCTACCTCGCCGTGGCGATGGCCCTCGGGTACCTCAAGCGCGGCCAGGTGAAGCGGATCGTCCTCACCCGACCGGCGGTGGAAGCTGGGGAGCAGCTGGGGTTCCTCCCCGGCGACATCTTCCAGAAGGTCAACCCCTACCTCCGGCCCCTCTACGACGCGATCTACGACATGATCCCCGCGCTTGAGCTCGACAAGCACATCCAGAACGGACGGGTGGAGATCGCGCCCTTGGCGTTCATGCGTGGGCGGACCCTCAACCATGCGTTCGTGATCCTCGACGAGGCCCAGAACACGACCCATACCCAGATGAAGATGTTCCTCACCCGGCTCGGGTTCGGATCGAAGGCGGTCGTGACTGGGGACATCACCCAGGTCGACCTCGAGGGCCGGCCGTCGGGCCTGGCCGAGGTGGGGCAGATCCTGTCCGGGATCCCGGGGATCGCGATCGTCCACCTCGACCGGCGGGACGTCGTCCGCCATCCCCTGGTGAAGGCGATCATCGAGGCCTACGAGCGGACGGAGAAGGAACGGGGGGCCGCGGGCGAGGGTCAGGGCTAGCCATGCCGGTGCCCGACGAGGTCCGGACGAGGGCGGAGGCGCTCCGGGCGGAGATCCGCCGTCACGATCACCTCTACCACGTCCTCGACCGGCCTGAGATCACGGACGCCGAGTACGACGAGCTGTTCCGTGAGCTCGTTTCCCTCGAGGAGGCGTACCCAGAGCTCGTCACCCCCGACTCCCCCACCCAGCGGGCCGGGGCCCCGCCGGCGGAGGAGTTCCGCCCGGTGCGGCACAGCGTACCCATGCTTTCGCTGGCAAACTGCTTCTCGACCGAGGAATTCGACGAGTGGGTGGAGCGGGTGCGGCGCATCCTCGGCCGCGACCCGTCGGGGTACGTGTGCGAGCCGAAGCTCGATGGGTTGTCGGTGGAGCTCGTGTACGAGGACGGGGTGTTCGTCGTCGGCTCCACCAGGGGCGATGGACGGGTGGGGGAGGATGTGACCGCGAACCTGCGCACGATGAAGCAGGTCCCCCTCCGTCTCTTCCCGCACCAGGGCCGCGTCCCGGCGCTTCTGGAGGTGCGGGGCGAGGTGTACATGGAGCGGGAGGCGTTCCTGCGCCTGAACGAGGAGCGGGCCCGGCGTGGGGAGCCGGAGTTCGCCAACCCGCGCAACGCCGCCGCGGGGAGCCTTCGCCAACTCGACCCGTCCGTCACCGCGACCCGCCCCTTGAAGCTCTTCTGCTATCACGTGGGTCGGGTCGAGGGGATCACGATCGAGAGCCAGGTCCAGCTCCTGAGGACCCTGCCCGAGCTGGGGCTGCCGGTGAACCCCCTATGGCGGCTGTGCCGGGACCGGGACGAGGTGATCGCGTTCCACGCCCAGGTCCTCACCAGGCGTGCTGAGCTTCCGTACGCCACGGACGGGGTGGTGGTGAAGGTGGACCTGTTCGCGGAGCGGAAGGTCCTGGGCGAGGTGAGCCGGGCCCCGCGGTGGGCGATCGCCTACAAGTTCCCCGCCGTGGAGGCGGTGACCCGGGTGCGGGAGATCGTGGTCCAGGTGGGGAGGACCGGCACCCTGACCCCGGTGGCCGTGCTCGATCCGGTCGAGGTATCCGGGGTTACCGTGGCGCGGGCCACCCTTCACAACGAGGACGAGGTGCGGCGCAAGGACGTGCGCGTGGGGGACTGGGTCGTGGTGCGGCGAGCGGGGGAGGTGATCCCGGAGATCGTGCGTTCGCTGCCCGACCGTCGCACGGGGGAGGAGCAGGGGTTCCGCATGCCCACCCGCTGCCCGTCCTGCGGCGGACCGGTGACGCGTCCGGAGGGGGAGGTCGCGCACCGGTGCGAGAACGTGTCCTGCCCAGCCCGGATCAAGGAGTCGCTGCGCCACTACGCGTCCCGGCGGGCGATGGACATCGCTGGCCTGGGGGAGAAGCTCGTGGACCGCCTCGTCGAAGGAGGACTCGTGCGTCGGATCCCCGACCTCTACCGCCTGCGGGCCGAGGACCTCGTGGAGGTGGAGCGGATGGGGGAGAAGTCGGCCCACAACCTCCTCCAGGAGATCGAGCGCTCGAAGGGACTGCCGCTGGCCCGGCTCATCTTCGCTCTCGGGATCCGCCACGTGGGGGAACGGGCCGCCGAGCTCCTCGCAGCGCGGTACCCTTCGTTGGAGGAGCTCGCCAGCGCCGAGATTGAGGAACTGCAGGAAACCTCCGGCATTGGCCCTCAGATCGCGCAGAGCGTTGTCGGGTTCTTCCGGAACGAGGAGAACCGCCGGCTGGTGGAGGAGCTCGCCGTGTGCGGCGTGGCCCCGCGGACGGAACGCCCCCCCACGGGCCCCCTCGCGGGGAAGGCGTTCGTGTTCACGGGTACCCTGTCCGCTTTCCCCCGTGCTGAGGCGGAAGCGATCGTGCGTTCCTTGGGAGGGCGGGTTGCGTCGAGCGTGTCGCGCCAGGTGGACTACGTGGTCGTTGGGGAGGAGCCGGGGGAGAAGCTCGCCCGGGCGCGCGCGCTGGGGATCCCTGTTCTGACCGAAAGTGAGTTCCGCGCCCTCACCGGCCGCTAGAGGTCGGTGATGAGCTTGCGGTAGAACTGGAGGGCCTTCTCCCCCCACGCCTCCTTGAGGCGCTTCAACGCCCGCTCCTCGAGCTGCCGGGCCCGCTCGCGGGACACCCCGAGGGCCTTCCCCACCTCGGCTAGGGTGAGGGGGCTCTCCCCCGCCAGTCCGTACCGCCAGCGGAGGAGCTGGGCATCGCGCGGGGGCAGCCGATCCACGATCTCCATGAGCTCCTCCTGGAACAGCATCGCCAGGGCGGCCCGTTCCGGGCCGGCTGCCGATTCGTCAGCGATGATCTCGTCGAGCGTCTCCAGCCCCTCGTCGGCGGCGAGCGGGCTGTCGAGGGAGACGACGTCACCTACGGTGCGCTCCAACCGCTCGATCCGATCGAGGGTCATCCCCGGGGCGACCATGTGATCGCCCCATTCTTGGACCTCGTCCGCGCCGAAGCTCGCCCGGAGGCGGTGGAAGCGAACGATCGCCCGGAACAGGTGGACGGGGATCCGGATCAGCTGGGCATGGCGTTCGATCGCCGACCCCATTGCCTGGCGGATCCACCACCGGGCGTAGGCGGACAGGCGCACCCCCCGCTCGAGGTCGAACCGGTCCACGGCCTCCACAAGCCCGATGTTCCCCTCCTGGATCAGATCGACGAGGTCCAACCCCACATCGCCGTACTCGCGCGCCATGGACACCACCAGCCGGAGGTGGGACACGATCAGCCTCTCACGCGCTCCACGGTCGCCGTCGCGCATCCGCAGGGCGAGCGCCCGTTCCTCGTCCTCCGTGAGGAGGGGGATCCGGGCCACCTCGGCGAGGTAGATGGACAACGCATCGGCCTCGTCCTGTTCCCTCCCCTCGTCGAGGAACGCGATCTCCTGCTCGGGTATGTCCATGGTTCGTCCCGGGCGGAGTGTACCGGGGACCGCGCGGCCGCGTCCAGGGTCTTGCCTTTCTCCTCTCCCCGGCTATACTCAGTCTTGCAGGACCGTGCGAAATGCAGCACCGCCGTGGCTGCTCGGGGTTTCCCCAGCGCAGCGAAGAGGGGCTCATGTAGACGGTCGAAATGCAAGGAAAAAGGGGGGAAAACCGAATGGCCACTGGCAAGGTGAAGTGGTTCGACGACTCGAAAGGGTACGGCTTCATCGAGCAGGATGGGGGCCCGGATGTGTTCGTCCATTTCTCGGCGATCAGCATGCCCGGGTTCAAGAGCCTGCGCGAGGGACAAGTCGTGGAGTTCGACGTAGAACAGGGCCCGAAGGGCCCGCAGGCGAAGAACGTCACGCCGCGGTAGCGATCGCGGTCTTTGGAGTGGGAAGGCCCTGGACGACCAGGGCCTTCCTGTCTGTTGGGGTCAGCGCGGAGGGCCCTCGGAGGTGGGCGAAGCATCCGCGGTGAGGATGATCACCCGTTCTGGCTCGACGTACAGGGTCCCTCCCGCAACGCGGAAGGAACGGGTGCCCTCGGACGTCGTCACCCGCAGCGGGGCAGGGGCGAGGGCGAACACAGCGGGGGCATGGCCGGGGAGGATCCCAAACCACCCCTCGTGGCTTCGGGCGTAGACCGCGGTCGCCTCTCCCGAGAACACAACGCGCTCGCAGGACAGGATTCGGCACTCCACGAGAGGACTATAGCCCGCTGGGGGGCGCGGCGCTACCGGGCGAGCTGGGCCTCACGGAACGTGTGGAGAAGGGCGATCCCTTGGGCGAGGTCCTCCCTCGTGAGTCGGAGCCGGGGGAGGGCCGCCACGGGCAGCCGGGCCAGGGCGTCGAGGGACCGCCACAGGTGGGGCGGGATCTCTTCCCCTCTCCCTCCGCAGCGGCCACAGAGGAGCCCTCCCTCCCCAGGAGCCCACGTCAGATCCTCCGTCCCCCCGCAGCGGACGCAGCCGGAGAGGTGGGGAGCCAGGCCTGCCGCGGCGAGGAGCCGCAGGGTGAAGGCCACGGTGAACATGTCGGGCGCCAACCCCTCGTCGAGAGCGGTGAGGAACTCCAGGGTCAGGGCGTAGGGACGGTCGTCGGGCGCGCCGCGGGGGACGAGGGCCACCACCCAGTCCAGTGCGGTGAGGGCAGTCGTCGCCCGCTCGAGGTCCCCGCGGACGCGGGGGAAGGTCCGGACGAAGCTCGCCTCCTTGAGGAGGTGCAGCCCGCGGCGCCGGTAGTGGATCACGTCCACCACGTGCAGAGGGTCCAGCACGGCCCCGGTTGAGCGCTCCAAGCGGCGGGCACCCTTCGCGAGCACATCCAATCGGCCGCGCGGGGTCAGGAGGACTGCGATCCGGTCCGTCTCCGCGTGGTCCTGGGTCCGGAGGACGATCCCCCGATCGCGTGCGAGCTCGGCCACGGTCTAGTCAGGGGCGCCGGCGATGATCTGGACGCTCTTCGAGGCGCCGATGCGGCTGGCGCCGGCCTCGATCATGCGCAGCGCCGTCGTGTAGTCACGGATCCCGCCCGCGGCCTTGACCCCCAGCGCTTGCCCCACCGTGCGGCGGAGGAGGGCCACGTCCTCAGCCGTCGCCCCGCCGGTGCTGAACCCGGTCGAGGTCTTGACGAAGTCCGCCCCCGCCTCCTGGGCAAGCCGCGCCCCGGCCACTTTCTCCGCGTCGGAGAGGAGGGAGCACTCGAGGATGACCTTGAGGACAATCGGCCTGGGTGCCGCCTCCCGCACCGCGCGGAGGTCGGCGAGGACGCGCGCCCGGTCTCCCTCCTTGAGCGCGGCGACGTCCACCACCATGTCCACCTCGTCGGCACCGTCATCCACGGCCCGCGCCGCCTCGAACGCCTTCACATCAGGCCGGTGCTGGCCGTGGGGGAACCCGACCACCGTGCACACGCGGACCTCGGTGTTCTGGAGAAGCGACTTGGCCAGCGCGACGTATCCGGGTGGGATGCACACCGCGTAGAACCCGTGCTCGATCGCCTCCGCGCACACCTTCTCCACCGCGGCGCGGCCCGTCTCCGGCCCAAGGGCGGTATGGTCGATCCGCTTCGCTAGCTTCGCTTTCGTCATTCCATCCTCCTTAGGGGTGCCACGCCCACGCCCGCACCGTGAACCGCTGCAGTCGCGCGGTGTCCACCTCCACCCCCAGGCCCGGCCGCTGAGGGACGCGGATGTGCCCTTCTTCCAGCCGGAACAGGGGCGTCGCGATGTCCTCCCGGTAGTAGCGGTCCGTGGCCGAGATGTCGTGGGGGAGCGTGAACCCGGGGAGGGAGGCCACGGCGACGTTGAGGGCCCGCCCGATCCCGGTCTCGAGCATCCCCCCGCACCACAGGGGCACCTCCCGCTCCCGGGCCAGCGCGTGCACCTCGAGGGCCGCGGACAGGCCGCCCAGCCGGCCCTGCTTCACGTTGAGGATCCGGCACGCCGAAAGCTCCAGCGCCTCCCACGCCCGGTGGGGGGAGGAGATCGACTCGTCGAGGCAGAGCGGCGTCTCCAGGGCCTGAGCGAGCCGGGCGTGGCCGACGAGGTCGTCGTAGGTGAGAGGCTGCTCGACCATGAGGAGCCGAAAGCGGTCGAACTCCCGCAGGTGCGCCCGATCGGCGAGCGCGTACGCGGCGTTCGCGTCCACGGAGAGGGGGAGGTCGGGGAACCGCTCCCGCACCGCGGCGAGGGGCCCAAGGTCCCACCCCGGCTTGACCTTGAGCTTCACGCGCTTGTACCCCTCCGCCACGTACCCCGCGACGCGGGAGACGAGCGTTTCCACGTCGGGCTGGATCCCCACGCTCACCCCGGCCGGGACGCGGTCCCGGGTTCCGCCGAGGAGCGCGGCGAGGGGCTTCCCCTCCGCCTGGGCGTGGAGGTCCCACAGCGCGGCCTCCACCGCCGCCTTCGCCATCGGGTGCCCGCGGATCGGGGCGACGATCGAGGGGAACTCCCGGGGTTGCTCGATCTCCCGCCCGTGGAGGAGGGGGAGGACGAAGTCGAGGATCATATGGCGGGCCGTTTCCGTCGTCTCCGCGGAGAACCAGGGGCCCGAGCCCGCCACGCACTCCCCCCACCCCGTGCGCCCCCCAGACGTGAGGGCGACGAGGAGCGCCCGGCGGACCCGCTCCTCGCCGAAACTCGTCACGAACGGGGCGACGAGGGGCAGCTCCACAAGGTAGAGGGTCGCGCGTTCGACTCGGATCACGGCCGCTCCAGGATCCTCGGGAGCGTTGTGCGCTCCAGAACGAGGAAGCTCCGGTCCCCCTGGCGGAAGAGGGAGGTCACGAGGTACCCCTCGTCGAGGTAGGTACCCAGCGCCCGCCGCGCCTCGAGCCGCCAAGTTCGGGCGAGGTCGAGGTCCTCCTTGCGCATCGCCTGGAGGTCGGACGGGATCTCGAAGAGGAGGTTCGGGGCCCGCAGGCCAGGCCGGAACCCGGCCGGGGCGCGGAGCCCCGAAGAGATGCGCTGGGTGCGGTTGATTGTCTCCACGTCCCCGAGAGCGAGGGCCGGCGGCTTGCCGCCCGCGAGGTAGCTTTTCACGCGCGGGGCCTCGAGGTGCCATTGACAGAGGAAGCGGTCCGTGTCGATCCCCCGGTTGCGGGCGTCGCGCAGCTCCCCGAAGTAGTTGGGGAGATAGTGGGCGACGACCCCCCCCAGCTTGTTGAGGTTGAAGTAGGCGTTCCGCGACTCCAGCGGATCGAAGGTCCACGTGATGATCCCGATCCCCTGGCGCAGCACGCGCTCCCGCTGGGCGAGCTTGAGCCTGTAGCCCACCCCGCGGTCCTGCCAATCTGGCCGCACCGCGGCCATGAGCGAGTGGTGGCGGAGCGTTTGGCCGTCGAGGAGGCCGACCACGGACAGGGTGAACCCGATCATCTCCCGCCCCGGGCCGATCCCATCGAACGCGCCGAGAAGGAGCCCGCCCGCGTCGGTCACCATGTGGATGAGGTGGTCGGGGATCACCGCGAGGTCGGCGAACCCCCACACCTCCTGCTGGAGCCGCTCGCAGGCGCGGTACCCCGCCCCGTCGCGGACCGGTTCGATCACTAGATCATCGCGCAGCTCCATGCGGGGGAAGTATAGCCGCCCCTTCCCCGGTTTCGCTCGCCGCTCTCACACCTGGCTTTCGGGGCCCGCTCTGCCTGCGGCTACGCAAGCGTTGCGGTGGTATCGGGGCTTGTCCCCGACGGCCTTTGAAGCGCAAATGGATTGCCGGAGACGGACAGATCAAGCCCAGCGAGTCTCTCAGCGTACCTGTGGTGAGCAGCTCAGCCCACCGGGGTTTCGTCGCCCAGAGAACGCTCGGGGCTAGACCCTCACCCTCCAGGGCAGCGGGCTTCTCGTCGCGTGTCCGCCCACGCGAGCCGGTGGAGGACGGCATGGGACGGTCCGGAGCAGGCCGATACCGTGGCGCTCGGGGTGTTAGGGAACGGCGAGGTCGTGGACCCTAAGAATGAAGGTCTGACCCCGTAGTTGACGTAGAGTTGACCCCGTAGTAGTTGACCCCGTAGTAACGTAATAACGGAACGTAGAGATCACTGGACCTCGCTACGCGCGGGCTTGAGCCCGGCCCTGGAGCTTCGCCCAGGTGTCGCGGAGGGTGGCGGTGCGGTTGAACACGGGCGCGCCGGGCCGAGTGTCGGGGTCCACGCAGAAGTACCCTTTCCGCTCGAACTGGAACCGCTCCCCGGGCTCGACCTGGGCCAGGGAGGGCTCGAGCTTGCACCCCGTGAGCACGACGAGGGAATTCGGGTTCACGTTCTTGATCCAGTCCTCTCCCTCGGGGACGTCGAGGGGATTGGGCACGGTGAACAAGCGGTCGTAGAGGCGGACCTCGCCGTCCACGGCGTGAGCCGCCGACACCCAGTGCAGGGTCGCCTTGACCTTGCGGCCGTCGGGCGCATCGCCCCCCCGCGTCGCCGGGTCGTACGTGCAACGGACCTCGACCACCCTCCCCGACTCATCCTTCACCACGTCCACGCACTTCACGAAGTACGCGTACCGGAGCCGCACCTCGCGGCCCGGGGCGAGGCGGAAGAACCCTGGGGGAGGATCCTCCATGAAGTCCTCCCGCTCGATCCACAGCTCGCGCGAGAACGGGACCCGGCGCGTCCCGGCCGCGGGATCCTCGGGGTTGTTCATCGCCTCGAACTCCTCCACCTGTCCCGCGGGGTAGTTCGTGATCACGAGCTTCACGGGCTCCAGGACCGCCATCCGCCGCGGGGCTCGCCGGTTGAGGTCATCCCGCACGCAGTGCTCGAGGAGCTCGACCTCGCGCACGCTCTCCGATTTGGAGACCCCGATCCGGCGGACGAACTCTGCGATCGCCTCCGGGGTGTAGCCGCGGCGGCGGATCCCGGCGATCGTCGGCATCCGCGGGTCATCCCACCCCCGCACGTGCCCCTCCTGCACGAGCCGCAGGAGGAATCGCTTGCTGAGGACGGTGTAGGTTAGGTTGAGGCGTGCGAACTCGATCTGGCGGGGGTGGTGCACGCCGAGCTGGTCGAGGAACCAGTCGTAGAGCGGGCGGTGGTTCTCGAACTCCAGGGTGCAGATGGAGTGCGTAATCCCCTCGATTGAGTCCGATTGGCCATGTGCCCAGTCGTAGCTCGGATAGATGCACCACGCGTCCCCGGTGCGGTGGTGGCGCGCGCGGAGGATCCTGTACAGAACTGGGTCACGCATGTTGAGGTTGGGATGGGCCATGTCGATCTTGGCGCGTAGGGTTCGCGATCCCTCGGGGAACTCCCCCGCCCGCATCCGGCGGAAGAGGTCGAGGTTCTCCTCCACGGATCGGTTGCGGTACGGGCTCTCGATCCCTGGTGGGGTGATGACACGGTCGCCGTCGCGGATCGGCTGCCCCCGCTGGCGGCTCAGCTCTTCCGGGGACAGGTCGCACACGTAGGCTAGACCCTTGCGGATGAGGTCCTCGGCCCACCGGTAGAGCTGCTCGAAGTAGTCGGAGGCGTAGAACTCGCGGTCCTCCCAGTCCGCGCCCAGCCAGCGCACGTCGCGTTTGATCGCCTCGACGTACTCCGCGCTCTCCCGTTCCGGGTTCGTGTCGTCGAAGCGGAGGTTGAACTTCCCCCCGAACTCCTGGGCGATCCCCCAGTTGAGGAGGATCGCCTGGGCGTGGCCGATGTGGAGGTAGGCGTTCGGCTCGGGGGGGAACCGGGTGTGAACGTGGTCGAACCTCCCCGTCTGGAGGTCGTCGCGGATGATCTCGCGGATGAAGTCCACCGGCTCGCTCACGTCGCTGGGCATGGAACCGATCTTACCTCACCCGCCGGAGGGACAAACCCCAACGGCCGGAAAGGCTACGGCGGAACGACGGTCCGTTGTTCGTGGTTCCGTACGTTGTTCACCGAACCGGCGAACCGCCTTCCCAACCGGGTCACTCGCCCGTGAGGCGGACGATCTCCTCCTCCCGTTCCGTCCACTTGGGACGCACCTTCACCTGGAGGGAGAGGAAGACCTTCTTCCCCAGGAGGAGCTCCAGCTCCTGCCGGGCGAGCGTCCCGATCTCCTTCAGTTTCTGGCCTCCACTCCCGATGACGATCCCCTTCTGGGAATCCTTCGCCACGTGGATCGAGGCGTAGATCTCGATCAAGGGCTTGTCCTCCCGCTCTGCGATGTGCTCCACCGTCACCGCAGTGGAGTAGGGGATCTCCTGGAACGTCGTCTGGAACACCTTCTCCCGGATGAGCTCCGCGGCGAGGAACTCCAGCGGGCGGTCGGTGGAAAGGTCGGGTGGGAAGAGGGGCTCTCCCAGGGGGAGGTGGCCGGTGATCACGGCCAGTGCCCGGTCGAGGTTCGTTCCCCGGATCGCGGAGATGGGCACGAGGTCGGCGAACATCCCCAGCTCCTCGTAGGCGAGGAGCGTCTCGGGGAGGGAATTGCCGCGGGCACGATCGCTCTTGTTGATGAGGAGTACCTTCGGGCAGGGGAGGGGCTGAATCTTGGAAAGCACGGTGGCATCGTAGGGATCCACGCTCTCCGTGGGCTCGACCATGTACGCCACGACATCGACCCCCGCCAGGGCCCGCATCGCTTGCCGTACGAGATGGGAGGAGAGCTTGTTCAGGGGCTGGTGGAGCCCCGGTGTATCCACGAACACGATCTGGGCCTCGGGGGTGGTGAGGATGCAGCGGATGCGGTTGCGGGTCGTCTGGGGGCGGTCGGAGACGATGACCACCTTCCGTCCGAGGACGGCGTTGATGAACGTGGACTTCCCGACGTTGGTCTGGCCGAGGACGGCCACCGTGCCCGACCTATAGCTCATGGTGGCCGATCCTGCCCGCGCGGACTGCCTCGCGCACGGCGGCGATCGTGGGAGAGAGGTCGCGGTCCTCCCCCGGCGGGGGGACGAGCTCGGTCAGCGCCGCGTAGGCGGGGCGGCTGGCAGAGGCGAGGCCCTCTTCTCCGGCGAACGCCACCGCCCACCGCGCGGCGACCCCCTCCAGCGCGACCTGGGACAAGACGTTCTCCACGATGCGGAGGCATTTCCAGGCTGAGGTCGCGCCCATCGCGTTGTGGTCCTCCTTGTCGCCCGAGGTGGGGATCGAGTCCACCGCTGCGGGGTGGGCGAGGACCTTGTTCTCCGCGGCGAGCGCGGCCGCGGTGTACTGGAGGAGCATCAGCCCCGAGCTCGTCCCCGGCTGCGGGGAGAGGAACGGGGGGAGGCCCCTCGCCTCCCCGGTGAGGAGGAGGGACAGCCGTCGCTCGCAGCTCGCCCCGAGCTCGGCCAACGCCATCCCCAGCCACTCCGCGGCGAAGGCGAGGATCTCCCCGTGGAAGTTCCCCCCGGAGAGGGCCGTGCCGCCTCCGTCGGGGAGGAGGAGGGGGTTGTCCGTGGCCGCGTTCATTTCCACCCGGAGCCGGCCCTCCACCGCCCACAGGGTCTCCACCACCGGCCCGAGGAGCTGCGGCAGGCAGCGCAGGGAGTACGGGTCTTGGACATCGCTTGCGTGCCGATCGGTCAGGGCGCTCCCGGCGAGGAGCTCCCGCAGCCAGGAGGCGACCTGGGCCTGCCCAGGGTGGGGTCGCGCGGCGTGGACCCGCGCGTCGAGCGCCTCTGTCTTTCCCCGAAGGGCCTGGAAGGACAGCGCCGCGATCCCCACCGCCGCGGTGAGGGCTTGCCATCCCCAGGTCCAGGCGAGGAAGAGGTGAGAGAGCATGTACGCCGTCCCGTTGAGGAGGGCCAGTCCCTCCTTCGGATCGAGTTCCTCCAGCGGGGATAGTCCGGCCCGGCGGAGGGCTTCCCCCCCGGGAAGGTTCTCCCCATGGACGCGGGCCCGCCCCTCCCCGAGGAGAGGCAACGCGAGGTGGGCGAGCGGCACGAGGTCGCCGGAGGAGCCGACGGAACCCTGCTCGGGCACGAGGGGATGGACCCCAGCGTTGAGCATCCCGGCGAGGAGGTCCACCAGCTCCAGGCGCACCCCGGACGCCCCCTGGAGGAACGAGTTCAGCCGGAAGAGGAGCATCCCCCGGACGAGCGGGTCGGGGAGCGACGGGCCGACCCCCGTGGCGTGAGAGAGAACGATGTTCCGCTGGAGCCGCGTCAGGTCCGCCTCCGGAATGCGCACCGTGGACAGGGCACCGAACCCCGTGTTGACCCCGTACACCGGCTCCCCCCGGGCGAGGATCGCGCGGAGCGCTCGGTGCGAAGCGTCGATCTTCGCGCGAGCGGAGGGGGCGAGGGCGACCGGGCTCCCCCCGAGGATGATCGCCTCCGCGTCCTGGGGCGTGAGATGGCCATCGAGTTCGATCACGGCAGCCCAGTATAGCCGCGGGGTTTTGCATGGGGTAGCGGAGTCGGTGGGTATACTCGTTTCATGGACCTCCTCGTGTATGGGATCGGCCAGCTCGCCAGCCCGGTCGGGTGGGAGCCGCGGCGGGGCCCGGCCCAGGGCGAGCTCTCCATCCGGCGCGATGCCTACCTCGTCGTGTGCGAGGGCCGGATCGCCGAGATCGGTGAGGGGCGCAGGCCCCGATTCTCGGGTCCGGCCCTGGACGCGGGGGGGCGGTGCGTCACCCCCGGGCTCGTGGACCCCCACACCCACGCCGTGTTCGCCGGCTCTCGCGTTCAGGAGTTCGTCGCCCGGGCACGGGGGGAGCGGTACACGGGCAGCGGGATCCTGAACACAGTTGGCGCCACGCGCGCGGCGAGCGAGGAGGAGCTCGTGGCCCTGGCCCGGCCCAGGCTCCTCCGCATGCTCGAGCTGGGTACCACCACCGTCGAGGTCAAGTCCGGGTATGGGCTCTCCCCCGCCGACGAGGTCAAGATGCTTCACGCGGTTCGGCGGCTCGGCGAGGGGCTCCCGATGACGCTCGTCCCGACGTTCATGGGCGCCCACGCCTTCCCACCCGAGCTTCCCCGCGAGGAGTACGAGCGGCTCCTCGTGGAAGAGATGATCCCCGCCGTGGCCCGGGACGGCCTGGCCCGGTTCTGCGACGTGTTCTGCGACGAGGGGTTCTACACGGTGGACGAGGCACGGGCGATCCTCGCCGCGGCGCGGGAGCACGGGCTTGGCCTGAAGGTTCATGCCGACGAGCTCGCGCCTGTGGGCGCGGCCGAGCTCGCCGGCGAGCTCTCCGCCGTCTCCGCCGAGCACCTCCTTCACGTGTCACGAGAAGGGATCCAAGCCCTTGCCCGCGCCGGCACGGTGGCGGTGCTCCTGCCGGGGGCGGCGTTCGTGCTCGACGAGCCCTACCCCCCCGCCCGGGACCTCATCGCGGCCGGGGTCCCCGTGGCCCTGGGCACGGACTTCAACCCCGGCTCATCGCCGGTCGCGTCGCTGCCTCTTGTGCTATCGCTCGCTGTTCTGAAGATGAAAATGAGCCCCGAGGAGGTGCTCGTGGGAGCGACCCTCCACGCGGCGGCGGCGGTCGGCCTCGCGGACAAGGTGGGTTCGCTCGAACCTGGGAAGCGGGCTGACCTCGTGGTGTGGGACACTGAATCGTACGAGGAGATCCCGTACTGGATCGGGCAGAACCTCGCTTGGGCAGTGGTGGCGGGGGGCCGGCTCGTCGTTCCCTCTCACGTCGAGGGTCTGCCGCGCGGGGCAGAGGAGGATCGATGCGCGGACTGACGGTCCTCGCCTACGCCAAGCTCAACCTGACGCTGCGCGTGGTCGGCCGAAGGGCCGATGGGTACCACGAGCTCCAGTCCCTGGTCACGGCGGTGGATCTCGCGGACCGGATCACGCTTGCCCCGGCTGAACACGGGATCACCCTCGACGCTCCGCCCGAGCTCGGTCCTCCCGAGGCGAACCTCGCCTTCCGCGCGGCCCGTGCCCTCCTCCTCGGCGAGGGGCCCGGGGTGCGGATCACGCTGCGGAAAGGGATTCCAGCCGGGGCAGGGCTCGGGGGAGGGAGCTCCGATGCGGCGGCGGTCCTCGCCGGCTTGAACGACCTTTTCGCCCTGGGAAAGCCGCTCCACGAGCTCCAGACGATAGGGGCAGGACTCGGGGCGGACGTCCCGTTCTTCCTGGGCCCCAGTCCGGCGTGGGTGGAAGGGGTCGGAGACAGGATCACGCCGCTCGATGTCCCGCTTCCCGCGGCGTTCCTCATCCTCGTCCCCCCCTTCCGCTGCCCGACGCCGGATGTGTACCGGGCGTTCGACGAGCTGGGCCTTCCGCTTTCCCCTCCCGGGCCCCCGCCGGCGGGAGTGGCGATCGCCAACGACCTCTGGCCGGCGGCGGTTCAGTTGTTCCCCGAACTCCTCGATGTCCAGTCCGCGCTCGCCCGGGTCTCCCCGGGGGGAGCGGGGATGACGGGGTCCGGCTCCGCGCTGTTCGCCCCGTTTCCCTCGGGGGAGGAAGCCGAGGTGGGACGACGGAGGGTCCGGCCCGATGTGGAGGGGGACCTGTTCATTGCATCCCCCACCCAGTCGGGATACCGTATCGCGGGATGAGGATCGCCATCGACGGACCGGCTGCGGCGGGGAAGACGACCCTTGCCCGTTCGCTGGCCCACGAGCTCGGGTACCTGTTCGTCCCCACCGGGGCGATGTACCGCGCGGCGGCCCTCGCCCACCAGCGAGGGATCCCCGTGGAGCGCATGGAGATCGCGGTGGGGGAAGGGGGGAGGATCCTTCTTCAAGGGGAGGACGTGACCCCGCTCCTTCCCCAGCCCGAGCTGGACGAGCTCTCCTCCCAGCTGGCGGTGGACGGTCGGGTCCGGCGGCGCCTCGTGGAGATCCAGCGCCGGATCGCCGCGGAGGGGGACGTGGTGATGGAGGGGCGGGACATCGGGACGGTCGTCCTCCCCGATGCGGAGGTGAAGGTCTACCTGTGGGCCACGGCCGAGGAACGGGCGCGACGGCGCCGCGAGGAACACGGGGGCGAGTTCACGGAGGTCCTCGCGGCCATCCTCCGTCGGGACGAGCGGGACTCCACCCGCGCCGATTCCCCCCTCCGGCCGGCTCCCGATGCAGTGGTGGTGGACACGACGGGCAGGACCCCGCAGGAGGTGGTAGCGCTTGTCCGGGATATCGTCCTGGCGCGCCGTGGGCAGTTGGCTCGCTGATCGGGTGCGGGACGTCTTCTACGGGTTCCTCGTCGTCCTGTTCTGGCCCCCGGTGACGGTGCTGTTCCGGTTGTCCGTGCGCGGGCGGTCCCACCTCCGCGCGCGGGGGATCGTCGTCGCTGCGCACCGTTCGTACTGGGACATCTTCGTCCTGTGCGTGGCGTGCGGTCCCCTGCGCCGGATCACGTTCCTGGCGCGAGAAGGCCTCCTGCGCCATCCCGTGTTCGCCCCGTTCGTGTGGGGGTTCGCCGTGGCGATCGACCGGGAGGCGTTCGGAGTGCGGGACTTCCGGCGGACGCTCGCCGCGGCGAGCCGGGCGAAGCTTCTCGGGATCTTCCCCGAGGGGACGACCCGGCCTGGGGCACAGCCCAAGTCGGGCGCGATCCGGCTCGCCGAACGGCTGGACCGCCCCCTCATCCCGGTGAACATCGTCGCCCATGGCCCGTATCCTCCTGTGCGGCTCCTGAAGATCCCGGTGCGTTTCCCCCGGATCGAGGTGCGCATCGGCCCTCCCGTCACTGTGGACGAACTGAGTCGTGATCTCCCTCCCGCTCTCCCCCGTTCCGATCGGCACCGCCTCCTCACCGAGTGGTTGATGGGGCTCATCCAGTCGACGTGATTTGAGCTCCCCCTGAGGCGGGGATATGATCGCCGTGTTTGCCCAGGCGGGGTTCGCCGTGCGGTTTGCCGAAGATGCGGGCCCGAAAACGGGGAAACCAACGAGGTGGTCTCGGTATGGTGGAGTGGATCCAGATGGAAGAGGCGCTCGACGAGAGCGACGTGCGGCTGTTCAGCCGCGGGGACACGGTGCGGGGCCGTGTGGTTCAGGAAGCGGGCCAAGACATCCTCGTCGACATCGGATACAAGTCCGAGGCCGTCCTCCCCAAGCGCGAGCTCGCCCCTCACCACGAGGTGGCGCAGCCGGGGGAGGAGATCGAGGTCCTCATCACCTATATCGATGAGGAGAACGGTACGGTGTTCATCTCCGAGCGTCAGGCGTACTTGGCCAAGCGCTACAGCGAGCTCGAGCGGGCGTACAAGGCGGGCACGGCCGTGGCGGGGGTGATCCTCGACGAGGTCGGGGAGGCGGGGTACAACGTGAGCCTGGGGGGAATTCGCGCCTTCCTTCCCGCGTCCCATCTGGGCAAGGGCATCTCCACCAAGATCGAGAAGTTGAGGGGCAAGGACCTCGAATTCCGGATCATCGAGTTCTCGCGTCGCAACCGGAACATCGTCGTCTCGCGGCGGGAGTACCTGAAGGAGCTGGAGGAGAAGGAGCGGGACGCGCTGTTCGCCTCCCTCACCCCGGGATCGGTGGTCGAGGGGACGGTGAAGAGCATCGTCGACTTCGGGGTGTTCGTGGACGTGGGAGGACACGACGGCCTCGTCCACCGCACCGAGATCTGCTGGAAGGACGTGCCCGTCCCGCCTCCCGACAAGTTCGAGCCTGGGCAGAAGGTCAAGGTGATGGTCCTCGAGGCGGACCGGGACGAGGGGCGGATCTCGCTGTCCATCAAACGACTGCGCCCGGATCCCTGGCAGGGAATCGCCGAACGCTACCCCCCCAAGACGCGTGTCAAGGGGAAGGTTGTGTCCGTGACCGATTTCGGGGCGTTCGTGGAGCTCGAGGAGGATGTGGAGGGCCTCGTTCACATCTCCGAGCTCTCGTGGACCACCCCCAAGCACCCCCGGGACGTCGTGAGCGAGGGGGACGAGGTGGAAGTGGTCGTGCTGGCAGTGGATGCGGACCGGAAGCGGATCAGCCTTTCTTTGCGCCGCGCTCTACCCGATCCGTGGGACGACGTCGGCCATCGCTACCCGCGGGGGGCGCTCGTGGAGGGCAAGGTCACCAATGTGACCGACTTCGGGGCGTTCGTGGAGCTCGAGCAGGGGGTGGAGGGCCTCATCCACATCTCCGAGATCTCCTGGCAACGGGTGGGGCACCCCAAGGAGGTCCTCGAGCCGGGGCAGAGCGTGCGGGCGATCGTGCTCAAGGTGGACGAGGAGGAACGGCGGATCAGCCTGTCGCTCAGGGCGCTCCAGCAGGACCCGTGGGAGGAGTTCCTCGAGCAGTACTCGGTGGGGTCGATCGTGTCCGGCCCGGTGACCCAGATCAAGGATTTCGGGGCGTTCGTGCGCCTCACCCCAGCGGTGGAGGGGCTAATCCACGTGTCCGAGATCTCCGCCGACCGCATCGCCAGCCCCTCCGAGGCCCTCCGCCTGGGGCAGGAGGTCTCGGCGAAGATCATCGGGATCAACGAGTCCAAGCGCCAGGTGCGCCTGTCGATCAAGAAGATCGCCGAGGACGTGGAGGACGTGGACAAGGACCGGTTCCTCACCGCTCAGACGGGGCGGGAGACGTTCACGCTCCGGGAGCGGCTGAAGGGCCTCACCGAGGAGGAAGAGGAGGGGGAGTAGGCACCACGACCACCGCCGCCGCGTAGCGGGCGGTGTGGGTGAGGGAGAGGGGATAGCGACGGCCTTGCCAGACGAGGTGGGGCCGTTTCTGTTCCATGACCACCTCCATCTCCCGAAACGGTATGGGACGGCCGAGGGCCTTGCGGAACGCCTCTTTGGCGGCGAACCGCGCGGCGAAGCGCTGGGCGGCGAGGGGATCGCGCCCCTTCCGGGCGTAGGCGATCTCCGCTGGGGCGAACAGGCGCGCGAGGGCGCGTTCCCCGCACCGGGCGAGGAGGGCCTCGACCCGGTCCACCTCCACGAGGTCGATCCCTACGGCGAGCACCGCATGATCCGCGCCCGCTCGGCGGCGAGGATCGCCTCCACCCGTGCCACCGCCTCCTCCAGGGCGTCGTTCACGACGAGGTAGTCAAACTCGGGGATGGCGCGGATCTCCTCCTCGGCGATCGCGAGCCTTCTGGCGAGCGCCTCGTCCGACTCCGTCCCGCGGGCGCGGATCCGGCGCCGAAGCTCGTCCCGGCTCGGGGGGATCATGAACACGAGGACCATCGGGTGGGGGAGGGCGGAGCGACGGAGGGCGAGCGCCCCCTGGACCTCGACGTTGATCAGCAAGTCCTGTCCGGCGGCGAGGCGTCCCGCGACCTCGGCCCACGGTGTCCCGTAGCGGTAGCCGCCGTACGTGGTCCACTCGATGAGCGCCCCCTCTTCGATCATCCGGTCGAACGCCTCCTCCGATACGAACGAGTAGTCGCGCCCGTCCACCTCCTCCGGGCGGCGGGGACGGGTGGTGGCGGACACGGAGAAGGCGAGGTTCGGATCGCGACGCAGGACCTCAGCGATCACGGACGATTTCCCCGCCCCGGACGGCCCGGCGATGACGAGGGCGATCCCGCGCCCCTCTTGGACGGTCCAACCCGGGGGGAGGAATTCGTCTACGGGCGACATCGCATCCCCCGCCTCGTCATCGGCCCACCGCGGGCCTGGTCCCCGCCGGCCGGTGCCCGCCGAGGAGGGATCCTCCCCACGCTCACTCCACGTTCCGGGCCTGTTCCCGGATCCGCTCCACCGCGAGGCGGATCTGGCCTGCGGCTTGAGCGAGGTCCACGGACCGGGCCTTGGCCGACAGTGTCCCCGCTTCGCGCCCCATCTCTTGGGCGAGGAACTCGATCTCCCGCCCCACCGGCCCCTCCGCATCAAGGAGTTCCTCGAACCGGGCGAGGTGGCTCTTCAACCGATCCAGCTCCTCCTGGATGTCGGTCCGTTCCGCCCACAGGACGAGCTCCGTCGCCACCCGCGCCGGGTCGACCTCCACCCCCAGTTCCGCGATGCGCGCGGCGATCCTCTGCCGCGCCTCGTCGAGGGCCTGCGGGGCAAGTCGTTCCGCGTCCACGATCGCTGCCCGGAGGAGAGCGCCTTCCCGACCGAGAACGTCGCGGAGGTCGGCCCCTTCGCGCTCCCGCGCCGTGGTCACCGCCTCGATCGCCCCGTCGAGGGCCTGGGCGAGGGCTGGCCACAGCTCCTCCTCGTCCGGTGCCTCTTCGACGAACACGCCGAGGGAGAGGAGGTGGGTAAGGGACGGTCGATCGGCGAGGCCCAGCTCCTCCTGAAGCCGGGACAGGTCGGACAGGTACTGCCGAGCCGCATCGAGCCCGAGCCGCTTGGGGCGGGCCCCGTTCTCCCACCGCACGTGGAGGTCGAGGGCCCCCCGTGCGAACGCCGCCCGGAGCCGGTCCTCGCACCGCTGGGCGATCGCGGGGAGCTCGGCCAGCCCGCGCACCCGCACCTCGAGGAAGCGGTGGTTGAGGCTGCGCAGATCCACCTGCACGGCATGGCCCCCCTGCGCGGCGCGAGCGCGGCCGAACCCGGTCATGCTACGCAACGTCGTCCACCCGCCGGAACAGGACCGCGGCGTAGCCCACCACTTGATCGAGATGCCCGGCGACCTCGCCCGAGGTGCGGTAGGCGAGGAGCTCGGCCCCGAGGAGCCTCGCGTCGCGAGCCGCGGCGAGGAAGAGGGCGATCGCCCCCACGCCGCAGATCGAGACCCGGTAGCGGGCCACCGCTGCCAGGAACCCTGCCACATCCAGGTTCAGGATGGGGGCCAGCGCCCGCCGGTCCTTCTCCCGGGCCACGGGATCCGGCTCGTAGTGGGTGAAATCGCTGGAAGCGAGGAGCGCCACAGGCCGGTCGGTGAGGAGGGAGCCAAGCGCGCTCCCCGCGGCCACGGCAGCCGCCTGGCCCAGGTGCTGCACGACCACCGGAACGAGAGGCACCGTGCCGAACAGGTGGCCAAGGAACGGGAGCTGAACCTCCACCGAGTGCTCGTCGCCAAATGGGGCATCGTCTTGATCGGCCGTCAGCGCGTGGGCGACATCGCGGGACAGGTCGGCGGGCACGGGGACCTCCCCGAGCGGGGTCTCCCACGTCCCCGGCTCCCCCACCGTGATCGGCCCTCCGAGGCCAGTGTGGTTCGTGCCGAGGATGATCACCGCCTCCGGCCGACCGAGGGCGGCCAGCGCCCGGAAGCCGGCCCCAGCCACGGCACCCGAGTAACGGTACCCGGCGTGGGGGAGGATGGCTCCCACCGGCCCGGGGAGGGGTTCGGGGCGGACCGCCACTGGCCCGTTCCCGCCGAGGGCGGCCTCGATCTCATCGCGAAGCCGCCGGGGATCAGCCGGGTAGAACGTTCCCGCCGCGCATGGCCAGCGCCGTCCCATCGGCTCATTGTACTGGGGATGGAATCGGGAACGCAATGGTTGCCCCCTGGGACGGGTAGGGCTAGAATCCCACCGCCCCTGGGAGATCGGCTAATGGCAGGCCGACGGGCTCTGGACCCGTTAGTGGGGGTTCGAATCCCTCTCTCCCAGCCACACCCCCTTGGCCAGCCCAACGTCTCCCCGCGCATGCCGCGGTCCGCTCGGCTTCCCCGCCCTCCCGCCTTCTTCCCGTTCACGAAGCGCGTGGTGGGCCGTTCTGGGAGGGGGCCGTCCCCGGGGGGAGCCACTCCGTCAGGCCCCGCTCGAGGGGCTCGAGCAGCGCCACCGTCCGCGTCCGGACAGCCGTGGCGAGCTCCGTTCGCGAACGAGCCAGTTCGTGCCGGAACGTGCTTTCCCCGAGGGAGAGGGCGTTGGCGTCCACGTTCGCCAGCGCCGCCTCCGCCGCCGCCCCGGCGAGCTGGACCGCGGTCACGAGGTCGCTGCGCGCCACCTGGGGACAGAGAGGAGCCACCTCGGACGCGAGAGCAAGGGCGTCAGCGGCGAGCTTGGCCGTGGCGAGCGGGATCGCCGCCGCCCCGACGAGGGCCCGCTGGAGGGCGGCCGAGCGATCGGCCTTCTCCGCGGACGTGGAACGGGGGAGGGCGAGGGCTTCCCCCACCGCGCGGTACGCGGCGACGTCATCGTCAGCCAGGTCCAGGAACCGCAGCCGCAGGGCGTCGGCCCGCCCGTGGAGGGAGGTTAGGCACGACACAGCCCCCGGGTCCTTCGCCCGACGGAGGGCGAGGGAAATCACCATCTGGAGAAGGGCGCTCCCCACGGCTCCGGCCACGGCCGCCACGGCCCCGCCTCCGGGGACCGGCTCGTCGGACGCGACGGCGTCCAAGAACCGGCTGAGCGTCAGGTCGCGGATCTTCGGATTGGGCATCGCACCTCCAGGGGCCGCGCGAGCGGGCCCTCCTCCGGATCTTACCGCACGGGGGCCGTGCTGCCCGGTTTGCTCTGACCGAGCCGCTGCTGGGGACGAGCCCCGCCTCCCCCTTGCCCGCGGTGGACGGGACACGAGGGATGGGGTAGACTTCGCCCTATTCCAAGTTGGAATAAGCGAGTGGATGCGAATGGAGGAGCTCGTCCTCGGGATGCTGAAGCTGGGCCCGGCCCACGGCTACGAGCTGCGGAGCCGGGTCCGCGAGGAGCTCGGCCCAGCGTGGCGCGTGGCCTCGAGCCAGCTTTACGCCTGGCTGCGCCGCCTCGAGGAGGGGGGGTTCGTCCGCGCGTCGCCCCTCCCCGCCCCCGGTCGTCCGCCGCGCGTGGTGTACGCCCTCACCCCAGCGGGGGAGGAGCGGTTCTGGAAGTGGCTTGCCTCCCCTCCCCGGGGGCGCCGACGCGCCCGGGGGATGTTCCTCGTCCGGCTGTACTTCCTGGCCCGGTTCGCTCCCCATCGCCTCCCCACCTACCTTGCCCAGGAGGAGGAAGTCCTCACGCGGAGGAAGGAGAGGCTCCTCGCAGTGGACGCCGGCGGTGACCCGTTTCAGGAGGCGGTGCGAAGGCTCCGACTCCTCCAGGTGGAGGGGGGCCTCAAGTGGCTGGCCGAAGTGGGTGACCTGTTTCGTCCAAAGGAGGAAGGGTGCGCGTGTGTGCAGTCGTGATCGCAGTGTTGGCCGTTGCCCTCGGTGCGGGGGCGGAGGTGACTGTGGTCGATCATGCGGGGAGGACGGTGGTCGTTCCCCTCCCGCCCTCGCGGGTGGCGAGCGCGTTCGGGGTCGCCACGGCGTACGTGTACGCCCTCGGGGCGGGGGACCTCCTCGTGGGGGCGCGCTACCTCGGGCTCCCGGAGAGCCCCCTCGGGGTGGAGGTGATGGAGCGGATCGACCCCGCGTTCGAGGGCAAAGCGTTCCCCGGCGAGGTCTCCGTGGAGGTCCCCGTCGCATTGGGAGCGGACCTCGTCTTCGTGGGGCGTAAGCATCTTCCGCTCGCGGACCAGCTGGCCGATGTGGGGATCCCGGCCGTGGTCTTGCAACCGGAGTCGTTCCCCGAGGTGCGGGAGGCGATCCTCCTCACCGGGGACCTCCTCGGGCGGGGGGAACGGGCGGAGGGACTCGCTGCATTCTACGACGCGATCCTGGCCGCAGTGGCCGCAGAAGGCGTGCTCGGGGAGGATCGGCCAACGGTCCTCCTCGTGGGGACGTCCCCGGGGCGCGTTGCCGGGGGAGGGATGTACCAGACGGGACTGGTGCACCTGGCGGGCGGAGCGTCCGTGTCGCAGGACCTTCCTGGATCGTGGCAGGACGTGGGGCCTGAGCAGATCCTCCTCTGGGATCCGGAGGTGATCGTGATCGCGCCCTACGGGCCCGTCACGCCAGGCGACTTCCTCGACGAGCCCCTGTTCCAGGGACTGAGGGCGGTGCGGGAGGGTCGGGTGTACAAGATGCCCCAGCTCCTGTTCGCGTGGGACACCCCGATTCCGGAGTCCGTGCTCGGCGTCCTCTGGCTGGCCGAGCTTCTCCACCCCGGGAGGGTGCCCCTCGACTTCGCCGCGGTGGCCACCCGCTTCTACCGCGAGTTCTACGGGGTCGAGCTCCAGCCAGCGGAGCTCGATCTCCTCGGCGGCCGCTGATGCGTGCGCTCCTGCTCGCTGCGGTGTTCGCCGCTTCCGCCGTGGGACAACTGGCGGTGACGGACCAGGCGGGGCGGGAGGTGATCCTCCCCCCTCGGGTGGAGCGGGTGGTGGACCTCCACGGCGGTGCGAAGTGGATCATCTATGCCCTCGGCGGGGCCGATCTCCTCGTCGGCGCCTACTTCGTCACCCCCCCAACCCACCCGTTGGCCCAGGCGACGCTGGCCGAGCTGGACCCGCACCATCGGGAGAAGGAGCTCCCCATCCTCCCCACTCTGGAAGCCCTCGTTGCCCTGCGGCCGGACGTCGTGTTCGCGAGTTCCGTCGTCCACGGGGCGCTCGCCGACCTCCTGGCCGAGGTTGGGATCACCACCGTGCTCCTCTTCCCCGAGACCCTGGACCTCCTCGAGGACGCGTTCGTTTTGATCGGGGCGGTGCTGGGGCGGGAGGAGCGGGCCCGGGCCCTGGCCGCGCGGTTCCACGAGATGGTGGAGGAGGTGAAGTCCGCCGCTGAGGGCGTCGAGCACCGTCCCGAGGTGTACTTCGCCGCGTACTACCCGCTCAACATCTACGCTGGCGATGTGATCCAGAACGTGATCACCGAGCTCGCCGGTGGCGTCCCCCTCGGGAAGGAGTTCGCCCCCTATCGCGCGGGAGCGTTCTGGTACCGGGCCAACGTCGAGCAGGTCGTCCTGTGGGACCCGGAGGTGATCATCGTCCCCTCGTACAGCCGAGCCAGCCGCGAGGATTTCTTTTCCGATCCTGCGTTCAGTGGGACGAGGGCCGTCAAGGCAGGCCGGGTGTACCGGTTCCCGTCATTCTTTGGGCCGTGGGACACCCCCAGTCCGGAGGTGGTCCTGGGGCTCCTCTGGCTCGCCGAGGCGCTGCACCCGGGCGCGACCGGCCTCGACCTCGTGGGGGAGGTCGTTCGCTTCTACCGTGAGTTCTACGGGTGCGAGCTTCCGGCGGACGAAGTCGCGGCCTTCCTCGGGCAGTGAACCGCACCTGCCTTTCCGGGGCCCTTCTCCTCCTCCCCCTCCCGGTGGCGTTCGGCGCCCTCATGATCGGGCGCTACCCGATCTCCCCGGGGGAGGTGTTCGCCTCCCTCACCGGCGGTGAGGTGGCGGAGGTGGTGCGGGCCCTCATCCTGAGGATCCGTCTCCCGCGGATCGGGGCGGCGGCCCTCGTCGGGGCGAACCTCGCCGTGGCGGGGGCGGTGTACCAGGGTGTGTTTCGGAACCCTCTCGTCGAGGGGCGGCTGCTGGGGGTGAGCTCCGGGGCGGGCCTGGGGGCAGCGCTGGCGTTCCTCCTCTTCCCCCAGCCGGCGGTGGTTCAGGCCCTCGCCTTCGCCGGCGGGCTCGCGGGGGTCGCCCTGACCGCGCTCCTCGGGTGGGCGTTCGGAGCCGGGGTCCTTGTCCTTGTCATCGCCGGGGTGCTCGTCGATTCGTTCTTGTCCGCGGTGCTCGGGCTCGTGAAATACGCGGCGGACCCGTTGGGGACGCTCCCCGCGATCACGCACTGGCTCTTGGGGGGCTTGAGCGGGGTCCGCGTTCCCGACCTCCTCCCGCTGGGCATCGCCTCCGCGATCGGCCTCTCCTTCTTTCTCCTCGCCCGGTGGCGGCTGAACCTCCTCACCCTCACCGACCAGGAGGGGGAGGCTCTCGGGGTGAGGGTCCGCCCGACGCGGTTCCTTGTGGTGGGGATGGGGACGCTCCTCGTCGCCTCCGCGGTCTCCGTGAGCGGGATCGTGAGCTGGGTCGGCCTGCTTGTACCCCATGCCGCCCGGGCGGTGGTGGGGCCCGACTACGCCCGGCTCCTCCCCGCCGCCGCCGGGCTGGGGGCCGCGCTCGTCGTGGCCCTCGACACGCTCGCCCGCACCCTCCTCACCGCGGAGATCCCCTTGGGGGTGCTCACCGGCCTCCTCGGGGCACCGCTGTTCCTCGTCCTGTTCCTCCGGTTCCTCCGTGAGCGCGGGGGGTGGCGGTGAGGCTCCGGGCACAGGACCTTGTGTACGCCTACATCCCAGGGCGGCCCGTCCTGCGCGGGATCACGCTCGACCTCCGCTCCGGGGAGACGGCGTTCCTCCTTGGACCGAACGGGAGCGGGAAGACGACGTTCCTCGACCTCATCGGGGGCCTGCGGACTCCGCGGGAAGGGGAGGTCCTCCTCGACGAGCGTCCGCTCGCCTCGTTCTCGGCCCGGCAGCGGGCGCAGCTCGTGGGGTACGTGCCCCAGTTCCACGAGCCGCCGTTCAACTTCACGGCGTGGGAGGTCGTCCTCATGGGTCGGGCCCCCTACGTGCGCTGGCTCAGCCAGCCGAAGGAGCGGGACCGCCGGGCCGCCGACGGAGCGCTGGCCGCGCTCGGTCTGGCGGGGTTCCGGGACCGCCCCTACTACACGCTGAGCGGGGGGGAGCGGAGGCTTGTCCTGGTGGCGCGGGGACTGGCCCAGGGGGCGGCGTTCCTCCTCCTCGACGAGCCCGACGCCCACCTCGACCCGGCGAACCAGCACCGGGTGCTCCTCGCCGTGCAGGAGGTGGTCGGGGAGGGCCTTGGGGCGGGGATCACCTCCCACTCCCCGAACAACGCCCTCCTCTACGCTGATCGGGTCGCCCTCTTCTCCTCGGGCGAGGTCCTCGCCCAAGGGGTGCCCGCCGCGGTCGTGGCTCCCCCCCTCCTCGAGCGGGCCTACGGGATCCCGTTCGTCTCTGTGGGCGATGGCCACGGCCCGCGGGCCGTGCTCCCCGCCGTGGGATGAGGCCGGCCCTCCTGCAGCGAACGGCCGGTGGGGATGGAGCCCGCTGCCACGACGACGCTGTTCCGTAGCGTTGCAGCTTGTCTGCGACGGCCGTTGGCCTTTTCCCAACAGGGGTCGGGGTTCGTAGCGGTGGACCTTGTGTCCGCCACACTTCGGCTCAACCCGTTCCTGGTCCATCTCCCCCACCCCATCCCTCTCCCGCCGGGGGGAGAGGGAGACGAGACGATCGCTTGGCAACGCACGTCGGGTGCCGAGCCGCGACCCTACCGGAACAGGCGGTCCACCTCCGTCAGGTACTCGGCGGCCTTTTCCTTGGCGTGGCGGTTCCAAAACGGCCAGTTCCCGATCGGGGCTGCAAGGATGTAGTGGAGCAGGTCCTCGAACAGGACCCGATCCTTCGCCCGCCGCGCGTACTCCCAGGCGTAGGCGAGGTGGTTTTCAAGGTACGTCGGGTCCAGATCGAGCGCCCACTCGAAGTACGGCTTGGCCTGAGAGAGATCGGTGCCGATGCCGGGGACCCACCACCACTCCGACAGGTTGGCGAGGAGGGCCCCGACGGCTTGGGGCGCAGATCCCCCCCAGTACCCCGGGTCGAGCTCGATCACCCGGTCGTACATGATCCGGACCTTGTTGCGGTGGGGGATGGCCGAAAGCGGGTTCATCCGCCCGAGGACGAGCCCCAAGCTGTGCGCCGTCCAGAGGAGCGTCGCCGGGTCCGTGGCCTGAGCCACCAACGCCCGCAGCCCGTCCTCCGAGAGGCGGAACCCCTCGTCGAGGCCCGCGAGCCCCAGGGAGCGGAACCCGTAGTCGGCGGCCTTGCGCAGCGCCGCTTCCCTGACGTTCTCCGGGAGGAGCGTCGACCGCTCGTACCACAGCTGGGCCAGCCGCGCGAGAACGGACGCGCTCTCCGACTCCTCCACGAGCAGGGCCTCGTAGATCGCGATCAGCCGCTCCAGGTTCCGCAGTTCGTAACGCACCGGGAAAAGGGCCTCTGCCTCCGCGGTGAGATTGGCCACCGACTGCGCCCACCCTGCCCACGCCATCGCCGCAACGACGAACAGCGCAAGAGCTCTCCGTGCCATGACGCCCGAGCGTAGCCATCCCGCCCAGCGCGGGGGATCGGGGATTCGGCTAGAATGGGTTTCACGATGAGGGCCGTCGTGTTGTGCGGGGGAGAAGGGACCCGGCTCCGCCCGTTCACGTTCACCCAGGCCAAGCACCTCCTCCCCGTGGCGGGGAGGCCGGTCGTCGAGCACGCCCTCGCCGCGGTGCGGGCGACGGGGATCCGCGACGTGGGGATCGTGGTCAGCCCGAGCGTGGAGGGGCAATTCCGGGAGCGCCTCGGGGACGGGAGCCGACTGGGCCTCTCCGTGACGTACATCGTCCAGCCCGAGCCCAAGGGCCTCGCCCACGCCGTCCTCTGCGCCGAGGGGTACGTCGGTGACGACCCGTTCCTCGTCTACCTTGGGGACAACCTCCTCCAGGGAGGGATCGCGGGCGTGGTTGACCTGTTCCGTTCGCAGAACCCGGCGGCGGTGGTCACCCTGCGGCGGGTCGACGACCCTCGCCGGTTCGGGGTCGCGGTGATCGAGGGCGGGCATCTCGTGCGCCTTGTGGAGAAGCCGCCGAACCCGCCGAGCGACCTCGCGATCGTCGGGGCGTACGCGTTCACCCCACTTCTGTTTCAGGCGGCGCGGGAGGTGAAGCCATCCTTCCGCGGCGAGCTCGAGCTCACCGATTGCCTGCAGTGGCTCGTCGACCGTGGCCACCCCGTCCTCCCCTACGAGGTCCGCGGGTGGTGGCAGGACGTGGGGCGGCCGACGGACCTCCTCGTGGCGAACCGCCTGCTCCTTGCCCAGATCGAACCTCGGGTCGAGGGAGAGGTGGACGGGAGCTCGACTCTCGACGGCCCGGTGGTGATCGAGCGGGGCGCGCGCATCGTGGCGAGCCGGGTCGTGGGGCCGGTGGTCATCGGCGAGGAGGCGCGGATCGAGCGCTCCACGGTGGGCCCGAACGCGGCGGTCGGACCGCGGGCCGTGGTCCGGGACGCCGAGGTCGCCGACAGCATCCTCATGGACGGCGCCTGCGTCGAGCAGGGAGCGAGGATCGCTGGGGTGGTGCTTGGCCGGGGCGCACGCGTTCATCTGCCAATGGGAAGGCCATTCTCGGCGTTCCTCGGCGACGAATCGACCCTCGAGGTCAAGGAGGAAGGATGATTCTCGTCACGGGCGGGGCGGGGTACATCGGAAGCCACACGATCAAGGAGCTCCTGCGCGACGGGCGGGAGGTGGTGGCGCTCGACAACCTGTCCGCCGGGCACCGCGAGCTCGTCCTGTGCCGCGCGTTCGTCCACGGGGACCTCGCCGACGGGGACCTCCTCCGGAAGACGTTCCAGCGCTATCCGATCGAGGCGGTGATCCACTTCGCTGCTCACACGTCCGTCCCCGAATCCGTCGAGAACCCGGCCAAGTACTACGACAACAACGTGGGGTGCGGGCTGGCGCTCCTCGACGCCATGGTCGAGGCAGGGGTGAAGACGATCGTGTTCTCGTCGAGCGCCGCCGTGTACGGCGACCCGGTGCGGGTGCCCATCCCCGAGGATCATCCCAAAGAGCCGAAGAACCCCTACGGCCGAACGAAGCTCATCTTCGAGGGAGTTCTCCACGACTACGGGGTCGCCCACGGGCTGCGCCACGTGTCGCTCCGGTACTTCAACGCCGCGGGGTCCGACCCCGACGGCGAGATCGGCGAGTGCCACGACCCGGAGACCCACCTCATCCCGATCGTGCTGGAGGTGGCGGCCGGGAAGCGATCCCAGGTGCAGATCTTCGGCACCGACTACGAGACGAAGGATGGAACCGCGGTCCGCGACTACATCCACGTGACCGACCTTGCCCGGGCCCACGTCCTCGCCCTGCGGGCCGTCGAGGAGGGGCGAGCGGCGCCGGCGTACAACCTCGGGACGGGTCGGGGCTACACCGTGCGCGAGGTGGTGGAGTGCTGTCGGCGGGTGACGGGACGGGAGATCCCCGCGGTGGACGCGCCGCGCCGGCCGGGGGACCCCGCGGCCCTCGTCGCCGACCCGTCCCGGGCGAGGCGCGATCTCGGCTGGGAGCCGCGGTTCACGGCCCTCGAGCCCATCGTCGAGACGGCCTGGAGGTGGATGCTCCGCCGCCCGCCCGCCGGTCGCGGATCCCCCCGGTAGCGCGGTGGGGCTTGTCCCCGCCGTACCTTGCGTCGGCCTTTCCGGAACCGGACAACCGCGATCCTGGGTCCGTAGGGGCGGACCCCGTGTCCGCCCGCTGGAGCGGTTCCGTGACCAGAAGGGTGCGTACCGTCGCAGCTTGTCTGCGACGACCTTTCCCATTTGCCCTCGGTTGCCCGTTCCGGGTAACTTGGCCGGCGTGGAGCGGTAAGATCGCGTTTGACCCTAGGAGGGGTGGATCCATGGACGAGTACGAGGTCGATCTGCGGGAGTACCTCCTCATCCTGTGGAAGGGGAAGTGGATCGTGGCGGGGGTGTTCGTGGTGGCCGTCGCCCTGGCCTGGCTCCTCACCGCCCGGGCCCCGGTGGAGTACCGCGCCGAGGTGCTGCTTGGTGTGGAACGTTGCGTCCCAACGTTGGATGACCAGGCAACCCCCACAGCGGCGTGGGTGGCCGAGCGTGTCCGGCACCCCGGCATCCTCTCCCGAGCTGCGTCCGAAGCGGGCGTTTCCACCGCGTGGCTGAGCGAGGCGCTGGGGGCGAGGGTCCAGGGAGCGTTCGTCCAGCTCACGGTGCAGGGCAACCGCCCTGGGGCGGAGCTCGCGGAGGTCCTGGACGGGATGGTGGCCGCCCTCCACGAGGATCTGGCAGCGCGGGTGGCGCAGGCCGTCGAACGGCGGTTGACCGGCGTGGAACTGGAACGGGAAGCCGCCCGGACGCGCCTCGCGGCGTGGGAGGAGGAATTTGACCGCGTGCGTACGGCCACCGAGATCAGTCGTGACCGGCTGCGCGAGGAGATCGCACGGGTGAGGGATGATCCGGTGTTGCGGACCCTCAGCGTGGGGGTCGACGCCACGATTCAAGGGTACCTTGCCCAGAAGGAGCTGGATCTTCTGTATGCCCGGCTCGAGAGGGCTGAGCTCGCCCTCGACGAGATGGAACGGTCGGGGTTGGCCTATGTGGCGGGGATGGCGTGGAGGAACTTGGCCGACCAGCTCGTGGTCCTGGACGAGGAGGAGGCCGCTTTGCGCAGTGTCCTGTCGGAGCCTCCGAGCCCCGTATCCGTGGTTCGGGGTGTCGCTGTCTCAGGCCCGCTCAAGCCCAACCTGAAGATGAACCTGGCGGTGGCGGTGGTGCTGGGGTTGTTCGTGGGGGTCCTCCTCGCGTTCCTCGTCCATGCGCTGCGGGCGCCGCCCCAGGGTGGGCGGGAGCTCCCAGCCGAGGGGCGCACGGGGCCGGCGGCGGGGGGGAAGGGGTGAGGTACTTCGGGACGGACGGGGTGCGGGGGGTGGCGGGGGTCGAGCTCACCTGTGAGCTCGCGTTCCGCCTCGCCCGTGCCGCGGGCCATGCCTTCCGGCCCAACCGCGCGCTCCTTGCCATGGACACCCGCCTCTCCGGCCCGGCGCTCGCGGGCGCCTGCGCCGCGGGCCTCGCCGAGACCGGCTGCGACGTGGACCTGGCCGGCGTCCTCCCCTCCCCAGCCGTCTCCCACCTCGTCCCGCGACGGGGGTACGGCCTGGGGCTCGTCGTCTCCGCGTCCCACAACCCGCCCCAGGATAACGGGATCAAGCTCTACGGCCCCCACGGGCTCAAGCTCTCCCCGGAGGACGAGGAGAGGGTGGAAGCGCTACTCGATGCCCCCAGCGGGGGCGGGCCCCTCGGCGCGGTGCGCGGCTGGACCGGGGCGGAAGCGGAGTACGCGGCCATTCTCCGCGCCGCCGTCCCCGACCTCTCGCTCCGCGGCGTGAAGGTCGTCCTCGACTGTGCCCACGGGGCGACGGCCCGTCTCGCACCGCGGCTCTTCGCCGAGCTCGGGGCGGACGTAGCCGTGATGGGCGGGGAACCTGACGGGGCGCGGATCAACGAGACCGGCGCCGCGGCGATGGCCGTCCTCTCCCGGGAGGTTCCCGCCCGGGGGACGGAGATCGGGATCGCCTTCGACGGCGACGGCGACCGGGCCCTGTTCGTGGACAATCGGGGGAACGTTGTGGAGGGGGACCAGCTCATGGCGGCGCTCGCCCCCCATCTCCTCGCCTGGGGGGAGCTCTCCTCGCCAGGGGTCGTGTTCACCGTCCTCGCCAACCTGGGGGCCGAGGCGTACCTTCGGGAGCGGGGGTTCCGGGTGGACCGGGTGCCGGTGGGGGATCGGAACGTGGCGTGGGCGATGCGGGAGCGAGGGGTAGACCTCGGGGGCGAGCCGTCGGGGCACGTGATCTTCCGCCACTACACGGCGACCGGGGACGGGATCCTCACCGGCCTCCTCGTCCTGCGGGCCCTGGCGCGGATGGGAACCGACCTCGCGTCCCTCGTCGCCCCAGTTCCCCTCTACCCCCAGGTGCGGGTCGACGTCCCCGTGGCCGACCGGGAGGCGGCCCTCGCCCGCCCGGCCGTGCAGGCCGCGATCCGGGAGGTCCAGGCCCAGCTCGATGGTCGAGGGCGCCTCGTCGTGCGCCCCTCGGGCACCCAGCCGGTGATCCGGATCATGGTCGAGGGCCCCGACGTGGGGGACCTCCACGCCCTCGTCTCTCGGATCGCGGGCGAGATCGTCCAGGAGGTGAGATGAACCCCAAGGAACAGCTTCTGGCGAGGATCCGCGACCACACCGCGGTGGTGGGCGTAGTGGGTCTCGGGTACGTCGGGCTTCCGTTCGCGGTGGAGAAGGCGAAGGTGGGGTTCCGCGTCCTCGGGGTCGAGCAGAACCCCGCGCGTGCGGACAAGGTCAACCGGGGCGAGAACTACATCAGCGACGTTCGGGACGAAGAACTCCGCGACCTCGTTGCCCGGGGGCTCATCCGCGCCGACACGGACTTCGCCCACGTTCCGGAGATGGACGTGATCGTGATCTGCGTCCCCACCCCCCTCACCAAGAACCTCACCCCCGACCTGAGCTATGTGGAGCGGGTGACGCGGGAGGTGGCCCGCAACCTCCGACGCGGGCAGCTCGTCAGCCTGGAGTCGACCACCTACCCCGGGACGACCGAGGAGGTCATGCTTCCCGTCCTCGCCTCCTCGGGCCTGAAGGTCGAGGTGGACTTCTTCCTTGTTCACTCCCCTGAGCGGGTGGATCCGGGGAACAAGCGGTACACCACGAAGAACACGACGAAGGTCGTGGGCGGCGTCGGCCCGGAGTCCCTCGACGTTGCCCTCGCCTTCTACGGGCAGACGATCGAACGGGTCGTCCCCGTGTCCAGCGCCAAGGCCGCTGAGCTCGTCAAGGTGTTCGAGAACACGTTCCGGGCGGTGAACATCGCCCTGGTGAACGAGCTCGCTCTCCTGTGCGACCGGATGGGCCTCAACGTGTGGGAGGTTCTGGACGCGGCGTTCACGAAACCGTTCGGGATCATGCCGTTCTGGCCCGGGCCGGGCGTGGGCGGCCACTGCATCCCCCTCGACCCCCACTACCTCGAATGGAAAGCTAAAGAGCTCAACTTCAACACCCACTTCATCGCCCTGGCCGGCGAGATCAACCGCCGGATGCCGGAGTTCGTGCGGGACAAGGCGATCCGGGTCCTGAACAGGCTCGGCGTCGCCCCGTCCCAGGCACGGATCCTCGTCCTGGGGGCCGCCTACAAGAGGGACCTCGCCGATCACCGGGAGTCCCCTGCGGTGGAGGTGATCCGGCTTCTCCGGGAGTACGGGGCCGACGTGGTCTACCACGACCCGTACGTCCCCACCCTACACGACGAGGGAGTTGACCTCGACAGCATCCCCCTGACCGTGGACGAGCTCCAGAAGAGCGACCTCGTGGTCATCACCACCGACCACACCTCCGTGGACTACGGGTTCGTGGTCGCCCACGCCCGCCACGTCCTCGACACCCGCAACGCGACCCGAGGCGTAGCTGCGGGCCGGGACAGGATCACCCTGCTATGAAGGTGGGCCTGATCGGTGCCGGAGGGTGGGGGAAAAACCTCGCCCGGGTTCTGGCGGAGCTCGGCGCCCTGGGGGGGATCGCCGACCTCAGTCCCGAGGCCCGCGAGGAGCTTCGGCAGCGCTATCCTGGGGTGGCGATCCACACCGACCACCGGGCCCTCCTCGCGGCGGAGGTGCCCGCTGTGGCCATCGCCACCCCGGCCGCGACCCACTTCGCCCTCGCCCGCGAGGCCTTGAAGGCGGGGAAGCACGTGTTCGTGGAGAAGCCCCTCGCCCTGCGGCGGGAGGAGGCGGCCGAACTGGCCGACCTCGCGGACCGCGCGGGGCGGATCCTCATGGTGGGCCACCTCCTCCTCTACCAACCCGCCGCGCGCTGGATCGGGGAGTTCCTCCGCTCAGGGGGCGTGGGCAGCGTGTGGAGCCTGCACCAAGAACGGCTCAATTTGGGCACGGTCCGGACGGTGGAGAACGCGCTGTGGAGCCTGGGCGTCCACGACGTGGCCGTGCTCCTCCACCTGGTAGGGGAGCGACCCACAATGGTGAAGTGCGTGGGCCAGCGGGCGTCCCCGAGCGGTGTCGAGGACGATGCGTACCTTCACCTGGGCTTCCCGAGTCAGATCCAGGCCCACGTGCACGTGTCGTGGCTGTGGCCGGAGAAGCGACGCCGGCTCACCGTGGTGGGGTCCGAGGCGATGCTCGTGTACGACGAGCTCGCCCAAGAGGTTACCCTCCACCGCAAGCGGATCGGAGAAGATCTCAGGCCTGCCGACAAGGGGACCGAGATCGTGTTCCAGGGCGCGGCGGAGCCCCTGCGGCTCGAGATGGAGGAGTTCCTGTCCTGCATTCGGGATGGACGGCGACCACTCTCGGACGGCCGGAGAGCGGTGGAGGTGGTGGGCGTGCTCGAGGAGGCGAGCCGCCAGTTGGGGGGGAGATGAGCGACTACTTCGTGCACGAATCCGCGTACGTGGACCCCGGGGCCAAAGTCGGCCCAGGGACGAAGATCTGGCACTTCAGCCACGTGATGGGCGGGGCCGAGATCGGGGCGAACTGCAGCCTGGGCCAGAACGTGTTCGTGGCCGATCGGGTGAAGATCGGGAACCATGTCAAGATCCAGAACAACGTGTCCGTGTACGAGGGCGTGGTCCTGGAGGACTACGTGTTCTGTGGTCCGAGCTGTGTGTTCACCAACGTGCGCACACCCCGGTCCGCGTTCCCCCGCAACCGCCCCGAGGACTACGTACCGACGGTGGTCAAGCACGGGGCGTCGATCGGGGCCAATGCCACGGTTGTCTGCGGGGTGACGATCGGCGAGTGGGCGTTCGTTGCCGCTGGCGCGGTGGTGACGAAGGACGTGCCGCCCTACGCCCTCGTGGCCGGCGTCCCCGCCCGCATAATTGGCTGGGCCTGTGAGTGCGGCGTGCCATTACGATTCGAAGGCGGCGGTGACCAGGAGGCGACGTGCGCCGAGTGCGGACGGGTGTATCGGCTGAAAGGGGAGGGCATGGAGTTGGTGCGGGAGAGCTCGTAGCATGTGGCTTGTAGCCAGTGGAGCAGACCAGGAGTGTGCATGCCGGAGTGCGTGGAGAACCTTGAGGTCTGGCAGCGTGGCGTCAGGCTCGTGAAGGCCGTATACGAGATCACCCGTCACTGGCCATCGGAAGAGCAGTATGGTCTGACCTCCCAGTTCCGCCGCGCGGCTGTCTCCGTACCGACCAACATCGCTGAGGGGGTCGGTCGAGGGGGACGCCGCGAGATCGTGCGGTTCGCCCGGGTTTCGCTCGGCTCACTGTACGAGCTGAGCACGTTGTTGGTCATCGCTGAGGGACTGGGGTGTGTCAGCGAAGGGTCGGCGGCGAAGATGCGTGCCGAGATCGATGCCCTCACCCGGCAGCTGGCGGCCTTCATCCGTTACCAGCAGGGTCGCCTGCCCGGCCGGCCTCCAGGTTCCACCCACGCTCCACCCCCGGATGGAGACGCCGCCGGCCCCCCCTACAAACCACAAGCTTTGATCCACTCGCCACAAGCCACACGCCACAAGCCAAGAACCGCAAGGAGAACAGATGACCATTCCCATCCTTGACCTCAAACGCCAGTACGCGTCCATCAAGCCCCAGATCGATGCTGCCATCCAGCGGGTGGTGGAGTCGGGGCGGTTCATCCTCGGCCCCGAGGTCGAGGCGTTGGAGCAGGAGATCGCCGCCTACTGCGGCGTCAAGCACGCGATCGGGGTGGCGAGCGGTACCGACGCGTTGCTCCTCTCGCTGCGGGCGCTTGGGATCGGGCCGGGGGATGGGGTGATCGTCCCCAGCTTCACCTTCTTCGCCACCGCCGGCGCGGTCCACAACGTGGGGGCAACCCCCGTCTTCTGCGACATCGACCCCCGCACCTTCAACCTTGATCCCGACTCGGTTCGAGAGATCATGGCCCGTGGCCCGTGGCTCGTAGCCAGTGGGACCCCACAGGGCATTCCTCCCACATGCTACAAGCCACAGGCAACTAGCCACATCACATGCCACTCGCCACACGCCACTCGCCCCAGGCCGCGCGCCATCATCCCCGTCCACCTCTACGGCCAGATGGCGGACATGGACGCAATCATGGAGCTCGCCCACGAGTTCGGCCTCTATGTGATCGAAGACGCCGCCCAGTCCATCGGCGCCGAGTACGTTGGGCAAGTAGCTAGTAGCCAGTGGCCTGTAGATGAAGGCTCCCCACCCCCCACAAGCCACCTCCCGCTCTCCACAGGCCACAGGCCCCAGGCCCCAGGCCACAAGCTAGGAGCAACTAGCCACAAGCCACAAACCAAGAAAGCCGGCACCGTCGGCCATCTCGGCTGTTTCTCCTTCTTCCCCACCAAGAACCTCGGGGCGTACGGGGACGGGGGGATGGTCGTGACGAACGACGACGAGCTCGCCGAGCGGGTGCGGATGCTGCGCGTGCACGGGTCCAAGCCCAAGTACTACCACCACATCGTGGGGTACAACTCCCGGCTCGATGCCCTCCAGGCCGCGATCCTGAGGGCGAAGCTCCCCCATCTGGACGAGTGGACAGCGGCGCGGAGGAGACTCGCCGCCCGGTACGACGAGCTCCTGGCTGGGGTGCCGGGGATCGAGCTCCCCCACCGGGCGGCGGGGCAGACCCACATCTTCCACCAGTACACGATCCGAGTGTTGGACGGCAAGCGCGACGCGTTGCGCGAGCACCTCAAGGCGCAGGGAATCGGGACCGAGATCTACTACCCATTGCCATTGCACCTCCAGGAGTGCTTTGCCCATCTCGGGTACCAAGAAGGGGACCTCCCCGAGAGCGAGAAGGCAAGCCGCGAGGCGTTGTCCTTGCCCATGTTTCCCGAACTCACCGATGAGGAGCAGGCTTGCGTCGCCAACTCCATCCGCTCCTTCTTGGGCTCAAGCTGCCAACCATGACGAGTGGACTCCCGACCCCGGCCCACGGACGCTGGACCATGGACCATGCACTTCGTCCCACACGCCACTCGCCACAGGCCACGTACAGCATGTAGAATCGAAGCAACACTCCGGAGGGGGTGATCGTTCTTGGCCTCACGAACCGTTCCTGCGGATGTGCTGGATGACATCGTCCGGCGGATCGTAGCGGTGGCTGATCCAGACAAGATCATCCTCTTCGGCTCCGCAGCCCGGGGGGAGATGCGCCTGAGCAGCGACTTGGACCTCCTCGTCGTCAAGTCCGGCGTCCCTCATCGCGGACGGCTGACGGAGGAGATCTACATGGGCCTCTCGGGCGTCGGGAGAGCTGCCGACATCATCGTCGTTACCCCCGAGGACATAGAACGATATCGCGATGTGCATGCAACCGTGATCAAGCCCGCCATCCGCGAGGGGAGGGTGATCTATGAGCGCGAAGCAGCGACCACCGGATGACCCCATCGAGTGGTTGAACAGGGCGCGGAGCAACCTCCTGCAGAGCCAGGCGCGACTCGAAGGGGTGTACCTGGAGGACCTGGCTTTCGCGGCTCAACAAGCGGCAGAGAAGGCGATCAAGGCCGTCCTCATCCATCTTGGCGTGGAGTTCCCGTACACCCATGACCTGACAGCACTGCTCACGCTCGTGCAGCAGCAAGGGTTCTCTGTGCCGAGGGAGGTAGCCCAAGCAGGCCGGCTCACTCGGCATGCAGTGATCGCCCGCTACCCGGGACTCGGGGAACCTGTGACCGAAGAGGAGTACGCGGAGGCAGTGACGATTGCGGAGGGTGTTGTGCAGTGGGCGCAGTCCATTGTGGCCGGCCAATGAGCGCCTCACCGTGGCACCCAGACCACTCGCCATGGACCATGGACCCCTCGCACCACGCACTACGGACCATGGACCATGCACTTCGTCCCACACGCCACTCCCCACAAGCCGACCCCGCACCACGCACTATGGACCATGGACCATGGACCATGCACTCCGACCCATGCGCCTAGCCAACGTCGTCGGTGCCCGTCCTCAGTTCATCAAGCTCGCTCCGGTCCTGAAGGCCATCGACCAGCACAACCGGGAGCACCCCGAGGCCCAGGTTGAGGAGATCTTGATCCACACGGGGCAGCACTACGACTACGAGATGTCCCAGGTGTTCTTCGACGAGCTGGGGTTGAAGGCACCTGACCACCATTTGGGCGTTAGGTCAGGGTCCCATGGCCAGCAGACCGGGGAGATGCTCAAGCGGATCGAAGAGGTGCTTCTCAAGGAGAAGCCCGATCTGGTGGCGGTCTACGGCGACACGAACACCACCCTGGCCGGGGCCCTGGCAGCGGCCAAGCTGCATGTCCCGGTGGCCCACGTGGAGGCGGGCTTACGCAGCTTCAACCGGAAGATGCCCGAGGAGATCAACCGCGTGCTCACCGACCATGTGGCGGATCTCCTCTTCTGCCCCACCGAGACCGCAGTACAGAACCTGAAAAGGGAGGGTTTCACCAACATCGTCAACGATGGCCATCTCCTCCCGCTTGACTATGCACCACGGACTCCAGGCGACAAGCCACGCACTACACGCCACAAGCCACTAGCCATCAATGTTGGCGACGTGATGTACGATGCGGTGCTCCAGTACGCCGAGCTTGCCGAAGCGAAGTCAGGGATCCTCGAGCGCTTAAAGCTTGAGCTCAGAGGCTACGCCCTGGCCACCGTCCACCGCGCGGAGAACACCGACGATCCAGTGCGTCTCAGGGCGATCTTCCAGGGGCTGGTGAAGCTTGCCCGGGAGGGGCTGACGGTGGTGGTTCCCTTGCACCCCCGCACCCGTAATGCCCTCTCTTCTCTCTCCCTTACCCCTGACCCTTCGCCCTGCAATCTGCTCATAATCGAGCCGGTCTCTTACCTGGACATGCTCGTGCTCGAGAAGAACGCCCGGGTTATTCTGACGGATTCCGGCGGGGTGCAAAAGGAGGCCTTCTTCTTCCGCGTCCCCTGCGTGACCCTCCGGGAGGAGACCGAGTGGGTGGAGACGGTGGAGGCGGGTTGGAATGTGCTCGTGGGCGGTGACCCGGAACGGATTCTCCAGGCGGCCCTAATGGCTCAGCAAGGAGAGGAGACCACTTGGCCCTACGGTAACGGCCGGGCGGCGGAGAGGATTGCCGGCTTTCTGGAACGCGGATTATGCTGGGGATGGCGCCATGAACGAGCCTAGATTAGGAGAACCCGGAAAGGCCAACGACAAGAGGCTCAGAATCCTGCACATCGCCGGATGGTATCCGTCTAGGGAGAACCCTGTGGCCGGTGTTTTCGTGCGGGAGCATGTAAAGGCGACCTCTCTTTACAACGATGTAGCTGTCCTTTACGGCGAAGGAGTGAACAAGGAAATCCGCGGTCTCTACCAGATCAAGGACAACATTGAAGATGGCATTCGTACACTGCGGCTGCGCTACAGGAAATCCCCCATTCCCAAGACCTCCTATTTCGTCTACATGTGGGCTATGTTTCGGGCCTTTCGCAAGCTCGCAGAAGAAGGGTTTCGGCCAGACGTAATCCATGCCCATGTGTATTCGGCCGGTGTTCCGGCGGTGCTTATGGGGAAGCGTTATGGGCTACCGGTGGTCATTACGGAACATTTCACTGGGTTCCCACGCGGGTTGGTTCGGGGTATTGAGAAGCTGAAGGCGAAATTCGCCTTCGAGCGGGCGGCTGTCGTCTGCCCTGTGAGCAATGACTTGAGAACGCACATAGAGCGGCGCTTAGGAGTCAGAGCCCGCTTCCACGTGGTCCCTAACGTGGTTGATACCTCGCTTTTTTCTCCCCCAGCAGCACGCAGTGCAAGAGAAGATGGCAGAAAGCGCCTCCTGGTTGTAGCCCTGCTAACCCCGAAAAAGGGGATTCCGTACCTTCTTGAGGCTCTAGCCCGCCTCAGGGAGAGGCGCGATGACTTCGTCCTCGACATCGTCGGCGACGGGCCGAACAGAAGCGAGTACGAAGTGCTGACCAACAAGCTTGGGCTACAAGACGTTGTCCGTTTCCACGGATTGAAAACCAAACAGGAGGTCGCGGAGCTCATGAAACGATGTGACGTTTTCGTCCTTCCAAGCCTCTTTGAGACTTTTGGGGTGGTACTGATTGAGGCTTTGGCTTGCGGAATGCCCGTGGTTGCCACAGACATTGGGGGGCCCAATGAGATTGTTACGGATGAAGTGGGGTGCCTTGTCCCGCCGGCAGACACCCAAGCCCTTGCCAGGGCCATTGATTACATGCTGAATCATTGCGGGGATTATGTTCCGGAGAGAATTGCTCAGTATGCCGAAGGGCGCTATAGCTACCAGGCGGTAGGGTCAAAACTCAACCAGCTTTACAGATCAGTTTTGAGGCAAAGGTTATGAGCACCGGTAAATTCGTTAGGGGAACAACGGTTACCTTCGGTAGCGGCGTCCTGAACCTCCTCGTAGGAGTTGGAACGTCGGTCATTCTGGCCAGGGTTCTGGGCCCGGAGGGCAGGGGAATCTATGCCCTCGCCGCGCTTCTGCCTTCCCTCATCGTGACCTTCGGCAACTTGGGGATCGGGCCTGCAACCGTCTACTACGTTGCCCGGGGCGAGTTCCGGCGCCAGGAGATACTAGGAAACAACGTCCTGCTCAGCTTGGGCGTCGGTGGCATAGGAATCCTTACCGGGCTGATTGTGATCCTCTTCTTCCGGGAGATCGTGTTCCCTGGTGTTTTACCTGGTTATCTTCTCTTGGCTCTGGCTCTCGTGCCCGTAGAGGTCTTCTTCTCGTATGTCAGGTATGTATTGCTCGGGGCCCAGCGCATCAAGGAGTTCAACTACGTCCAAATCGCCCAATCAGTGCTTTTTCTTGGGTTCATTGCGCTTGCCCTGCTGGGACTGAAGGCTGAAGTGACCGGGGCCATACTTGCCGGCCTGATCACCTGGTTGGTGGTTGATGCCTTGGTGTTCCGCCTAGCTAAAACGGTAGCCGGGGGGATTGACCTTAAACCCAACGCCTCCTACATGAAGCGGACAACTACATATGGGGTTCAGGCGCACCTTTCGAACATCCTGGGGTTCCTTAATTACCGGGTGGACATGTTCCTTGTCAACGGCTTTTTGGGGCCGGTCGCGGTGGGGCTTTATGCTGTGGGAGTTGGGCTGGTCGAGAAGCTGTGGATGATCTCCCAGGCGGCCAGCACGGTTCTCTTTCCTCGAGTCGCAGCGGAGACCGACGAACAAAGGCGTAGGGAGTTTACTCCCCTGGTGGCCCGCACGGTCCTCTGGACGACGGCGCTCGGAGCCCTGGCACTGGCGCTCCTCAGCCGCTGGATTGTGCTCCTCCTCTACTCCGAGGCTTTTTTGCCGGCGGTCGGCGCGTTGCAGGCATTACTGGTTGGAATCGTAGCACTCAGCGCCGGGAGGGTGTTGAGCAACGACATTGCCGGCCGCGGGCGACCTGGGCTAAATATCTACACAGGTGTCGCTGCTGTGGCTACCAACGTGATTCTGAACATCATATGGATCCCCCGCTACGGCATTGCCGGTGCAGCCTGGGCCTCAACGGCGTCTTACACCCTCTCATTTCTCGGCGCCCTTTTCTTCTACTGCCGCCTCTCCGGTAACCGGTGGACCGAAGTGGTCCTCCCCCAGCGGGGCGATTGGAAGCTTTACCAGCGGACGGCATGGGCGCTGGGGCAGTGGGTCAAGGCAAAGACGAGGACTTTACCGTAAGGGAGTAAAGGGAGCAAAGAATGTGTGAAAGCACGGGTTCCGTGAAGAAGTATTGGAAAATAATTGATGTGTTGGCTCTAGTCTTCCTCCTCTCATCTATGGTTGGGTGCTCGGCTGGACGAACCGATACTCAACAGTTCTTAGGCAAGTATTACATTGATTTCACGACCGAGGCCAAGAACTGGGACGGCCCTCTCGACGAAAAAGGCATTCCTTTACGACATTACAGTGAGTTCGGGATTCAATACCAACCTGTCGGCATCGCTCATTACGCTTTGGGGAATTGGGACTTGTATTTGAGCACTAAACAAGCTCAATACAGAGAGAAGTTCCTTAGAATGGCTGATTGGTTCTGCGAGAATCTGGTTATTAAGGGGGATTGCGGCGTTTGGGAATACCACTTCGATTACCCTCGGTTCCTTCTAAAAGCGCCCTGGCCCTCTGCTATGTCGCAAGGAGAGGCTATCTCGGTCCTGGTACGGGCTTATCAAATCACGCAGGAGAAGCGCTACCTGGAATGTGCAGAGCTTGCATTGGCCTCCTTTAAAGCTCCTCTTGAAGAGGGAGGCGTAAGATATCGCGATGAAGATGGGTTCATCTGGTATGAGGAGTACCCTTCTTTAGTAGAGCTGCCCCACGTGCTTAACGGTTTCATCTTTGCGCTCTTTGGGCTCTACGATTTTTATATGACAACAGGAAGCGAAGAAGCTCACGCTTTGTTCAACGAGGGGATTGGAACCCTGAAAGCGAATCTTGGGCGATGGGACCTCGGCTTTTGGTCAAGATATGACTTGACGGACCTTTATGGCCAAGACACCTATCTCTTTCGTTTTGTTACTGACAAGAAGCACCCCGAGTCTCCTCATCCTATTGATATGATCGTGTTGCGGACGGTCACTGAAGATGGCAACGAAGTGTCGCAGATCATGCTGGACGTCGGAGCTGAAAACGACGCGACCGATATTGGCGTCAACGGCTCGTGCCTTTACTATTCTCCGGGGTATCAAGACTGGGGTGAACCCTACGTCTTGGACGGAAAGAACGTAAGAAATTATGAGAATCGTGCCGGGCGGTATGCCCACGCGCCCTTTGAGTTTGCCATCGATCTTGAACCCTCTTACAAATACTTTCTTGAGATATTCTACAAGGATACAGTCAATGAGCCCGTACATTTAGAAGCGTATGCGGAGGGAGTAAAGTACATAAGGTTCAGCGAGCTGGAAAGTGTTGGTGATGGAGAGTGGAAGACTACTATTGTTGAACTCCCACTGGGTCTGCTGACCATGATGAAGAAAGGGGCCTCCTCCAGTTATCACCGGTTGCACATTCAGCAACTGCGGACTCTCTTCTGGATGACCGGCATAGAGATCTTCAAGGACTATGCCCAATTGTTTGATATCTACTACGAAGCCACCAGCTCAAATCAGTGGTGGGAAGACATTCTCAAGGAGATTCGCCTGAGGAAGGCGAGGTTCGGCGATGGTGCGTAAGGTTCTGCTCATAACCTACTATTTCCCTCCACGCCCGGGCGTTGCATCTTTGAGATTGAGGGGTGTGGCCAAATACCTGCCGGAGTACGGCTGGGAGCCGGTTATACTTACAGCGGCCCTGCCAGGAGAACCGGAGCCTCGCTTTAACGTTGTCCAGACATCTTATCCTGGGGATGTCACAGCTCGTTGGAAAAAAAAGCTGGGCTTGGCACCCGATAATGGGTTTCAAAAGCAAATCGGGATTCCTCGTGCTCTCCGTGAAAGCAGAGCTTCCTTTACAAGTAAAGTGATCAACTGTACTAAAGCGATCATCGTTTACCCCGATGAGCAGAAGAGTTGGTATCCGTTTGCCGTAAGCGCAGGGCACGACCTGTTGAAAAGGGAGCGGTTCGATGCGCTCCTTAGCAGTTCCGGGCCTGTTACCTGTCACCTCATCGCCAGAGAGCTAAAGAGAAGGCATGGAATTCCATGGGTTGCTGACCTCCGAGATCTCTGGACCCAAAACCATTATTACCCATATGGGCTACTGAGGCGGCTCTTTGAGAGGCGGCTCGAGTTGAAGACACTTGAACTAGCCGATGTGTTGGTGACGGTTTCAGGGCCTTTAGCGGAAGAATTACAATCTCTGCATCGAAACAAGCGAGTATTGGCCATCACAAATGGCTTTGACCCGGATGAAGTTGCTTCAGTTCCCTTGACCAAGGAGTTCACTATCACGTATACCGGACAACTCTATGAAGGAAACCGAGATCCTGCTCTTCTTTTTCAAGCTGTCCACGAGCTGGTTGCTGACGGCACCATCGATCCCTTGGATATCAGGATTCGCTTCTATGGAGAAGCGCCCTATTGGCTTGAGCAGCAGGTCGGGCATTACCAACTAGGGGAGATAGTTAGTTTGCACCACACAGTGCCGCGGGATGTTGCCCTAACCAAGCAGCGGGAGTCCCAGGTGCTCTTGCTTCTCAACCGGGACGACCCAAGAGAGAGAGGCGTTTATACTGGGAAGATCTTTGAGTACTTAGCAGCAAAAAGGCCTATCCTTGCTTTAGGAGGTCCAGGTGGTGTGGTTGCACAACTTCTTAAAGAAACAGGGGCCGGTGTTCATGTTAACTTGTACGATCATCTAAAAGCTTTCCTCAGCTCGTGGTATCAAGAGTATAAGACGGAGGGAGAAGTCAGATATAAGGGACAGTGGGAAGCTGTTCACAAATACAGCCATCGGGAAATGGCACGAAGGTTTGCGTATTTACTGGATGAAATCACAGGAGGTGGACTTGCAAATCGTTAATGATCCCACAATCGTGCTAAAGCATGCCCGAGAAGTGGGCATTGTTGGTCATGTTCGATTCGTTGGAGGTGATGCAACACGCAGCTATCGACGTGTTCCTATACTTGTACTTGAGAACCAACCATTGCGAGAGAGGCTTGGTGCAAACACAAGAGAGTGGGCGTGGCAACACTTAACAGCTTGGGATGAGCGATTAGAACAAGAGTTGCGAGAGGTGGAGGAGCTTGTGTCCAAGCAAGTTCCGCCTCGGGATCGGCAAAAGAGAAGTTGTTTGAAGCGCCTCCGTTTGTCCACCGATCGGAGGGACATCGATGGGTGACGTGAGGGTCGCTAATGCTTCACGTGGCGTGAGCACATATGCGGCCAAGCACGTCGGGTTGGATTCCCTTCTCCAATGGGGGCTATCACTGCTCTTGCTAGCCGTCCCATTCCATTCGGTCCTTGTTCTTCCCGGCGTCAGCGTGGTCAAAGCAATCGGCTTCATCCTTGCACCGATCTGGCTGATCTGGCTTGTGGCAGCGCTGGGGACACGACGAGGGCCGTGGATCATGCCACGCCGGAACGTCTGTCTCACTCTTTCCTTCGGAGTGTTTGTCTGCTCCATTCTGCTCTCAGTCCTCTACGCCCCTACAAGTCCGATCTTTCGCACTAGCTTACTGACCATTGTGTCCTTTGCTGCAATGGCTGTAGTTATCTACACCTTGGTTTCTTCCGAAGCCCTTTTGCGTCGCGCCTATACCTGCTTGGCCTTAGGCGGGACGGTTTTTGGGATGCTGGTTATCGTGCAATTTGTGGCGCCGCAAGAGGTGGCTGCGATTTTCGGCCAGCGTGTCTTTGAGGAATCCATTGGAGTGCGGGCGACAGGACCGTTCCGTGATCCGAACTATGGAGCACTTACGCTCGTCGTGCTGGCATGCCTTTCATTCTTTCTTGCTTTGACTCAGCGAAGACGATGGCAGCGTACCCTACTATTGCTTGGTGTCAGCACGGAACTCGTTGCCGTTCTTCTGACGTTCTCGCGGGCTGCCTATGTATTATTGGGGCTTATGGGCTTGGTGGTTCTGTGGCGCGAGAGGCGTCGACTGCGGCTTTGGAAAGTCGCTATAGTAGCTACGATTGGCCTTGTGCTATTGGCCTCGTTCGGTGAAGGGCTCCTCACTTTGGCGACGTCCCGTGCTGGCACACTGGCAGAGTTTGTACAACTCCTTGGGAAAGATCCGGGACAAGCCCGCCAGCTTGATCTAAGCCTATGGTATCGCTTCCAACTTTTGCGAGCAGGTGTCAAGATGGCTTTTGACAAGTTCCCTATAGGGGTAGGGTGGGAGAACTTCCGCTACCAAGTCACCCGGTACTCCGAAGAGGTTCCCGAGCAAGGCGCGCACAACACCTACGTTGCGGTTGGCGCAGAGCTCGGACTGCCGGGAATCCTATCGCTTGCTTGGCTTCTTTGGGCGTTGTGGGGAAGCACTAGCCGTCTCTGCAGGATTGCACAAGACAGGATCGGCCTTCTTGCGAGAGGAACCAGGTATGGCCTCTTGGCCATTCTCATTGGCGGATTGTTCCTCACAGTGCTCCACGAAGCTGTGGTTTGGGCTTTGATTGGGTTGATCATGGCGCAGAATCAGGTGGTTTTCAGAGCAGCGAAAGCAAGGGAAACTAGTGTGACTGTGGGATGAGCATGATGAACGAGGAGGGAGTACGGCAGGCCAAGCGCCGCCTTCGGGTTTTGTATGTCGAGGAGGGGTTAAGCCATCCGGCCAGACACCTTCTGCCTCTTCTCGCGTCGGAGGTAGACTATTACTTGGTCACGGCGGAAAGGGATAGGGAGTTTGCGGACCGCTATTCCATGCCGATCTATGCGTTCCCTTCTCCGAAGTTCCCGGTCCAGAGGGCGTGGACGAGCCGGCGACTTGCAGCGCGGGTTTTGCAAGAGACGAAAGTCGATTTGATCCACAGCCATAGCGGGACGGATTTTCTCTTGCCTCGGACAGTGCCCGTCGTGACGCATGTGCACGGAAGCTGGCAAGCCGATTGGCGCCGCGCATGGAGCGCCGCTAGCCCGGCCAAGAAGATGCGGCACTTGGTTGGGTTCCTCCATTATGTCGTCCCTGAGAGTATCAGCACTCGCAGGGCGACGCACATCATCACCGTTTCCGAGGCAGTGAAGCGGGAGGTGATTCGGTTCTATGGGATCCCTCCTCAGCGTGTGACCGTTGTTCCCAACGCTGTTCCAGAGCATGTGTATAACATCGGTTACGCCAAGCGCCCAGAGGATCCTCCCCGGCTCGTCTATGTAGGCCGGCTTCATCCCTCGAAGGGGATCGCGGAGGTCACAGCGGCCTTTGCTAGAGCGCCAGAGCTTGAGGTTGAGTTCCTTATTATTGGTGACGGTCCTGAGAGGAAGTTTTTGCACTCGCTGGCGGGTAGAGACCCCCGCATCCGTCTTCTTGGCACGCTCCCTCATGAGGAGGTCTTGCGGTGGCTGGACCGAACAAACATCTTCATTTTTCCGAGCCACTATGAGGGATCTAGCCTTGCCCTGTTGGAAGCGATGGCCACGGGCCATGCGTGTATAGTCAGGAAGATCCCCGTGATGGAGGAGGTCCTAGGCCAAGAGGTCGGCATTCTCTGCAACGATGTTGAGGCGATGGTGGAGGCCGTGGCAGACCTGGTAAGTGATTCAGAGAAGCGGTTTGAAATGCAAAGGCAGGCCAAGATACGTGCCAGGGAGTTCTCTTGGCAGAAATCGGCGCATATCCTCATGGACGTCTACAACAAGGTGGCGGAGGGCGCTTGTGGGTCCGGATAAGAAGAGACCGAGAATAGCGCTGTTCCTTCCCTCGCTAGGCATCGGGGGCGTTGAGCGAGTCATGCTCAACCTGGCCGCCGGGTTTGCTCAATGGGGTGCGTCTGTGGATCTGGTGCTGGTGAAAGCCCAGGGCGAGTACATGCGCCGAATTCCGCCCGGTGTCCGCGTCGTTGACCTCCGGGCAAGCCGAGTGCTCACTAGTCTTTTACCACTTGTTCGGTACCTACGGACAGCAAAGCCCGAGGGGCTTATCTCTGCTAAGGACTATGCCAACGTCGTTGCTATACTGGCGAAATCCCTGGCTCGGGTTTCAACCCGCGTGATCGTCAGCATACATACTACCTTGTCAAAGCATGTCCAATATGCCAAAGGGTTTAGAGAAAGAGCGATTGTACCGCTGCTGGCGCGCCAGCTTTATCCGCGTGCTTACGTCATTGTAGCAGTATCGAACGGCGTGGCCGATGACCTAGCACAATTTCTGGGGCTCCCGCGTGGCCGCATAAGTGTGATTTATAATCCTGTGATAGACGAAAACCTCTTTGCCGTAGCTCGAGAGCCGGTTGATCACCCTTGGTTTGCTCCGGGAGGCCCTCCGGTAATTCTGTCCGTCGGTCGCTTAACAGCGGCCAAGGACTACCCGACGCTCATAGCTGCGTTTGCAGAGGTGAGGCAGCGACGTGACGCTCGGCTAGCAATCCTTGGGGAAGGAGAGGAAAGGCCACGCCTTCATGATCTTCTGCGACGCCTCGGATTAGAGAGCGACGTGTGGTTACCAGGCTTTGTGGAACCCCCGTATCCCTATCTTGCCCGCGCCTCGTTGTTTGTGGTGTCCTCTATATGGGAAGGCCTTCCTACCGCAATCATCGAGGCGCTCGCCCTTGGGGTGCCGGTGGTATCTACCGACTGCCCAAGCGGTCCTCGTGAAATTCTTGATAATGGGCGCTTCGGGGAACTGGTACCTGTGGGCGACGCGGATGCATTGGCGGACGCGATTCTCCGCGCCCTTGACACGCCGCATGACCCAGAGCGGTTGAGGGAGAGAGCGAAGCAGTTCTCCGTGGGTAATGCAGTTGCCCAGTACCTCGCACTCCTTGGCCTCGAAGTAGGCGGTGGCCATAATGACGAAGCGGGCGCACCTGACGAGGAGAGTGACCGCTGTATCCAGCGGAACAAGGCCGTCAGGGGTGGGCGAGCTCGGACGCCTGATGTGTTATGTTGTGAACCAAGCCGTAGGAGGGCCACGACGTGAGAATCGCGATCATTGACCCGTCCGGCTTCACGCCGCCCTATGATCACTGTCTGGCCACTGCTCTTGCACAGCAGGGGTGCCAGGTGGTGCTGGCCACTACCCGGGTGCCGCCGGGGCCGTGGGCTCAAGACACGACCTATGAGCGATGGGAACACTTCTATCCGGTTGGAAGGAGACTGACCAAAACCAAAGTCCGCACCTATGTCAAGGGATGCGAGCACCCATTTGACATGGAAAGGCTGCTCCGTCGCCTGCGGCGCTGGAAGCCAGATGTGGTTCATTTCCAGTGGGTATCGTTCCCCATAGTTGATGGATTCTTTCTTCGGCGGTTCCGAAAGATTGCCCCTCTCGTACTTACGGTGCATGATACCGAGCCCTTCCACGGCGCACCCTCGTCTCGGTTTCAATCGGTGGGATTGTCATCCGCGTTTCGGCACCTTGACCATTTCATCGTTCATACGCACTACTCGAAGGAAGCGCTTATGCGCCAACTGGCGCTGCCCGAGCACCGCGTGACCGTGATTCCCCACGGCGTCTTCACCTACTATCGTGAACTATTCAGCGATTTAGGAGGATCCGGGCAAGGCCCTCAGCCAGCGGGGGAAGAAGAGAGGATCCTGTTCTTCGGTGTGCTCAAACCGTACAAGGGTGTGGATGCTCTCCTTGAGGCCTATGCGCGCCTTCCTGAGCCAGTCGCGAAGAACGCGATCCTTCAGATTGTGGGGTATCCGAGGATGCCGGTTGAGCCGCTCCAGTCTCTCGCCGGACGTCTCGGCATCGAACACCGCGTGTTTTGGGACCTTCGGTTTGTGGAAGAAACGGAAGTGGCGGCATACTTTTCCCATGCTGATGTCGTGGTTCTGCCGTATCGGAGGATCGATCAAAGCGGGGTCTTAATGGTAGCCCTAGCGTTTGGAAAGCCGATTGTCGCGTCGCGTGTAGGAGGGTTTGCGGAAATCATCAGTGATGGAGTGCACGGCTTCCTTGTGGAACCTGGGGATGTGGAGTCGCTCGCCCAGGCTTTGGCGCGAATTCTAAGCGACGACGACCTGCGTGCTCGGATGGCGGACGCGGTTGAAGCGTTGGCAAGTAGAGAACTGTCGTGGAGCAACATTTCCACTCAGACTGTGCACCTCTACCAAACGACTTTAAGGGCAAAGACGCGGGGAGCCAAGTGACAAACATGATATCCGCCGTTATCTTGACTTGGAATTCCGCGCGCTATATCGAGAGGTGCTTGCGAAGCCTCCTAGGGGATGCGCGGGGCACCGGGGTGGAGCTGGAGCTCTTCGTCGTTGATGGAGGATCTTCGGACGGGACGCCGCGAATTCTTTCCCGATTGGCCAAGGACATCCCCGGGCTCCGAACCGTTCAATTGGGGAAGAATTTGGGAACGACTGTATCCCGCAACATCGCCATCCGGAAATCGCGGGGCGAGTACGTGCTCATACTCGACTCAGATACTGAAATCTTGCCCGGGGCGCTTGGGGTACTCTGCAGAGCACTTGAAGGAATACCTCGAGCAGGCATCGCTGCTCCAAGGCTGCTCTACCCCGATGGTTCAGTCCAACCTTCGTGTAAGCGCTTCCCTACCGCTCCTCTTAAGGTTTGTAAGTTTGTGCCGGTTTCGTGGCTACAGCGGCTTGGCGGTAAAGCTGAGCTCTATCCGCGTGAGGTCTACAATCGGGATTTCAAGGAGGTCCTACGCGTGGAACACTGCATCTCGGCCTGCTGGTTGGTCCGACGCGAAGCGATCGAGAAGGTTGGTCTGCTTGACGAGAGGATTTTCTACGCACCCGAAGACGTGGACTACTGCTTGCGAATGTGGCTTGCCGGATGGGAGGTCCTGTACGTTCCCTCTGCAGAGGTCGTGCACCATACCCAGAGACGGTCACACAAGAGCTTGCGGATGGCCTGGGTGCACGCAAGGGGACTCCTTTACTACTTCCGAAAGCATAGGTATTGGCTGAGCCAAAGAAGCCTCTACCGCAGGATTAACAGGGCGGCGGCACAGCATGGGCTCCAGTCGCCGTTTGGCCTAAGCTGATCCTAGCTGGCCGCGGGAGAATACCACTGGAACGATCACGCGGTGTTGGGTCTTTACTTTCCGCATTCTTCTTCCTAGACTTCTTCCGCCGGGTCCACGGTGAGGGTCAGGACCAGCCGGGGGCAGACCCACAAGTAAGGTGGATGGCTTAGGAGCCACGCCGGGGAAGAGATTTGAGGGACACTCCCTCGACCACATCCTCGAGGAGATGAGCGCAATGGCAGACGCTGTCCAGAGAAGCAGTGGGGAGAGAGGGATGCCTGGAGTCTTCGCAGTGATCATGGCCGGTGGGAGGGGCGAGCGGTTGTGGCCTCTCAGCACGCGGGAGAGGCCCAAGCAGTTCCTGGCGCTGGCGGGTGCTGGGACCATGCTCCAGGAGACGGCCGACCGGATCCGCCCCTTGGTCCCGGCCGAGCGCATGTGCGTCGTGGCCCTCAAGGAGATCGCGCACCTGGTCCGGGAGCAGCTCGACGTCCCTGACGAGAACATCCTAGTCGAGCCAATGGGGCGAAACACTGCCCCCTGCTTGGGCCTCGCTGCTGTGGTCCTGAGGGCGAAGGATCCGCAGGCGGTGATGATCGCCCTGCCCGCGGACCACGTGATCCGAGACCGTGATAGGTTCCTGACGATCATGAAGGCTGCGGTGAAGGTGGCCACAGGCGGCGACTATCTGGTGACCTTGGGGATCGTCCCGGATCGCCCGGCCGCGGGCTACGGCTACATCCGCCGCGGGGAGCTCTTCGCCAAGAGCGGCGATCTCGAGATCTACCGGGCCGAGCGGTTCATCGAGAAGCCGGATCACAAGACCGCCGAGCGGTTCATCGAGGAAGGAGGATACTACTGGAACAGCGGGATGTTCGTCTGGCGGGTGGATGCCATCTTGAAGGCGATCACCGAGCAGATGCCCCACCTAAGTGCTGGGCTGTGTGAGATCAACGCCCATCTTGGCCGGGCAAGTTGGGCTGAGGTGGTGGAGCGGGTCTACCGGAACCTCCCGAGCATCTCCATCGACTACGGGGTGATGGAGCGGGCTTCCAATGTGCTCGTGATCCCCGCTGAGATCGGCTGGAGCGATCTGGGGGACTGGTCTGCCTTGGGGGCCGTGATCCCCTCAGATTCCCAAGGCAATGTGGTTCGTGCCCGCCACGTGGGAGTAGAGACCGAGGGGAGCATCGTCTACGCAGACAATCCGGAACGGCTGGTGGCCACGGTGGGGCTCAAGGACCTGGTGATCGTGGACACCGACCAAGGCCTCCTGGTCATGCCGAAGGCCCGGGCCCAAGAGGTCCGCAGGATCCTGGAGCTGCTGGGGAAACAGCAAGGCCCAGAGTGAGCAGGAAGATGGGCGGAATTGGAAAACCTACCTATCCTAGCCGCTGATCCGCAGATTGCCCGATATCTGGCAAAGATAAAGACCATCTGGTGAAGAGGGAAGCGGGATCTTGGATGATCTGTTTGGGACCAGCCAGGCGGATGGGGCTGGCCCTGGGGCGGTGGGCTAGTTAGATACACGAGACAATCGATCAGTTGCTGGAACCTCCCCCCCTCGGGTCCGGGGTCATTAAGCCTTACCGGATGCCCCTGGAGGAGCGAGAGGTGCTGGGCCGCCGCGGGCGGGAGTACGTGGAGGAGCACCACGACATCCGGAAGCTGGTGGAGAGGTTGGAGCGCGTTCTGATGGACGTGGTCCATGGTCCGTAGTGCGTGGTCCGGAGGGAAGGGCTTGTGGCGTGTGGGGAAACCAGTCTGGGTTCCCGGAACCCAAAGGGCCGTCGGGGACAAGCCCCGAGGCTCCGTTTGCTGGACCCCGTCCAGGTGACGGCCGGAAGATGCTCGGGCGGGTATCCCGGGGACGGGTAGCGGTAGAATGAAGGCATGGCGGCCGGCGGGTGGTACCCCAGGTTCGGAAAGCGCGCGCTGGATCTGGTGCTTGCAGGCGTGGCGCTTGTGGTCCTTTCCCCTCTTGCGCTTGCGGTCGCCCTTCTCGTTTGGCTCACCAGGGGCTCGCCCATCCTTTTACGCCAGGTCCGGCTTGGCCTTCACGGGAAGCCGTTCGTGATGTGCAAGTTTCGCACGATGGCTGAACGCCGGGACGCGGCGGGGGAGCTCCTTCCCGATGCCGAGCGCCTACCGCCCGTCGGGAGGTTCCTGCGGAAGCTCTCCTTGGACGAGATCCCGGAGCTCTGGAACGTCCTCCGCGGCGACATGAGCCTGGTCGGCCCGCGCCCACTCCTCATGGAGTACCTCCCCCTCTACACCCCGGAGCAGGCGCGGCGGCACGAGGTCCGCCCCGGCATGGCCGGGCCGGTGATCATGCGTGGCCGGAACCTCCTCTCCTGGGAGGAGAAGTTCGAGCTCGACAGCTGGTACGTGGACCACGCAAGTCTCGCGGTCGACGTGGGGATCCTCGTCCGAACCTTCCTCCGCGTCCTCCGGGGAGAGGGGGTCAGTGCCCCGGGGGAAGCCACCGCTCCCAAGTTCCAGGGGGGGCGAGGGTAGATGCCGGTCTGCGTGTTCGGCGCGGGCGGCCACGCCAAGGTGGTCCTGAGCACCCTCCGCGCCGCGGGCTACTCCGTAGAAGGGTTATTCGATGATGACCTGCGGAAACGTGGATCTCATGTGCTTGGCGTGCCCGTCCTCGGTTCGGTGGCGGAGGCCCGGGGAAGGGGGCCGGGACAAGCGGTGCTGGCGATCGGGGACAACCGAGCGCGACAGAGGCTGGCCACCGACTTCGTGGGCTGGGAGTGGGTGACGGTGGTTCACCCCCGGGCCTACGTGGACCCCTCGGCGGTGCTCGGCCCGGGGACGGTGGTGTTCGCCGGAGCGGTGGTGCAGCCCGAGGTCAGGCTTGGCGCGCACGTCATCGTCAACACCGGCGCGACCGTGGATCACGACTGCCAGGTGGACGACTACGTTCATCTTGCCCCGGGGGTGAGGCTCGGGGGGGCTGTATGCGTGGAGGAAGGGGCCCTCGTCGGCATCGGCACGGCGGTGATCCCCGGCGTCCGCATTGGAGCGTGGAGCGTGGTCGGCGCCGGGGCGGTGGTGGTCCGGGACGTCGCTGCCGGCTCCACCGTGGCTGGAGTCCCGGCGCGAGCACTTAAGGGAAGAAGGTCCGCATAGTAGAGCGAGAACCTCCCGCGTACGCCAAGGAGGGCGCCGACGCAGGGGCGGGCGCACGGAATGGGCGGAACGCGGCCCAGTTGACGGACCAAGCGACTACCCTATACTGGCTCAGGGGGCATACGGGATGCGACAGCGCTTCAAGGTCATCGTGGAGAAGACGGAGGACGGCTACGTCGCCTACCCCCTCGGACTTCGCGGAGTCGTCGTGAGCGACGGGCAGACCTTCGAGGAAGCCTTGGCCAACATCAAACGCGCGATCGCATTCCACATCGAGACCTTCGGGCTAGATGCGCTCGGGGAGCTGGTCGCCACGGAGAACATCTACCTCGCTGAGGCCGAAGTTGCCGTAGATGTCTAGATTCCCTCACGACGCACCCAGACAACGGGTCCTAGCTGCGCTGGGGCGACTGGGGTTTGTGGTCGTGAGGGAAGCTGAGCACATCGCTCTTCAGCGGGTCAACCTGGATGGGAGCATTACCCCGATGACGATCCCGAATCACAGGGCCTACAAGGCAAGCACGTGGAGGGTCGTCCTCCGCCAGGCTGGGATCTCCCGGGAGGCGTTCTTGGAGATGTACGATGGACCGCGTTCGTGACCGGATGCCGATGTCCGCCCCGGACATCTCCGAGGAGGACGTGCGGGCGGTGGCCGAGGTGGTTCGATCGGGCCGGCTGGCCCTCGGACCTCAAACGGAGGAGTTTGAACGACTCATCGCCGAGTATGTCGGGGCGAAGCACGCCGTGGCGGTGAGCTCGGGGACGACGGCGCTCCACCTCGTGGTGCGGGCCCTGGGGATCGGCCCGGGCAATGAGGTCTTGGTCCCGTCCTTCACGTTCGCCGCCAGTGTGAACGTGATCCTCTACGAGCGAGGAACGCCGGTGTTCGTGGACATCGAACCGGATACGTACAACCTGGACCCGGAGGACCTCGCGCGCAAGATCACGCCCCGCACGAAGGCGATCCTCGCCGTGGACGTGTTCGGCCACCCGGCGGAATGGGACGCGATCCTGCGGATTGCGGGTAAGCACGGTCTGCGGGTGATCGACGACGCCTGCGAGGCCCTCGGCGCGGAGTACAAGGGGAAGAAGCTCGGCGGGTTCGGCGACGCGGCGACGTTCGCCTTCTACCCGAACAAGCAGATGACCACCGGGGAGGGCGGGGTGGTCGTGACCGACGACGCGGAGCTGGCTTCCCTCTGCCGGAGCCTGCGCAACCAGGGCCGGGGGGAGATGGGGTCGTGGCTCGAACACGAGCGGCTGGGGTACAACTACCGGATGACGGAGATGTCGGCAGCGCTCGGGGTGTCGCAGCTCGCGCGGATCGAGGCTCTCCTCGCCAAGCGGGACCGGGTGGCGCGGATGTACTCGGAGCGGCTTTCGGGCCTGGAGTTCGTCCGCCCGCCAGCGCCTTCGTTCTCCCCTCGAAGCGGGAGGGGCTCCCCCGATCGGTGCTGGAGGCGATGGCGGCCGGGCTCCCCGTGGTGGTCACCGACGTGCGGGGCAACCACGACCTCGTCGAACACGGGAAGAACGGGTTTCTGGTGAAGGTCGGGGATGTCCACGGCCTCACCGAGGCGTTGGTCGCCCTGGCCCGGGACGGGAAGCTGCGAAGGCGAATGGGAGAGGACGGACGGGCCAGGGCGAAGGAGTACGCGTTGGAGCGGGTTCTCCAGGAGATGGGGACGATCTACGGGCGGTACCTCACACATGACGATGAGGTGAACGGCGGATGATGACACTGGCGATCGTGGGCAGTTCGCTCTGCGTCTCTGCACTGGGCGCGTGGCTTCTCCTGCCGCAGCTCAGGGCGGCGGGGATGGTCGGCCGGGATATGAACAAGCCCAATCGGCCCGAGGTGCCGGAGATGGGGGGACTGGCCTTGGTGGCGGGGTTCGGGGCCGGCGTGCTGCTCGCGGTTGCCCTGGAGGCGTTTGTCCCAAGCCTCCTCCCGGTGGACTTCACCGCGCTGCTCGCCGTGCTGGGCACGGTCCTCCTCACCACCCTGGTCGGTGTGGTCGACGACCTCCTCGGGATGGGGCAGTGGGTGAAGGCGTTCCTCCCGCTCCTGGCCTCCCTCCCCCTCGTAGCGATCCGGGCCGGGCAGGTGACGATGACGATCCCGTTCCTGGGCCAAGTGGACTTCGGCCTTCTCTACCCCCTCGTCCTCGTTCCCATTGGGGTCACGGGCGCCGCCAACGCCGCGAACATGCTCGCCGGGTTCAACGGCCTGGAGCTCGGCGTAGGCCTCGTGGCGATGGGATCGTTGGCGGGGATCGCGGCAGGCTTGGGTCAGATGACGGCCCTCGCCTTGCTCCTCGCTGGGCTCGGGGCAGGCCTCGGCCTCCTCGTCTTCAACTGGTACCCGGCGCGGGTGTTCGTGGGCGACGTGGGGACGCTCTCCATTGGGGCGATCCTCGCCACCGCGTGCATCGTGGGCGACATGGAGCTCGCCGGGGTGATCGTGATCGTTCCCTATGGGGTCGACTTCCTGCTCAAGGCGGTCCACCGGTTCCCGTCGCGGGGGTGGTGGGGGGAGCTGGGGGACGATGGGAAGCTGCGCTGCCCGGCCCACGGGCCGGTCAGCCTGCCCCAGCTCGTGATGAAGCTGGCCGGCGGGATCACGGAGCGGGCCCTCGTGGGGGTTCTCGTGGGGATCGAGCTCGTGTGCGGCCTGGGCGCAGTGGCCCTCTACCTGTGGCGCTGATCCCCACCCCGGGGTCACCACCCCGGGGTCAGACCTTCATTCTTAGGGTTGTTGGGGCAGCCGGATGTCGATGAGGAGGGTGCGCTGGACCTTCGTCCTGGCATGGATGGGCTTCCTCGCGTACCTGAGCCTGGGGCGCGCCTACCCCCCGCCGATCGAGGGGGCGCTACGGATCACCGGGACAACGGTCCTCCACTTCGCGGGCTATGGGATCCTCGCCGCCGCGCTGGCGTGGGCCCTCGGGGGTCGGGCTCGGAGTCGCCTCGCTGCGCCCGCGCTGGCGTTCGCGTACGGTGCGGTGCTGGAAGCCCTCCAGCTCGCTGTCCCGGGGAGGACGGCTGACTGGGCCGACCTCGGCATCAACCTCGCCGGCGCCCTGACCGGCACGCTGATCGTCCTGCTCGCAATCCGCCTCTCCCACCGGGCTCGCCCAAACCGGGGCGAGACCCCAACGTGAGGTCCATCTTCAGCAGAGCCGCGCCGTCGCCCCACACCTCAGGGAGCCAAGACCCGAGGGGTTGACTTAGTCTTGGCCTTAGTCCAACCTCGTCCACGAGGAGGTGGACGAGCGTGACGCTGCGGGTGAACGTGCATGAGGCCAAGACGCACCTCTCGCGACTTCTGGCGCGCGTCGAGGGTGGGGAGGAGGTGGTGATTGCCCGCGCGGGCAGGCCGGTTGCGCGGCTCGTCCCGATCTCGGAGCGACCGGACCGACGTGTGCCGGGAACCGCTCGGGGAAAGATCACGATCGCGCCTGACTTTGAGGCTCCGCTTCCGGAATCCGTGCTGCGGGAGTTCGAGGAATGAAGTGCCTCTTGGACACACACGTGTTCCTATGGTGGGTGGCTGGGGATCGGCGGATCTCGCCCAAGGCGCAGGAGATCATCACCGACGGGCGCAACACGCTCTACCTGAGTGCGGCCAGCGGGTGGGAGATCGCGATCAAGGCGGGACTGGGGCGGTTGCTCGTGGCCGACGAGCTCGAGCGGTTCATACCCGAGCAGATGGCCCTCAACGGGATCGAGGGACTGCCGGTGGCTCTCACTCATGCCCTGCGCGTCGCGGCTTTGCCTCTCCACTACCGCGATCCCTTTGACCGTCTCCTCGTCGCCCAGGCGGAGCTCGAGGGTTTGGTGGTCCTCACCGGGGACCCCCAGATCGCGGCATACGGGGTAGAGACGCTGTGGTAAAGCAACTATCCGATCTTCATCATCCGCGCACCGCCGGGGTCAGACCTTCATTCTTAGGGTTTTCCCCGTCTCCGCTCCACCTTCTTCGCGATCGTGCTGATGGTCGAGTAGAGCAACCCCACATGGGCTCCTACTTCGGTGAGCGTATAGCCGTGCACCCGCACCGCCTCGTGGATGCGCTCGTCGCGGGTCGCCCGGTCGGTGACACCGGCGAACAGCTCGTCGAGGCTCGGTCGGGCCGCCAGCCGCTCGCGTTGACGGTACTCGGGGGTGAGGGGCTTCTGCTGGAGGCGCGGGCGGAGGCTCTCGACGAACGAGGGGCGCCCGAGGACCCAACCTGCCTGAAGTTCGTCCCATACCCGCACGCCACGCCCCTGGTGCACGAACCGCCGGTACGCGCGGACAGCGCGCTCCCAGTCGGAGTCGAACTGGGCGAGGATCCAATCTACGGTGAGGTAGGCGGGCGGCTCGATGTAGCCCGCGGTGGCGCGGTAGCTGCTCCACGGCCAGTCGCGGGGCACGCGGACTAGACCCGCACGCACAGGGTTCAGGACGACGTAGCGGGCGAGCTCGAGCAGGTAGCTGTCCTTCTCCACGAGGATGGACTTGAACCGTCCTTGAAAGAGGTGGCCGATTCGGTCATGGCGGCGGTTGAACCACTGGGTGTACACGCCATTCAGTAGCTGCATTCCACGGGATAGGCTACCCTCGGGGGTCTCGACCACGAGGTGGTAGTGGTTGTCCATCAGGCAGTACGCGTGGCAGATCCAGCGGTGTCGCGCGACGACGTCGCTCAGCGTGTCGAGGAAGCTCCGGCGGTCTGCGTCGTCGCAGAAGACCGCCTCGCGGGCGTTCCCGCGGCTGGTGAGGTGGTACAGAGCCCCGGCGTACTCCAACCGCAGCGGTCGAGCCATGGCAAGGTGAGTATAGCGGCAAGGACCCTAAAAATGAAGGTCTGACCCCGAAGTGAGGAGGGAGCGATGGAGATCAGGAGTGTGGGGATCGAGAAGCCGGATGAGGTGAACGTGATCCTCGGGCAGGCGCACTTCATCAAGACGGTGGAGGACCTCCACGAGGCGCTCGTGAACGCGGTCCCGGGGGCGAAGTTCGGGCTCGCGTTCTGCGAGGCGTCGGGCCCGGCCCTCGTGCGGTGGTCGGGCACGGACCCGGAGCTCGTGGACCTCGCAACGCGGAACGCGCTCGCGCTCGCCTGCGGCCACACGTTCGTCATCGTCCTGCGGGGGATGTACCCGGTCAACGTCCTCAACGCGGTCAAGCTCGTCCCGGAGGTGTGCCGCGTGTTCTGCGCCACCGCCAACCCCGTCCAGGTGATCGTCGCCGAGACGGAGGGGGGACGGGGGATCCTCGGCGTGGTGGACGGCGTGGCGACGAAAGGCGTGGAAGGGGAAGAGGAGATCGCGGAGCGCAAGGCGCTCCTCCGCCGGATCGGGTACAAACTGGGCTGAGTCCCGCCCCGCGGGACAAGGAGGCGCAACGTGAGCACCCGGGTCATGAAGAAGATCGTCACGCCGTTCGAGACGCTCGGGGTGTCGGGAGCGGTGGTCATGGTCAACCTCTACGACCCCCAGCTTCCCACCGCCGCGCTGTTCCTGGAGGCGGTCCGCGGCGCGGGGATCCCGGTCCTCGCCTTGGGGAACAAGCTCGATCTCGTGTCCCCGGACGTGGTGGAGCGAGTCCGGGACGAGCTCGGGGTGGATGTGGAGCCGATCTCGCTCCTCACGGGCGAGAACGTCGCCCGGGCGGCCGCCGCGATCGAGGAGCGGTTCCCCGCTGGGGCCCGGATCGCGGTCCTCGGGGTGTTCAACGCCGGAAAGACGAGCCTCATCGCCCGCCTCACCGGAAAGGAGCTACGGGTGGGCGACCTCCCCGGCACGACGCTCGAGTTCGAGGAGCATGCCTGGAACGGGCGGACCCTCATCGACTCCGTGGGCCAGCTCATCGATGTGAACCGCCCGTTCATGGTCGGCTACGACTTCACGGGGTGCGAGGGCCCCGAGGACATGTTCGAGCGCGCCCTGCGCCTGGAGGCGGAGGGGATCCTGTCCACCCTCGTCACGGCCCGGAACGGGTTCGTCGAGGCGCTCGCCCGGATCGGCGAGCGGATCGCAGCCGGAGGGAAGATCGTCACCACCGGGGCCGGGGCCTCGGCCCTCGTGGCGGAGGAGATCGCCGGGCAGTGCTACGAGACGGGCGTTCCCTGCCTGTGCATCACGAACAGCATGGCCCAGGCGCTGCCGGTGTCGTTCGCCAAGGGCACGGCGGAGGAGGAAGGGGGGCTGGCCCGCTACATCGCGGACTCCGTGGGTCCAGGGGATGTGCTCATCGGGATCTCCGCCTCGGGGGGGACGGGGTTCGTCTACGAGGCCCTCCGGCTGGCCCGGGACAAGGGCGCGCTCACAGTGGCGATCACGGAGAACAGGGACACCCCACTTGGGAAGAACGCCGACGTGGTCGTGAAGAGCAATGCCAAGCCCGAGGGTCCGTCGAGCACCCGGGTTCAGACGGCCCACCTCGCCCTCGGCCACGCCCTGGTGTGCTCGCTGGCGGCGCTGCGCGGGCTCACCGCGGAGGAGTCGATCCGGTACATGCTCCCGGAGAAGATCGCCACAAAGAAGATGGGGATCAAATGATCCGCGCACTACTCCTCGACCTGGGCGGGCCTGTCTTGAACGAGGACGCGGAGTACGCGAGCTGGGCCCGGTTCCTCCGCGGAGCGCTCGCGGGGGAGGGGATCGCCGTGCCCGAACAGGAGTTCGCTCGCGAGGTGCGGATGGCGATCTCTCGCTGCGACCCCAACGCCTACCTCTCCGCGGTGTGGAGCTTTTCGCGCCCGGATGTGGACCGGTTCCGCCGGATTCGGGCTGCGTTCCGGGAGCACGGGCAGGCGTTCGCCGCCGATCTCCCCGGCGTGGAGGTCCGCCCCGAGGCGCGGGAGGTCATCCCCGCACTCGCGGACCGGCACCTCCTCGCCATCGCCGCGAACCAGCCCCTGACGGTGCTCTCTCTCCTCGAGGAGGCGGGGCTGCTGCGCCACTTTCGCTGGCAGCACGTCTCGGATGGGATGGGCGTTGCCAAACCTTCCCCCCTCTTCTTCCGGATGATCCTCGACGGGCTCGGGGTGAGGCCAGAGGAGGCGGTGATGGTGGGGGACCGGTTGGACTTCGACATCCACCCCGCGAAGCTCATGGGAATGAAAACGATCCGCGTCCTCGTCGGCCCGTACGCTGGCCAGGAGCCGATCTCTCCCTTCCATGTGCCCGACCGGACCGTTTCCACCTTGCGCGAGCTCCTCCCTGCCCTCGCTTCGCTCCCGTAGCGTCGCCGCTTGCCTGCGACGGCCCCTTTGCCGGAGGGTCCGTAGCGGCGGATCTCGTGTCCGCCGGGTGTCCCATCGTGGTGCGGTGAGGGGTGGCGATCGGACGGGACCTCCTCTACACTTCGGCGGAGGAAAAACAAGGAGGAGAACGGATGCGCACGCTGTCCCGAGTGCTCGACGAGACGACCCGGAAGTTCCCCGATCGGCCGGCCGTGTTCTACGAGGGGAAGACGATCCCCTACCGCGAGCTGGCCACGGAGGTGGACCGACTCGCGGCAGGCCTGGTGAAGCTGGGGATCGAGCCGGGCGACAAGGTGGCGATCTGGATGTCGAACATCCCGGAGTGGATCGCCGCCTACTTCGCGATCGCCAAGGCTGGAGCCATCGTCGTCCCCATGAACACCCGCTACAAGACCCACGAGGTGGAGTACATCCTCGGGAACGCCGAGGCGAAGGCGGTGTTCGTGGCCCAGGGGTTCCTGGGGATCGATTACGCGGCGATGCTCGCCGAGGTGCGCCCCAACCTTCCCCTCCTCCGGGAGGTGATCACCGTGGGGGGCTCTGCGCCGGGGCTCCGTCCGTATGCTGACGCCCTCAAGCTGGGTGAGGACCAGGGAGCCCAGACCGAGGTCGCCCGGCGCCAAGCGGCGATCCGACCCGAAGACTGCGTGTTCATCCTCTACACCTCCGGGACCACGGGCCACCCCAAGGGAGCGATGCTCTCCCACATCAACATGGCCGAGAACGCCCGCCAGATCACGGAGATCATGCGCGTCTCGGAGGAGGACGTGTTCCTCCTCGCCGTTCCGTTCTTCCACTGCTTCGGGTGCGTGATGGGGATCCTCGGCGCGGTGACGTGGGGGGCGGCGATCGTCCCGATGCCCGTGTTCAAGGCCGACGAGGCCCTGGATCTGATCCAGAAGCACAAGGTGAGCGTTCTGTATGGCGTCCCAACGATGTTCGTGCTGGAGCTCGACGAGCAGCGCAAGGCGAAGGCTTCCGGGAAGCCCTACGACGTGGCGAGCCTGCGCACGGGGATCATGGCGGGTGCCCCGTGCCCGGTGGAGGTGATGCGGGGAACGATGGACGACCTCGGGTGCAACGTGTGCATCTGCTACGGCCTCACCGAGGCCTCGCCCGTGATCACGATGACCCGGTTCGAGGATCCCCTCGACAAGCGGGTGGAGACGGTGGGGAAAGCCCTCCCTGGGGTCGAGGTCAAGATCGTGGACGACGCCCACCGCGAGGTCGCGCGGGGGGAGACGGGGGAGCTCGCCTGCCGCGGGTACAACGTGATGCTCGGCTACTGGAAGAACCCCGAGGCGACGCGCCAGGTGATCGATGACGAGGGCTGGCTCTACTCTGGCGACCTCGCAACGCTCGACGAGGAGGGGTACGTCCGAATCGTGGGCCGGAAGAAGGACATGTACATCGTCGGCGGGTTCAACGTCTACCCGGCGGAGATCGAGGAGGTCCTGTTCACCCACCCTGGTGTGCAGAACGTGTCCGTAGTTGGAGTGCCGGACCCGGTGATGGGCGAGGTGGGGATGGCGTTCATCATCCCCCGCGACGGCCACGCCGTGGATCCCCAAGAAATCGTCGACTTCTGCGCCCGCCAGATCGCGGCGTTCAAGGTCCCGCGGTACGTGATCGTGGGGAAGGAGTTCCCGATGACGGCGTCGGGGAAGGTCCAGAAGTACAAGCTCGCCGAACGGGGAAGGGAGCTCGTCGCCTCCGGGCAAGCGCCGCGGCTCGAGCCGCGCAGGCCAGGGCGGTAGCACCCGCTTTCTGCGGCTCTGTAGCCCGTGGTCTGCAATTGGGAGCGACCTTCCCTTTGTGCGAGGGGCGATGCAGGGGGTTGGAACACCACAGAACGGGGCGGTGACGCCGGCCGCTACAATCGCGACGTGATGGGGGAACCCACGTCTGAGATGCCCGACCCGCTTGCGCGGTTCAGCCCTGCCGTCGCGAGCTGGTTTCGGGAGGCGTTGGGGGAGCCGACCCCAGCTCAAGCCCTCGCCTGGCCGGCGATCGCTGACGGGGCCCACACGCTTGTCCTCGCTCCCACTGGGTCCGGGAAGACCCTCGCCGCGTTCCTGTTCGCGATCGACCAGCTCCTGACCGAGCCAGCCGAGCCGGCGACGGTGCGCACGCTGTACATCTCCCCCCTCAAAGCCCTCGGGTACGACATCGAGCGGAACCTCCACGTGCCCCTGGCGGGTATCCGGGCCATGGCCCACGATCACGGGATCGCCCTTCCCGAGATCCGGGTCGGGGTACGCACCGGGGACACCCCGCCCGCCGAGCGGCAACGCCTCGTGCGCCGGCCCCCCCACATCCTCATCACGACCCCGGAGTCGCTCCACCTCCTCCTCACCTCCCCCCGGGCTCGGGAGACGCTCAGGGGCGTCCGGACGGTGATCGTGGATGAGGTCCACGCTGTGGTGGACAACAAGCGGGGCACGTTCCTCTCCGTACTCCTCGAGCGGCTGGAGGCGCTGGGCGCGCGTCCAGTTCAGCGGATCGGCCTCTCGGCCACGATCCGCCCGCTGGGGGAGGTGGCGCGGTTCGTCGGTGGGTACAGCGAAGACGAGGGGGCGTTCCGCGAGCGGGAGGTGAGGATCATCGACGCCGGCCTGAGGAAGGAGCTCGACCTGAGGGTCGTTGCCCCGACGCCGGACATGGCCTCCCTCCCCGAGGGTACGATCTGGCCCTCGATCTACGCCCGGATCCACGATCTCATCCTCGACCACCGGTCGACGATCGTGTTCGTCAACAACCGCCGCACCGCGGAGCGGGTCGCCGCCGAGGTCAACGAGCTCGCTGGCCATGAGCTCGTGCAGGTCCACCATGGGTCCGTGTCCTGGGAGCGGCGACGCGAGCTTGAGGAGAGGCTGAAGCGGGGAGAGCTCCCCGCGCTCGTGGCCACGGCGAGCCTCGAGCTGGGGATCGACATGGGGCTCGTGGACCTCGTTGTCCAGGTGGAGTCCCCGCACGGGGTGGCGCGGGGGCTGCAGCGGGTGGGGCGGGCCGGACACCTCTACCGGGCCCCGTCCCGGGGGAGGCTTCTGCCCAAAACGCGGGCGGACCTCCTCGAGATGGCGGCGGTGGCGCGGGCGATGCGGCGAGTGGAGATCGAGCCGGCCCGCATCCCGAAGGGGTGCCTCGACATCCTCGCCCAGCAGATCGTGGCCATCGCCGCGGGAGGCCCGATCGCCGTCGACGAGCTTGTTCGCATCCTCCGCCGGGCCTACCCCTTCCGCGATCTCGATCGGAGCACGTTTCTTTCCGTGCTGCGGATGCTCGCGGAGCGCGAGGCCGGGCCGTGGGCGGTTCGACCGCGCCTCGCCTGGGACCGGGTGCACGGCTTGGTCCAGCCCCTTCCCGGGACGCGAAGCCTCGCCCTCACGGGCGGTGGGGCGATCCCGGACACGGGGCAGTACGGGGTGTACACGGAAGGGGGGGACAGGATCGGCGAGCTCGACGAGGAGTTCGTGTACGAGGCGCGGACCGGGGAGGTCGTCGTGCTGGGGACGAACCGGTGGCGGATCCTCGACATCACCCACGACCGCGTCGTCGTCGCCCCTGGCGAGGGTCCGGCCAAGGTCCCGTTCTGGAAGGGGGAGGCCTACGGCCGCGACGTCCACCTCGGGGCCCGGGTGGGAGAGCTCGCCCGCGAGATCGAGGACCGGCTCACCGACCCGGACCTCGCGGCCTGGCTCGAGGAGGAGTGCTCGCTCGATCCGCCGGCGGCGATGAACCTCGTCCAGTACGTCGCGAGCCAACGGGAACGGGGAGAGGTGCCCACCGACCGCCGGGCGGTGATCGAGGGGTTCCCCGACGAGGCGGGAGGGATGCGCGTCGCCCTCCTCACCCCGTACGGGAGGCGATTCCACCTCGCGCTGCGGCTGGCACTCCTCGCCCGGTTCCGGGAAGAGGAAGGGATCCAGCCCGACTCCCTCCACGGGGACTCCGGGATCCTGTTCCGGCTGACCCAGGTCCCGTTTTCCCGCACCGTCACCCTCCTCCGGAGCGTGGAGCCCCACGAGGTGGAGAGGCTGGTCGTGGGCGAGCTCGCGAACTCGCCGCTATTTGGGCTCCGGTTCCGGGAGAACGCAGGGCGGGCCCTCCTTCTCCCCCGGGATCGGCCGGGGAGGCGCACGCCGCTCTGGCTGAGGAGGCTTTCCGCCCGCGACCTCCTCGAGGCGGCCCGCGCCCGGCCCGGGTTCCCCATCGTCACCGAAACGTACCGGGAGATCCTCCAGGACGTCCTCCCGCTGGCGGAGGTGCGGGACTGGCTGTGCAGGCTGGCGACCGGGGAGATCGAGCTTGTCCTCCGCCAGGCCCTTGCCCCGTCGCCGTTCTGCTCTTCGCTGCTCTGGGAGTTCCAGGCCGCCTACCTCTACCAGTGGGACGAGCCCAAGCCGGGGCCCGTCCCCACCGGCTTGGCCGAGGACGACCTCCTCGCCCTGCCCGGCCGAGACCTCGCGGAGTGGTTGGATCCCGGTGCGCTGGAGCGGGTGGAGCGGGACCTTGGTGGGGCGGGGCCCGGGGCGGGCACCGGCGCCGAGGTCCTCGCCCACGTACAGCACGTGGGGGACGTCGGGGACGAGGAGCTGACCAGGATTGCCTCCCCCGCGGCGCAGGCCGCAGCGGCGGAGCTTCTGGCCACCGGATCCCTGGCGCGGGTGGTAGTCCCCGGGTCCGCCCCGCCGGAGCGGATCGTGGCCGGGGACGACCTCCCCCTCTACCGCGCCGCCCTCGCTGGGGACGGGGAGGCTCAGGTCGCGGTCGTGCGCCGCTGGGCCGGGAGCTGGGCGCTCGTCACCCTCTCCCAGCTCCGCGATCGGTACCCGTTCCCGCCGGAGGCGATCGAGGACGCCTTGGGCGGGGCCCCGTTCGTGGCCGTGACTTGGCGGGGGGAGAGGGCGTGGATCGAGCGGAAGGCCCTTGACCGGCTGCGCCGCCTCACCCTGGCCCTGCGTCGGGCCCGGATCCCCCCCCGCCGACCCGCCGAGCTGCAGGCGTTCCTCCTCCACCATCAGCACCGGACCCCTGAGGCCCGCCTCCGCGGGCCCGAGGGCGTGGCCCAGGTCCTGCGCGAGCTCCAGGGGATCGCGCTCCCATGGGCACAATGGAACGAGGAGACGCTGCCGGCGCGGGTGGAGGGGTACCGGGAGGGTTGGGTCCAGGACCTCCTCGCGACCGGGGAGTACCTGTGGCTGGGCCGGCCCGGACCAGGGAAGGACATCGCGGTCGCGTTCCTGCGGCGGGAGGACCTGCCCTGGCTGGGGAAGGCCTATCCCCCCCCGGCGGAGGCCGCCCTTCCCCCGGCGGCGGAGCGGGTCCGGGAGTCCCTGGCCAAGCGTGGGGCGAGCTTCCTCGTCGAGGTCGCGGGGGACGTGGGGATCCCCGCGGCTCGGTGCGCGTCCCTGTTGTGGGAGCTGGCCAAGGTGGGGAGGGTCACCCACGACGGGCTCGCCCCCCTCCAGGCGGGACCTCCTCCGGCGAGGCCCAGGAAGGCGTGGGTTTGGCCAGGGGGCAGCGGGAGGTGGTCCCTCGTCCCCGTGCCGAGCGGGACCATCACGGACGGAGAGCGGGGGAACCTCGTCCGGCTGCTCCTCACCCGTTACGGGATCCTCTCCCGGGGAATCCTCGCTCTCGACGGCGCCGCCGCCCCGTGGAGCGAGGTCTACCCCCTCCTCCGCCGCCTCGAGTGGAGGGGGGAGCTCGCGCGGGGGGTGTTCGTGGACGGTCTCGCGGGAGCGCAATTCGCCCGGGAGGAGGTGCTGCCCCAGCTGGGGCGCGGCGGGGAAGGCTACGCGCTCGTGCCCGCGTCCGACCCTTCTGTGCTATATGGGGCTGGGGCCCCCTTCCCCCTCGGGAGCTCCTCCCACCCGGAGTGGCGCCTCCGCCGCGGGCCAGGGGCCTACCTCGTCCTCCGCGGTGGCGCGCCGATCCTCGCCGTTGAGGGAGCGGGGGAACGGCTGACCCCGCTGGGCGACCTGACGCCCGACGCGCTCCGGCACGCCCTGTCCCCCCTCCCCGCGCTCGTCGCCGGACCGCTGCGGCGGCTGAGGGTGCGCACCTGGAACGGGGCGTCGGTGCTGGGATCCCCGATTGAGCAGGTCCTCAAGGACCTTGGATTTCAGCGGGGCCCGGACGCGTGGGTCCTGTATCGTCGGTACGGATCCGAGCGGATCTGATCGCGCGTCACCCCTCGCGGACCTCCCCGGGTGCGTCGCAGGGGAGCCAGCCGCAGAATCGGGGCGTGGGACGGTATGGGGTGGTCGTGGTCGGGGGCGGGCCGGCGGGCGCGGTCGCGGCGCACGCCGCCGCGCGGGGTGGGGCGCGGGTCCTTGTGGTCGAGCGCTCTCCCCACCGGCCGCCGCGGTGCACTGGCCTCGTCGGGCCGACCACGCTGGACCTCCTCGCCCTCCCCCCGCGGTTGGTGCTGCATGACCTCCGCGCGGTCCGGGTGGTGGCCCCGGGGGGAGCGGTCGTCGAGTTCCGCGTCCCCGACGTGAGGGGCTACGTGCTCGATCGGCGGGGGCTCGACCGTTGGCTCCTCGAACGGGCGGCCGAGGCGGGCGCGGAGGTGTGGAGCCCGGCCGCCGCGATGGGCCTGAGTGGCCGCCGTCTCCACACCACGGCAGGAGCGGTGGAGTTCGAGGTCCTGGTCGCGGCCGATGGGGCGGCGAGCGCCGTCCGCCGCTGGGTGGGTCTCCCTCCGCCGGGGGAGCTCCTGGTCGGGGTACAGGCCGAGGTCGAGGCTCCGGGGGCTGAGGATCGGGTCGAGGTCCACCTGGGGAGCATGCTCGCCCCGGCCGGGTTCGCCTGGGTCGTGCCGGCCGGGGAGGGCATGGTGAGGGTAGGGCTCCTCACCGTGGCCGGGCGCGAGGCGTTCTCCCTGCTGGATCGGTTCGTTGCCCGCCGCTTCGTGGGGCGGCGCGTCCTCCGTCGGGAGGGCGGGCTCATCCCCATCGGCCCGCCTGCGACGACGTCCGCGGGCCGGGTGCTTCTCGTGGGGGACGCCGCGGGTCAGGTGAAACCCCTCTCGGGCGGAGGGATCCTGTTCGGGGCGATCGCGGCTCGGATCGCGGGCGAGGTCGCGGCCGGTGGGGTGGACGCTCTCCCGGCCTACGAGGTCCGCTGGCGGGCCAAGCTCGGGGAGGAGATCGCGTTCGGCCTCCAGGGGCGACGCGCGTTTCTCCTTGCGGATCGGGAACTGGACCGGATCGTGCCGGCGCTGGACCGCCCCGTGATTCACCGCCTCGTGGGCACCGAGGGGGACATCGATCGGCCCTCCCGCCTCGTGCGGGCCCTGCTATCGCATCCCAGCGCGTGGGGGGCGTTGTTCCCAGTGGTGCGCGCCGTGGGCGGATGGGGCCGGGCACGCAAGCAGGGCGGCGGTTTGTCCGCGGACCCTCCCCACCGGTAGACTGTCGCGTGTCCAAGCGGAAGGACAAGAAGCGGATCCCTCCTCCGTCACGGCCTGCAGCGCGGTGGTCGCGGTTCCGGTTCTGGGCCCTGGTGGCCTTCCTCCTCACGATGCCCCTCTTCTTTTCACCGTGGAACACGGAGTACGGGTACACGAAGGCGATCTACACCCTTGTGTTCGTGTCGTTCCTCCTCCTCCTGTGGGCGGTGGAGGTCCTCCCCCGCCGGGAGGCGAAGGTCGAGCTCAGCTGGCTGTTCCCTGTCCTCCCGGCCCTCCTCTTCGCCTCCTTCCTCTCCCTCTCCGGGAGGACCCCCGCCCCGGTCGTGCTGCAGTCGGCGACCCTCATCCTCTACTTCGGGTTCATCTTCCTCCTCGTGGTGAATGCCCCCCTAGGGGATCGGGAGATCGTTCTCCTCCTCGGCGCCCTGCTCGTGGGGGGGGTTGGGAACGCGCTGTTTGGGCTCCTGCAGCACCTGGGTGTGGCCCCCGGGGCGGCGGAGGATCCGATGATCGCCACGATGGGCAACCGCCAGTTCCTGGCAGGGTTCCTCTCCTATCTCGTCCTCCCCGCGGGGATCCTTCTCGTCCGGCTGCGGCGGCCATGGACGTGGGTCCCCGCGCTCGCGGGAGCGGGGTTCGTCCTCGCGGTGATGCTCCTCACCCGTCAGGTCGGGGTGCGACTTGGCCTTGGGGCTGGGCTCGCGTTCGTTGCGTTCGGAATAGGATTCTGGCCGACCAAAGGGGGTTCGTGGCCCCGGTGGGGAGCCGCCGTCGCGGTGGCGGTCGCCGCCCTGGGAGGGGTCCTCGGGGTCCAGGGCCTCGTCTACGCCGCGGTCCTCGCGCTCGCCCTCGCCGCCGTGGCGGGCCTGGCGTGGCTCCTCCGCCGGATCCCTCTCCTCTGGATCGCGGCCGGGGCCCTCCTCCTCGCGGCGGTCGTGCTCCTCCTCCCCGTCACCACCCCGCTTGCTGGAGTACGCCAGCTCTGGGAGCGTCAGTCGGGGGCGGTGCGGGCGTGGGACCTGTGGGTGGGCTACGAGATGTGGCGTGACCGGCCCCTGTTCGGGGTCGGCCTCGGTGGGTACAAGATCCACTTCGTCCCGTACAAGCCTTCCTTCCTTGCCTCCCCGCGGGGTGCGTACTACGCGTTCCCGTTCCCCAGGGCTGATCAGGCCCACAACGAGTACGTCCAGGTGGCCGCCGAACTGGGGACGGTGGGGGCGCTGGTCGTGCTCGTCGGGGTTGGCACGCTGGGGTACCTCGGCCTGCGGCGGGTGAGTTCCCAGCGCGATCCGGTGAAGCGACTCGAGCTCCTCCTCCTCGGGGGAGGGCTCGTGGCGGTCCTCGTCCACGCCGTTCCCACGTTCCCGTTCCACCTCCCGGCATCGAGCCTGGTGTTCGTGGTCCTCCTCGGGCTCTCCCTGTCCCCCCGCTACGGCCCGGTGGGGGATCTCCGCGTCTCCCTCCGCGGCCGCGGGCTTAGGCTGGTCGCCCTCGTGCTGCCCCTGTTCGCGGCCGCGGTGTCCGTGATCGCGGTGCGGGACATGATCGCCGATGGGTACCTCCTGGCGGGCCGGGTCTCCCTAGGCTTCGGCGATGTGGCGCTTGCCCGCCAGCAGCTCGCGCGGGCGGTGGAACTCGACTTCTACCCTCGGGTGAGCCTGTACTGGCTGGGAGCCGCCCACGCCGAGGCCGGCGACTTCCCCGCTGCCCGGGCCGCGTTCCGTGCCTGCCTCGACCGCTACGTCCCAGAGAACCTGTACCTCCAGCTCGCGTCGGTCGACCTCAAGCTGGGGGAGATCGGGGAGGTGCGGGCCCTCCTGGCGGAGCTCCTCGCCACCTTCCCTCCACGGACGATGGAGCGCGATGCCCGCTACCTCCTCGCGATCGCCGATCTCCACGACGGGGACCTCCTCGCCGCCCAACGGAGGCTGGAGGAGGTGCTCGCCCTGGACAGGAACCACGAATGGGCCCACTTCCAGCTCGGCGAGATCGCCCGGCTGCGGTACCTGTGGGAGGAGGCCCGTACCCATTACGAGCGGGCGCTCGCCGTCGTCGCGGCGAAGGAGAAGAAGCTTCAAGCCGCGTACGGAACGGCGGTGTCCCTGGCGCGCCTCGGGGAGCTGCGCGCGGAGGAGGCCGGCCTCCGCGAACTGAGAGGACAGATCGAGTGGATCCTTGGTCAGATCCCCTGACGCCCCCGGGGTCAGCGGACGGACGTACGTCGTCCCTGACGCTCCACCGGCCCGGCGCCGGGTCTCCGGACCGCGGAGAGGGGCCCTATGCGAACCAGGCGGTGGGGAGCTCCGTCTCGATCATCTCCCCGGGGACGATCAGCTGGACGCTCTCCGGCTCCACGCGGAACAGAATGCATTGGGGGTCGTCCAGCCCCCTTGGGTAGAACTCTTTCATGTCGTAGCCCTTGCCTCGGGCCCATGCTTCGTGCGTGGCTGGCCCAGTGATCTCGACCGCCTTTCCGGCCACGCGGAGGTAGCCCGTGATTCCCTCCTTCCGGAGCAGTGCGACGAACTCGACCTGGGGATGGCCCGCGATCTGATCGGTCTTGGCGTCGTCCCGGCCGGTGCCGAAGTAGAACCGCAACCCATCCCGCACCAGGGCCATCGGCCGGACCCGGGGGACCCAGCCGTCCCACGTCGCCAGGAACATCGTGGGATTCGAACCTGGAGGTAGAAGATCGTCCACCATCCTCAGCAGCTCTTCCTTGGTCATGCCGTTTCCTCCTCGGTTGCGCTCGTTCATGATCGCGAACAGAGGCGCGGTCTGTTCACTCCTCCCCGCCTTCCGGGTTCTCGGCCACGACGAGCAGCCGGGCCGACTCGAGCGAGGCCTCCCGCCGCTCGAAGTCGCGGTACTCCAGGTTCCACTTGCGCTCCTCCACCAACAGGAGGTCGCCCACGCGGGCGACCCCAGAGGGCGCGAAGTGGCGGACGGTTCCCTCCCCGATCCCGCAGCTCAGGTCGAGGACGGTTGCCTCGGGGCCAATCCCGTGGGCCTGGAACAGGTCCCCATGCTCGATGAACAGGTCGCAAACCCAGTCCTCGCCCATGACGGGCCACCTCCTACTCGTGCTGAGTCAGTCTCACGGCGGTCTCACCCCAGAACGGTGTCTCCGTTCGCCGGGTCACGGTAGGCCGACCGTGGTACCACCGGTTCTCGGGATGCCCACGCTCCGGACGGCGGCCAGCCCGGATGAGGAGCGGTATGCTTGGGGGGTGGACTTCGCACCCTACCTCGTCCGACCGGAGCGCTGGGAGGAGATCCCCCCGGACTGGGCCGCTCTGTTCGGCCGGGCGGCGCCGCTGGCGGTGGAGATTGGGTTCGGGAACGGGGAGTTCCTCGCCGAGGCGGCGCGGGCGCGATCCGAGGTGAACTGGGTCGGGTTCGAGACGAGCCTCACCTGCGTTGTCAAGGCGGGCCGAAAACTGGCGTTGGCAGGGGTGGCGCACGTGCGCCTGGCGCTCGCCGACGGACGGTTCGCGTTGCGCGAGCTCTTTCCGGATGAAACCGTGAACCGGGTGTTCGTCCACTTCCCCTGCCCGTGGCCCAAGCGGAGCCACGCCGCGCGGAGGGTGATGGACGCGGAGTTCGCCCAGACCCTGGCCACGGTCCTCGCCCCTGGAGGGCGGTGCGAGCTGATCACGGACGTCCTGCGCTATGCGGAGGATGCGGCCGCGGACCTGGAGCGGGCGGGGTTCCGGATCGTGGGGCCACAGGTGGGCGCCGCAGGCCCAGGCACGCGGTACGAGGCGAAGTGGCGCGAGCAGGGACGGCCCATTTGGCGCCTCGTCGCCGAGCGGGGAGCCAAAGGGAGTACACTGCGCATTGCGGAGGGGACGATGCCCCATGTGAGGATCGACAGACCAGTCACAGCCGAGGCGGTCGCGAAGCTCGTCGGGCTCAAGGAAACGTGGCCGGGGGGAGCATTCGTGGTTAAGGATGCCTACGTAGCGCCCGACGGTGGAACTGTGCTCCTCCGCGCGTTCGCCACCGATGAGGGGTTCGAACAGCAGTACCTGGTGGCGGTGCGGCGGGGGGCGGAGGAAACGCTGGTCAAGCTCGACGGGGCGGCGGTGCCGTTCCGGACGGGGGCGGTGAAGCGATCCGTGGCCGCGATCGCCGCGGCCCTGAAGGAGGGACGATGCGGTCCATGACGAACGGAGATGGCGCCCGGGCCGACCACGGAGGGAGCGTGCCGCCGCGACATGCGGTGCACAAGCTCGGACTTCTCGTCGCGGTGTTGACGTTCGCGGGGGCCGGTCTCGCCCTGGACGGGGAGGTGGGGACGAGGTTCGAGGTTGGGGACCGGATGAGCGGCGGGGGGTGGTTTTCCCTCTCAGGGGAGGCGGGAGCGGTCAGCTTCACGGGGCGGGTCGAGGGCGACCTCCTCTGCGGCTGCTTCCGTCGCGGCCAGTTCGGGGCGGCCACGGAGTGGGGCGGGTTCTCCGCGGGGGTGGAGGCGGGTTTGCTTGCCACGGGGCGGGTGGATCTTTCCACCGCTGGGTCCTGGAAGGCCCTCGACCCGACCGACCTCGGAATCGTCTCCGTTCAGGTGGGAGGAAAGGTGACGGCGATCGATGCCTTCGGTGGGCGGTTCCTGACCGCAGCGGGGTGGGTGTTCGGTCGGCTCGATCGCGACCCGGTGTGGGTTGAGGTCAACGCGAACCTTGCTTGGCCGGGAGGCAGCCCCCATGGGGAACTGCGGATGGGGATCTCCGGGTCGAGCTGGTCCACCCTCTCCATCTTCGGTTCCGGGATGGGCCTCGAACTGGGGGCGGAGACCCCTTACTTCTCCGTCCAGACCCACCTCTCTCTCTTCCCGGCCCTTCAGACGGTCGTCGTTGGCTCCGCGGGGGAAGGGGTCCGTGTCCAGGGCCGGCTGACGGTCCGCGCCGGGGGTGAGCCATCGGGAAGCCTCTCCCTGGCTGCAACCCAAGGCCCATGGCAGGGGTCCGTGCTCTTGTTCCTCGCCGCGTCGGGCCTGGAGAGGGTGACTGTTGAGGTGCGCTACGCGCTCGGGGAGTAGCCCCCTCACCAGTCGGTGGGGAGATGGGCGGGGAGGGCGGCGGCGCCGAGGAGGCCTACGTCGTCCCCAAGGCGGGTCCGCTCGAGCCGCGGTTCCCCGCGGGCCATCGACCGGGCCGCGGAGAGGACCTGGGGGCCGAGGGTTGCCCACGACCCGGTGAGGCCCCCGCCGAGGATGATCCGTTCCGGCTCGAGGATCTCCCACAGGATCGCGATCCCTTGCCCCAGGGCGCGGCACGCGCTGGCGATGAGCCGGCGGGCTGCAGCGTCGTAGGCGGCGCGCTCGACGAGCTGGCGGGCGGAAAGGGACGTCCCCAGCTCCGCGGCCGCGCGGCGGGCCAGGCTCGCCCCTCCTGCCAGAGCCTCCAGGCACCCCCGCTTCCCGCACGCGCAGGGTGGCCCGTCGGGCTCGAGCACGATGTGCCCGATCTCCCCTGCTTGGCCGCTCGCTCCCCACACCACTCGCCCCCCGGACACGATCCCGCCGCCGATGCCGGTGGACCAGGTGAGGTACACGAAGTCGCGAGCCCGGTATCCGTACGCAAGCTCCCCGATCGCGGCGCAGGTGGCGTCGTTGGCGAGGGAGACCGGGCAGCCGAACGCCCGGCCGAGGTCCTGCGTCACCTCGACCCCGTTCCAGTGGGGAAGGTTGGGGCATCCGAGGATCCGCCCCGCCCGCATGTCCATCGGGGCGGGTGCTCCCACCCCGATCGTCGTCGGTTGAGGCCACCCGACCTCGACCAGTACCTCCCGGATCGCTCTCTCCACCTCGTGGATCCCGCGGGTGGGAAAGGCCCGTCGGGCGAGGATCTGGCCTTCCCCGACCGCAGCCACCCGGGTTTGGGTCCCTCCGATGTCCACACCGATCGCGTGCTCCACGAGCCCGATCTTACCGGGTCCCCGCGAGCGGGGAACGGAGGGGCGGGGGGTGGGGTATATAATGCGGGCGGCCCGATGAGGAGGCACGGCACGAGGCGGCGGAAGTGGATCGCGGGGGGAATCCTCCTCCTCCCCGTGGCGTTGGGGTTCATCCCGGGGCTCCCTCACCCGTTCATTGACCTGTTCCTGTGGTGGGTGCCTCCCCCACCCCGGGTGGAGGTGGTGGCTCCTATCCCGGGGGCGGAGCGGGTACTCGTGGTCTCTCCTCACCCCGACGACGAGGTGCTCGCTTTGGGCGGGACGATCGCCCAGCTCAAGGCGGAGGGGCACCAGGTCTTGGTGGTGTTCCTGACGAACGGGGACGCCAACCAGGCCGCCAAGAAGCTGTTCACCCTCAGCCCCCTCCGCCGGGCCGAGGACTACCGGGCCCTCGGGTACCGCCGCCAGAAGGAGGCGGTGGCCGCGTTGAGGATCCTCGGCGTCCCCAAGAACGCGGTGATCTTCCTCGGATACCCGGACCAGGGGTTGACTGCGCTGGCCAACCGGAATTGGCAGAGGGAGAACCCCTACACCAGCCCCTACACGAGGGCCAACTACCCGTTCTACAGCAACAGCTTCAACCCGAGCGCGTTGTACTGCGGGGAGGACCTCGTGGCGGACCTGGCCACCATCCTGCGCCGCTTCTCCCCCACGGTGATCTACTTCCCCCATCCTGAGGATGGCCATCCCGACCATCGGGCCGCGGTGGGGCTCGTCCTGGCTGCGCTGCTCACCGTGGAGATGGAGGAGCAACCTGAGCTCCGCCTGTACGTGGTTCATGCTCCGAGCTGGCCCGCCCCACGGCGCCTGGCCATGGACCTGGCGCTGACGGTCCCCGCTGCTCTCGACCAATGGGAGTGGTCGAGCCGCGAGTTGGCCGAGGACCTGATGGGACTGAAACTGGCGGCAATCCGTGCCTACAGCTCGCAGCGCGTCACGAATGGGAGGTTCCTCGTCAGCTTCGTCCGCGCCAACGAGCTCTACGCGACGTCGATTGTTTCTGCTCTCCCGATGGGGCTGCCCGCTCCAGGCAGGTGACCACATAGGGGCGCGTGGGGCTCCTCTCCACGTGCTCCGCCACCACCTGCAACTCGGGCCGGTTGAGGAACGGGCGATGGAACACGCGGGCGGCCGGCCATGGCCCGACAAGGACGATGTGCCCTCCGGGGCGGACCTTGGCGCACAGCCGCCGGGCGAGGTCGCCGATCCGGGATCGTGACCCCAAGTAGTACAGGACCTCGGAGCAGAACACGAGGTCGAACTCCCCCTCCGGCAGGGCGACGGCGATGTCCATCAGTCTGAACTCCACACCATCGTGGGGGCAGCGCGCCCGCGCCCTGTCCAGCGCAAGCGGGACGAAGTCCACTCCCACCACGTGCTTCCCCACCCCTTCGCGGGCCAGTCGGCACGTGAACACCCCCTCGCTGCATCCGAGCTCGAGCACGCGGTCGTAGGGCGGGGCTTGGACATCGGGCTCCCGGGGCAGGATCTGCATCTTGAGTTCGTATTTTCTCCGTTCGTACCGGCTCGTGCCGTAATCCCACGGATCCGGATCGCGATACCGCCAGGCGAATGCCCTCTGCCGCCACTGGGGGCCGATGAGCCCCCACACGTACAACACCCCCACCTCGCACGCCCCGCGCACGACCTTCAGGACGGAGCGCACGCACTTCCCCACCGCGCCCGACCCGCCCCGGTTCATGGTCAGCCGCAGCAGCCCCTCCTGCGACAGGTAGATGAGCCCCACCCCCACAAGCAGGAGCTCGAGGAAGCGCACGGTGAGGGAGAACGCCATCGCCCCTTGGGGGGAGATCCCCACCAGCCCCAGGATCCCCACCCGCCCGCCCTCGGCGGTGCCCATCCCGGCGGGGGTGAGCCAAAGGAGGGTGGTGAGGATCGCGTTCAGGTTGAAGTACACGGCGAGGTCGGCCAGGGAGAACAGGCGCCCCTCCGTGAAGTAGAAGAACAGCTGCGGTCGGAGGTAGGTACAGAAGAAGCTCCCCAACTCGAGGGCGAACGCGAGGACGGTGGCGGGGAGATGCCGGGTGAACGCGGCGTACATCTCATCCTCCATCGCGTGGACCTTCTCCCCCCATGCCGCGGGCCACTGCCACGAGCGGCGGAGCCGCCCCAGCGAAGCCACGATCCGGGACAGCCAGTGGTAGTTGCGGGCGAAGCTCAAAACCCCGACTATCACAGCGGTCGAGACCACCACCAGGCCGGCCCCGACCTGGAACTTGGCCGTCGGGGAGAGCAACGTCCCCATGAGGGTGAACCCTCCCCCGAGGACGGCGAACAGGACCAGGCTCAGGCCGGCCAACAGCCGATCCACGAACAGGGTGGCGAACACCGTGGTCAGGGGTGATCCGGTCTTCCGCGAGGCGAGCCACGCCCGCACCGGTTCCCCTCCGACGTAGGCGACGGGGGTGATGTAGGAGATGGCGAACCCGGCGATCCCGATCCCGGCCACGTCCCGCGGACGCAGGCGCACCCCGAATGCGTAGAGAAGGACTCCCCAGCTTGTGACCCAGAACAGGGTCGCCACGAGGTCGTTCCCGACCAGGGCCAGGAATCCCCAGGGGCCAAGCGCCTGGATCTGTTGCCACACAGCATCCGGGCCCACGAACGTGAGGATGACCGCGAACAGCCCCAGTCCCACCCCCACCAGGAGCACGGCCACCCCTGCCCGCTTCATGGTGGGCCAAGCGTAGCATGACTCGGAGTGCCACGTCCAACCGGTGCGTAGGGCCCGGGTTGTGGTTAGCCTGTCCCGCACGTAGAATCTAGGGTTCCCATGCCTGAACGGATCGAGACCGCCTTCATTGAGGACGAGATGGAGCAGTCGTACATCGACTACGCCGTCTCCGTGATCCGCGCCCGCGCGGTCCCCGATGTCCGCGACGGACTGAAACCCGTCCAACGTCGTATCCTGTACGGCTTCCGTGAGCTTGGCCTCCTGCCGGGAAAGCCCCCCCGCAAGTCGGCCCGCATCGTGGGGGAGGTGATGGGTAAGTTCCACCCCCACGGCGACATGGCCGTCTACGAGGCGATGGTGGGACTCGCCCAGGACTTCTCCACCCGCTACCCGCTTGTGGACGGGCAGGGGAACTTCGGGTCGATCGATGGGGACGAGCCGGCGGCGATGCGCTATACGGAGGCACGCCTCGCCCCGCTCGCTCGGGAGTTCCTCGACGAGCTGGAGGAAGAGACGGTGGACTTCGTCCCCAACTTCGACGGGTCGCTTGAGGAGCCAGAGGTCCTCCCCGCCAAGTTCCCCCACCTCCTCGCCAACGGGGCGTGGGGGATCTCGGTCGGGATGACAACCCAGATCCCGCCCCACAACCTGGGGGAACTGATCGCGGCCACGCTCTACGTCCTCGACCACCCCGATGCCACGGTGGACGAGCTCCTCCCCCTCCTCCCTGGGCCGGACTTCCCCACGGGTGGGGTCCTCGTCGGCCGGGAGGGGGTTCGTGCCGCGTACGAGACCGGGGAAGGAAAGCTCACCCTCCGCGCTCGGGCGTTTGTGGAGGACGAGCGGATCGTGATCACGGAGATCCCGTACCAGGTGCGGAAATCCACGATCCTGGAGAGCATCGCCGCCAAGGCCAAGGACGGGGACATCGAGGGTATCGCCGACCTCCGCGACGAGTCGGACCGGGAAGGGTTGCGGGTCGTGGTCGAGCTCAAGCGGGGGGTGGACGGCCACCGGATCCTTCCCCGCCTCCTCAAGCTGACCCCGCTTGAGCGCACGTTCGCCTGCCACTTCCTCGTCATCCAGGACGGGAACCCGCGCACGCTCCCCCTCCCCGAGATCCTGACGGCGTTCATCTCCTTCCGGCGGGCCACGGTGCGCCGACGGACCGAGTACCGCCTCCGGGTTGCCCGCGAGCGGGCCCACCTCCTGGAGGGGCTCAAGCTCGCCCTGGAGAACCTGGACCAAGTGCTCGCCATCATCCGCAGTGCGTCCGAGCCGACCGAGGCGGAAGCGCTCCTCGCCGCGGAGATCGGGCTCTCCCCCAAGCAGGCGGATGCCGTGCTCAAGATGCGCTTCTCCCAGCTCACCAAGCTCGAGCGTCGCAAGGTCGACGAGGAGCTGGCCGAGCTGACGACGAAGATCGAGGAGTATGAGGCCGTGCTCGCGGATCCGCGGAGGCTTGACCACATCATCCGCGAGGAGCTGCAGGCGATCGCGGCTCAGTACGGGGACGCGCGGCGGACGACGATCGTCGAGTCGTCAGAGGCGATCGAGCTCGCCGCCCTTGAGGCCCCCCGCCTCGACGTGATTCTGTGCGTGACGGGGAAGGGGTACGTGAACACGACGGGCTGCGAGGCGTACCGGGCCCAAGGCCGGGGAGGGAAGGGCGTGATCGGGATCCGGCCCAAGGAGGGGGACTACCTTCGGACGATGGTCGCCGCCCACACGCACCAAGACCTCCTCGTGTTCACCGACCGCGGCCGCGTGTTCAAGCTCCCCTTGCAGCGCCTCGAGCCCGGCGATCGGGACTCGGTGGGGAAAAACCTGCGCCAGTTCCTGGAGATGGGACTGGACGAGGAGATCCGCGCCGTGCTCCCCGTGGACGGCTACGAGGGGGGGTACGCCCTCCTCGCCACCCGCCAGGGGATCGTGAACCGCAACGCCCTCTCCGACTACGCCAACGCGCACACGAAGGGGATCCTTGCCCACTCGATCCCCGACGAAGATCGCCTTGTGGACGTGGCGATCACCCACGGGGGCGGGGAGATGGTCCTCGCCACCGCAGGCGGGCACGTGATCCGCTTTCCGGAGGAGGCGGTGCGACTCACGCGGCGGCCGTCGAAGGGCGTGATCGGGATCCGCCTCGCTCCGGGGGACCAGGTGGTGGGGATGGTCTGGCTCCCCCCCGGCGAGACGGAGAAGCGCCTCCTGTTCGTGACCGAAGGGGGGCAAGGGAAGCGCGTGGAGCTTCTGGACCTCCCCGCCCAGGGCCGCGGCGGACGGGGGGTGATCGGGATCAGGCTTGACGATCACGTCCGGTCGCTCGTCACGGCGATCCTCGTTGCCGATGAGGATGAGGTCGCCCTGTCCACGGCGGCGGGGAAGGTGATCCGGTTCCCCGCCTCGCAGGTGAGCACGTTCTCCCGCTACGCGCGGGGGGTGCGCCTGATCCAGGTCGAGCCAGGCGACCGGGTGGTGTCGGCGGTGGTGGTGTAGGAGATGGTGCTACCAGATGAGGTGGAGCAGCAGCTAGCGGCGATCGAGCGGAACGCGGAAACCCTGCTCCCGCGGGAGGAGTTGGCCCGGAAGATCGAGCGGTCCCTCCGCCAGGGGCGTCCGCTGCGGGTGAAGCTCGGGATTGACCCCTCCGCCCCCCAGCTCACCCTCGGCCACGCCGTGGTGCTGCGGAAGCTACGTACGTTCCAGGATCTCGGTCACACCGCGGTCCTCGTGGTGGGGGATTTCACCCGCCGCATCGGCGATCCGTCAGGGAAATCGAAGACCCGGGAGCCGATGTCGCCAGAGGACATCGAACGCAACATGCGCACCTACCGGGAACAGGCGTTCCGGATCCTTGATCCTCACCGGACCGAGGTCCGCCTGAACTCCGAATGGCTGGAGAAGCTGACCCTGGCCCAGGTGGTCGGCCTCACCGCGCGATATACGGTGGCGCGGATGCTGGAGCGGGAGGACTTCCAGCGCCGGTTCCGGGAGGGAGCGGCAATCACGATCATGGAGTTCCTCTATCCCTTGGCCCAGGCCTACGACTCGGTGGTGGTACGGGCCGATGTCGAGCTCGGGGGCTCGGATCAGCGGTTCAATCTCCTCATCGGGCGTGATATCCAGGAGGCATACGGTCAGGAACCGCAGGTCATCCTCACGATGCCGCTCCTCATCGGGACCGACGGCACGTTCGCCATGTCCCAGTCCCGCGGGAACTACATCGGGGTGGCTGAGGAACCGGAGGAGCAGTTCGGGAAGGTCATGTCGCTTCCCGATGAGCTGATGCCCCAGTACTACCAGCTCCTCACCGATACCCCGTGGGAGGAGGTCGCCGCGTGGCACCCGAAGGAAGCGAAAAAGCGCCTCGCTTGGACCTTGGTGGCGTGGCTGCACGGGGAGGACAACGCCCGCCGGGGCCAGGAGCACTTCGAGCGGGTGTTCGAGGAAGAGCAGCCGCCGGAGGAGATGCCCGAGGTCGCGGTGGGGGATCTCCTCGATTCCGGCAACACCGCGAACATCGTCGACCTCCTCGTGGCAGCCAAGATGGCCCGCTCGCGATCCGAGGCGCGGCGGCTCGTGGCAGGAGGAGCGGTGGAGGTGGACGGGGAGCGGGTCGTTTCGCCTCAGGACCGGGTCGAGGTGCGCTCCGGGGCCGTCCTCCGCGCGGGGAAGCTCCGGTTCGCCCGCCTCATCCTCTGAGGGCGCTCCGCACCTCCCCTTCGAACTCCTCCCGGTCGAGGACGAACGACCGGATCGGTCGTCCATTGACAACCACCCCCTCGTAACCCCCCCGTGCCGCGGCCTCGTGCGGCGTCGAGGCGCGGTCGATCCAGCGAATGGGGAGGTGGGGTGCGATCTCCGCGATCGCTTGAGCCGCCAGCGCGAGGAACGGGTAGGTCCACGGGCAGAACGACGGGCCGTGGAGGATGACGACCTGATCAGCATCCTCCTCCTGCGGAACGTAGGCGAGGGGGGATCTCCGCGGCTGGTGGCGCGCGCCCATCTGGAGGGGGAGGAACAGGAAATCCGGGTCCTCCCCCACTGGCTCAAACCCGCGCCGACGGAAGAACTCCCGGGCCGGGAGCTGGCCCGGGTGATGCCCAGCGAGGGTGCGGGTGGTGATCCCCCGCGCGGGCTGCCCTCCATTCCAGGCCTGGGGGCTCCTCGTCTCCTCCACGAGGGCGGCGAGGAGGGAGCTCCCAATGCCCTTCCCCCAGTGCCGCTCGTGGGGGACGTAGAGGCAGAGGATGTGGACCACTCCTTCCTCGGGAACGGGCTCGTAGTGAAGGATCCCCGCAGCCTTGCCCTCGACGTACGCGATCTTGGCCACCGGTTCCCCCCGCCTCTCCGGAGGAACACAGAACCACGCCAGTTCGGCGACCGTGGAACCGGACGCCTCGCTGACATGAAGAATTCCCATCCGGCATCCCCCCCTTCTACGGGCGCAGATCGAACGCTCCTCCCTCACCGGTCAAGAACGCAAGCTCATCGGGGCACACGTCCCCTTTGTTGTCCCTGAACTCGTTCCCACCCCCCTCCACCCAACCCGCAAACCGGTACCCCAGGCCAGCGCACGGCCCGACGAGGACCCCCACCCCTACATTGCCGTGGATCGAGTTCTCCCAGATCTCCGCTCCCGCGCTGTCCCGCAGGAAGAGAGCTCCCTTCCATCCGCTCCCCGTGATCGTGCTCCGGGTGATCCTTGCCCACGCCGCACCGCCCACGCCAAGGGACGGACCGCCCAGCCCCGCCTCGCCGATCCCGTTTCCGGTGAACACGCACTCCTCGATCTCCGCTTCCGCCCTCCCCCACAGCCACATCCCCCCTCGCTCGTTGCGGGAAAGACGGCAGCGGAGAAGGGTCACGTACGCCCCGTCGCTGGCGCGGATTCCTTCGAGATTGTCGGAGATCACGCAGTCCACCAACGACGCCCGAGCATCCGCGCCGAGCATCAGACCCTCGGAGCCGTACCCCAACGAGATAGCAACCAACTCGCATTCCGCTCCGCCCACGAGGGACAGCACCGGCGCATCGCTGCCGGAGCGCCCTGTGAGGAGGACGCTCCCGTCGCCTTCGATCCGGATCGGCTTCCCGACCGTGATCCCCCCCAGGTGAACCCCGGCCTCGACCACGAGCCGTCCTCCCGGGAGGACGGCGTCCACTGCTTCCTGGAGGTTGCCGTACCGCGGATCGGGGAACCTCGCCTCAGCGAGGGACGGGACAGCGCGAGGTTCCCGCATCTCCCCAGGCAGATTGCCGGCAAGATCCACGCCGTTCTCCGCCAGCCGGTTCCCCACCCCCCAGGGGGGAGAGGAGGCCAGAGAGAAGATCCCGTACGTTCTCCACGACTCGATGCGGTTGTGGCTGATCTCCGCTTGAGCGAGACCCGTCACCCGGATCCCCGACCCCCGTCCGTGGGTGAGCGTGCACCCCAGGATCTGGGCGCGCGACGACCCACTGAGACGGATCCCGTCCCAGCTGCATTCCACCACCGTGCACGCGGCGAGGCGAAGCTGAGACGAATCCCGCGCGTCCACCGCGTGCCACCCTCGCTCGATCCGGCAATCCGTAGCTGTGACCCGACAATTGCCCTCGAGAAAGAGGGCCACATCTGCGCTATCGGCGATTGTGCATTCCGTGAGCTCTCCTGTTGCCCCGTCCCGAACCCACAGACCGTGCCCCCGATTGCCGATCACACGAGAACCTTCCGCGATCAGGGTCGCGTCGTCACGGATCCAACTCCCTAGCCGCTCGTTTTCTGCCACCTCGGATCGGACGAGACCGAGCCGCGCCGCGCCGGAGAGCCAGATCCCTGCGGTCCGGTTCCGGATGAGAACGGAGTCCCGCACCTCCACCCACGCTTGTTCCTGAGCGCGCAGCCCGTACCCCCCGTTCTTCGTGCTCGTGACGTTGGTGAGGGCGACGTAGGCTCCGTCGCGGGCCTGCACGCCGTCTGTGGCGTTCTCGGAGAACGCGCAGTTCTCGACCAGGACCCTTGCTTCCCCCGTAGCAAGAAGACCATGGGCGCAGCCGGCAGGGTCTGGACAGCTTCCCATGGCCCCCGTGAACGTGATCCCCACGAGGATCACCTCTTCCGGTCCCGGGCCGGCCTGGATCACAGGCTGGCCCAACTCCCGCCCGCGGATCGTCGTCCTCCCCGGCCCGGCCCCGCGCAGCGTGACGGCCTTCGTCACGCGGAGGCTCTCCGTCCACACGCCGGCGGGGAGGCAGATCACCGCTCCGGGGGGAGCCGCATCCAATACAGGTTGGATGGCCTCTCCCGCCCGCGCAGTGATCGTGCAGGCGTTCCCCTCCGGAGAGCTCGTACAGGAGAGGGGGCACACCAGGAGAAGGGTCACCCCCCCGATCGCCATCCGGCGCAACACCGCTCGCATCCGTCGCCCGCCGCGCATAGGCGGCGATTGTAGAAACCTCGGTTGCGCAGCGCCACTGCACCGGGCCGGGCAAGGCCGATGGTCAGCGCTTCTTTCCCACCCGGTTGAGGACCTCGTCGATCGTCCCCGCCATGTAGAACGCTTGCTCCGGGACGTCGTCCAGCTCCCCATCGCAGATCATGCGGAACCCGCGCACCGTGTCTTCGATCTTGACGTAGGCACCGGCCCGGTTCGTGAAGTGCTCCGCGACGTGGAACGGCTGGGCCATGAACCGCTGGATCTTCCGGGCCCGCATCACCGTGGTCCGGTCCTCGGGGGACAGCTCCTCCATGCCCATGATGGCGATGATGTCCTGGAGGTCTTGGTTGCGCTGGAGGATGGCCCGCGTGCGCTGGGCGACCTCGTAGTGCTCGCGGGAAAGGATCTGGGGATCCATGAGCCGGGAGTCGGATTGCAGGGGGTCCACCGCGGGGTAGATCCCCTTCTCCGCCAGTTCCCGGGTGAGGGTGATCGTGGCGTCGAGGTGGGCGAACACCGTGGCCGGGGCGGGGTCGGTGAGGTCGTCGGCGGGCACGAACACGGCCTGGACGGCGGTGATCGAGCCGCGGCGGGTGGACGTGATCCGCTCCTGGAGCTCGGCCATCTCCGTGGCCAGCGTCGGCTGGTACCCGACCTCGCTCGGCATCCGTCCCAGGAGGGCGGAAACCTCGCTCCCTGCCTGGGCGAACCGGAAGATGTTGTCGATGAAGAGGAGCACGTCCTTTCCTTCCTCGTCGCGGAAGTACTCGGCCATCGTCACCCCGGACAGGCCGACCCGGAACCGCGCTCCCGGTGGCTCGTTCATCTGCCCGTACACGAGGACCGTGTTCGCCAAGACCCCGGACTCCTTCATCCCCAGGTACAGCTCGTTCCCCTCGCGGGACCGCTCGCCGACCCCGGCGAACACGGAGTACCCCTTGTGCTCGTAGGCGATCGCGCGGATGAGCTCCATGATGAGGACCGTCTTCCCCACCCCCGCCCCCCCGAACAGCCCGACCTTGCCCCCTTTGGGGATCGGGGCGACGAGGTCGAGGACCTTGATCCCCGTCTCCAGGATCTCGTCCTCGACCGCGAGGTCGGCCAAGGGGGGAGGCTCGCGGTGGATGGGATAGGTCTTCCTCACGGGCGGGGGAGGTTGCTCGTCGATGGGTTGCCCGGTGAGGTCGAACATCCGCCCCAACGTCTCCGGCCCCACGGGAACCGTGATCGGACCCCCGGTGTCCGTCACCTCATCCGCCCGTTTGAGGCCGTCGGTGGAGTCCATCGCGATCGCCCGCACCGTGGAGTCCCCCAGGTGCTGGGCCACCTCGAGCACGAGGTCACCGCTGTCCCGCGCGATGCGCAGGGCCTGCCGCAGCGGGGGGAGATGGCCAGGGGGAAACTGGACATCCACCACCGGCCCCCGAATGGTCAGGATCCGCCCCTTGTCCGTGCGCGCGTTGTCGGTCATCCCTCCTCCCGCAGGGCCTCCGCTCCCCCCATGATGTCGGCGAGCTCGGTTGTGATTCGATGCTGCCGGGCCTTATTGTAGCTCAGGGTGAGCTTCTCCAGGAGTTCGTCGGCGTTATCGGTGGCAGCCTGCATCGCCTGCCGACGCACGGCGTGCTCCGAGGTCTTCGCTTCGAGCAGGATCCTCAGGATGCGGCCTGTGAGGTGGAGGTGGGCCAACTCGTCGAGGATCGTGGCGAGGTCCGGCTCGACGAGAAGATCGCGGGGCTGCCCCGGCGGGAGGTCCACGGGCAGCAGGCGCTCGACCCGTACCTGTTGGGTGAGCTCCCCGCGGAAGTAGGTGTACACGACATAGGCCTCCCCGACCTCGGTCCCGTAGAGGGCAAGGAGGTCGTCCCGGATCTGCTGGGCGACGTCCACCGTGGGCCGATCGTAGACGTGCACGTAGCTCGCGGCGATCGGCCACCGGCTACGGCGAAAGAAGTGGTGGGCCTTGTCCCCCCCGGCGAGGATCCGCACTGTGTCCTTCTCTTGGGCGAGCTCGGACGCGGCGCGGTTCAGGTCTAGCACATAGCGTCCACACAGCCCGCGATCGGCGTTGACGACGAGGAGGGCCGTCCCCGGACGGCCTGTGCCGTGGACGAGGGGGTGGACAAGGCCCTCACGGTGGGCGGTGGCGGCGAGGTCGGCGAGCACGCTCCCCGCGGCGTCCACAAACGGGCGGGCCGCGAGGAGCGCGCGCTTGCGCTGGATGACCTGCGTCGCGGCGATCGTGTACATCGCCTTCGTGATCTGCCGCACGTGGCGGACGTTCGCGATCCGGCGATGGATCTGACGAACTCGCGCACCCATCACGCCCTGAACCCTTCGCGGAACTTGGCGAGGGCCTTGTCGAGCCCCTCCCGCACCGCTTCCGTGAGGTGCCGCTCCTCGCGGAGGGAGGTGAGGACGTGGGGATCGTGCTCGGCGAGGAACGCGAGGAACCCCCGCTCGAACGCACGGACCGCGTCCACGGGCACGGCGTCGAGGTGCCCCCCGACCGCGGCGTAGAGGATCGCAACCTGGGCCTCCACGGGAAGCGGCTTGTACTGGTCCTGCTTCAGGATCTCCATCACCCGCTCCCCGCGGGCGAGCTGGGCCTGGGACGCCTCGTCGAGCTCCTGGGCGAACTCGGCGAACGCGGCCAGGTCCCGATACTGGGCGAGCTCGAGCCTGAGCTGCCCGGCGACCTCCTTCATCGCCGGGACCTGGGCCGCCCCGCCGACCCGCGACACCGACAGCCCCACGTTCATCGCTGGCCGCTGCCCCTTGTTGAACAGGTCCGCCTCGAGGTAGATCTGGCCGTCGGTGATGGAGATGAGGTTCGTGGCGATGTAGGCGGTGATATCCCCCGCTTTCGTCTCGACGATCGGAAGCGCGGTGAGGGACCCGCCACCGTGCTCGTCGCTCATCCGTGCGGCTCGTTCGAGAAGCCGGGAATGGGTGTAGAAGATGTCCCCGGGGTACGCCTCCCGCCCCGGGGGCCGGCGCAGAAGAAGCGAGATCTCGCGGTAGGCGACGGCGTGCTTGGACAGATCGTCATAGATCACCAGGGCGTCCTCCCCCCGGTCGCGGAAGAACTCCCCCATCGCGCACCCGGCGTAGGGGGCGATGTACTGCAGTGGGGTCGGGTCCTCGGCGGTCGCGGCGACGACGATCGTGTAGTCGAGCGCATCGTGCCGACGCAGGGCGTCCACCGCCTTGGCGACCGTGGACGACTTCTGGCCGATGGCGACGTAGATGCAGTACACGCCCTCGCCCTTCTGGTTGATGATCGTGTCGAGGGCGATCGCCGTCTTCCCGGTGCGGCGGTCGCCGATCACGAGCTCCCGCTGGCCGCGGCCGATCGGGGTCAGGGCATCGATGCACTTGATGCCAGTTTGGAGGGGCGTATCCACCGGCTGGCGCGCGATCACCCCGGGGGCCTTGGCGTCGGTCTTGCGGTACCCCTCGGGCTCAATCGCCTCCCCCCCATCGCGGGGGTCCCCGAGCGGGCTCACCACCCGCCCCAGAAATCCCTTCCCCACCGGCGTGGACAGCACCCGGCCCGTGCGCCGGACCTCGTCCCCCTCCTTGATCCCTCGGTCCGGCCCGAGGATGGCCACCCCGACCGAGTCCTCGGCAAGATCAAGGACGAGGCCGAAGATCTCGCCTGGGAAGAGGAGGAGCTCGGAGGCCATCGCCGACCGGAGCCCCCACACCCGGGCGATCCCGTCCCCGACCTCGACGACCACTCCCACCTCCTCCATCTGGAGGTCGACGTCGAGTTCCTCGATCTGTCTGCGGATGATCGCCGCGATCTCGTCCCGGCGTGGGTTCATCATCTACCCCTTGAGCTGAGCCATGAGTTCGGTCAGGCGCGCCTGAAGCGAAGCCTCCACCCGACGGCCGGATACAGAAAGCTCGATCCCCGCGAGAAGGTGGGGATCCACCCGTTCCTCGATCAGCACCGTCCGGCGGAGGGCCTCCCCCAACCGGCTCTGGAGGACGGCCCGCTCCTCCGAGGAAAGGGGGCGCGCGGTGTGGGCCAAGACGTGGAGGGACCTTCCTCTCTCCTCCTCCTCGCGGAAGAATGCGGGCACGAGGTCGGGGATGAGAATGGCCTTCCCCCGGCGCACGAGGAGCCGCACCAGGTTGAGGGTCAAGGGGTGGAGCGTCGGCGCCAACGCGCGCTCGAGGACCGCTTCCTTGACTCGGGCGTGGATCAGGGGATGGGTCAGGAAGGGCACGGCAAGCTCGGATTCCCCGTCCCACAGGTCGCGGAGGAGGGCCAGATCCTGGGCAACGCGCTCTTCCGCTCCGCGGGAGACCGCGGCCTCATACAGGGCACGGGCGTACGGGCGCGCAAGGTCGGCCACGGGCCTGGTCACTGCAGGAGCCGCGGGCCCAATCGCTCCGTGAGCTCCGCCAGCAACCGCTCGTGGTCCCCTGCCCGCACCTCCCGGGCGAGGACCTTGGACGCTCCGAGCACGATGAGCTCGGCGTAGGAGCGGCGGAGGTCGGCGAGCGCCTCCTCCCGGAGGCGCGCCGCTGCCTTCTCTCCTTCCGCGAGGAGCGCTTGGACCTGCGTGCGCGCCTCCCGGCGGGCGTCGCGGAGGATGCCCTGGGCCTCGGCCTCGGCTTGGGTGACGATGGCCCGCGCGCGCCGGTTCGCCTCAGCGAGGAGGGCCTCCCGTTCCTCGAGGAGGCGCTGGGCCTGAGCTTGGGCGGCGGCAGCATCGCGGAGCCGCCCTTCCTCGAGCTTCCGTCGTCCGTCGAGCCAAGCGAGGACGGGCTTGTAGAGCAGATGCTTGAGGAGCCACACCAACAGGGCAAAGGCGACGACGTTCAGGATGAGCGTCCAGTTCAGGTTCTTGATGATCGTGCCCCACTCCAGCGTCACGGTTCCCCCCTACACCACGAACAGGAGGACGATCGCTACCACGAGCGAGTAGATGCCCGTCGTCTCCGCGATCGCGTCCGCGATCACCATCGTGCGGAGAAGGGTGTTGGCCATCTCCGGCTGGCGGGCCATCGCGTCCAGGGCGTGGGCCCCGATCATCCCTTCCCCGAGCGCGGCCCCGATCGCCCCGATGCCCATGCAGATCCCGGCAGCGAGGTACTTCGCCGCTTGCACCACTGCCTCCAATTCCATCTCGTCACCTCCTAGTCCGCGGTGACCTGGATGTAGGCCGCCGCCAGCAGCGCGAACACGAGGGCCTGAATGCCCCCGAAGAACAGCCCAAACACGAGATTGAGCCCCAAGACGAGCGGGACCCGTGCCGCCCACCCTAATGCCCCCCCTACCACGGGGATGAGGTCCGCGATCCTCAGCACAACGACAGGGGTCACGGCGGTGAGGAGCGCCCCCCCGAGGATGTTCCCGAACAGACGGAACCCGTGGGAAAGGGTGCGCCCGAAATCCCCGATGATGTTCAACGGCATGAGGAATGGAAAAGGCTCGAAATATCCCGCCACGTGGCGGCGGACCCCCTTCGTGCGGACCCCATAGTAGTGGGTCGATCCGTACACGAGGAGCGCGAGACCCAACGCCACGTTCAGATCCTGCGTCGGGGAGACGATGTACGGTATGGGCAAGATCCCAATCCAGTTGCAGAGGAGAACGTACAAGAACAGGGTGGCTACCAGGGGGAGGAGCCGCTCCCCAAGCTGGGGGGACACCCCGCCCAGGAGCTGGTCGCGAAAGAAGTCGATTGCCGCAGCGACGAGTGCTGCCCGGCGGGACAAGGGTGCGTCGGGATCCGGGTTCAGCCCCCGCCGGATCCACAGGGAAAGGAGCACCAACCCCCCGGCGACGGCCACCGCCACCGCCATCACCACGAGGTTGAATGCGATCTCCATCCCTCCGATGGGGAACCGGAGGGTGAGCTCCTCACCCAGATGCTCGAGCAAGGTTCACCGTCCCCACCACGCGGCCGAGGACCGCGAGCAGTACCCCCCCCACCACGGCGAGCGGGGGGAGGCCAACGAGGATGCCCCCCACCGCCAGGCCACCGGCGAGTCCCTGCCGGACGAGGGATGCCACGGCCGCGGCGACCCGTCCCCCTCGGTCCCAAACGAGGATCGCCACCAGGTGGCCCCATGCGAGCCGCCCGATCACCACCGCGGCCATCCCCCCCACGACCCCCAGCGACCACCGCCAACCCACGACGAGGAGGGCGGCGGCCAGCACCGCGGCCAACAGCCCTCCTTCCTTCACCCCCACCAGGATCGCGTCGCGTAGGTCGCTCACAGGGTGCGCATCTCGTGGGCCTTCTTCTCCGCCAGCGCGTCGGCCCGCTTCGTGTGTTCCGCCGTGATCGCGTCCAGCTCCTCCCGCAATCGGAACAGGTCGTCCTCGGCCAGGCGTCCTTCCTTGCGTTCCTGGTCGAGCTTCTCCCGCGCGTCGCGCCGCACGTTGCGCAGAGCGACCTTCGCCTCCTCCACCTTCTTCCCGACGAGCTTGACGAGCTCGTTCCGTCGCTCCTCGGACAGTCGGGGGACCTTGATGCGGATCACCTGGCCATCGTTCTGGGGGTTGAGGCCGAGGTCCGCTCCCAGCACGGCCTTCTCGATGGCGGGGATCTGGGAGCGATCGAACGGACGGATCATGATCAGATCGGGATCAGGGACCACCAGATGCGCGACGTGCTTGAGCGGCGTGGGGGCCCCGTAGTAGTCGACCATCACGTTCTCCACGAGCGCCGGGTTGGCTCGTCCGGTGTGGATCTTGGCGAGCTCGCCTTGGAGCACGTCCACCGTCCGTGCCATGTGTTCCCGTGCCTGTCGCAGCAGTTCGTGTTCCATGATCGACCCCCTCGTCGCGAATCCTAGCCCTGGTGCGACCAACCCGCAACCGGGCGATAATCGAACGTGCGCGTTTGCCTGCCACGTTTGCTCGCCGACCACCCGCTCGCAGCGGAGATCCTCCATCGATTGCGGGAGGCGGGGCATACCGCGGTCCTCGTGGGGGGGGTGGTGCGCGATGCCGTGCTGGCCGAGCTGCGCGGTGAGAAGTTCGCGGCTCAGGACGTAGACATCGCCACCTCCGCTTCCCCAGCTGAGGTGCGGCGCCTGTTCCCGGACCACAGGGTACTCACCGTGGGGGAGAGCTTCGGCGTGGTGGTGGTGGTGGCCCCCGATGGTCGCTCCTACGAGGTGGCCTCGTTTCGCACCGAGCAGGGATACCGCGACGGGCGCCGGCCGGACGCGGTGCGGTGGGGAACACTCGATGAGGACGTGCAACGCCGCGATTTCACCGTGAACGGGCTCGTGGCGACGGTGGACGGCGAGGTCCTCGATCGGGTGGGGGGGATCCCCGACCTTACCGCGGGCCTTGTGCGGGCGATCGGCGACCCGGGGACGCGGTTCGGAGAGGATTGCCTGCGCATGCTGCGTGCGGTGCGGTTCGCCTGCCAGCTGGGGTTCGCGATCGAGGAGAAGACCGCCGCAGCGATCCGGGACCACGCCCCGCGGATCACCTCTGTGTCTTGGGAACGGATCCGCGACGAGCTTGTCCGCATTCTGGCCACCCCGCGCTCGGGGGAGGGGGTCCTCCTGCTCGATCGCCTGGGCCTCCTCGTCCCCATCCTCCCCGAGGTGGCGGCCCTCCACGGCGTGCCCCAACCCGAGGCGTACCACCCCGAGGGGGACGTGTTCGTCCACACCGTGGCCGCTGTTCGGGTCGCCGATCTCCTGTGGGACGACCCCCGCCTCAAGCTGGCCGTCCTCCTCCACGATGTGGGGAAGCCCGCCGCCCTTGCCCGTTCCGGGGGGGAGAACATGGGCGGGCACTGCGGTCTCGGGGCGGAGATCGTGTCACGGGCCCTCCTCCGGCTGCGGTTTCCCAAACGGGATGTGGAGTGGGTAGCCCACCTCGTGCGGGAGCACATGCGGGTGGCCCGCCTGCCGGAGATGGGCCTAGGGAAACAGGTTTGCCTCCTCGGGACGGGGGAGGACGAGGCGGCCCCCCTCGATGAGCTTCCCCACCGGTTCCCGTTGTTCGCCGACCTCCTCCGCCTCGTCGTGTGCGATGCCGAGGCGAGCGCCCACCGCGCCCGCGCCTGGGCGCCCCTCCTCGGACGCGCGGTGGGCCTCCTCGTCCATCTCCGGCGGATCCATGGCATCCGCCGCGCGCGCTCTCTCCTCACCGGCGATGACCTCCTCGCCCTCGGGTTCTCCCCTGGACCGCGGCTCGGGGAGGTATTGGAGCTCGTCCAGGAACGGATCCTTTCCGGAGAGATCGCAACGCGAGAGGAGGCGCTGGACCACGCGGCGCGGCTCGCGCGAGGTCACAGGTAACGGACCCTCCACCCCCCATGTCCCCTCGGTGGCTCGCATCCCCCCTCGTCGGGGCGCACCGTTGCCGCTACGGTGGCCGTGATGAGCGTCCTCAACCTCGGCCCGGAGTTGACCGTTCCCGTGGAGGAGATCGTCGGGCAGTGCGTGGCGATCCTCGGCATCCGTGGCTCCGGCAAGTCCAACACCGCGGGGGTGATCTTCGAGGAGCTCCTCGCCGCCCACTGCCCGTTGTCCCTCGTCGATACCGATGGCGAGTACTTCGGCCTCAAGGAGAAGTACGAGGTGCTCGTCGTCGGGGGAGGGGACCATGCGGACGTGGAGCTGAACATGACCACCGTGGGAGAGGTCGCGGATCTGTCCCTGCACGAAGGGGTCCCGGTGATCCTCGATGTCTCCGACATGCTCGGTGCCGAGAGGGAGGCGGTCGTGTATGACTTCCTGTCCCGGCTATGGACCCACGCCGGTCGGCTGCGGACCCCGTACATGATCGGGATCGAGGAGTGCCACGAGTTCATCCCCCAGGGGGTGCGGACCCGGCTCAAGGACGTCATCGCCCGCATCGCCCTCCGCGGCCGCAAGCGGGGGTTGGGCGCGGTGGTGATCTCGCAGCGGTCGGCGAAGGTGGAGAAGGATGTCCTCACGCAAGCGGGGATGCTCTTCCTTCACCGGGTGGTCCACGAGGCGGACATGCGCGTGTATGGGGAGCTTCTGCCGTGGAGGAAAACCGAAGCGAAGGAGATCGTGTCCCAACTTGAGGTTGGGGAGTGCATCTTCATGGCCGGGTCCGCGGCCCGGAAGGTCACGATCCGCGTTCGGCACACGTTCCACGGTGGGTACACCCCCTCGTTCCGCCCCGTGGAGTCCCCCAAGCTCCGCCAGGTGCGGGGGCGGATCCTGGAGGCGCTGGCCCGCGCTCGGGACGGTGAGCCACCTCTCTTCGATGCCCTCCCAACCCCGGGTTCTCGGACCTGCCCGGCCTCGCCGATCGCGGAGCGGGGAGCCCAGCCGGCCGTGCCGTCCGCGGTGGGTCTCCTTTCCGAGGAGATCTCCCCCCGCGCCGCGATTCTCCCCGAGCCCATCGTCCTTCGCGTGGAGCGCCTTCTGCGTCGCCTGCGGCGCCTCCCTCCCGTCCAACGGAGGGTGGTAGCGTTCTTGGTGGCGCACGAACCGGATGGTTACGCGACCCACGAGCTCGCGGCGTGGGTGGACTGCCCGGAGGCCCTCCTCCACGTCGAGCCTCCCCAGGCGGCCCTCGACGTGGGGCTGGTGGCCTGTGAACGACTCGCCCGGGGCCTCACCTATCGCGGCACGGTGCGCCAATACGTGGAGAGAGCGTTCTCTGGGTTCATCCCTGGGCTCGGGCCGGATGGACCGCGACGCCTCGTTGCCTATCTCCGTCAGCGAATCTCCGATCTTGCCCCCGTTGAATGTGATCTAGCTCACCTCCCTTGACGCCCTACCGGTGGCTGTGGTAGAATATAAGGGAACGGAGGGGAGACCTTATCATGAGGCTTCATGTCGAGGAACGCTATGCTTCGGACTCGGGAGCGTTGACAAAATACGTGGAAAAGAAGGTTGAGGCGCTATCTCGCTACTTCGACAGGATCCTCAAGTTGGACGTCATCCTCGAGGTGGAGGGGCCGATCCAACGGGTGCAGATGATGGGTTACCTCGTCAACCACAAGGTGGTGAAGGCCAAGGCGGACACGAACGACATGTACGCGTCGATCGACCAAGCCGTGGACAAGATGCAACGCCAGCTCGTGCGGTACAAGGAGCGGTTGCGGGTGTCGCGCAAGAGCGGGCATCCCACTCCACCGCCGGGGCGGAAGGCCTCCGGCGGTCCGTCCGTGGAGGTGGTGGACGACTACGTACGGGAACCCCTCACCCTCGATGCAGCGGTGCGCGAGCTCGAGCGGAGCGATCGGGAGTTCCTCGTCTTCTTCCGCGCCGATGATGACCAACCCGCGGTCCTGTTTCACCGTGGGGACGGTTCATACGGACTCGTGGTTCCCCGCCGGTGAAAGGAGGCCCGACGCTCGCCCTCGCTCTGTACTCGGGAAGCCTGGCGAGCGCACTGGCGGTGCGGCTGGCCGAGCGGGCTGGGGTTAGGCAGCTGCGCCTCGTCTATTTTCGGTCCCCGTTCTTCCAAGGGGAAGAGGAGGTGGGGCTTCAAGCGCAGAACCTGTTCGGGGGGACTCGCTTTCAGTGCATCACTCTGAAGCGCGATTTCCTCTCGTTGGGGAAGCGAGAGGCCGGGTTCCCCTTTCCTTGTGGCACCTGTCGCTGGCTCCTCCTGGAACGGGTGGGTCGCCTGGCGCGGCGCCTCCACGCCGACCTCGTGGTGACGGGCGAGGTCGTGGGGCGGCGTGGCGTGGGGGTGGATGACCTCCTTGCCCTCGATCGCGCCGTGGGCCTCGCGGGGCGCGTGGTGCGACCTCTGTCGGCGCGTGTCCTGCCTCCCACGCCGGCCGAGGAGGAGGGGAGGGTGGATCGGGGCGCGTTCCTCGATCTCGAGGAGGACGACGCGTTGGGGGAGAGGCTGAGGGCACTGGCAGCGAAGTTGGGGATCCCTCCTTCGCCCGCTGGCCGGGAGTGCCTGCTCGCCGACGAGGGCTTCGTCCGGCGTTTCCTGGAGTTCGATTCCACCGCTGCTCTCACGGAGAACATGGTTCAGTTGTTGCGATTTGAGCACTCGTACCGCATGGATTCCGGAGCGCGCGTCGTCGTGGCGGTGACCTCCGAGGAACAAGCCCGGCTGCAGCCGTTGTTCTTGCCCACAGACATTCGCCTCTACGTGCAGATGCCCGGCTCGCCCCTCGCCCTGGTCCGGGCCCGCTGGCACGAGCATACCCCGGAGGAGAGGGAGGGGATCATCGCTGACGCGGCGGAGCGGATGGCGGAAGTAGCGGAACTCCCCCGTGCCGCGGCGTGGGTGGTCCGCTTCCGCTGCGAATGGGAGGGGGAGACGCGCCAGATGAGGCTCCGCGTCGAGGGGCACACCGCGCCGGCCTTGATCTCCCCTTGACGGGGCTTACAATTGGCGGGTTGGTACGACCGGTCAATCCAGTGAAGGTATCTCACAAGGAGGAGAGCTTATGCCCATTCATCGTTACCGCTGCACCCGCTGTGGCATGGAGTTCCGCGAGCTCCGCCAGCCCAACGAGCGGGCGCTTGCGCGGTGCCCTGGGTGCGGCACGACCGAGGTGATGCGGCTCCTGCCGCGATTCGGTGTTGTGTACAAGGGAAGTGGGTTCTACACGACGGACTACCGGCGGCCGCGGGCCGAGGGTGGTTCGGCCGGCGCGTCCGCGGACGGTTCGTAGATCGCTCGAGGTGATGTGGTGGTCATTTCCGGGGATGACATTCGAAGAATCCGATTGGGATTGGCGTCAAGCGAGGAGATGCTGTCGTGGTCTCGGGGGGAGGTGACGAACTCCGAGACGATCAACTATCGTAGCCACAAGCCGGAACGGGGCGGCCTCTACGCCGAGGAGATCTTCGGTCCGGAGAACGACTACGAGTGCTCGTGCGGTAAGTACCGCGGCAAGAAGTATGAGGGCATCACGTGTGACAAGTGTGGGGTCCTCGTCACGGATTCCGCGGTGCGGCGGGTGAACATGGGCCACATCCGGCTGGCGAGCCCGGTGGTTCATTTCTGGTACCTGAAAGGTGTGGCGAGCCCCCTGTCCCGGCTTCTGGGGATCAAGCGCCGCGATCTGCGGCGCATCGCGTACTACGAGACCGAGACGTCGCGCGAGGACTTGTTCATCGTTACACAATCCGCATCTCCCAAGGTCCGTCCGGGCGAAACTCTGTACGGAACTGAGGTTCGGATCCTGGCCACCGCGTTCACGTTCCAGGTCGAGCCGGCCTATCTCCTCACGAAAGCCCCGCGGGTGGTGGCCGAGGAGGAGGGCGAGGTCCAGGTCGAGGAGCGGAAGCTCGCCAACGGCGAGACGTTCCGGGCCCTCGTGATCGGGCGCCACGAGTATCCCGTGACGGCCGATGCCGAGCTGTTCGTCGAGGATGGGGACAGCGTCGAGGAGGGGGAGACCCTGTGCGAGAGGCCAGCCGGTGAGCTCTGCTCGCAGACGATGTTCGAGATGCTGCGGGCGCGCTATGAGGGGGTGGAGGGAAACCCGATCCAGGAGGTCGTCGACAACCTCGCCCATCTCGTGGTGGGGGTGGGGGAGAACGTCCCCCTGCGCCTTGGGCAGGAGCTGTCCACCCTGGAGGTACGGGCCTATGACCGGTGTTTCCCCGGGGGGTTCGAGGCCGCCACGGGGGCCGAGGGGATCGAGCGCTTGCTGGGAGCACTTGATCTGGACGCGCTTGCCGACGAGCTGTGGGAGGAGCTCGACCGGACCGCGAACCAAGGGGAACGGCGGCGGATCCTGCATCGTCTGGAGGTGGTGGACCAGCTCCGCCGGTCCGGCAACAACCCGGGCAACCTTGTGTTGGAGGTCATCCCCGTTCTCCCCCCCGCCCTGCGGCCGATGATCCAGCTCGAGGGCGGGAAGTTCGCGACCACCGACCTCAACGATCTCTACCGGCGCATCATCAACCGCAACAACCGGCTGAAGAAGCTCCGCGAGATGGGTGCTCCCGAGATCATCCTCCGCAACGAGCGGCGGATGCTCCAGGAGGCGGTGGACGCCCTCATTCACAACGAGAAGAAGGACAATCCAATCCGCGGTCGGGACAACCGGCCGCTCAAGTCGTTGTCCGAACGGATCCAGGGCAAGCAGGGCCGCCTGCGGAGGCACCTCCTCGGCCGGCGCGTGGATTACTCCGGCCGGGCGGTGATCGTGGTGAACCCCGCCCTCAAGATCCACCAATGCGGGATCCCGAAGAAGATGGCCCTGGAGCTGTTCAAGCCGTTCATCCTCGCGCGGCTAGAGAACCTGCCGTATGCGGACTACGACGAGATCAAGAACAAGGCCCTCGGGGGGGAGCTCCCCGAGGTGTGGGATGCCCTCGATGAGCTGATCCGGGAGTATCCCGTCCTTCTCAACCGCGCCCCGACCCTGCACCGCCTGTCGATTCAGGCGTTCCAGCCCGTGCTCGTGGATGGGGATGCGATCCAGATCCACCCCCATGTCTGCCCTTCCTACAACGCCGACTTCGATGGCGACCAAATGGCCGTTCATCTGCCGCTGGGCAAGGAGGCGGTTCAGGAAGCGTGGGAGTTGATGCTTTCGGCGCGGAACACGTTGTCCCCCGCCCATGGACGGCCGCTCGCCCTTCCCACCCAGGACCAGGTGTACGGGTTCTACTACCTCACGATTCTCGACCCCGAGGGGAAGGGGAGGGGGAAGGCGTTTCGCTCGCTGGCCGAGGCGGAGAAGGCCTACGAGTACGGAGTGATCAGTCTCCACGCCCCCATCAAGCTCCGCCTGGAAGAGAAGGTCGTGGAAACGACCCTGGGGAGGGCGATTCTGAACCAGGCCCTCCCTCCCGATCTGCGCGACTACGGCGTGGTGTTCGATGTGCGCCAGGTCCGGCGCAAGGTCGAGGAGTGTTACCTCCGCTATGGCTGGGAGCGGGCGGCGGTGGTCCTCGACGAGCTGAAGGCCCTCGGGTTCCGCTATGCGACCCTATCCGGCCTCACGATTTCGATCCCCGATTGTGCGATCCCTCCCGAGAAGGCAGCGTTGGTACAGGAGGCCCAGGTCCAGGTGGAGCGGATCAACCGGATGTACGCGCGAGGGCTGGCTACGGAAGAGCAGCGCTACCAGGCGGTGACGAGGGTGTGGCGGGAGACGGTGGATGCGGTGGAGAGGGCGACGATGGAGAACCTGGCCCGCACGCCGTTCAATCCCGTCCACGCCGTCGTCGCGTCGGGGGCGCGCGGTTCCGCTGGTCAGGTGAAGCAGATCGCGGGGATGCGGGGGCCGATGGCCGACCCGCAGGGGAGGGTCCTCGAGTGGCCCGTGATCTCCAACTTCCGTGAGGGGTTGTCGATCTTGGAGTACTTCATCTCCACGCACGGTGGACGCAAGGGGACCGCGGATACCGCGCTGCGCACCGCGAGCGCGGGGTACCTCACCCGGCGGCTCGTGGATGCGTGTGTCGACGCGATCGTGAAGGAACGAGACTGCGGGACCCAGCAAGGGGTGGAGGTCGACCCGCTGTACTTCGCGCCTCGGGGCCAGGTGATGGAGGAGATCCCGGACCGGATCTACGGCCGGGTGACGGCGGAGCCGATTCGCGATCCGGGGACGGGGGAGGTCCTCGTGGACGCGGGGGTGCTCCTCGACCGGACCACCTCCGAGCGCGTGGGGAGGATGGAGGTCGAGCTGGACCTCAAGGCGAAGGGGGCAGAGGAACGGGTCGTGTACGGCAAGATCATCGGCGACATGTACCATCCCACGACCGGGGCGCTTCTGGCGCGGGATGGGGAGGTACTTTCTCCGGAGCTGCGTGAGGAGCTGATCTCGGCCGGGCTCCGGAAGGTGCGGGTCCGCCCGAGGATCGTGATCCGCTCCCCTGTCCTGTGTCAGACGCCGGGTGGGTTGTGCCAGATGTGCTACGGACTAGACCTCGCGTTCCATCGCCCGGTGGAGCTGGGGACGACGGTGGGGGTGATTGCTGCCCAATCGATCGGTGAGCCAGGGACCCAGCTCACGATGCGGACCTTCCACACGGGAGGTGTGGCGGGCCTCGACATCACCCAAGGACTTCCCCGCGCCGAGGAGCTGTTCGAGGCCCGCAAGACGACGAAGGCCGCTCATGCTACCGTGGCCCCGCTCTCCGGGCGGATCACCCGCATCGAGACGACCCGCGCCGGCCGGGAGGTGGTCGAGATCACGTCCGAGCCTCATACCGTTGTCCTGCCGCGGGCGTTCCTCCACATCGCCGAGGGGGAGGAGGTGGACTTCGGCAAGTTCCGCTCCCTGCGAAGCCCGATCGAGGGGAAGGCATTCGAGTTCGAGGAGGGGGGGCAGAGGTACCTTGCTGTGCTCGACGAGACGAGCCTGGATCGGATCTACGTCCTTCCTCCGGAGGCCGAGGTGCGGGTCGGGCACCGGACGACGGTCGCCCCAGGGGACGCCTTGACCACGGAGTACCACGTCGAGGCCCCGGTCGCCGGGATCGCGGGGCGCGTGGAGGTCCAGCACGAGGGAGGGGTGCGACGGATCGTGGTACGCGGGGCGCGGGGGGAAGTGCGGGAGTATGAGGTTCCCTATGGGTCCCAGATCCTCGTCGAGGATGGGGCGAACGTGGAGGAGGGGACGAAGCTCGCCACCCGCTCCCGGCCGCTCGTGATGCGGGCCGAGGTGGGAGGAACGGTGCTCGCTGGTCAGCGGTCAATCGCCGTGCTCGCGGAGGGCAGCCGGGCCGTGATCGCTCCTATCACCTCCGATCTCGTGCCGATGGTCGAGCACGGCGCGCCGGTGCGGGAGGGCCAGGAGCTGTTCCAGGTCAACCTCCCCCCAGGGGAGGTCCTCGTCGTGGAACGGGTGGAGACGACAGGTGAGCTAGCGTCGGTGCGGTTCCGGTACAGGGCGGCGGTGGAATGCGATGAGGGCACGGTGGTCGACGTCGGAGACAAGGTCGAGCGCGGCGAGCCTGTGTCAAAAGGGGTGATCCCTCCCCACTACCTCATGGAGGTGGCCGGCGTGCAGAAGACGCGGGAGTACCTCCTCGTCGAGCTCCAGAAGGTGTACAAGTCCCAGGGCGTGGACATCAACGACAAGCACTTTGAGGTCGTGATCCGCCAGATTCTGAACAACGTGCGGATCGTGGATCCCGGCGAGTCGTCGTTCCTCCTCAATGATGTCGTGCCTCTGGAGATCTTCCAGCTCGAGGTGCGGCGGCTTTCCGAGGAGAACGAGAAGGTCCGCCGCAGCCGCGACGAGCTCGTGGGAGCGAAGCTCCTCGCCCCCCTTGCCCGGGGGGGGACCACCCTCGCCGAGGCGGGGGAGGAGGTCACCCGCGAGGTCGTGGAGCGGGCGGTGGCCCTCGGGGTGAGGCAGGCGCGGGTAGAGCTGCACGGGGAGCCGCGCACGGTGCGCCTGCTGGAGTACCGGATCCCCCAAGGGGAGAGGGAGCTTCTGCGCATCTCCCGCGCGGCGCTGCTCCGCAAGTCGTGGCTCGCCGCGGCCTCGTTCGAGCGCACGACGAAGGTCCTGGCCGATGCTGCCCTGCGCGGGGAGGACGACCACCTCGATGGTCTGAAGCCATGCCTCATGGTCGGGAAGAGGATCCCCGTGGGCACGGGTTTCCCCGGTCGGAAACGGACTTCCGACGCGGAGGAAGTTGAAACGGAAGCGAGGGACACCTAGAATCCCCCGGAGGAGATATGCCAACCTTCAATCAACTCGTGCGCCAAGGACGGAAACCGCAACGGTCGAAGAGCAAGTCCGTGGCCCTCGCCGGCTGCCCCCAGCGCCGGGGCGTGTGCCTGCGCGTGTTCACCCGGACCCCCAAGAAGCCGAACTCCGCGCTGCGCAAGGTGGCCAGGGTGCGCCTATCCAATGGGCGCGAGGTGACCGCCTACATCCCCGGTGAAGGCCACAACCTCCAGGAGCACTCCCTCGTCCTCGTGCGCGGCGGCCGGGTGAAGGACCTGCCGGGGGTGAAGTACCACATCATCCGCGGCGCGCTCGACGCCGCGGGGGTGGAGGGCCGCCGCCAGGGGCGGTCCCGGTACGGGATGCGCCGTCCCAAGGAGGGGTAGGTGCCCACGTTCGATGTCGTCATCCCCGGTCGGGACGCTGCGGCGGACGTCCGCCAGGGCTCGAAGCTCGTGGAGAAGTTCATCAACTACGTGATGTGGGATGGAAAGAAGTCCCTTGCCCGCCGCATCGTGTACGAGGCGTTCGACCTCCTCGATCGGCGTGGCGAGGGGCCAGCGTTGGACACGTTCTTGAAGGCTGTGCAGAACTGCATGCCCAAGATCGAGGTCCGCTCCCGCCGCGTGGGTGGGGCGGCGTACCAGGTGCCGTTTGAGGTCCCTCCTCACCGCCAGACCATGCTCGCCCTGCGGTGGATGGTCCAGGCGGCGCGGGCCCGGTCCGAGCGGACGATGCCCGAGCGGCTGGCGGGGGAGATCTCCGCCGCGGCCCGCGGGGAGGGTGGAGCCTACCAGAAGAGGCAGGAAGCTCACCGCATGGCCGAGGCCAACCGGGCGTTCGCCCACTACCGCTGGTAGTCCCTGCGGGTCCCCGGGGCGCGCCGATGGCGGGTTATGACGTGCGACGGATCCGCAACATCGGCGTCATCGCCCACATCGATGCCGGCAAGACCACCCTCACCGAGCGCATCCTCTACTACACGGGGAAGATCCATCGCATGGGGGAGGTCCACGAAGGCACCGCGGAGATGGACTGGATGGACCAAGAGCGGGAGCGGGGGATCACGATCAGCGCTGCCGCGACCACGGTGGAGTGGAAGGAGCATGCGATCAACATCATCGACACCCCGGGCCACGTCGACTTCACGGCCGAGGTGGAACGGAGCCTGAGGGTCCTCGATGGGGCGATCGTCCTCTTCTCCGGGGTGGAGGGCGTGGAGTCCCAGTCGGAGGCGGTGTGGCGCCAAGCCGATCGGTACCGCGTTCCACGCATCGCGTTCGTGAACAAGCTCGATCGGGCGGGGTCCGACTTCGGGGGGGCGCTCCAGGACATGGTGGACAAGCTGGGGGCCACGGTGCTCCCCCTCGCCGTGCCGTGGCGCGATAGCGAGGGGAGGCTCCTCGGGATGGTGCACCTTGTGTCGGGGACAGCACTGCGGTGGGATCCCGATGCTCTCGGGCGTCGGGTCGAGGTGTTGCCGATTCCCCCCGCGATCATTCCCGAGGTGCAGGAGTGGCGGGAGCGCCTCCTGGAGAAGCTGGCTGAGGTGTCGGACGCTGTGGCCGAGCACTACCTGGCCGGTGCGGACATCCCGCCCCGGGAGCTGCTGGCCGCGATCCGGACGGCGACACTGGAGAGGCTGTGGGTGCCCGTGCTCGGGGGGGCGGTTCTCGAGAACATCGGTGTCCAACCGGTGTTGGATGCGGTGGTGGACTTCCTCCCCTCGCCGGAGGAGGTGCCGCCGATCTACGGCTTCTCCCCCCGCGGCGAGCGCGAGGCCCGGCGTGCCTCAACCGAGGAGCCGTTCGCGGCCCTGGTGTTCAAGGTGGCGACCGATCCCTATGCGGAGCGCCTCCTCTATACGCGCGTCTACTCTGGGCAAGCGGCGGAAGGCGACGTAGTGCTGAACGCCAGCGGAGGGCGCAAGGTCCGACTGGTGCGGCTGTTCCGGCTGCACGCCAACCGACGGGAGCGTTTGGAGTCCGTGGAGGCGGGGGACATCGTGGGCGTGATCGCGTCCGGCCCCGTGTTCACCGGGGACACGCTCTGCGATCCTGACCATCCCCTTCTCCTGGAGCGGATCTTGTTTCCGGAGCCGGTGGTGTTCTTCGCCATTGAGCCCCGGTCTGAGCGCGAGGAGCCGCAGCTCAGGGAGGCTCTCGATCGGATCGCCCAGGAGGACCCGACGTTCCGGGTTCGCGAGGATGAGGCCACCGGGCAGCTCCTTGTGGGGGGGATAGGCGAGCTCCAACTCGAGGTCCAGCTGCGGCGGGTGCGCGAGGAGTTCGGGGTCGCTCACCGGGTGGGGACGCCGATCGTCGCCTACCGCGAGGCGCTCGCTCGTGCGGTGGACATCGTAGAGGAATGGGAGCAGGTGCTGGCAGGGCGGGGGCAGTACGCGAAGATCGCCGTTCGGTTCGAGCCGCTCCCCCGTGGGGCGGGGTTCGAATTTCGATCCACCGTCCCGGCGGAGGTCCTTCCGTCGGAGTTCGTGGAGGCGGCCCGGCGCGGGATCGAGGGAGGACTTGGGGCGAGTCCGATCGGGGGCTTCCCGGTCACGGACCTGTGTGCCACCCTTCATGGGGGGCGGTGCCATCCTGTGGACTCGTCCCCGGACGCGTTTGAGGCGTGTGGAACGCAAGCGTTGCGCCGCGCGCTTGAGGAAGGAGGGGTGGTGCTCCTGGAACCGGTCGCGGAGGGGGATATAATCACGCCCACCGAGTATCTCGGTGAGGTGGTTTCGGATTTGGGCCGCCGCAGAGGCGAGATCCAGTCCATACACACCCGGGGGGTGGTCGATATCATTCGCTGTTCCATCCCCCTGGGGGAAACCTTCGGGTACGCCACCCAGTTGAGGTCCCTAACGCAGGGGCGTGCGGTTCACACCCTTCGGGTGACCCGGTATGATGCGGTGCCCGAGGGAATCGCCCGTGAGGTGCTGAGGAGTCGGGGGTACGATGGCTAGGGAGAAAATCAGGATCAAGGTGCAGAGCTACGACCACGAGCTCGTGGACGCCGCTGTGCGCAAGATCGTGGACACGGCGATGGCGAGCCGGGCCAAGGTGAGTGGGCCGATTCCCTTGCCGACCGAGCGGCGTCTGTACACCGTCCTCCGCTCGCCTCACGTGGACAAGCGCTCCATGGAGCACTTCGAGCGCAAAGTGCATCGCCGATTGATCGATATCAAGGAACCGACAGCGGCCACGATCAACGCGCTTATGGAAGTGGAGCTCCCCACGGGGATCGACATCGAGATCAAACTATGAGGGATGCGATGGCCGTTGAGCTCATCGGGCGCAAGATTGGGATGACGCAGTGGTTCGACGAGGCGGGACGGGCTGTTGCCGCCACGGTGATCGAGGTCGAGCCCGCGGTGGTGGTGGGGGTCAGGACGCTGGACCGTCACGGATATGCCGCGATCCAACTCGGCGCGGGTGAGGTCGCCCCGCGCAGGGTGAAGCGACCCCTGCGCGGTCAGTTCGAGAAGGTTGGCGCCTCCCCGCGCAAGCACCTGTACGAGGTGCGGGTGGAGGACGCCGCGGCGTTCGCCCTGGGGACGGAGATTGGGATCGACGCGTTCGCGGCCGGGGAGAAGGTGGACATCACTGGGATCTCCAAGGGACGCGGCTTCCAGGGGACGATCAAGCGCTGGGGGTTCCATTCCCGGCCTCGATCCCACGGGCACAAGTGGGTCCGGCGGCCGGGTTCGGCGGGGAGGGGGCTGGGCAAGGTGGTGAAGGGGAAGCGTTACCCCGGTCACGATGGCACGGCGCGGATTACGGTGCGGAACCTCGCCGTGTTGGCCGTGGACCCGAGCCGGAAGCTCCTCGTGGTTCGGGGATCTGTGCCTGGACCCCGCTCGGGCGCGCTCAGGATAAGGAAGCACGATGCCTAGCGTCCAGTTGCACCGGTTCGACGATCCCGGGGGCGAGTCAGCGCAGGTCTCCCTTCCCGAGGCCGTGTTCGGGGTCGAGGGGTCGGCCGATCTTCTCCATCGGGCGGTGCGGATCCAGCTTCTCAATCGCCGGCAGGGGACAGCGGCCACGAAGACGCGGGGGGAGGTCCGCGGTGGGGGGCGCAAGCCATGGGCCCAGAAGCACACGGGTCGGGCGCGCCATGGGTCGACGCGGTCCCCCCTCTGGCGCCACGGGGGGGTGACGTTCGGCCCTCAGCCGCGGAACTGGTCCCTCTCTCTCCCGACCCGGATGCGGCGAAAGGCCCTCTCTACAGCGCTTTCCGCACGTTGCCAGGGGGGGGCAGTTCAGGTCATCGATCGGCTGGGATTTGCCAAGCCGCGGACGAAAGACGCAGTCGCCCTTCTTTCCCGCCTCTCGTGCCCTCCCAAGACCCTCGTCGTCGTCGCCCCGGAGGAGTACACCGTCCCCGTGGTGCGATCGTTCCGCAACATCCCTGGAGTGGATTGTGTCCGCGCCGATGCGCTCACGGTGCACGAGGTCCTGGGTCACGAGGGGCTCCTCCTCACCGCGCAGGCGGTGCAGGCCCTGGAGGAGAGGTTGAGCGATGGCTGAGATGCATCTGGAGGACGTGATCCTGCGTCCGATCCTCTCGGAGAAGACGTGGCGGGGGATGGAGGAGGGGAAGTACACGTTCGAGGTGGCCCCCACCGCGGGCAAGGCCGAGATCCGGACCGCAGTGGAGGGCCTGTTTGGGGTAAAGGTGGATCGGGTGTGGGTCATGAATCGATGTGGGAAGCCGCGGCGTACCCGACTGGATCGGCGCCACGGGCGGACGCGGGCCGAGCGGCGAGCCGTCGTCAAGCTCGCTCCCGGCCACAAGATCGACCTCGTGGGGTGAGGTGAGATGGGTCTGAAAAAGCTCAAGCCGGTCACGTCGGGGCAGCGCCATGCGGTGCGCCCTGACTACGCGGAGTTGACGCGGGACGATCCGGAGAAGGGCCTGCTTGTCCCCCTCTCCCGCCGTGTGGGCCGCAACAACCAGGGACGGATCACCTCCCGCCACCGGGGCAGCGGCCACAAGCGACGGTACCGGTGGGTGGACTTCGCACGCGACAAGCGCGGGGTCCCGGCCCGGGTCGCTTCGGTGGAGTACGATCCCAACCGATCGGCGTGGATCACCCTCCTCCACTACGCGGATGGGGAGAAGAGGTACATCCTGGCCCCGCTGGAGTTGCAGGTCGGCGACACGGTGGAGGCGGAGGAGAATGCGGAGCCCAAGCCGGGCAATGCCCTCCCGCTCGAGCGGATCCCCGCCGGGACGTTCGTCCACAACGTGGAGCTTTACCCCGGTTCGCGAGGGAAGGTGGCCCGGGCCGCGGGAACCGCGGCCCAACTCCTGGGGCGGGAGGAGGATCGGGCCATCCTGCGTCTGCCGTCGGGGGAAATCCGGGTATTCGCCTTGGGCTGCTGGGCCACGATCGGCCGCGTGAGCAACCCCGATCACAAGAACGTGCGGCATGGCAAGGCGGGCCGGGTGCGCCACCTCGGGCGGCGGCCCCGCGTGCGGGGGGTGGCAATGGGCGCCGACGACCACCCCCACGGAGGGGGAGAGGGACGGACCGGGGAGGGCCGGCCGTCGAAGACCCCGTGGGGCAAGCTCGCTCGCGGTGTTCCCACCCGCAAGAGGAAGGCCAGCGACGGCAAGATCCTCAAGAGGAGGAAGTGACATGGCGAGGTCGAAGAAGAAGGGACCCTATGTGGCCCCCGACGTGCGGGACAAGCTCGCCAAGCTCAAGCGGGGGGAGATCGGGGAGATCGTCACCTGGGCCCGCAGCTCGATGATCACGCCGGAGATGGTGGGGATCACCATCCGGGTCCATAACGGCCGCACCCATATCCCGGTGCGGGTGACGGAGGCCATGATCGGGCACCGCCTGGGAGAGTTCGCTCCCACCCGCGTGTTCCGCGGCCACGGTGGCGTGAAGAAGAAGACGGTGGTGCCGAAGTGATCAAGGGGGCTGGATGAGAGAGGCAATGGCGAAAGCGCGCTTTGTGAGGGTCTCCCCCCTCAAGGCGCGGCTCGTGATCGACGAGATCCGGGGCAAGCCGGTGGCTGAAGCCCGGCGGATCCTCGCCCTGTCCCCCAAGAAGGCGAGCCGGCTCATCCGCAAGGTGCTGGACTCGGCCGTAGCCAATGCCCAGCACAATTTCGAGCTGGACGAGGAGAAGCTCTCCGTGGTGCGAGCGGTGGTGGACGAGGGACCGCGAATGCGGCGCCTCAACCCCCGCGCGTTCGGGCGGGCGGACATCGTGCGGCGGCCGATGGCCCACATCACCGTGGTCGTGGCGGAGAAGGAGGAGTAGTGGGTCACAAGACGCATCCGGTGGGGTTCCGGATCGGGGTGTTGAGGAAGTGGCGCTCGAACTGGTTCGCGCCCGACGCCCGCGTTCCCGAGTACGTGGCCGAGGACAACCGCCTGCGGGCGGAGATCCACAAGGCGTACAAGGGGGCTGGCCTGGCGGAGACCCTCATCGAGCGGACGACGGAAGGGCGGGTCACGGTGACGATCCGCGCTGCCCGGCCGGGGATCATCATCGGCCGTGGGGGGGCGGAGATCGCCGCCCTCCAGGAGCGGTTGTCCCAGATCGTGGGCCGTGAGGTGCGGATCGGAGTGATGGAGGTCGAGCGACCCGAGCTCGAGGCCCCCCTCGTGGCCCAGGACGTCGCGTTCCAGATCGAGAACCGGATCAACCCGTATCGGGCGATGAAGGAGACCCTGCGCCGGATCATCGCCGCCGGGGCTCAGGGCGCGAAGATCCGCATCTCTGGTCGGTTGGGAGGGGCGGAGATCTCGCGGTCGGTGGAGATGAAGGAAGGACGCGTCCCCCTGCACACCTTGCGTGCCGATGTGGACTACGGGCTCGCCGAGGCATGGACGAAGTACGGGGTGATCGGGGTCAAGGCGTGGGTGTTCCGCGGCGAAGTGTGGTCCATGTCCGATCGCTCCGGGGCGGAGGTGGGGTGAGATGCCAGCCCTGTTCCCCAAACGCACGAAGTACCGCAAGCAGCACCGCGGACGGATGAAAGGGATCGCCACCCGCGGGGAGGCGGTCGAGTTCGGGGAGTTTGGGATCCAGGCCCTCGCTCCGGCATGGATCACGAGCCAGCAGATCGAGGCCGTGCGCACCTCGCTCGCCCGCGCCACGCACCGCGGCCGGGTCTGGGTCAGGATCTTCCCCGACAAACCGTACACGAAGAAGGCGGCGGAGTCGCGGATGGGAAAGGGGAAGGGAGAGGTGGAGAACTGGGTGGCCGTGGTCCGGCCAGGGCGGGTCATGTTCGAGTTCTCCGGCGTGACCGAGGCCGAGGCCAAGGAGATCCATCGCCGCGTGTCCTGCAAGCTCCCCATCCCCACGCAGCTCAAGGCTCGGTTCCAGTTGGGAGGGGAGAGATGAAGGCCCGGGAACTGCGGGAGCTTTCCGACGACGAGCTTCGCGCGCGCGTGGCCGAGGCAAAGAAGAAGCTCTTCACGCTCCGGTTCCAGCTTGCCTCGGGCCGGTTGACGAACACCGCAGAGCTCGCGAAGACGAAGCGGGAGATCGCCCGGGCGTTGACCGTGATCGAGGAACGTGAACATGCGTAGACAACGTGTCGGACGGGTCGTCAGCAACAGGATGATGAAGACGATTGTCGTGGTCGAGGAGCGCCTCGTCGAGGCTCCGCTCTACCACAAGCGGCAGCGGCGGCGCACGAAGTACTACGCCCACGACGCGGCAGGGCAGGCGCGGGTGGGGGACGTCGTGCGCATCGAGGAGACGCGTCCTCTCTCCAAGCTCAAGCGGTGGCGGCTCCTGGAGATCGTCCGCCGCGCGGAAGGGTGAGGGGCGATGATCTTCCCTACGACACGGCTCACGGTGGCCGATAACACCGGGGTCAAAGAGGTGGAGTGCATCAACGTGCTTGGCAAGAAGACCCACGCCGGGATCGGCGACATCGTGGTCGCCTCGGTCAAGAAGCGGATCCCGACCTCCGAGTTCACGAAGGGCAACATCGTGCGGGGGGTCGTGGTGCGCACGCGGGTCGCGTTCCGGCGCGATGACGGCAGCACGATCCGCTTCGACGACAACGCGGTGGTGCTTGTGGACAAGGCCCTCCAGCCGCTGGGGACCCGGGTGTTCGGGCCAGTGGCGCGGGAGCTGCGGGAGCGAGGGATGATGCGGATCGTCTCCGTCGCCCCCGAGGTCGTGTAGGGAGGCGGAGGAGCGATGCGCAAGGTGCGGAAAGGGGACCGGGTCAAGGTGATCTCCGGCGAGGACCGGGGGAAGATCGGCAAGGTCCTTCAGGTTTTCCCGGATGAAGCGCGGGTCCTCGTGGAAGGGGTCAACATCGTGACCAAACACCAGCGCCCGACCCAGGCCGTGCGCGAGCCGGGGATCATCAAGCGGGAATCCCCGATCCACCTGTCCAACGTGAAGGTCGTGTGTCCGGAGTGCGGCACGCCGAGCCGGCTCGGGATAGCGATGGTGGAAGGCCAAAAGCTCCGCCGCTGCAAGCGATGTGGGGCGACGTTCTAAGGCTATGCTCTACTCACGATACCGCGAAGAGATCGTTCCGAAGCTCATGAAGGAGCTTGGGTATTCGAACGTGATGCAGGTCCCGAAGGTGGAGAAGGTTGTGGTGAACATGGGTGTGGGCAAGCACGACGATCCCAAGGTCCTCGAAGGGGCGGTGAACAACCTCGCCCAGATCGCGGGCCAGCGGCCGGTCGTGACGCGGGCCAAGCGCGCGATCTCCGACTTCAAGATCCGCAAGGGCGATGCCGTCGGGTGTCGGGTGACCCTGCGTGGCCCTCGAGCCCACGAGTTCCTGTACAAGCTGTTCAACGTCGCCCTCCCCGGGATCCGCGATTTCAAGGGGGTGTCCCCGGATTCGTTCGATGGGCGGGGCAACTTCTCGCTCGGGCTCACTGAGCAGATGGTGTTCCCGGAGGTCTCCTACGATGATGTGGTTCGCACCCAGGGGATGGACATCACGATCGTCACCACGGCGCGGACGGACCGCGAGGCGATGGCGCTCCTTGCCGCGCTGGGCTGCGCGTTCCGAAAGGATTAGGGGGAAGATGGCGAGGAAGGCGATGATCGAGAAGGCGAACCGGCGCCCGAAGTTCAGGGTGCGCAAGCATAATCGGTGTCAGCTGTGCGGGCGCTCGCGCGCCTACATCCGCGATTTCGGTCTGTGCCGGCTCTGTTTTCGCAGGCTGTCGTTGGATGGACAGCTTCCCGGCGTGAAGAAGGCCGCTTGGTGAGGAGGATGGGATGATGGTTGGCGACCCCATTGCCGATATGCTGACGCGGATCCGCAATGCGCTGGCACGAAGTGCGGACGAGGTGGCGATACCCTCCTCGCGGATGAAGGTCGAGATCGCCCGGATCCTGGCGGAGGAAGGGTACATCGAGTCCTACGCTGTGGAGGAGGGTCGTCCGTTCCCGGTGCTGCGGCTGCGCCTCAAGTACAAGCGGGAGGGGACGCGTCTGCGGCGGCCGGCGATCCAGGGCCTGCGCCGGGTCAGCACCTCCTCGCGACGCGTGTACGTGGGGGCCGATGAGATCCCAAGCACCCGGGGCGGGTTGGGGATCGCCGTCCTCTCCACGTCTCACGGGGTCATGACCGGCCGCCAGGCCCGGAAGCTTGGGATCGGCGGCGAGCTTCTGTACGAGGTGTGGTGAGATGTCCAAAGTCGGGAAGAAACCCATCCCCATCCCCCCGGGGGTCGAGGTCACGGTCGGGCCGGGGCGGGTCATCGTTCGGGGGCCGCACGGGGCCCTGGAGTGCCCCTACGAGCCGGAGTTCGTGACGATCGAGGTCGCGGGCGGCGAGGTCCGCGTGGAGCGGAAGTCCGAGCGCGCCCCGGTCCGCGCCCGCCATGGCCTGTACCGAGCCCTCATCGCGAACATGGTTCGCGGTGTCACGGAGAAGTGGCAGAAGGAGCTGGAGATCCAAGGGTTGGGGTACCGCGCCCGTGCCGAAGGGCGCTCGCTTGTCATGGAGCTCGGTTACTCCCATCCCGTGCGGTATGAGATCCCCGAGGGGATCGAGTTCTCAGTGCCCGAACCGACGCGGATCGTGATCCGCGGGATCGACAATCGGCTTGTCGGTCAAGTGGCCGCGGACATCCGCGCGTTCCACCCTCCTGAGCCGTACCGGGGTACGGGCATCCGCTATCGAGGGGAGGAGATCGTGCGCAAGGCGGGTAAACTGGGAGCGAAGGGGTGACGATCATGGCCCGACGGACGCGCAACGAAGAGCGGCGGAAGCGAAAGGCGCGCATCGCGCGCCGTGTCCGCGGAACCGCGGACCGTCCCCGCCTCACCGTGTACAAGAGCCTCCACCACGTTTATGCCCAGATCGTGGATGACTCCCAGGGCAGGACGCTTGCCGCGGCGTCCACGTTGTGCCCCGAGCTGCGCGAGCGCGGCGTGAAGAACACGGTGGAGGGGGCACGGGCGGTCGGTGCGCTCATGGCGCAGCGGGCCCAGGCGAGCGGGGTCCGTCGGGTCGTGTTCGATCGCGCGGGCTACCCGTACCACGGCAAGGTGCGCGCCCTGGCCGAGGCAGCCCGGGAGGGAGGGTTGGAGTTCTGATGGCGAGGTACTCAGATCAACCTGCGAACGAGGTCATCGATATCCGCCGGGTGGGCAAGGTCACCAAGGGTGGCAAGCGCCTGCGGTTCCGCGTCGTGGTCGTGGCGGGCGATGGCGAGGGCCAAGTCGGGGTGGGGGTCGGGAAGTCGGTGGAGATCCCGCAGGCCGTTCAGCAAGCCATTCGCGATGCGATGAAGCATCTGGTGACGGTCCCTATCCACAACGGAACGATTCCCCACGAGGTGGTGGGCCAGTTCGGGGCAGCCAAGGTCCTCCTGCGTCCGGCCTATCCCGGCACGGGCGTGATCGCGGGGCGGACCGTGGGCGCGGTCTGTCGCATCGCCGGGGTGAAGGACATCCTCACCAAAGCCCTTCGCTCCACGAATCCCCTCAACCTGGCCCGGGCGACCCTGGATGGGTTCCGGCAGATGGAGAGCCCGGAGATGGTGGCCCTTCGCCGGGGGAAGGCGGTCGAGGAGATCTTGGAGGTCGCAGATGTTGAGGCTCGATGACCTGCGCCCCGCCCCGGGGAGCAAGCGCGGGCGGAAGCGCGTGGGGCGGGGATACAGCTCCGGCCATGGGGGCCACGAGTCGGGCCGGGGGACGAAGGGCCAGAACTCCCGGTCTGGGGTGACGGTTCGCCCGGGGTACGAGGGAGGTCAAACTCCGTTTTGGATGAGGTTCCCGAAGCGAGGGTTCACCAACGTGGGGCGGGTCGAGTACGCGGTGGTGAACGTGGGCGATCTTGACGCCCACTTCGCGGCCGGGGAGGAGGTCTCGTTGGACATCCTCATCCGTCGGGGTCTGGTGAAGGATCCGAGGGGGGGCCTGAAGATCCTCGGTGGAGGGGAGCTGTCGAAGGCCCTCGTGGTGAAGGCGGACCGGTTCAGCCGGGCGGCGCGCGAGAAGATCGAAGCCGCCGGGGGCCGTATTGAGGGTGGGCCCGCACCGGAGGATGCGCGCTCCGGCGAGGAGGCGTAGGTGCTGGGGCGGATGCGACAGCTGTTCGCGGTGGAGGAGCTGCGGCGGAGGATCATCTACACGCTGGGGATGCTCCTCGTGTTCCGAATCGGTGCCCACATCCCCGTGCCCGGCGTGGACACGGCTCAGCTGGCGGGTGCGTTTGAGCAGACGTTCGGGGCCGGGCTGTTCGGGTTCATCAACATGTTCACCGGCGGGGCGCTGCAGCAGTTCTCGCTGTTCTCGCTCGGGGTCATCCCGTACATCAACGCGTCGATCATCCTCTCGCTCCTCATCCCGGCGTTCCCGCGC
>JACIWK010000030.1 GCA_014360985.1 Candidatus Bipolaricaulota bacterium
GAGACGAATCGCCTTCTTCTTCCGCGCCTGAGCCATTACTTCCTCTTTCCGGCCTTCGCCGGCCGCGGCCCCTTCCAGGTACGGGCGTTCGTCCTCGTCTTCTGCCCTCGTACGGGGAGACCGACTTTGTGCCGGAGGCCCCGGTAGCACCCGATGTCGATCATGCGCTGCACGTTCGCCCGGACCTGGCGGCGGAGGTCCCCCTCCACAAGCTGAGACTCCACCTCGCGCCGCAGGGCGGTCACGTCCTGCTCAGTCAAATCCATGACCTTCGTGTCCGGGGCGACCCCGGTCCGCTCCAGGATCTGCCGCGCCCGCGACGGTCCGATCCCGTAGATGTAGGTCAACGCCACCGCGATCCGCTTCTTCGCCGGGAGGTTGATGCCTGCGATCCTCGCCATACCCTACCCCTGCCGCTGCTTGTGCTTGGGGTTGCGGCAGACAACCCACAACCGTCCCGTGCGGCGGATGACCCGACACTTGTCGCAGATCTTCTTCACCGAACTCCGGACCTTCATCCTCGCCTCCTGTTACGTCTCCCGGTACACAATCCGGCCCCGGGTGAGGTCGTAGGGAGAGAACTCCACGATCACCCGATCTCCCACCACCACCCGGATGAAGTTCTTCCGCATCCGGCCCGAGGCCACGCACAGCGCGTCATGCTCGTTGTCCAGCTTCACCCGGTACATCGAGTCGGGGAGGACTTCCGTCACTTCCCCGCGAGCCCGGATCACGTCCTTCTTCGACAAAAGGCCTCCCAAATCCCACCCGTCAGCACGTGGGGTCCGCTCGCCGTGACGACGACCATCTCCTCATAGTGCGCGGCAAGCGCCCCGCTCGCCGTGACCGCGGTCCAACCATCGCCCTCCATGCGAACGGGAAGATCATCCCCCTTCACCATCGGTTCCGGGCACAGGATCATCCCCTCTCGGAGGACCGTCCCGTGGCCCGGCTCCCCGAAATTCGGGATCTGCGGATCTTCGTGGAGCTCGCGGCCGATGCCGTGCCCCACGAACTCCCGCACCACATAAAACCCGTGCTCCGTTGCGTAGCGGCCAATGGCGTGGGATAGATCCGAAACGTACCCCCCAACTCTAGCGGCCTTGATCGCGTTCCGCAAGGCGCCCCGCGTGACCTCAAGCAGCCGCTCCGCCTCAGGCGTGATCCTCCCCACCCCCACCGTGAGCGCGGCATCGGCATAGTAACCGTCCCGCTCCAGCCCAAGATCAAGGGAGACGATGTCCCCCTCCCGCAATCGGCGCTCGGATGGGATTCCGTGCACGATCTCCTCGTTCACGGACACGCACAACGTGGCGGGGTACCCCCGGTACCCCTTGAACGCGGGACGGGCCCCCGCCGAGCGAATCCTGGTCTCTGCCGAGCGATCGAGCTCCTCGGTGGTCACACCGGGCCGCACCTCCAGCGCGACCTCAACGAGGATCTGGGCCAGCAGTTGAGCGTTCCGCGCCGTGACCTCGACCTCGGCTTCCGTTTTGAGGGCGATCACGGCCGGAGCGCCTCGATCACGTCGGAGGCCACCACGTCCGGGGGGCGCGCCCCGTCGACGGTGATGAGCTTCCCCTGCCGGGCGTAGTGCTCGACGAGAGGGCGGGAGTCCCGTTCGTAGACCTCGTACCGCCGGGCCACGACGTCGGGCGCGTCGTCGGCCCGTTGGATGAGACCCCCCCCACACCGATCGCACCGCCCGGGCACCTCGGGGGGCTGGGTCACGAGGTTGTACACCGCCCCGCAGGACGGGCACACCCGCCGGCTTCCGAGCCGCCGCACGACCTCGTCCTTGCGCACGGCAAGGTACACCACCGCGTGGACGGGGAGGAACCGGGCCAGCCCCTCCGCCTGGGCCAGCGTGCGCGGGAACCCATCCAAGAGGACCCCCTCCCGGCCGTTCACCCGCTCCCGGACCATGGCCAGCATCACGTGATCGGGGACGAGTTCCCCCCGCTCCATGAACCCCTGAGCAAGCTGCCCCAGCTCCGTTCCCCGCGCCACTTCGTCCCGAAGCACATCCCCCGTGGAGAGGTGAAGCAGGTCGAGTTCCGCGGCCACGCGCGCCGCGATCGTCCCCTTCCCCGCTCCCGGCGGGCCGAGGAGAACCACGTTCGTCACAGCCCCTTCCTCCCCAAGAACGCCGAACCCTTGATGAGGGACTCGTACTGGCGCATCACGAGATGGGCCTCGATCTGCATGATCGTGTCGATGCCCACTCCCACGAGGATGAGGATCGAGGTTCCCCCGATGGAGAACCCCCGTAGTCCGGACAGGGAGGAGAAGATGTAAGGCAGAACCGCGATCCCAGCCAGGAACAGCCCTCCCACGAGGAGGAGCCGGTTCGACACCGACCCCAGGTAGCCCGCCGTGGGTTGACCCGGCCGCACCCCGGGCACGAACCCCCCTGCTTCGCGCAGGTTCTTCGCGATGTCGTTGGGGTCGAACACGAGCGATGAGTAGAAGTAGGTGAAGAAGAAGATGAGGAGAACATAGGCCACGAGGTAGATCGTGGTTCCCGGGGCCACATAGCTCTGGAGCCAGTTCAGTTGGGGAATCCACGTCGCGATCGAGCTCGGCAAGGTAAGGATCGCCGAGGCGAAGATGATCGGAATCACCCCACCTTGGTTCACGCGCAGCGGGAGGTGCGTGGTGTGCCCCCCGTACACGCGCCGTCCCGAGGTCCTCTTCGCGTACTGGATCACGATCTTGCGCTGCCCTTGCTGGACGATGACGGTGAGGGCGACCACGGCCACGAACAGGCCGACGAGCCCGATCCCCCACAGGGGATGAACCGTTCCCGCCGAGATCTCGAGCGCCGCCTGCTGGATCTCCGCCGGCAGACGGGCCACGATCCCGGCCATGATCAACATCGA
>JACIWK010000031.1 GCA_014360985.1 Candidatus Bipolaricaulota bacterium
CCCTTAGAAAAAAATATTCTGACACTATGACATCCCCCCATAAGAGCCCAATTCCCACAAACTATTCAAAAAGAAAGCCACATTATAGACTATCCCGGGTTCTCACCGCCTACCCTAGTAACATAAAACTTCTCCATTTCTCATCATCAAATAGCATCCAATACCTCACTTGGATCCTCTATTCTTTACGCTAGACAAGTAATCTGGATAAGCTGCCCCCACCCTTATTCTACATTACCATTCATAGGATTCTTCTTCCTCTTCTGTAGGAACTAGTCCTAGTTCTTCTTTCTCTTCGGGAGTTAAAATGCTATAGACTTCTACGAACCCTCGCTCGGTCTCCCGGTCAACATGTAAAACTTCTCCGCTCTCCTCTGCAATATAAACCCAATAATTAGCGTCTGAAACAGATATGGTAACAGTCCATATAATTCCGTATTTGGGAAGAGCATCTGTTAGATCATCTACAAAGTAATCTTCTACTTCATCTCTAGTTATATACCCGTTTTCCACTAGCCAGTTTATCGCGATATTAACAAGAGTTTTATTCTCCGTTTGAGGTTCTGAAACCTTAGAATCTGTTGTCTTTGGGGGCATTGCGGCCAATGCAACTATCAATAATATGATGCCTAGGGAAACTCCAGCTATTGCAATTTTCTTGTCCATAAAAGGCCTCCTAAGGGTTGTTTGGCTCAATTCTTTGAACGCTTAAATCAATCCGTTTACGATGATCCAAGAGCTGTTACGGAGTTCCCTTCTGATGTGAAGGAGGAATTTTGTGACTATATGTTTCAACAGCATTTAAAAGGGGAGGGGAGCTCTGGCGGGTCTTGTGAGATCTGACTCTTCTATACCCCATTTCTCTATTATGTGCTTTTTTACTTCAGGATGGCTTTTCAAGAATTCATTTTGTTTCTGAACCTTCTCTCGGATACTGTTCACATATTTACGTGCTTCTTCTATGTATACTGAACCTTTATCTTCTTCACCAAACATTAGCTCAACTATTCCATCGAATAGATAATCTATTGCTTTTTCGAAATCTTTTAAGATGTCTATTTGCATGCCTATGAACTCCTTATAAGGGCCTTTGGCATATCCATAAGCCGTTTGCCAACTCTCCATTGATTTATTGAGGTTTTCATTGGCCTTACTTATTGCATGATACGCTGAGTCAAGGTCCATGTCTAAAGTGCAGCCTCTAGCATAATCGAAAGATGCACAGGCATCTATGTATGCTTCCTCCCCTTCTTTGGCATGCGTGTCCATCATTGACATCTTATAGTGATCTGTTTGCATGTATGCAAAGACAGCCACAACTAACACCACTATAGCTAATAGTATTTTAGCCCATTTTCCCATCCTTTACCCCAATTTAATTCCACTTGGCACAATTTGTGTGTATTAAAGTATTCGCTTATAAAGATTTCGCGAAATACAAAACATCATTCCCGTGAGAGCAGACTTCAAGAGTCCAATGGTGATCGAAGCTCTGATCATAGGCAGTTTGCGGTATGATATGAGACCATGGACACATTTTAGGGGATCCTCTTATTCTCTGATTGGGTGTTCTCCTCATGATTAGCGTTATTTCAGGAAGTTATTGTGTTAGCATATTTTGAGCCAATATGATCCCAAAAACCAGAAGAAATATGATATTGGGGGCCCTCCAATAGGAGACAGCCACCTAATGGGAGTCGAATTTGCCATATCACAGGATACTAAAGATGTTATGATAATCGGTATGTATATACTGGAAATGAAAAGGAGCAAATTTCTAGGCTTTGTTGGTCTATGCCATGGCCAATGCTATCCAAATGAAAATCACGAATATCAGTGCAATTATGAGGGCCACCTTCATTGCCTCGTCTATCCTCTTCAGTTCCCTTTTTTAAGAATTTTTCTTTATCCAATTTCTTCACTTCCTCTTCTTATTTTTTAGCCTTTTTATATATTTGTTTCTTAGAGTGCAAAACTCAAAAAAGTTCACAAAATCTTCCTTACTATGCAGATAACTTTACAGTCTCATCCCTTGGCCGTGTTTTTCTTCACAATATTCATAATATCAACTTCACATCACCCTACAAAGAACTACACACAAAATCACCCACAAATAGACGCCTCCACCCCAACAAAATTGCTAAAAATAAGATAAATATTTCCCACAAATTGCAAAAACCTTTTACAAAAAAATAGGCGATAAGTACACACCCCCCAAAAAGATCCGGATAATAAAAGGCCTTGTAAAATCTACCCATCATAAACTTTTACAAATGGGCAATTAGTTTATATTTTTTGTTTCTGCTTTGGCCGCGCACGTTGTCATCTTATTCAACATACCCCTAAGATCTTCTTCCACTCTTTCATAATCTCCCCTGTTAAAATCCCTTATAAGTTCCTTAGCCATCTTTGATGCCTCTTCAAAATAATCTTCTGCCCAACTTGTCTTTGAACATATAGTTTTTCCCAGTGTTATCTCTTTTTCACATCCTTTCAGTATTTCCAGCATAAGTTTGTCCAATTCAGGACCCTCTAATCCTTGATAATATTCAAATAGGCGGAATGCTTCTAGGATGAACGCCTTAGCCCGATCAGCATAATGAAAAACAAGATCCATGCTAAAA
>JACIWK010000032.1 GCA_014360985.1 Candidatus Bipolaricaulota bacterium
TTAGCCCTTAAAAGGGAGCGGAAGGCTAATGTTATGATGTCTATCATGTTCCTCGTGGTGGCTGCTATAATCGCAGCACCCTTTGCACTTGGGATGATCATGGTCTACTCAGCATTCATAGAATCCCTCGGGAAAACTAATCCAATCCTTGGAACTGCAAAGATTGCCGCGGCCGGTTATATAATAATCCACTCTATAATAGCAGGGTTACTCATAGGCATAATAATGTATGGGAGTGCGAGAAAAGGCATTAAATATGCCATTCCATTAGCTGTTTTAGCGTTCGGTATATTCTATGTTATTGAAAAGTTTGGCTTCGTGATCATAGGTTCTATGGCACCCTAAAAGTTTGTGGGGAGGCAAAAAAATGAATATAAGATATGATGAAACCGCCCAGGGCTCTGCCGAGATGATACTATTATTTGGTGGAGTTATTGTCATAGTGATTTTCGCGGCATTATGGTATAAAAACTATTTGATATCGGCAGGTAACGAGATAAACAAAACTGACGTGAAAACTGTTACAAATTCCATCCAAAACCTTAAAAGTAAATTCTAGGGTGTCCTCTCATGAAGATGCTGATCAATGGAAGACTTACGGGAGAAGAGAAGATTGAAATCCGCAATCCTTATGATAATAGGGTCATAGACAAAGTACCGGCAGCTTCAAAAGAGGATACAAGAGAGGCCATTTCAGCAGCTAAGAAAGCCAAGGATGAGATGATTTCATTAACGGCCCACAGAATTTCAGAGGCACTTTATGATACGAGTCAAGAACTTGAAAAAAGATCAGAAGAATTTTCACATCTCCTAGCCCTCGACTCTGGGAAGCCTATAAAAGCGGCCCGAGACGAAGTTAAAAGATCCATTGAAACCCTAAAATTATCAGCTGAGGAATCCAAGAGAATATATGGGGAAACAATCCCAATGGATGCTGGTATAGGGGGTAAGGACTTCATAGGCTTCACCATAAAACTACCACTAGGAGTTATAGCTGCTATAACACCATTCAATTATCCGCTTAACCTAGCCATCCACAAAGTTGGCCCGGCACTCGCATCAAAGAATAGTGTAATACTAAAACCATCACTTAAGGCACCATTATCAGCACTAAAAATGGGCGAAATACTAAACGAATATTTCCCCCCAGGTGCAATAAATGTCTTAACTGGTAAAGCTTCCATTATAGGAGATGAACTTTTAAAGAGCGATGATATTGACAAGATATCATTTACAGGGGGTTTCAAAACAGGTAAAATGATAGCGGAAAATAGTGGGATGAAAAAACTCACACTGGAATTAGGAGGTAACGACCCTATCATAGTACTCAGAGACGCTAACATAGAAAGGGCTGTTGAAGGTGCTATAAGAGGCTCATACCTTTACTCTGGCCAGATATGTATAGCAGTGAAGAGGATTATTGTAGAAGAGAAAATAGCAGATGAATTCGTGCAAAAATTGATCAAAGAAACTTCAAAGTTGAGAATAGGCGATCCTCTCGACCCAAAAACTGATATAGGCCCTCTTATAAGTGAAAAGGCCGCAATAAACGTTGAAAAATTGGTTTCGGAGGCGATAGAGGAGGGTGCGGAGCTTTTATATGGTGGTGGGAGAGATGGTAACCTATTCGAACCCACCATATTAGATAATGTCCAACCCTCCATGAGACTTGTCAAAGAGGAAACATTCGGCCCAGTATCACCCATAATAAGAGTGAAAGATGCTGATGAGGCCCTAGAGGTTGCCAACAGCACCTGTTACGCCCTCCAGGCAGGGGTATTCACAGAGAACATACACGAGGCTTTAAGGTTCGCCTCTGAATTGGAGGCGGGGACAGTGCTTATAAATAAGCAATCGACTTACAGGGTGGATCACATGCCATTCGGAGGCTTTGACTGCAGTGGAATGGGCAAAGAAGGCGTTAAATATGCTATAGATGATATGACAAGGACTAAACTTATTATATTCAACAAAAA
>JACIWK010000033.1 GCA_014360985.1 Candidatus Bipolaricaulota bacterium
GGTACCGGAAGAAGTACGTCGAGGATGGCCCCGAGAGGCATGCCAAGGGCCGCAACCCGCGCCTGTACCGCGGCCCAGGGGGTGAGTGGCGCCTCACTACCGCCGAGCGCAAGCGCATCCTCCTCGCCCACATCTACGGTGTGGACATCGACCCCCAGGCCGTGGAGGTGGCCAAGCTCTCCCTGCTCCTCAAGGTGCTGGAGGGCGAGACGCGGGAGACGTTGGACAGCTTCTACCGGCTGTTCCAGGAGCGGGCGCTTCCCGACCTTGGGGCGAACATCAAGTGCGGGAACAGCCTCATCGGCCCCGACTTCTTTGCCCAGGCCGAGTACAGCCTGCTCGACGAGGAGGAGCGGTACCGGATCAACCCGTTCGACTGGCACGCCGAGTTCCCCGACGTGTTCTCCGGGGACGCCCCCGGCTTCGATGCCGTGATCGGCAACCCGCCGTACATTCGCATCCAGACCTTGCGCGAGTTCCACGCCGGGCAGGTCGAGTACCTCAAGCGGCGCTACCACGCGGGGGGCAAGGGCAACTTCGACATCTACGTCCTGTTCGTCGAGCGCGGGCTGGGGCTCCTGAACGGGCACGGGAGGCTCGGGTTCATCCTTCCGAACAAGTTCTTCAACGCTCAGTACGGCCAACCGCTCCGCGAGCTCCTCTCCAAGGGCCGCCACGTCTCCCGCATCGTCCACTTCGGACACCAACAGGTGTTCGCTGGGGCCACAACCTATACATGTTTGCTCTTCCTGTCGCGAGCGCCACAAGAGAGTCTTATCCTGGAACATGTTCCGGACCTGCAGCGCTGGTCGGACGGGGCAATCGAAGAGAGGAGGGCTCTCGCCTCTGCGATCCTGAGTGGTGCGCCGTGGTCGTTCGTGGATGGAAGCGATAACGCGCTCTTCGCGCGGCTGTCAGACTGGCCTGCAAGACTCGGGGATGTCGCCCATGTTTTCCAGGGGCTGGTCACGGGGGCGGACAAGGTGTTCGTGTTTGAGGGGCTCGAACCTGTAACGGAGAACAAGCTACGCGTCCGTGATGCAGAGGGAAGTGAGTGGATCCTGGAGAGAGAGCTTCTGAAGCCGTTCCTCTCGCGCGTGAGCTTGGAGTCGCATGCTCGACCGACGGCCAACCGCTGGATCCTCTTCCCGTACAGAATCTTGGACGGCAGAGCCACCTTGATCCCGGCCACGATCATGGGCGAGCAGTACCCTGATGCCTGGCGCTACCTTTGTGCCAAAGCCGCGGCACTCAGGCGGCGTGAGGGTGGGAAATGGGATCATGGCGAATGGTATGCGTTCGGCCGGACCCAGAACCTGACAGAGATGGATGCGCCGAAACTCATCGTGCAGGTCATCTCCCGAACCGGGCGGTATGCCTATGATGATGCTGGATGCTACTTCACCGGAGGAGGGAACGGCCCCTACTACGGCGTACGGTGGAGGAACCCGGATGACCAGCACTCGCTTCTCTATCTCTCAGGCCTCCTGAACTCGCGCTTGGTGGACATGTATCTGCATCGAGTGAGCACACCGTTCCGAGGCGGGTATTGGTCCTATGGGAAGAGGTTCATCGTCCAACTTCCCATCCGGACCATCGATTCCTCCGATCCTGCCGACAAGGCCCGGCACGACAAGATGGTGAGCCTTGTCCAGATCATGCTCGACCTACACAAGCGGCTCGCCGCCGCCAAGACCGCCCACGAGAAGACGGTGCTCCAGCGCCAGATCGCCGCCACCGA
>JACIWK010000034.1 GCA_014360985.1 Candidatus Bipolaricaulota bacterium
GGGTCCATCTGGTAGGTTTTTCTGTCGCCGAATGATGGTGTGGAGGATACCGCCTCTCTAAATGGTGCATAGAATGATGATGCGTATTTAACTGCATATGACATTATTGGAACATCCTGGAAACCGTTTTCATCTAGGCTTTTTCTTATAGCCGCGACTCTACCATCCATCATATCAGATGGTGCCACCATATCGGCCCCTGCCCTTGCATGTGACACCGCAATCTTTCCAAGGTATTCTAGGGTTTCATCATTAAGTATTTTCCGGTTTTTAACTATCCCACAGTGTCCATGGCTTGTATATTGACAAAGGCACACATCTGTTATGATAACAAGTCCTGTTTCTTCCTTGAGTAATCTGATGGTCTCCTGGACTATTCCATTCTCATCAAATGCTGATGATCCTATATCATCCTTCTCTGATGGTATTCCAAAAAGTATAATAGTGTTCAATCCTTTTTTTTCAAGTTTTTTAAGTTCATCAGCAGCGGCCTCTGGTGAATACCTATATTGTCCAGGCAGGGTCTCTATGGGCTCCTTAGATCCTCCTTTAAGATTTTCCTTCACGAAGACTGGGTATATCAGATTACTGGGGGATATTCTTGTCTCTTTCACAATTTCCCTCATCTTATCGGTTTTTCTCAATCTTCTCATCCTTTTTGTGGGGAACTTCATACTAATCACATTTATTCTGCTTTAACATCTACTAGTGGCTTCACACGTCCTATAGCCTGCTCAACAGCATCAGGATCTGCTAGGATCCTTATAGCATCATTTTCACATTCCGTGGCGCATCTGCCACAACACCTGCAAAGTCTATTATCTATTTGGGCCTTGCCATTTTTAATCTTGATCGCCTTAATAAAACATTTTTTGAGACAATCTCCACAACCAATGCAATTTTCTTTGATCAATTCCAGTCTAACACCACTCATTGGTGTTATGCTCTTGGCAAGTTCCCTTGGAAGTTCTGGTATCATCTTCCAGAGGCAGCAGCAGGGACAACAATTACATATTGATAGAAGCTCTTCCTTTGGGCCGGTATTCAACCATACCGTGTCTATCTTGTTCCTGCCGATGATATGAACCAAACCGGCCTTTTCACACTCCTCAATGTGCTTTATAGCCTCATCCTTTGATATTAGCCTCCCAACCTTCCCGGATATCCTATTAGCCCCTTTTCCAAGGAATAGACACCCTAGTTCGTGGGGGTAGTCTTTGCAATTGGATGAAACCCTGCATATGCAGAAGTCCATTTTGAATATGTACCTTGATTTAGATATCATTTCCTTGAGGACTTGACTGGGTAGGATAGAATTGTTTGGCGGGTCAATTTTAACATCTAATTTGATGGTCTCATCCCTTGGAAGCACTTGGATGTCATCCCCTTCAAAGAATAGCTTGTGAACAATCCTTCTGAAAATCTTTGACCTTCGAGCCAACCTTGCCAACTTAAACCTCTCTTTGAAGGTTAACTTAATGATCCTAATACTTATATCAGTGAACGCCACCATAAAAATCACTTAGGAGAGGATCTCT
>JACIWK010000035.1 GCA_014360985.1 Candidatus Bipolaricaulota bacterium
CCGACGGTGCTCTCCGGTGAGAGGAAGCGATCCCTGAGGGTTCTGGATTGGGTCATCGACTCCATTCGTTCTGGCAAGCATGGGGAGGGATCCCGGCTCCCCACGGAGCGCGAGCTTGCCGACTGGTGCGGGGTCAGCCGCGCCTCCGTTCGAGAAGCACTGAGCATCCTCAGTGCCCTGGACATCGTGGACCGTCGCGTAGGGGACGGGACCTACGTCAAGAGCTGCGACGAGCAGTTGCTCTCCCTCACCCTGGATCTCATTCGTGGCGAGTCACCTCTGGAGGACGTGTTCGAGCTCCAACGCATCCTCGAAGTGGGGATGGCGGAGATCGCCGCTCGGGCGATGACCCCCGCCCAGATCGGGGAAGTGGAGGCGGCGCTGGTGGAGATGGAGGAGGCAGCTCGAACCAGCGACACCGACCGGTACTTCGCCGCTGACCGCCGGTTCCACCACGCGGTCAGCCGGGCGACCGGCAATCGGCTGCTCGAACGTCAAGTGCAGTCTCTCATCGATCAGATGGATCGCCCCCTGTGGCGCCGCGTCAAGGGTTACTTCATCCGAAGCCAGGCCGAGTACGTGAGCCGATCCCTGGCCGACCACCGGCGGCTGGTAGCCGCGTTCCGGAACCGCGATACGGCGGCGGCCCGACGCGTCATGGAAGACCACTTCGAGCGGGTCCGGGAGGAGATCTTCGGTGAGAGATGACCGCACCGCGACCGGCGACTGTGCTTGCACCTGCCGGGAGGACAGCGGCCTGGTCAGGCCAAACTGCGGCCTGCCCCCGGGAGCGACCGATGGGGAAGGAGGTGGGACGGCGAGAGGAGTTTCTTCCGGCGAGATCAACTGGCCTGTGCTGTACCGAAGGAGGAACGATGCGCAAGCTGTGCTGGGTGTTGAGCGTCGTGTTGCTGCTGGGGATCGGCGGAGGGGCCAAAGAGACCATCATGCTCTACACCTCCACCCCGATCGAAATCATGACAGAACTGGAAAAGGCGTTCGAAGCGGCGTACCCGGAGATTGATCTGGAGGTCTTCCGGTCGGGTACTGGTACCATCGCCGCGAAGCTCGCCGCTGAACGGGAGGCGGGGAAGATCCAGGCCGATCTGATCTGGGTTGCGGAGTACACATACCTTGAGGAGCTGAAGGAGCAGGGTCTTCTTCTGCAGTATTTCTCTCCGGAAGCGGCGTACATTCCGGAATTGCTGGTCGATCCGGATGGGTACTACTACGGAGCCCGCATCTTCGCGCTCGTCATCGCCTACAACACGACACTGGTTGACAACCCGCCGCGCACGTGGACCGAGCTTCTCGACCCGAAGTGGCGGGGGGAGA
>JACIWK010000036.1 GCA_014360985.1 Candidatus Bipolaricaulota bacterium
ATCTGGCTCCACAACGGGCTCCTCACCGTGCGCGGCGAGCGGATGGGGAAGTCCGTCGGGAACTTCGCCTACGCCCGGGACGTGGTCGGGAAGTACGGGGGCGAGGCGGTGCGCTACTTCTACCTCGCCCGCGACTGGCGCAAACCCCTCGACTTCTCCGACGAGGCGGTGGCCGAGGCCAGGCGGACCGTGGACCGCGTGTACGACTTCCTGTGGGCGACCGAGGCCCTGCCCGACGCGGCCCCGAGCGAGCCCCTCCCCGAGCTCGGGGCGCTCGAGGAGCGGTTCCACGCCGCACTCGAGGAGGACTTCACCACCCCTGGCGCGCTCGGTGTCCTCCAGGAGATCGTCGGGGTCGGCCACGCCCGCCGGCAGGCCGGGGACCTCGGGGGCGCGAAGGCCGCCGCAACGCTCGTCCGGCGCCTCGGGGGGAGCCTGGGCCTGTTCGGAGCCCCCCGGCCGGCCACCAGTGCCCTTGCCGACGACCTGATCCGGGTTCTCGTCGACCTGCGCGCCGAGCTGCGGGCGGCCAAGCAGTTCGCCCTCGCCGACCGGGTGCGGGAGAAGCTCGGTGAGCTCGGGGTCGACCTCCGCGACGGCCCCGACGGCACCACGTGGGCCATCCGCCCTTCCACGCCCGGCGTCCGGTAGCCCTCCCCGGCGTATACTACGCGCCGCGGATTGGAAGGAGGAGACGATGCAACGCTCTGCGGGTGTCGTGTTGTGTGCCCTTGTCCTGGGGGCGGCGGCCGTGGCCGCTCCCGTGATCGCCGTCGACGAGCCGTCGTACGCCGTGTCGATTCCCAAGGCCGGCGTCACCGTCCACCACGTGTTCGTGGTCACGAACCAGGGGGACGAACCCCTCACCATCACCCGCGTCTACGCCTCGTGCGGCTGCACGACGACGACCCTCAGCCGGTCCGTGCTCGACCCCGGCCAGTCCGTGGGCCTTCCCGTGGCCGTGAACACGACCGGGTTCTCCGGCACGATCGAGCGCACTGCGGTCGTCCAGTCAAACGACCCCGTCCACCCGAACCTCGTCCTGCGGGTGGTGGTGACGGTCACCGGCGCCACCGAAGCCCCCGGGATGACCGTGCTCGACCTTCAGAAGCGGTTCCTCGTCTTGCTCGACGTGCGCAGTGCCGCCGAGTACCGCCTGGGGCACCTGTTCGGGGCGGTGAACGTTCCCCTTCTCGACCTGGAGTTGAACCTGGCGCAGTGGGTCGAGCGCCTGCCGCGCGATGTCCCCATCGTCTGCTACTG
>JACIWK010000037.1 GCA_014360985.1 Candidatus Bipolaricaulota bacterium
GCCAGGGCCAGCTGCTGGAGGTCATCGATGAGCCGGGCCGTGAGGTGGATCTTGTCGGCGAGCGCGGACAGGTTCTCCGGCGTGGGCTCGAGCACCCCGTCGGCGAACCCCTCCACCGCCGTGCGCAGGACGGTGATCGGAGTCCGCAGCTCGTGGGCGACATCGGCGATCAGCTGTCGCTTGGAGCGCTCGGCCCTCTCCAAGCTCTCGGCCATCGCGTTGAACGACCGGGCGAGCCGGCCCAGCTCGTCCTGGCCTGTCTCCTTCACCCGGGCGCTGAGGTCGCCCGCGGCGATGCGGTGCGCCGCTCCCGCCAGGTTGCGCAGGGGCCCGGTGAAGTGACGGACGAGGAGCAGGGCGAGGATCAAGGCGACTCCCGCCACAACCGCCGCTGCGATCCCGAGTGAGCGATCCACCGTCCGGAGGAACGCCGTGTAGAGGGGATGGGGCGGGGCGTCCTCAATGGGGACGACGGTCCATTGCGTCCCGTCGGGCAGTTCGATCTGGGTCCCCCGCGCCACCTCGGTTGGGGAGAGGACCTGCCCCACAAGGGAGGGGTCCTGGGCGAGGACGATTTCCCCTTGAGGGCTCACGAGGAGGAATGCGGGCGAACGCGGGATCCCCTCGAGGAACCGCCCGATCCCGGCGAGATCCCCCCTATGGCCAGGGTAACGGATGATGAGCGTCCGCACCCATTGATCGTAGGCCCGCCCCTCGCGCTGGGCCAAGTCGGCAAACGCCCGGTTGATGGAGATCCGCACGAGGGTCAGGCCGAGCGTGGTCACGAGGAGGACCACCCCGAGGAGCACCACCACGAGCTTCGTCTGAAACGAGATCCTCCTAGGGAATCGCATCGCCTGTCTCCGTGGCCAGCTTGTACCCCACCCCATACACGGTCACGATCCGGGTGGGACTGTCCGGCACCGGTTCGATCTTCTTCCGCAGGCGCTTGATGTGGGAATCGATCGCGCGCTCGAACGAGGTCGAGGCAGGGCCGCGCACGGCATCCAGCAGCTCCAGGCGCGTGAACGCGCGCCCG
>JACIWK010000038.1 GCA_014360985.1 Candidatus Bipolaricaulota bacterium
AGAAGGTACATTCCAACTGATCCGAGTATGTAGAATGCTCCGCCAACAATGAAGAGTGTGTATTCACTTACAAATCCCAACCTGAAAAACACTGATAGGATCGCTGGTAAAAGGGGTGGGAGATATAATGTGTCACTGGAGCCGAGATGGGCCATTCTAAGAGCATTATTAAGATAAAGGAATATATCCCAGTAATATACACCAATACTAGATTGTATTGTTATGAGCTTCCATGTGATTATTGAAATGATCAAAGCTAAGATTATGAAGATTTTCCCATCACGTGACAACAGAACATCCCCCCTAAGATATTATTTAATGGTATTCTTGTATATTTCATTGAATTTCCTCGCGATCCTTTCAATTTTGAAAATTCTAGGCGTTTTAGGATGGAACGATCCGCTTTTAAGTATTTTTGTGATAGCATCTTTTATGCTTTTTTCATCTGCCTCGACTATGAGACCAGCTGTAGAGTCAATCCATTCGGATACTCCACAGTTTGATGTTACAACAATTGGCGTGCCACAGGCAATGGCCTCTGCAGCGGCCATGCCGAAAGATTCATATTCATCGGAGGAGGGTAAGACGAAAACATCTGCATCGACAAGAACCTCAAATTTATCAAGACCATATAATGGTCCTGTTAGGATTATCCTATCCCCTAATCCGAGGTCTGATATGAGTTTCTTCAATCTTTTAAGGTAGTGGTCGTCAGGGCCTGCGATAACAAGTTTTAGTTTATCATCTTTTATCTGATTGAATGCTCTTACCAGTAAATCTAGACCTTTTCTTTCATGGATCCTCCCAAGGTATAATACTATTTGGTCATCTTTAAGTCCCCATTTTCTTCTGAAGGAACCTTCCGGTGGGGTTTTGGGGATGTTCACAGGATTGGGCAATCTAACTATTATCTTCTCATTTAATTTTGGGTATACTTTCTTGTAATATTGGGATTCTATCTTGGAGGATGCTAT
>JACIWK010000039.1 GCA_014360985.1 Candidatus Bipolaricaulota bacterium
CCAGCGCCCGGTACGCACGCTGGGTCTTTCCAATGTAGTCCCCACCGCGGTCGAGGGCGAGGCCACGTCCGACGGCGGTCACGGCCATGCCCACCCCGATCTGGGCCATCTCTTGCCCTAGCTCGTGCAGCAGTTGTGGTGCTGTACAAGGAACGGTACTGCGGCCATCCGTGATCAGATGGACGTAGACCCTTGTCACGCCCTCTCGCCGGGCGGCCTTGACAAGCTCGACCACGTAGTTCATCGCGCCATGGGAGCTCTGGTGAGAGAGAAGCCCGATGAGGTGAAGCGAGCTGCCGCGCGCCTTCGCGGTGGCAATGGCGTGCTGGAGCGCGGGGGCACGGGTGAACGTCCCTGCGGCGATGGCTTGTTCGATCCGAACCTCGTCTTGGGGCACCACCCGTCCCGCCCCGATGTTCAGGTGGCCGGCCTCGGAGTTGCCCTTTCGACCTGGAAGAAGGCCCACGGCCTCTCCAGATGCATCCAGCCGAGCCATCGGCCCGCGTTGCAGCGCATCCCAACAGGGGGTATTGGCCAGGGTGATCGGATCCACCCGGCCTTCCACGGGCAGGCCCCACCCATCGAGGATGATCAACAGGACGGGATGGCTCATCCTCCCGCGGTCCGTCACCAGAGGATGGCCCGTCATCGCGTCCGGGACGGCCACACCCATCATCGCGAGGATAGTGGGCGCGACATCGGCCAGCGCCCCCCGCGGCTGGAGGCGCGGCCGCTCCCCCCGCGGGCCGACCACGATCAGCGGGACATGGTGGGTCGTGTGGGCGTTGTTCGGAGGCCCCGCCGGCGGGCCGTGATCCTCGAGGAGACCATGGTCGGCGGTGATCACCGTCCAGCAACCATGCTGGGACGCGAGACCGAGCAACTCCTCCAGTGCCTGATCCACCGCCTCCGCGCAGGCGATCTTCGGTTCGATCGCAGGGGAATGGCCGGAGATGTCGCCGGT
>JACIWK010000004.1 GCA_014360985.1 Candidatus Bipolaricaulota bacterium
GGACGTGCGCGAGATGACGCGGTACATCGTGGCCAACCCAGTGCGGCGGGGGCTGGTTCAGGACTTCCGCGAGTACGGGGGCTCGGGCTCGTTGGCGTTCCCACTGGATGACCTGTAGCGTCGGGGCTTGTCCCCGACGGCCTTTCGGTTCCGGGAACGACGGGCGGACACGAGGTCCGCCCCTACGGACCACGGACAACGGGTTACGGATCACCGCCGACGGATCGCCGTTCCGTTGTAGCGTCGGGGCTTGTCCCCGACGGCCTTTCGGTTCCGGGAACGACGGGCGGACACAAGGTCCGCCCCTACGGAACCCGAACCACGGATCGCCGTTCCGTCGTAGCGTCGGGGTTTATCCCCGACGGCCGTTTCGTTCCCGGAACGGCGGGCGGACACGAGGTCCGCCCCTACGGACCACGGATCGTCGTTCCGTTGTAGCGTCGGGCCTTGTGCCCGACGGCATTACGGCGGTTCGTCGGTTGGCCGGTTCGGGAATCAACGGGCGGACACGAGGTCCGCCCCTACGGACCACGGGTTACGGATCACGGAGCCCGGACCACGGATCGTCGTTCCGTTGTAGCGTCGGGGCTTGTCCCCGACGGCCTTTCGGTTCCGGGAACGACGGGCGGACACGAGGTCCGCCCCTACGGAACCCGAACCCGATCGGGAAAGGGCCGTCGCAGACAAGCTGCGACGCTACGGAACCCCGCCTTCTGGGGGGCGCCTCAGCCCCCACGTTGGGCGGCCTCGGTGGCGAGCTCGTGGGCCCACTGGAGGGGCGGGGGGCGGGGCGCCCGCGCGGTGAGGCCGAGGACGAGCTGGATTGAGCTCGCCACGTCGGCCCGGTGGCCAGGGGACACGAACAAGGTCCGGTTCCGGTCCGTGCGCAGCGCCGCCCCCACCGTGTCGTCGTCCAACACCACGGGCCTCCACTCGCCGATCGCCATCCCCGCCGTGTTCGCGTGGCCACAGAGGTGCCCCTTGGCGATCCCCACCGTCGGCTGGTCGAGGAGCACGCCGAGGTGGCTCGCCACCCCCGCGCGGCGCGGGTGGAGGATCCCGTTTCCGTCGACCAGGTACACGTCCGGCCGCAAGCCTCTGGCGTCGGCTTCCTCGATCGCCGCGAGGTAGGGGGGGATCTCCCGGTAGGAGAGGTAGGTCCGGATGTAGGGGAAGCGCACGGGCGCGCGGACGGTGAGGTGGTCGAGGATCTCCCCCTCGCGGTCGGCGAGGGCGAACGCGGCCACGGCCTCGCGGTCGGGGTAGGCGACGTCGAGGGCGCCGATCGTCTCCACCGCGGGGAGCGGGGCGAGGACCACCCGCCGCGCGACCTCGGCCTGCTCCTCCTGGAGCCGGGCCAGCGGCCGATCGGTCGGGAAGTCCCACACGAAGTACCGGGCCAACGGATCGACCCGCGACCCGACCACGCGCACGCCTTCAGCAACGAGCTGGGCGGCCGTTTCGTCGTGGGTCCCGCCCCACGTCCGGCCCACCGCGCCCGAGGCGTGGACGACGCGGTGCGCAGGGAGCCCCTCCGCCTCCGCCGAGGAGAGCCAACTAGCGATGAACGCCGCTGCGCCCGGGTCGCCGAGGGCCTCGGCCAGCGCGCGGTACGTGGTCACTCTCCCCGGTGGGATGGCGCAAACGAGCTCGCGGAGGGTGCGCTCGAGATCGGGGACGCGGAACTCAACCACAGCACCCGCGCGGCTCGATCCGCACCGACAAGTGAGCGGGATAGGACATGTCTCCGGTGGCGTCGACCACGACCAGGGTGACGAGGTAGTCCCCCGGCGCGCTGTAGGTGTGCGCTACCTCGGGGACGGTCGTGAACTCGGTCGTCCCGTCGTTGAAGTCCCAGCGGTACTCGGCGATCTCGCCATCAGGATCGTACGAGTCAGCGGCATTGAAGGTGAGCTGGTAGCCGACCTTGGCTGTGGAAGGGAACACCGTGAACCGGGCCACGGGGCGCTGGGAGTGGACGTACACCGTGGTCGAGGTCTGGTCCGTCGACCCGTCGCGGCCGACCACGGTGAGGTACACAACGTACGTCCCCCGCTGGTGGTAGGTGTGGGAGAGCGAGGGCTCTGAGCCGGTCGTGTCGTCCCCGAACGACCACAGGTACTCGACGATGTCCCCGCGTGAGCGGGAGGCATCGAACGTGGCGGTGAGGGGATAGGGCCCGTGGGCGGGACTGGGGTCCGTGACGATCACGGCCTGCAGGCCTGCTGTTACCGGGCCGAAACACCCAGCGAGGGGGAGGACGGCGAGGGAAAGGATCGCATACAGGTACTTTCGCATCATGACCTCCTGGCGAAGCTTACCTCCCCGGGCCGGGGGTTCCAGGTGGGGCTGCGCCTGCCAGCGGACACGAGGTCCGGAACCAGGCACAACGGTGGGTGCCGTCGTAGCGTCGGGCCTTGTGCCCGACGGCCGTTCCGTCCCGGCAAGGCCTACGGAACATCGCCCGCCCCGGGTACACTCGGGCCCATGGAGCGAACGCGGGTTGCGATCGTGGGCGGGGGGCCAGCGGGGTACGTCGCGGCCCGGAGGCTGGCGCAGCTCGGGGTGGAGGTGGTGCTCGTCGAGAAGCGGCACCTCGGGGGGACGTGCCTCAACGAGGGGTGCATCCCCACGAAGGCCCTCTACGCCGCGACCTCGCCCCTCGGGCACCGGGAAACGTTCGCCCGGATGGGGATCTCCCTCTCCCCAGCGGTCGACGCCGCTCGGCTCCGGACATGGCTCTCCGAGGTCGTGGGCGCGGTGCGGGGCGGGGTGGAGAAGCTCCTCGCCCAGTCGGGGGTGGAAGTCGTCTCCGGCGAGGCGACCCTCGTCGGCCCAGGAAGGCTCCGCGTCCGGACGCCTGCGGGCGAGGAGGGGATCTCGGCCGACGCGGTCGTCCTCGCCACCGGCTCAACCCCGATCGAGCTTCCCGGCCTCCCGTTCGATGGGGAGAGGGTATGGTCTTCAACGGACGCCCTCCTCCTCCCGCGCATCCCGGACAGGCTCGTCGTGATCGGGGGCGGGGTGATCGGGTTGGAGCTGGGGACGGTGTACCGCCGCCTGGGGAGCGCGGTGGTGGTGGTGGAGCTCCTCGATCGGCTCCTCCCCGGGGTTGGCGTCTCGCGCCGCGGGGAGGCGGTGCTGCGGCGGGCGCTCGCTGCCCAGGGGATCGAGCTCCGCCTCGGGGCGCGGGCGGAGGGGCTCACGGCCGATGGGGTGAAGATCCGCACGACCAACGGCACGGAGGAGCTCCCTGCTGACGCGGTCCTCGTCGCCGTGGGCCGCAGGCCGAACGTGGACGGCCTGGGCCTGGAGGCGGCGGGGGCAAGGGTCGAGCGGGGGGTCGTCGTCACGGACGACGGGTTCGCCGCTACACCGGGCCTGTACGCGATCGGCGACGTGCGGGGGGGATGGATGCTCGCCCACAAGGCGTCCCACGAGGGGCTCCTCGTCGCGGAGCGGATCGCCGCGCCGACCGCCCCCCCCCCTGGGGGGGCCGCGCCGGTGATCCCCCAGGCGATCTTCACCCAGCCCGAGGTGGCGCTGGTGGGAACCCCGATCGACGAGGCGGCGGGGGGCCTGCGGGTGGGCCGGTTCCCCCTCGCCGCCCTCGGCCGGGCGTGGGCACAAGGGGAGACGGAGGGGCTCTTCCAGATCGTAGCCGACGAGAACGGACGCCTGGTCGGGGCAGAGATCGTGGGTCCCCATGCCTCGGACCTCATCGCCGAAGCCGCCCTCGCCGTCTCCGCCCGCCTCACCGCAGAGGACCTCGCCCGGGCGGTCCACGCCCACCCCACGTTCCCCGAGGGGCTGTGGGAGGCCGCCCTGGCCCTCCTCGGCCGGCCGCTGCACAGAGGGTGATCTCTTCCCGTCCCCCGGGGGCGGACGCTCCGGGAAACGGCCGTCGCAGACAAGCTGCGACGCTACGAAACCGGTCCACAGCTACGAAATTAGGGCGGTCTCGGGGTTACGTAGCGGCAGGGTTTATCCCTGACGGCCGTTCGTCGGTGACGGCCTCGCGTCGGACACAGGGTCCGCCGCTACAGAACCCTGCCGTTGGCCGTTGGGGTTCGTAGGGGCGGGTTTATCCCCGCCCGCGGCGTCGGACTGCGACGCTACGGAACCGGTCCACAGACCACGGACCCCGGACCGTTTGTTCCGTTGTAGTGGTGGGCTACGTCCCCAGGAGCCGCTCGCGGAGGAGCTTCGGGGGCAGGGACCCGCAGGACAGGATCGCGTCGTGCATCTCCCGCAGCGTGACCATCGGGTTCCGGCGCTTGTACTCCTCGATCACCTTCAGGATCTCGATCTTGCCCACGAGGTAGCTCAGCGGCTGGGTCGGGTTCGATGTGTACCGACGGACCTCGGCCTCGGCGTTCGTCCGCTCCAGACCCGCCTTCTCCATCAGGAACTGGATCCCTTCCTCGACCGTCATGTTTCCGGTGTGCAGCGACACGTCGAGGATGATCCGCGCCGCCCGCCAGAGCTGGTCCTGCAACCGCGCCAGCTTCTGCACGGGCTCCCGGATGTACCCCAGCTCCTCCATGAGCTCCTCGCAGTAGAACGCCCACCCTTCGACGAACAGGCTCGACAGGGCGCTCCCGATCTTGCGGGGAAGGGTCTTCGCGTACGTGTTGGCGTACACGAGCTGGAGGTGGTGCCCGGGATAGGCCTCGTGGAGCGCGGTCACCGGGATCTTGGCGTAGTTGTGGCCACGGAGCTTCTCCTCCTTGACCTTCCGCGGCGCCCACCTCTCCACGGGGGTGACGAGGAAGATCCCCTCCTGATCCTTCTCCAACGGCCCGGGCATCATGTACGCCGCGTAGGGGATGACGGGCCGCATCGAGGGCGGCGTGGGCCGGATCCGCAACTTCTCCCCCTCGGGGATGGTCACGATCTCCCGCTCGACCACGAACTGCCGCGCCCGCTCCATCTCCCGGCGGTAGGCGGCCAACAGCTCGCCGGCCTTGGGATGGTGGTCCTTCGCCTCCTCCACGATCTGGCGGGCCGTCTTCCCGGGGGCGATCTTCGCGGCAAGGGCTTCCATCTGGGCTTCCGTCTCCCGGAATAGCTTCCAACCCAGCTCCAACAGCTCGTCGGCGGAGTAGTCAAGGAGGTGGTCCTCGCGGAGGATCTCCTCGAACAATTCCTTCCCCACCGCGAACTCGCCCTGGGCCCGGGGGAGGACCTCCCGCTCCAGGAACGCGATGTAGTCGCCAAGCGCCCTCGCCGCTCTGCGGCTGGCGCGGAGGAGGCGCGGGAAGAGGTGGGGGGTGCGCAGGCCGAGGAGGGGCACCACGGCGCGGAACAGGACCATCCCCCGCTTCGCCCCCTCGACGGCTGTCTCGGCCCACACCTTGGGCACCTGCTCCGGAACCAGGTTCTCCTTCCCCTGGGCCAGGACCCGGGGGACCTCCCGTAGCCGCCCGAGCACCGCCCGCAGCCGTACGGGCCATGGGGCGAAGTTCCGCATCAGGAGGAGGAACACGCCGCCCAGGCACTCGCTGGTGTACATCCCCGGGCTCCGCTCGTGGCCCCGCAGCTTCTCGAAATCGCGCAGGAACGATTTCGCGAACTGGATCATCAGGGTCCGGTCGATGCGGGCATCGAGCGACCAGCCGGCGGGGTCGAACGCCGCAAGCTGGGCGAGGGCCTCGCGCAGCATCCCTTCCTGGCGCGCCCGCGCCGCGGGACTGTGGTCCCCAAGCCTGTGGTCGAACCGGTGGTCCCCAAACTGGGTCGCGGCAACGGGCACCTCCTCGAGCATGCGGTGGAAGAACTTCTCCACCGAGGCGTAGAACTCTCGTTCGCTTCCGTCGGGCACCGTTCTCTCCTCCTTCGCCGGATGGTCCAAGGCGCAGGGAAGGATACCCGTTCGGGCCCGCCGTTGCTCCCTAGCGGGGGCGGGTCGGAACCAAGATCCGGTAGGCGATCCACGCTCCGACCAGAATCAGGACGACGGGGAGGAACAGCGGGAGCAGGATCAGGCCCGCCACGAGCCCGATCACGCCTCCCAGGAGCCGGAACAGGGCACCGAGGATCAACGCTTGATCCTCTCCCCCACCTCGGCCTCGGGGTGGACCTCGAGGGACTCCGTGTACTCCACCCGGCCGACTCGGCATCCTGGCCCGATGTGGACCGTCTTGCCGCGCACGACGTCGGCCGTGGTGGCTTCGAGGTGGACGCGATCGCCCTCGATCTCGCCCACGGTGAGGGTCCCGATCCCGAGCCCGAACCGGAACCCTCGCGCCAGGCTGAACCCGAAGCTCAGCCCAGAACTGGCGCGGATGTCGATGTTCTCCCCCCCGATCTCGCGGGCGCGGCTGTCACCGACGAGCTTCACCTCCACCCGGTCCGCGGACAGAAGCCCGCCGATCTCGAACCGGCCCGAGGAGGTGAACACGTCGGTCTCCAGATCCCGGGCCACATGGAGCACCCCGCTCACCCGCACGTAGTGGCCACGGAAGCTTCCCCCGATGCGCTGGGCGCCCGAGGAACGGAGCTCCTTTACCTCCGCATCGCCGTCGATCCCACAGCTGCCGGAGGTGACGAGGACGTCGGCCTCCACCCGGGCGGTGAACTTCCCGGCCCCGGAGACGGTGATCTCTTTGGCCTTCACCTCTCCCTGGAACCGCCCCGAGCCGGAGACGCGGATCTCTTGGGCGGTGACATCCCCGTCCACCTTCCCCGACCCCGAGATGCGGACCTGGCCGTACTCGCCGCCGGAGACCCGCCCCGATCCCGAGATGGAGATGTTCTGCCCTTCCATCTACGCCACCCCCCTCAGCGCTAGCTTCACCTGCTCCACGATCTTCTCCATGTCCACGCGGTGCTTGACCCGCGATTCGCGGTCGAGCTTCACGGGCTCGTGGCCCAGTACCCCCACCGTGAGCCGCACCGAGACCCCCTCCTGGTCGATGGATTTCTCCCCCAATAGCGCGGTGATCCCGGTCGGAGCCCGCACCACCTCCTCCGCGGCCCGCACGAGGTCCACGAGGAGCTTCGCCTCCGCGGGACGGGTCCCCGCCCGGAGCGCATGGGCCCCGCACGCGAGGGCCACCAGCTCCCCGAACGTGTACCCACGGTCCTTCCACATCAGCTTCCGGCCCTCGGCCCCGACCGGGGCCAGGAGGGTCGGGTCATCGCACTTCACCGTCTCCGGGGCTGATTCCGGGGCCAGGATCGGCACGAGCTCGTCCAAGGACTGCTCCTCCTTGAGGGAGCGGATCTGCTCGATGCGGGTCAGGATCTTCTCTCGGGGGAAGAACGTCTCCTGACCGGTCACCGTCGCTTTGCGGATGAACCACGCCTCGGGGATGAGCCCCTTCCGCTTCCACCGGTAGAGCTGGCCGTACGAGATCCCCGTCTGCTCGAGCACGTCCTTTTTTGCAATCAGATCCTCGTCCATCGCTCCCCCTCCGCCGCGGTGGCGACGGCACAAGGGTAGTGTAACAGAACACTGTTACAAGGTCAAGTCACTGGGCGACGACACGGACCCCGGTGGTGAGCACGGGTGGCACGTGGAGCGCCCCGAATGTCCACTCCGCCCGGCCCCCGATCGCCCGGATCCCGTCCTTGAGGACGTCGTAGGCGTTGCCGGCGATCATCGTGTTCTTGACCCGGCCCACGACCTGACCTCCCTTCACGGCGAACCCGACGCCCACGTTGTTCGAGAACGCGCCGGACTGGATGTTTCCCTGGCCCAGCCCGAGCACGCCGGCGACGATGAGGCCCTCCCCCATCTGTTGGATGAGGTCGTCGAGGGTCCCCTCGCCCGGGGCGATGACGAGGTTGCGGGAGGCAGGCCCGGGGGGGACGCGGAACCCTCCGCCTCCTAGGAGGCTCCCCTTGATTCCGTTCCCCGTGGAGGCAGCGTTGGCGAGCGCTGCGGCCCGTAGGTCGTAGTAGAAACCGGAGATGACCCCGTTCTCAACGAGGGGGAGCTTGCCCGCGGGGACCCCCTCGTCGTCGAACGTCCGCGAGCGGGGGGCGAAGGGAAGGGTCCCATCGTCGCTGAGCGAGAACCGCTCGTCGAACGCGGTCTCCCCGAGGCGGCCCGTGAGGGGCGACGTCCCGAGGAACACGGACAGGCCGGATAACCCGACCATGAGGGGCAGGAGGAGGACTGGGGTCCCGGTGGGGAGGAACAGGACCGGCGGCGCGCCCGTGGGCGGGGGGGCGATCTTCCGTCCCCAGCGCAGCTCGCGGACCAGGTCCGCCAGGAGCGCGTCGCGGTCCAGATCGGTCGCCCGGCGCACGAGGCGGGACGCGTACACGCTCCAGATGTCCCCTTGGCGTACCTGCTCGGCCTCGACCGTCATCGAGACGTAGGACCGGCTCTCGGCGCGCTCCGCCCCCTCGGTTGTGCGTACGGACACGTCCACTGTGCCCCGCTCAAGCAAGGCGTCGACGACGAGCTCGGGGAACTCCTCGCGGATCCGGCGCACGGCGTCCTCGCCCCACGCGATGAGGTCCTCCACCGCGATCTTCCCCACCGCCGGGTCGAGCACGGGCACGGACGGGCCTCGGCCATCGCCCTCCCCGAGGAAGCGGAACGGGGCTCGATCCCCGTGGGAGGCGGCGAGGAGGGCGGACTCGACCAGGGCCGCATCGGTCCCGCCTGCGGTGGAGGCGAACCCAAGCCTCCCCCCGGCGATCACGCGCAGCGCGCGCCCCCGCACCGCCACCGAGCTCACGGACTCGATCTCCCCGCCATGGAACTTGACGGCAACGCCTTCCCGCAGCTCCTCATACAGCTCCGCTGCTTCCGCCTTCTGCACAGCCTTTCTGAGGATGTCCATCAGCGTCCTCCCACCGTTACGTTCCGCACGCGGACGTGGGGGGCACCAGTCGTGGTGGGGAGCGGCCACTGGCCCCCCTTGCCGCACCCGCCTGCGCTCCCCTCGAGCTTGAAGTCCCGGCCGATCATCTCGATGTTCTGGAGGGTGTGGAACACGTTTCCAGTGAGGACGACGTCCCGCACCATCGGTCCGATCTTCCCGTTCACGATCTCGTGGCCGTAGGCGGCGGAGAACGTGAACTGCTCGAACATCGTCTGCCCCCCGAACGCCGAGCACGCGTACAGGCCACGCTCGATCCCCTGGAGCATCTCCTCCAGCGTCACCGTCCCGGGCTCGATGTACGTGTTGCGCATGCGCACGATCGGCTCGTGCTCCCAGGACACGGCGCGGGCGTTGCCGGTCGGCTTGGCCCCCATCTTGTGCGCCGTGGCCCGGGAGTGCATGAGCCCGGTGAGGACGCCGTTCTTGATGAGGTACGCCTTGGTCCACGGGACGCCCTCGTCATCGTAGGGGGTATTGCCACGCTCACCGGGGCGGTAGCCGTCGTCTACCACGTTGAGGGACGTGACCCCGAAGGGGGTACCGAGCTGCATCACCTTGCGCATCGGCTCGTTCTTGAGGAGGAAGTCGGCCTCGCAGATGTGGCCGAACGCCTCGTGGATGAACACCCCAGCGAGGTCCGGGTCGAGGATCACGGTGTACGTTCCCCCGCGCACGGGCTTCGCGGAGAGGAGGTCCACCGCCCGCTGCGCCGCCTTGAGGGCCTGTTCCTCCTTCCCCAGGACCGCCTCGAACCCGGCGGCGTAGCCCACGGACTCGAACCCCTGCTGGATGTCCCCGTTTTTCCTCGCCACGGCGGCCACCATGAGGGTCACGTCGGGGATGCCCTGCTCGACGTAGGTCCCCTCGGAGTTGGCGTAGATCGTGGTCCGCCAACTGTCGGTGTAGCGGACGCTGGTGGACGCGATGAGGGGAGAATGCTCGCGGAGGAGCTTGTTGTAGCCTTCGGCGAGGCGGCGCTTCTCCTCCAGGGGGACCCCGCGGAAGTCGCGCCTCACCTCTCCCTGCCACCGCGCCTCCACGGGCTCGACGGGGGCGAGCGCCACCGGGTCGGCCACGTGCCTGGCCGCGGTCCGCGCGAGCTCCGTCGCCTCCGCCACCTTGCGGGGAAGCTCCTCGGGATCGGTGAACACCGCGATCCCCCACGCGCCCCGGACAAGGCAGCGCACGATCCCCCCCGCCTCCTCGCCCGACTCGAGCGCCATCAGCTGGTCGCGCTGGAACGCGACCCGCGACCGCGTGACCTGTTCCCAACGCGCTTCCGTGTAGTCGGCGCGGCTTTGGGCCACCGCCTCGCGCAGCCTGTCTTCCATGGAGACCCCCTTTTCGGTGGGGGGATTGTACCCCCGCTGCTGGTGTGATGGAGATCACGTCCGAAGGTGGGGTTCCTTCCCTATAATGTGGGCGAACCGAAGGAGGCCGAGGATGACGAAGATGCGATGGCTGCTCGTGCTACTGGCCCTCCCCGCCCTGGGGGCGGAGCTCCAGTTTGAAGGGGAGCCGCACCTGGCGGGGACGTTCAAGGTGGTCGTGACCGGGGTCGCCGCGACGAGCGGGCAGGCGACGCTGGTTGTGCTGAGGACGGGCGAGGTGATCCGGGTCGATCTCCGCTGCGAGGAGGGGCGGCTCGCGTCACCCCCGATCCACGCCCGGCGGCCGTGCGATCCGGACGGGGATCCGTCCCTGTCGGTGGAGCTCGGGGACACGGTCGTCGCGGCCACGGACCTCGGAGGAGGCCTATCCCGGACGGCCCTCGTTGCGGCCCGCGAACCCGGCGTGCCCGCCCTCGCCTTCGAGCGCTGGGACAACGTGGACATGGAGTGGGTCCCCGCCGAAGAGGTGGGACCGGCCCTGTTTCGGTTCGTGGTCGCCGATCGTTCGCTCGATACGACCTGTGCGCGGGACCCGGTCGCGCTCTCCGTGACCATCGGAGGGGAGGAGTTCTCCCTTCCCCTCGTCGAGGACGCTCCCGCGAGCGGGGCGTTCGTTGTGGAGTTCGTGGTCGCCCTCGAACCGCAAGACGGCGCGCTGTGGCTCGAGTTGGTCACCGTGGAGGGGGACCTCCTCGCCGCGGTGCCGGTCGAGGGGGGGACGTACGTGGTGGGTCGGCACGGTGCGGAGACCCGACAGGTGCCGTTCGCCCCGCTCTCCGTCACGCTCGAACCCTCCGACCTCGCCCTCCCTGTGGGCTGCGTAGGGGAGGTGCGGGTCACAGAGCCGGCAGGGGCGGACGAGGTGCGGTGGTGGGTGGATGGGGTCGCGCGCAGCGGAGGCCTGGGGTTGCCCCTGTTCGCGGATGCTCCCCGTTCCGCGTCCGTGGTCGCCCTCGTGCGCCAGGGCCTCCTCTGGGGCCGGGCGGAGACGGAGGTGACGTTCGTCCCGCGGGTCAGGCTGTCGTTTGTGGACGCGACCACAGGCGCCCGCCCCACCGAGCCGTGGCCGTGCTCGCTCGAAATCCTGGTCCGGGCCGACGGGGCCACGGGACCGGTGGAGGTGATGGTGGGTCGCCTGGGCCCGGACCCGCGGGTGCAGACGTTGACCCTCGCTTCGGACGTCGACGGGGCGTTCGTGAGCGCCGCCATCCGCCCGGCCGATCTCGGCGCCTGCGCGGGGGAGGTGCTGTGGGCCCAGTTCCGGGATCCACGGGGATGCTACACGGCCTATATCACCCTCCCGTTGCGATGAACCGGTTGCTCCTCGCCCTCGGTGTGGCGATCGGCGTGGGCGCGGGGGGTATGGGGCTGGACGTGGCATGCCCCGTGTTCTTCCTCTCCGAGCCCCTCGTCCTGTGGACGGCGCGGGGGGCCGATCCCGTGCGTCTCGTCCACAGCGGTGAGACGTGGGAGGTCGCCTGGCGCTGCGCCCCGGAGGGGGAGCGCATGCGGTGGGAAGCGGACCTTCCTTCCGCTGCCCCCGCCGGGGTGTGGATCGCCTGCACGGGCTCGGCCTGTTATGCCTTCCTGCGGGTGCCGGACGAGATGGGGGTGGCCGAGGTGCGCACGAGCCGCGGCGCCGCCCTCGACCTCTCCGGGCAGGCGAGGGTCGCCGATGCCTCGGGACGGGCGTTCTTCATTCTCGCGCCGGGGGACCACGAGCTCGCGGCGGAGGTGGGCGGGGAGGAGGTCCGCCGCTCGGTGCACATCGAGCCCGCCACGCGGACCGCGGTGACGCTCGTCCTCGCCTCCCCGGAGACGTCCACGTCGGTCGTCCTCCCCGGATACCGGCTGACCCTCTCCGTCCGGCTCATCTCCCCGCGCGACCTTCCCACCCTGAACGCCGAGGTGGAGCTCCCCGCGGGTTGGTCGTACGCGCCCGACCCCGGAGTGCCCGACCCGGTCGTGGACGGTAGGCTCACGATCCGCTCGTGGCACGTGTCCGTCCCTCCCACCGCTTCCCCTGGGGAGTACGCCCTCGCGGTCAGCTTTCCCGACCTCGAGTTGGAGGCACAAGTCCATGTCTCCGTGGCCCATCACCTTCCGGCCGAGGTCGTCGTCTGTCACTGGGATGTGACGGGAGAGCAGCTCGATCTCGCGGCCCCCTGTGCGATCACCTACGAGCGCCTCCGGTGGGCGGCCACGCTCGTCGGCCAGGAGCTCCCCTTCACCGGCCGCGTGTTTACCCGGAGCGAGCTCGAGGCCCTCGCTGCGGAGTGGGAGAAGGGTCCCTAGGAGACCGTCTCGCTATAATCGCGCGAAGGAGGAGCCGATGAACGAGGTCCTGCAGGCGATCCGCGCGCGGAGATCGGTTCGGGCGTTCCGCTCCCAGCCCGTGGAGCCGGAGAAGGTGGAGGCGCTCCTCGATGCCGGCCGGTGGGCCCCGTCGGGGAAGAACACCCAGCCGTGGCGGTTCGTGGTCGTGGAGTCGGCGGCCAAGCGGGCCGAGCTCGCCAAGCTTGTTCCCCAGCGGGATATGGTGGCCACGGCCCCCGTGACGCTGGCCGTTCTCCTCGACCGCCAGGCGGGCTACGACGAGCTCAAGGATGCCCAAGCGATTGGAGCCTGTGCCCAGAACATCCTCCTCGCCGCCCAGGCCCTCGGGTTGGGCGGGTGCTGGATCGGGCGGGCCCGCGACCGGGCGGTCGAGGCCCTCCTCGGGGCGCGGGAAGGGGAGGAGTTGATGATGCTCATCCCGATCGGGTACCCGGCAGAGGAGCCACCCCCGCGGGAGCGGCGGCCCCTGGCTGAGCTCGTGCGGCGGATCTGATGCCGTACGTGCTGGCGGTGGTGGTGGCGCTCCTCGTGATCCTGGCGGCGGGGCTGGGCCTCGTCGCCGTGGGCTTGGGCATCGTGGCGGGGGCGATCGTGGCCGCCTGTGCCCTCGCTTTGGGGGCGACGGGGAGCCTGCTCGAATGGGCCCTGGCCCTGTCCGCGGTGGGGGTATCGTGGCCGGCGGTCCAGTCCTGGCGGAGGCTCGTGCGCTGGGTGAAGGGGGCGCTCGCTACCGCCGGCCCGGGCATTGGGCGGCCACGCGGGGGCTGATCGAAAGCTCCCCGAACGACCGCGAGAACTCCTCGGCGAACTGGCGGGCGAGGAGGTCGGCCCGTCGGGCGTAGGCCCCCTTGTCCTGCCACGTCGCCTCGGGACGGAGGATCTCGCTCGGCACCCCGGGGCACGCTTCGGGCACCCACACGTGGAACCGCTCGTCGAGCGCGAAATCCACCCCAGTAAGCTCCCCGGCGAGCGCCGCCCGCACCATCCGCCGGGTGAGGCGGATGTCGATCCGCGACCCCGTTCCGTACGGCCCCCCCGACCAGCCGGTGTTGACGAGCCATACTTCCGTCCCGTACCGATCGAGGTACTTCCCGAGGAGGTCCGTGTACACGTGGGGCAGCCGTGGCATGAACGGCGCCCCGAAGAACCGAGAGAAGGTGGAACCGGGCTCGGCAACCCCCGTCTCCGTCCCGGCGAGCTTGCTTGTGTACCCCATCAGGAACCAGAGTTTGGCCTGATCCGGCTCCAGGCGAGCGAGGGGAGGGAGGACCCCGTGGGCGTCCGCGGTCAGGAACACCATCGCCGTCGGGTGTCCGGCCCGCCCCATCGGGTCGGCATTGCGGATGAACGAGAGCGGATACGAGGCCCGGGAGTTCTCCGTCAGGCGCCGGTCGGAGAAGTCAAACCTCCCGTTGGGGAGCATGAACGCGTTCTCCACGATCGCCCCGTGGTCCAAGGGGTCCGCCTCGTGCATCACCGCCCCGTAGATGTCCGGCTCCTTCGCCGGGTCGATCCCGATCATCTTCGCGTAGCAGCCCCACTCGAAGTTGAAGATCCCCTCCTCGTTCCACCCGTGCTCGTCGTCGCCGATGAGGATCCGCTCAGGATCGGAAGAGAGCGACGTCTTCCCCGTCCCGGACAGGCCGAGGAACAGGGCGGAGGCGCCGTCAGCTCCGACGTTGGCCGCCCCGTGCAGCGGAAGGACCCCCAGCGGGGGGAGGAGGAAGTTCATCACCGTGAACAGGAGTTTCTTCACCGATCCGAGGTACGCCGAGCCGTACACGATCCCCGCGCGGGGGGCGAAGTCCATGACCACGGCCAGGTCCGAGGTCCGCCCCGTTGCCCGATCGGTGCGCAGCCGGCCCGCGTACTTCCTTGGGTCGAGCTTGTCGTAGGGGAGGACGAGGAGGGTGAACGGCCGGTCGGCGAACGCCGACCCCGCGGCGCCGGCTGGGATGGGGCGGAACATGTTGTCCGCGAACAGGGCGGTCAGGGCGTGGTCCGTGATCAGGCGCACCGTGAGGGAGCACGTCGGGTCCGCCCCCAGCGCCCGCTCGACTGCGAACAGGCGGGGTTTGGCTTCCAGGGCGGCCCACCCGTCGGCGAGGATCATCTCGAACGTGTCCGGCGGCATCGGATGGCAGTACGGCGAGGACCAGTCCACCTCGTCGTGGATCTGCGGCCGATCCACGATGTACGTGTCCTCGGGCCGACGCCCGGTGGATTCGGGGGGCGTCCACGTGGCCAGTGCCCCCGAGACGCTGACGAGGGCCTCCCGATGGGCGATCGCCTCCTGGATCGCGACCGCGCGGGACGGGTTGACGAAGACGTGGCCGTGCCGCCCCAGCACCCGCTCCGCTTCCCGGTCAACGACCATCGGGCACCTCCGACTTGCTCTCCCCGGGATGGAGGAAGACGACCTGGGTCGGGTAGGCAAACGCGATCCCCATCTGGGCAAACCGCCGTTTGAGCTCGAGGTTGATCGCCTGCTGGGTATCCATGTACGCGTTGTAGTCGGGGACGAGCATCCAGTACACGACCTCGAAGGTGAGGGCGAAGTCCCCGAACTGCTTGAAGTGGGCGCGGTCGAAGCGGGTGTTGGGGAGGCCGGCGATGATCTCCCGCACCGTCTTCGGGATCTGCTCGAGGAGCTCGGGGGGCGTGTTGTAGACGACCCCGAACGAGAACACAACCCGTCGCTCGCGCATCCGCTTGAAGTTGCGGATCCGCTGGCGGAGGAGCTCGGCGTTGCCGATCACGATCTGCTCGCCGGTCAGGCTGCGGATGCGGGTCGTCTTGAGACCGATCCGCTCCACCGTCCCCAGCATGTCGCCCACGATGATGAAATCCCCCACCAGGAACGGCTTGTCGACGACGATCGCAATCGAGGCGAACAGGTCCCCGAGCACGTTCTGCAGGGCGAGCGCCACCGCGATCCCGCCGATGCCGAGGCCCGTGATGAGGGCGGTGACATCCACCCCCATGTTCTGCAGGGCGAGGAGGAGGACGAGGGTCCACAGGACGAGCTTGGCCATGAACCCCACCGCGTTGAGGGTGGTGGCGGCGGCAGCGTCCTTCTCCTCGAGCTTGTGCCGCGCCTCGCGGGTCACCCAGAACGTGATGAACCGGCTCGCCCAGCTCGCCACCTGAAGGAGGAACGCCAGGAGCGCGATTGCCCCCAACGCCCGGGATGCGGGTTCGGGGAGCGTCACGGCCAGGGAACCGGCCCAGAGGGAGACGGCGAGCAGGAACAAGGGGTTCGTGCGGCGGACGAGGTCCGCCACCAGCTGCCGTACCTCCCCCTTCTTCTGCTCGTACTGCGCCGCGAGCCCGCGCACGACCGCCCACCGCACCACCCGGAGGAGGACGAACGTCAGGACGGCGATCCCCAACCCGAGGAACCAGACCCAGATCTCGTTTCCAGCCAGAACGTGGTGGAAGAACCCCATCTCCTAACCGGGCCCTCCGCGTCGGGGGAAACGTAGAAACGCGATCACGATGCACAGGAGCGCGATCGCGAACAGAATCACCGTGACCGCGGTGTCGAGCGAACCGATGAGGGTCCCGATCACCGTCCCCAGCAGGCCCGTCCCGAGGGTGAACGCCCCCCGGCGGACGACCGTCGTGAACCGCTTCATCACGTTCCAGAATACCTCGCATTGCCCGCTCCGTCAAACTCCCCCTTGACGCCTCATCCTCCGCAGGGTAGTCTATCGCAAGGTTATGCAAGAAAAGACTCACATATGAAAGAAAGGGAAGAGGTGTCCGGTGCGGACGGCGGTGATCGGGGCGGGGGTGGTGGGGGCGCTCCTCGCGCGGGAGCTCTGCCGCTACGAGGGGGAGGTTCTCCTGTTCGAGCGGGAGCTGGACGTGGGGTGGGGGGTGACGAAGGCGAACTCGGCGATCGTCCACGCTGGGTTCCACGAGCGGCCGGGCACGGCGAGCGCCCGGTTCTGCGTGGAGGGGAACGCCCTGTTCCCCGAGGTGTGCGGCGAGCTCGCGGTCCCGTTCCAGCGGATCGGGGCTTACGTCCTGGCGCTGGCCGACGGAGAGCGGGCCGCCCTGGAGGGGCTGCGGGCGCGGGGGGAGGAGCTCGGGGTCCCGGGCCTGGAGCTCGTGGCGGGGGACGAGGTGCGGAGGCGGCTCCCCGACGTGAACCCCGCGGTCGTGGCTGCCCTGTGGGCGCCGAGCGTGGGGATCACCGAGCCGTGGGCCCTCGCGCTCGCTGCGGTGGAAAACGCTTGTGCCAACGGCGCTTCCCTTCATGTGGGGGAGGAGGTGACGGGGATCTGTCTCCGCGCGGGTCGGGTCCGGGGGGTGAGGACGGACCGGGCGGCGTACGACGTGGACGCGGTGGTGAACGCCGCCGGCCTCGATGCCGATCGGGTCGCGGCCCTGGCCGGGGTCCCCGTTCCCGGGCTCGTCCCCCGGCGGGGGGAGTACCTCCTCCTCGTCGACGTCCCCCCGTCCCTGCGCTCGGCCGTCCTGTTCCCCGTGCCCACCCCGCACTCCAAGGGGGTTCTCGTCGTGCCGACGGTGGACGGGGGGCTCCTCCTCGGCCCGACTGCGGCCGACCTCGCACCGGAGGAAAGGGACGCCACGGAGACGACGACCGACGGCCTCGCCCAGGCCCTGGCCGGGGCGCGCCGGCTCGTCCCCGGCCTCCCGTTGGGGAAGGTGGTGAAGGCGTTCGCCGGCCTCCGCCCCGAGCCGAGGGACGGCGAGTTCTGGCTCGGGGAGACGAACGTGCGGGGGTTCTACCAGGCGGCGGGGATGCGGTCCCCGGGCCTCACCGCCGCCCCAGCGATCGCCCGCTGGTTGGCCGGGGGGATCGCCGCGGACCTCGGGCTCGCCCCCCGGGCGTCGTTCCGCCCCCTCCGCCCGGCGCCTCCGCGGGTGGCGGAGCTCCCGCCGGAGGAATGGGACGCGCTTATCGCCCGCGACCCCTGCTACGGGCGGATCGTGTGCCGCTGCAACCGGGTCACGGAGGGGGAGGTGGTCGCGGCGATCCGCCGCGGGGCGCGCACGGTGGACGGGGTGAAGTTCCGCACCCGGGCCGGGTTCGGCCGGTGCCAGGGCGGGACGTGCACGGACCGCATCCTGGCGTTGTTGGCTCGTGAGGCGAACGCGGCCCCGGACGAGATCTCCCTCCGGGGCCCCGGGTCGGCGCTCGTCGTGGGGAGGGTGCGGTGAGGACGCACCGCGTGGACGTCCTCGTCGTGGGGGGCGGGGCGGCGGGGATGGCCGCCGCCGCGGCGGCGGCCCGCGTGGGGGCGAGGACGGTCCTCGTCGAGGAGGGGGCGCGCCTGGGGGGCGTCCTCGACCAGTGCATCCACCCCGGGTTCGGCCTCCACCGCTACCGGGAGGAGCTCACCGGCCCCGAGTTCGCCGCCCGGCTCGTGGCGGAGCTCGACGGGGTCGAGGCGTGGACGGGCCAGTCCCTCCTCGCGGTCGACCCGAACCGGCCGCGGGCCCGGACGGTGGGGAGCGAGGGGCTGGTGGAGATCGAGGCGGGGGCGGTGGTGTGGGCGGCCGGGGCGCGGGAGCGGCCGCTCGGGGCGTTGCGCGTTCCGGGAACGCGGCCCGCGGGGCTCTTCGTGGCCGGGCTCGCCCAGCGGCTCGTGAACATCCACGGGCTCCTCCCGGGGCGGCGGGCGCTCGTCCTCGGGTCGGGCGACATCGGCCTCATCATGGCCCGCCGCCTCCACCTCGAGGGGGTGGAGGTGGTCGGCGTGGTGGAGATCCGACCCCACCCCGGGGGGCTGCTGCGCAACGTCGTCCAGTGCCTGGATGACTTCGGGATTCCCCTCCTCCTCTCCCACACCGTGGTCGAGGTCCACGGGCGGGGAAGGCTCACCGGGGTCACGCTGGCCGAGGTGGACGGAGCCGGGGCCCCCCAGCCGGGGACGGAGCGGTTCGTTCCGGTGGACACGCTCATCGTCTCGGTGGGCCTCGTCCCCGAGGTGGAGGGGGTCCCGTTCGCTCCGCGGGATCCGGCCACCGGGGGTCTCGCTGCATCCACGCGCCTCCAGACAGCGGTCCCGTGGTTGTTCGCCGCCGGGAACTGCCTCGCCCCGTTCGACCTCGTGGACACGGTGGCGACCTTCGGCGCGCGGGCGGGGACCCTCGCCGCCCGGCACGCGCGGGGGGAGCTTTCCCCCGCCCCCCGGCCGGTCCCCGTGCGCATGGGGCGCAACGTGGCCGCCCTCGTCCCCTCCTCCCTCGTCCCCGGCGAGGAGGCGATCCTCTACCTCCGGGCGCGGGAGCCGCTCGACCGGGCCCGGGTGACGGTGGGCCCGGACGGGCCCACGCGCACGGCGCGCGGGGTTCGTCCCGCGGAGATGATCGAGGTCCGCCTCACGGCCGAGGAGACGGCAGCGATGGCCTGCCTCCAGGAGGTCGCGGTGGAGGTGACCGCCCTGCGATGATGAGGATCATCTGCGTGTCGTGCCCGATGGGGTGCGCAATCGAGGTCGAGGTCGCAGGAGGGATCCCGGCGCGGGTGAGCGGTCACGGCTGTCCCCGCGGCGTGGTGTACGCCCGTGAGGAAGTTCTCGATCCCAAGCGGGTTCTCACCACGAGCGTGCGCGTCGTCGGGGGAGAGCTTCCGCTGGCCTCCGTTCGCACCTCGACTCCGCTCCCCCGCTCGCTCCTCCCCGAGGCGATGGCGCTCGTCCGCGCGCTCGCCATTCCCGCCCCGGTGGAGGTGGGCCAGGTCGTGGCCACGGATCTCCTCGGGACAGGGGCTGACCTCGTCGCCACACGGGCCGTTCGCCACGCCCCCACAGTTGACCGTCCTGCGGTCCCGCCTATAATGGCAAACGCAAGAAATGGTGAGCAAACGAAGCCGAGCGCTAAACGAGGAACGCCGCCGGATGATCCTGGAGGAGCTGCGCGAGCGCGGCGTGGTGCGGACGGCGGAGCTCGCGCGGAAGTACGGCGTCTCCCCGATGACGATTCGCAGCGACCTCGCCGCCCTGGAAGGGAGGGGGGGGCTCGTCCGCGTCCACGGGGGGGCGATGCTCCGGGAGCAGGTCGCCCGTGAGCCCTCGTACTACGAGAAGGCGGCTCAGAACCTCGACGAGAAGCGGCGCATCGGGCGTCGGGCGGCGGCGCTGGTCGAGGATGGGATGGCGGTGTTCATCGGCAACGGAACGACGACGATCGAGATCGTGCGCGCGCTTGCGGAGCGGCCCCCTGTGGGGATCAAGGTCTTCACCAACGCCCTCACCCATGCCACCGAGCTCGCGGAGATCCCCGGGGTGGAGGTGTACGTGATCGGCGGGTACCTGCGCGGCGTGTCGTTCGCGATGGTCGGCCCGCTGGCCCGGCAGGCCCTGGAGGGGGTGTACTTCGACCTCGCGTTCCTGGGGGCGAACGGGGTGTCGCTTGAGCATGGGATCACGATCCCATCTCTGGAGGAGGCGGAGACGGCGGGGGAGATCGCGCGCCACGCGTTGCGGCTGGTGGTCGTCGCCGACCACACGAAGTTCGGGCTGGTTACACTGGGGAAGATCGCTGGGGTTGAGGATGCCGACACCGTGATCACAGATCCGGGAGCGGACCCGGCGTTCCTGGACTCCCTTCGCGAGCGGGGGGTCGAGGTGGTGACGGCGTGAGGAGCCTGCCCGTGGCCGGCGTTGCGGCTTCGTGCCGCGTACGTGGATGGCGGCGCAAGGGATGACGAGGTGCGGGACAGGGCCTCGGGCGAGGGCAGCGCCGAGCGCGGTCCGGCCGGAGCTGTGGGGGGGAGTGCTGCCGGAGAGACCGGAAGCGATGTGAGGGACGAAGGGGGTCGGAGACGGCGCGGGAATCGCAGCGCGGGAGTCGTGGCGAGGATTCGATGCCCGATGCGGCGAGAAGGAGGGAAAGGACAGGTCACCTCCACGACCGGGAGAAGGCCCGGCAGCTTCGCGAGGCGGGGCAGGGGTAGCTGAGCATTGCGGACGGTGATCGGTGCCGTGTGAGGGCCCTCGACCTGGGAGCAGATGGTGCTGACCTTGGGGGGGACACGGGCTCCTTGGACGGGGGGATATACTTGGGCCCCGCTGGGGCAGGAAGGGTCTGGGCGAGAAGGGGGTGATGAGGCGCGGGATCGGGAGGTAGCGGATTGGGGTATCGCTTTGAGTCACCAACACTCTTTAGGGAGGGATGCCTGATGAAGTTGCACAAGCTTGTGGTCGTGGTCCTGGCGGTTCTGGCTCTGGGACCCTTGGCTGTGGCCCAGAAGGTGGAGATCGAGTTCTGGCACGCGGCGACAGGGGCGTTGGCGGCGGCGTTGACCGAGGTGGTCAATGGGTTCAACGCGTCTCAAGACCTGTACGTTGTCAACCCTATCTACAAGGGCTCCTACGCCGAGACCATGTCGGCGGCGATCGCCGCCTTCCGCGCCGGCCAGCCACCGCACATCGTGCAGGTCTTCGAGGTGGGCACGGCAACGATGATGGCGGCTACGGGAGCGATCTATCCGGTGTACCAGCTGATGGCTGACACGGGAACTCCGCTTGACCCGGACATCTACATTGCCCCGGTGAAGGGGTACTACAGCTCGGCCGACGGAAAGATGATCTCGATGCCGTTCAACAGCTCGAGTGCGCTCCTCTGGTACAACAAGGACGCGTTCCGGGCTGCCGGGCTCGACCCGGACAACCCGCCGCGGACCTGGGCCGAGGTCCGGACGGCGGCCAAGGCGATCGTAGACGCGGGAGCTGCGAAGATGGGGTTGGCCACATCGTGGCTCACCTGGATCCAGTTCGAGCAGTTCGCTGCGCTGCACGACATCCCGTTCGCCACGAAGTCCAACGGGTTCGAGGGGATGGACGCGGTCTTGGCGCTCGATCACCCGCTGTTTGTTCGTCACGTGCAGACGTTGATGGACATGCAGGCCGAGGGGTCCTTCACCTACGCCGGCCGCGACTCCGCTCCGGATGCCCTGTTTGGATCCGGTGAGGCAGCGATGCTCATGGCCTCGTCGGCGCTCCGCGCCCGCGTGATGCGGGAGGCGCAGTTCGAGTGGGGTGTGACCTACCTGCCGTACTACGACGATTTCATCGCCGAACCGAAGAACTCGATCATCGGCGGGGCATCGCTGTGGGCGATGCGGCGGCCGGGAGCCACGGCGCAGCAGTATCAGGGTGTGGCGGCGTTCTTCGCCTACCTGAGCGAGGCGGCAAACGACGCGAAGTGGCATATCATGACCGGGTACGTCCCGATCACGCTTGGGGGATACGAGGCGGCGAAGGCTCAGGGTTACTATGAGCAGAATCCTGGAGCCGACCTCGCCATCCTTCAGCTCGCGCGTCCGAACCCCACCTCGAACACCAAGGGCTTGCGCCTGGGCAACTTGCCAGCGATCCGTGTTGTGATCTACGAAGAGGTCGAGAAGGCCCTTCAGGGTCAGCAGACGGCGCAGCAGGCGATGGCCAATGCGGTGCGGCGGGGGAACGAGCTCCTCCGCGAGTTCGAGGCGATCTACAAGTAGGCGGTCTGCTCGGGGCACACGCCTCTCCGGGGGCGTGTGCCCCGGTCTTCGTTCTGGAGGTGAGGGCGGGTGAAGGGACACGCGACGTTCTCCAACAAGCTCCTTCCCTACCTGCTGGTGGCGCCGCAGATTGTGGTGACCAGCCTGTTCTTCGTTTGGCCAGCGGCGCAGGCGATCTACCAGTCGCTGCTGCGCTCGGATCCGTTCGGACTGCACACGAAGTTCGTCGGCTTGGACAACTTCCGGGCGCTCTTCGCGGATCCATACTACCTCGGATCCATCCGACTCTCGTTCCTGTTCTCCGGCGCAGTGGCGCTGACGGCGATCAGCGTGTCCCTGTTGCTGGCTGTGATGGCTCACAAACCGATCCGCGGGGCTCGGGTGTACAAGACCCTTCTCATCTGGCCCTACGCCCTCGCGCCTGCGATGGCGGCCGTGTTGTGGTTGTTCCTGTTTCAGCCGTCGATCGGGATTCTGGCTCAGGCCCTGCAGCACGCCGGGATCGGGTGGAACTACACCCTTCACGGGGGGCAGGCGCTTCTGCTCGTGATCCTGGCCTCGGTGTGGAAGCAGGTGAGCTACAACTTCATCTTCTTCCTCGCCGGGCTCCAGGCGATCCCGAAGTCCCTCATCGAAGCGGCCAAGGTGGACGGGGCGACGTCCCGTCGAGCGTTCTGGTCCGTCGTGTTCCCCTTGCTGGCGCCCACGACGTTCTTCTTGGTGGTCATGAACACGGTGTACGCGTTCTTTGACACGTTCGGGGCGATCGATGCCCTGACCAAGGGCGGACCGGGCAAGGCCACCGAGACCATGGTCTACAAGCTGTACGTGGACGGGTTCAAGAACTTCCGTCTCAACAGCTCGGCAGCCCAGTCGGTGATCTTGATGGCTCTCGTGATCCTGCTGACGGCGTTTCAGTTCAGGTTCATCGAGCGCCGCGTCCACTATGTGTGAGGGGAGACGATGACCCGGCGGAGTCGCCGTCCGCGAAACATCGGTGCCCATCTGGTCCTTCTGGTGGGCGTGGCGGTCTTGGTGTTTCCGGTCTACATGGCATTCATCGGCTCGACCCACGACGCGGCGACCATTGGGCGCGGTCGGCTCCCGCTGACGCCCGGGAGTCACCTGGCGGAGAACTACGTCCAGGCTTGGGTGTATGGCACAGGCGAGCGGGTCAGCGGGACACCGGTTCGGGTGATGATGGCCAACTCGCTGGTCATGGCGATCGTCATCGCCGTGGGGAAGATCAGCGTCTCGCTGCTGGCGGCCTACGCCGTGGTGTTCTTCCGGTTCCCCGGGCGGATGTTCTTCTTCTGGCTCATCTTTATCACCCTGATGCTTCCCCTCGAGGTCCGCATCATCCCCAGCTACAAGGTCGTATCGGACTTTGGGCTCCTCAACACCCTGGCTGGGCTCACCATTCCGTTGATGGTGTCTGCGACGGGTACCCTGCTCTTTCGCCAGGTGTTCATGACGATCCCCAAGGAGCTCCTCGACGCGGCGAAGATTGATGGGGCAGGGCCGATGCGCTGTCTGTGGTCGATCATCCTCCCGCTGGGGCGGCCGAGCATCGCCGCCCTGTTCGTGATCCTGTTCGTGTACGGGTGGAACCAGTACCTGTGGCCGCTCCTCATCACAACGGAGAGGAACATGGACACGATCGTCATCGGCATTGTGAAGATGCTCGGGACTTCGGAGTCGTTGATGGACTGGAACCTTGTCATGGCGACCACGGTGATGGCGATGGCTGTCCCCATCGCAGTGGTGATCCTGTTCCAGAAGTGGCTGGTGCAGGGACTCGTGGAGACGGAGAAGTGAGGGCGGAGTGGCGCGGTCGCTGGCGCTGGTGATGTGGGTGGGCCTGGTGATCTCCATGTTCGCCGCCCGTGGGGAACAAGCTCTTCCCGGAGGATCGATGTCCAAACCTTTGGTCCTTGCCCATCGCGGGGCGCGGTCGGTCGCGCCGGAAAACACCCTCGCCGCGGCGCGGCGCGCCGCCGAGCTCGGGGCGGACGGTTGGGAGTTCGACGTTCAGCTCACCAAGGATGGAGAGCTCATCCTCATGCACGACGAGACCCTCGCCCGCACGACGAATGCCCACGGTGCCTTCCCAGAGCGGGCCCCGTGGCGCGTGGGCGATTTCACCCTTGACGAGATCCGCAACCTGGACGCGGGATCGTGGTTCCTGCGCGACGACCCGTTCGGCACGATCCGTTCTGGCGACGTGTCCACGGAGGAGGCGCGGGCTTACGCAGGGGAGCGGGTACCGACCCTCCGTGACGCCCTCGCGCTCTCCGCTGAACTAGGGCTATGGGTGAACATCGAGCTCAAGGGAACGCCGCTCGCCCCCTTGTCCCCCGCGGGGCGGGAGATGGTGGACAAGGTTGTGGCCCTCGTCCGCGAGCTCGGGCTTGTCGACCGGGTCCTCGTCTCGTCGTTCGACCACGAGCGGATCCGGTACCTCAAGGCGATCGCCCCTGAGATCCCAGCTGCGCTGCTCGTGCTCGTCCTCCCTTCCGACCCCGTGGGGTATCTGAGGGGGTATGGGGCGGAGGCCATGAACCCCCAAGCCACTGCCTACGACCGGGAGAAGGCCCGGCAGCTTCGCGAGGCGGGGCACGGGGTGTACCTGTGGACGGTGAACGCGCCGGACGAGCTGGCCCGCTTCGCGGTTGATCCCTATGTTTCGGGGATCATCACCGACTGGCCGCAGCGGCTGCGGGCGATCCTCGGGCCGACGGGGTACCATCCGGGCGGTCCGCGGTAAGGAGGTGAGCGACGGGACAAGGATCAGTACCAGGTTGGGGACATCACGCGAGGATGGAAAGGAGGGAACGATGAATAGGGAGGGAACTTTGAAGCGCGTCTTGCTCGTGATCGCATCATTGGTCGCGTTGGGCGTCGGCGTGGCCCAGGCCAAGACGACGGTGGAGTTCTGGCACGCGATGAGTGGCTCGCGGCTTGCCGTGCTGGAGAAGATCGTGTCTGACTTCAATGCGACGCACCCAGACTACGAGGTGCGCGCGGTGTTCACGGGGACATACGAGGAAACGCTCACCAGGTTCATCGCCGCCTACCGGGCGGGCACAGCCCCGAACTTCGTCCAGGTGTACGAGGTCGGGACCCAGACCATGATCGACAGCGGAGCGATCATCCCCGTGTACCAGATCCCGGGGATGCTCGGCGAGACGTGGGACTGGGCGCAGTACGTGCGGCCGATCCTGCTCTACTACTCTGTCGACGGAAACTTGTGGTCGTTCCCGTTCAACTCGTCGACGTCCATGCTCTACTACAACAAGGACCACTTCCGCCAGGCCGGCTTGGACCCCAACAAGCCCCCCACGACGTGGGACGAGGTGTTCGCGATTGGACGGGCGCTGATCGCGGCGGGCGTCGTTACGAACGTCCTCTCGTTCGGGTGGCCGGATTGGCAGTTCGAGCAGCAACTGGCGATCCACAACTACCTCTATGCGGACAGCGACAACGGCCGCGCCGGGTTGGCTACTACGGTGACCTGGCCGGATCCGTTCAGCGTAAAGGTGTTCACGACTTGGACGGAGCTGGCCCGCGAGGGGATCTTTCTGTACGGGGGACCGGAGTACAACGCGAACTCCGCCTTCACGAGCGGGAAGATCTCCATGCTCTTCCAGTCGACATCATCTCTCGATGGAATCCTCAAGACGGCGAAGTTCGAGGTCGGCACATCGTTTCTGCCACGGTTCCCCGACGAGCCGCGGGGCAACTCGGTCGTCGGTGGGGGAAGTCTCTGGGTTCGCAAGGGCCAGAGGCCGGAGGAGCTCCGCGCGGTGTGGGAATTCTTCAAGTACCTGAGCCAACCCGAGGTCGACATCTTCTGGCACAAGGGAACGGGGTACTTCCCGGCCACGAGCGGGGCGATGAAGCAGCTCATGGATGAGGGATGGTTCGCGCAGAGCCCGAACCACCTCACCGCGTTCTTGCAGATCCTTTCCGGGCGCCAGGATACGGCGGCCTCGATCGGGGTCCGGCTCGGCCCGTTCGTGGAGATCCGGGATTACGTCCGGGCGGCGCTGGAGAAGGCGGTGGCTGGTACCCTCTCGCCGGAGGCGGCCCTCGCCGAGGCGGCGGCCAACGCCAACCGAGCGCTTCGCGAGTATCGGGAGCTCATTCAGTAATGCCGGATGCGCCACTGGGGCAGCTGCGGCTGCCCCAGTGGCGTTCAGGGCAAGGAGACTCCATGGAGGCGAAGTTCCCCGGGTACCGCCTGCTCCCCTACCTCCTCATCTTCCCGTCGGTGGCGGTCATCGTCGTGTTCCTGGTCGTGCCGTTCGCGCAGGCAGTGCAGCAGTCCTTCTACCGGACGTCCCCGTTCGGGGCCACGACCCGGTTCGTGGGGTGGGATAACTACGTCCAGATCTTCTCGACGCCGGAGTACCTGCGCAGCCTGCTGACCACCGTTGGGTTCGCGGGGTTGGTGATTGCGGGAGGACTGTCCGCGTCTCTGGGGATCGCGATCCTCGTCACCCGGCGGATCCGCGGGCTGGGGTTCTACCAGGTGGCGTTCGTCTGGACGTACGCCCTATCCCCCGCGGTGGCAGGGATCATCTGGGCCCTTCTGTTCGACCCCGCGGTGGGCCTCGGGACGTACGTGATCCAGCTCATCAGCGGGTACCGGATCAACATGATGGTCCAGGGGACGGCCGCTCTCCTTATTGCCGCCACCGCAGCGGCGTGGAACATGCTGGGGTACAACATTTGCTTCTTCATCGCCGGCCTGCAGAACGTGCCCAAGGAGTTCGAGGAGGCGGCGCGGGTGGATGGGGCCGGGGCGTGGAGGACGTTTTGGCGGGTGACGTTCCCCATGATCTCCCCCACCACCGCGTTCCTCCTGTTCGTGAACATGGTCTACGCGTTCTTCCAGGTGTTCGGTCTGATCGACGTGATGACCCAGGGCGGCCCAGGGGGCGCGACGGAGATCCTCGTCTACAAACTGTATCGGGATGCATTCATCCGCCTGCGGGGGAACTTCGCCTCGGCGCAGTCGGTCGTCCTGTTCCTGATGGTGGCGGCTGCGGCGCTGTTCCAGCTGCGGGTTGCCACCCGAAAGGCGGTCTACAGCCGATGAGATTCCGCGTGCGCAGACGCGTCCTGTACCAGGTGGGCATCCACGCCACTCTGCTCCTCATCCTGATGGCGGTGGCGTTCCCCGTGTACTTCGCGGTCGTCATGGGGACGCTCAGCCATCAGGATGCCTACGCGTTCCCGCCGAAGCTGGTGCCGGGGGGGGAGCTGTGGCGGAACGTGAGCGAGGTCTGGCAGCGCGTGAACCTCGGTCGGCTCATGCTCAACAGCACGGTGGTCGCAATCGCAGTCACCGTGGGGAAAATCGTGCTCTCGATCCTCGCCGCGTTCGCGTTCACCCACTTCCGGTTTCGGGGGCGGATCCTCCTCTTCCCCCTGTCCATGATCACCCAGATGTTGCCCCTGCCGGTGCGGATTGTTCCTGCGTACGGCCTCATGGCGAGCTTCGGCTGGTTGAACACGTACTATGCCCTCATCGTCCCCTACCTGGCCAGCACCACTGGGCTCCTCCTGTTCCGCCAGTTCTTCCTCACGGTGCCCGATGAGCTGCCTGATGCGGCCCGGGTTGATGGGGCAGGGCCATTGCGCTACTTGGTGAGCGTCCTTCTACCGTTGTCGAAAACGAATATTGCCGCGCTGTTCGTGATTGAGTTTGTGTACATGTGGAACGAGTACCTGTGGCCTCTGATTGTCACGACCGTCCCTGACATGCGCGTCGCTCAGATCGGCCTCAAGATGTTGATCACGACTGAGCGGACGGCAGCGGAGTGGAACATCATCATGGCAGGCGCGGTGCTGATCATGCTCCCGCCGCTGGTGGTGCTCATCGCGATGCGGCGGCAGTTCGCCCATGGGATTGCGATGCAGAGCACGAAGTAGGGCGAGGGGATGAGCCCTTCTCGCTTGGCGGTTGCTTCAACGGTGCGGAGGCGGACGCCAGCGCGCGCCGTGGCGGGGGCGGAGGCTCTGCTTGCGGCCGGGATCTGGGCCTCGTCGTTCGTGGGGGTCAAGGCCGCCCTGGAGCACGCCGGCCCCCTCACCGTAGCCGGCCTCCGCTACACCCTGGCGTTCCTCCTCTTCGTACCCCTCCTCCGGCGGAGCCGGGGGGCCCTTCCCGCGGGGGCGTGGCCGCGGCTGGCCCTGATCGGGATCTCGCAGTACACGGTGGGCAACGGCGCCCTGTTTTGGTCGCTCCGCACCCTGTCGGCAACCGCGGGGAGCTTGAGCCTGTCCCTCGTCCCGATCGTCGTCCTTCTCCTGCAGATCGTCTGGTTGCGGGAGCGCCCCCGGGGGGTGGCCCTCCTCGGACTGGCCCTCACCGTGGGCGGGAGCGTCCTGTTCTTCCTCCCTACGTTCGAGGCGGGTGATGCGGCGGCGTTGGGGGCCCTCGCGGTGGCGGTCCTCGCGTTCGCGGTCCTCCCCGTGGTGGGGCGCGAGCTCGCCCGCGCTGGCAGCGTGGGCACGGTTCCCCTCACCGCGATCCCCCTCGGGATCGGGGGCGGGGTCCTCCTCGCGGCGGCCCTGACCTGGGAAGGGGTGCCCGAGCTGCCCCTCGCGATGTGGGGGGTGATCGTGGGCCTCGCGGTGGTGAACACGGCGCTGGCGTACCTCGTCTACAACCACGCCCTGCGTCACCTCACCGCGGTGGAGGCGAACGTGATCCTCAACCTGAGCCCGCTCGGCACTGCCCTCCTCGCCTGGCTCGCCCTTGGGGAGACGCTCTCCCCGCTGCGGATCGTGGCGATGCTCGTTGTCCTCCTGGGAGCGGGATTGGTCCAGGTCAGGCGGGGCGGAGGGGGCGGCTGATGCCCATCGCCGGGTACATCCTGGACCTGGATGGAACGGTGTACGTGGGGGAGAGGCTCGTCCCCGGCGCCGACCGCGCGATCGCCGCGCTGCGGGCCCGCGGCCGGAGAATCCTGTTCTTGTCCAATAAACCCCTCTACTCACGCCGCGACTACGCGCAGAAGCTTTCCTGCCTGGGTATTCCCACGTGTGAGGAGGACGTGATCAACTCCTCGTTCGTGCTGGCCCGGTACCTCGCCCGTCACGCGCCTGCGGCACGGGTGTTCGCGATCGGGGAGCCCCCGCTCCTCGCGGAGCTAGCCGCGGTGGGACTGCACCTTACGGACGACCCGGCGGAGGTGGAGTACGTGATCGCTGCCTTCGACCGCACGCTCGACTACCGCAAGCTCACGATCGCGTTCCAGGCCCTCCGCCGCGGGGCGCGGTTCCTCGCCACGAACCCGGACCGGACGTGCCCGGTGGAGGGGGGGGAGGTGCCCGACGCGGCGGGGGTGATCGCCTTTCTCGAGGCCACGTCCGGGCGCGCGGTGGAGGAGGTGTTCGGCAAGCCCTCCCGCCACACGGCGGAGATGGCCCTCGCCACCCTGGGGCTCCCCGCGGCGCAGTGCGCCCTCGTCGGCGACCGTCTGGAGACGGACATCCGCATGGCCAAGGAGAACGGGCTCGTGGCCATCCTCACGTTGACCGGGGTCACCCGCCGCGGCGACCTTGCCCGGGCTTCTCTCCAGCCCGATCACGTGGTCGATGGGATCGGGGACCTGCCGCGGCTCGATCGCGAACTGAACACGAGGTGATGGAAGATGCAGGACCAGACAGTGACTGTTCCGGTGGAGACCCTTCGCCGATTCGTGCGCGACGTATTCGTGGGGGTGGGTACGGCGCCCGAGGACGCCACGATCTGCGCGGACGTCCTCCTCGCGTCCGACCTCCACGGGATCGAGTCCCACGGGGTGGGGCGGCTCAAGATGTACTACGACTGGATCAAGAAGGGGATCATCTCGCCTCAGGTCCGGTTCGAGGTCGTGCGCGAGGGCCCGACGACGGCGGTCGTCGACGCCCACACGAGCCTCGGTCACCCCGTCGCCCACCGCGCGATGGAGCTTGCGATCGCCAAGGCGGGTGCATACGGCCTGGGAGCGGTGGCGGTGCGCAACTCCTCGCACTACGGGATCGCCGGGTACTACGCCCGGATGGCGGCCGAGGCGGGGATGATCGGGCTCTCGTTCACGAACGCGCGGCCATCGGTCGCCCCCACGTTCGGGGTCGAGCCGATGCTCGGGACGAACCCGATCGCCTTCGCCGCCCCCTCCGACGAGGCGTTCCCGTTCTGCTTCGACGCCGCGACGTCGATCACCCAGCGGGGGAAGATCGAGGTCCTCGCCCGGGAGGGAAAGCCCACCCCGGCGGGGTGGGTGGTCGACCGGGAGGGGAACCTCGCCACGGACACGGCGGCGATCCTCCAGGGGATCCCCAAGGAGCTCTACGCCCTCCTTCCGCTCGGGGGAGCGGGGGAGGAGATGGGCGGGCACAAGGGGTACGGCCTGGCGACGATGGTGGAGATCCTGTGCGCCGGGCTTTCTTCGGGGGCGTTCCTGTGGGCCCTGTCGGGGATGGAGAAGGACGGGACACCGCGCCCACACCGGCTCGCCCACTTCTTCCTCGCTGTGGACGTCGAGCACTTCGTCCCCCTGGACGAGTTCCGGGCCACAGTGGGGGGGATCCTGCGCGAGCTGCGCGGCGCGGCCAAGGCCCCCGGCCAAGAGAGGATCTACACGGCGGGGGAGAAGGGGCATGCCCGCGAGGAGCGGATCCGCGCCGAAGGCGTCCCGATCAGCCCCTCCCTCCAGGCCGAGCTGCGGGCGATCCGGGACGAGCTCGGACTGGACCGGGATCGGCTCCCGTTCTAGGGGGGAGCGATGGCGGAGCGGGTGGCGGCGCTCGACCTCGGCACGACCGGCGTGCGGTGCGTGATCTACGACCGCCGGGCGCGGGCCGTCGCCACGGCGTACCGCGAGCTCCCCCTCCGCTACCCTCAGCCGGGGTGGGTGGAGCAGGACCCGGAGGAGATGGTCGCCGGGGCGAGGGAGGTGCTCGCCCAGGCCCTCGCCCGCGCCTCGCTCTCCCCGGCGGACGTGGCTGCGCTGGGGATCACGAACCAGCGGGAGACGGTCGTCGTCTGGGACCGGGCCACCGGGCGGTCGCTCGCCGCGGCGATCGTGTGGCAGGACCGCCGCACCGCTCCCCTCTGCCACCGGCTGCGGGCGGAGGGGCACGCGGACTGGGTACGGGAGAGGACGGGACTGCCCCTCGACCCCTACTTCTCGGCCACGAAGCTTGCCTGGCTCCTGGAGCACGTCCCGGGGCTGCGGGCGAGGGCGGAGCAGGGGGACGCCCTCTGCGGCACCGTCGACAGCTGGCTCGTGTGGAACCTCACCGGCGTCCACGCCACCGACCCCACGAACGCCTCCCGGACCCTCCTCCTCGACCTCGACCGCCGGGAGTGGGATCGCGAGCTCCTGAACCTGTTCGGGATTCCCTCCATGTGCCTCCCCGAGGTGCGGCCCAGCCTGTCCCCGTTCGGGACGTGGGAGGGGATCCCCGTGGGGGCGGTCCTCGGGGACCAACAGGCGGCCCTGTTCGGGCAGGGGGGGATCGTCCCCGGGAGGGCGAAGGTGACCTGGGGTACGGGGGCGTTCCTCCTCCTCAACGTCGGACCGGCGCCGGTGGGGAGCAGGCACGGGCTCGTCGCCACCGTCGCCCACGCCCGCCCTGGAGGCGCGGTTCACTACGCGCTGGAGGGGTCGGTGTTCGTCGCCGGGGCGGCGCTGCAGTGGCTGCGGGACGGGCTGGGGATCCTCACCGCGGCGGCGGAGGCCGACGTTCTGGCGGCGTCGCTTCCGGACAACGAAGGGGTGTACTTCGTCCCCGCGCTGGCTGGCCTCGGCGCTCCCCACTGGGATCCCCACGCCCGGGGAACGATCCTCGGCCTGACCCGGGGCACGACCCGTGCCCATCTGGCCCGGGCCGCCCTCGAGGCGATCGCGTACCAAACCCACGACCTCGTGCGGGCGATGGAGGCCGACACCGGGCAGGAGCTGCGGGAACTCCGCGTGGACGGTGGAGCCGCGCGGAGCGACTTCCTGTGCCAGTTCCAGGCCGAGGTGCTCGGGATCCCCATCCTTCGCCCGGCGGACTTGGAGACCACGTCCCGGGGAGCGGCCCTCGCCGCGGGGCTCGCCGCCGGCCTGTGGACGGAGGACGGGGTGGTGGAGGCCGCGGCCGCGGACCTGACCCGATTCCTCCCCGCCGGCGACGCCGCCTGGACGGCGCGCCAGCTCTTCGGGTGGAGGAGGGCTCTGGACCGGGCCCGAGGGTGGGCGGCCCCGGCCGACTAGGCCCGGGCTCGCGGGACGAACCGCGCCCCGTCCCCCGCGGCGAGGGGGACGCCCCGGTAGAGGAACGTCACCTGGTGGAACGCCAGGTGCAGATCGAACTCCGTGAGCGCGCTCACCCCGTCCCGGGGGACCACGGGCCGGATCCCGCGCAGGGCGGCCGATGCCGCGGCGTGCAGAACGCAGATGTTGGCCACGGTACCCACGATCACGAGCTTCTCCACCCCGAGGTGCTCCAGCGCCGGGCCGAGGTCGGTCCCGAAGAACGGGTCGTACGTGGTCTTCCGGATCCGCGTCTCCTCCGGCCGCGGGGCAAGCGCATCCACCACCTCCGCCCCCCACGTCCCGGCCACGCAGTGGGGGGGCCAGATCCGGAACTCCGGGTCGTCGGCGCTGTGCCAGTCTTGGGTGTAGACGACCGGGACTCCCGCCCCCCGCGCCCGCGACAGGAGCCGGGCAATCGGGCCGACCGTTCCCGCAGCGGTGGGGACGCGCAGCGCCCCCCGCTCGTGGACGAAGTCGTTCTGCATGTCCACGACGAGGACGGCGGTCCGCGAGGCGGGGAGCTGCACCTCGGTTGTCCAACCGATCTCCGGAACCTCCACCGTCACCTCCTTCCCGCGGCGAGGGAGACGAGGCGGGGGGAGAGCTCGACCGGGTAGCGGGGGTCCTCCACCGGCGCGAGGTCGGCCAGCGCGGGCGGAAGGGAGAACAGGGACTCCCGCACCGCTGCGCGCCGCTGGGCGAGGTCGGGGGGCGGGGCCACCCTCCGCCCGCCCTCCATCACCACCCGCAGCAGCGGCCGGCCGTCCCCGATCTCGTCCGCCACCGTCACGAGGTCGCGGAACCCCTCCCGCCTCCATACCTGGCACCGCCCCGGCAACGACACCTTCCCCGGGCTCGTCTTCATCCGCGGTCCGTGCGCGTCCTCCACGAGCTTGTACACCCCCCCAAGCGCCGGGAGGTCCCACGACACCCCAAGCCGCGTCCCCACCCCGTACCCCCACGCCACCCCGCCCCGGGCCCGGAACTCCCTGATCCGCTCCTCGTCGAGGTCACCGGACACGAAGATCCGCACGCTGGGGAACCCCGCCTCGTCGAGGATCCGCCGCACCGCCTGGGACAGCGCAGCCAGGTCCCCCGAGTCCAGGCGCACCCCGAACAGCTCCCGCCCCGCCTCCCGGAGCTCCGCCGCCACCCGCACCGCGTGGCGGATCCCCTGGAGGGGGTCGTAGGTGTCGACGAGGAGGATCGGCTGCGGGTGATCGTGGGCGAAGGCGCGGAACGCGCTGAGCTCGTCGGGGAAGCTCATCACGTAGGAGTGGGCCATCGTCCCGGCGACGGGGATCCCGTACCGCTTCCCTGCCAGCACATTTGAGGTGGCGTGGAACCCGGCGAGGTAGCTCGCCCGGGCGGCGTGGAGGGCAGCCTCCGTCCCGTGGTCCCGTCGGGGGCTGAAGTCCACCAGCACCGCCTCCGCCCCCGCGGCGAGGACGATCCGCGCCGCCTTGGTCGCGACGAGGGTCGCGTAGTTGAGGAGGTTGAGGAGGACCGTCTCCACGAGCTGGGCCTCGATCCGGGGCGCGGTGACGAGGACCAGGGGCTCCCCGGGGAACACGATCTCCCCCTCCTCCGCCGCCCACACCTCCCCCGTGAACCGGAGGCGTTCCAGCTGCGTCAGGAACGGGCGGTCGAACAGCTCGAGCCCCTCCAGGTACGCCAGGTCGTCTTCCCCGAACGCGAACTTCTCCAGGGCGTCGAGGAGCGGGTCCAGCCCGGCGAACACGAGGACCCGGCGGTGGGGGACAGGCGCCCGCACGAAGTAGGCGAACGACGCCTCTCCGGTCAGTCCCTGCCGGAGGTAGGACTGGGCCATCGTCAGCTCGTACAGGTCCACGAGCGCGCCCTGCTCCATCGCCGCCAATCTTAGCCGCCCCGCCGCGTCCACGCCCGGTCGGGGACTTGACATCCCCCCCTCCTCCCCCTATAATTCTGGCAGTCTCATGTCAAGACTGCTAATAGGAGGTGAGCGTTATGGTGAGACTACCTGTTTTGTGGCGTGAGCCGTTCTCTATCGCCTCGCGGATGGAGCGGATGATGGACGAGTTCTTCAAGGACTTCGGGAGTTTCCCGGACCTCGAGATGTTCCCCTCGTTCGGGCACACCGATATCTACGTCAAGGACAAGCACCTCGTCGTCGAGACGGAGGTGCCGGGAGCGACGAAGGACGACGTGCAGGTCAAGGTTGAGGGGGACCGGCTCGTGATCACCGGGGAGGTGAAGCGGTCCGAGGAGGTCCGCAACGAGAACTACATCCGGATGGGACGCCGCTATGGCGCGTTCCGTCGGGTGTTCCCCCTCCCCGAGGACGTGGAGGATCGCAAGGGGATCAAGGCGCGGTTCGAGAACGGTGTCCTCATCGTCGAGGTTCCGCTCAAGCGGGCCCCCGAGAGCGAGGGGGAGTTCGAGGTCAAGATCGAGTAGATCGGGCGGGGGGAGGAGCCGTATCCTCCCCCCAACCTACTGATCCCAAGGAGAGGCGATGGGCGACATCATCAACCTGCTCTTGCTCTTGTTCCTGCTCCAGGCGTTGGTCCCGTTCTTCGGGCGGAGGATCCTCGAGTTCCGGCGGGGGGTGGCGATTCAGGCCCTCGAGCGGAAGCAGAGGAGCCGGGTCATCACCCTCATCCACCGCCAGGAGGCGGTGAGCTTCCTCGGGGTGCCCCTCGCGCGGTACATCGACATCGAGGACTCGGAGCAGGTCCTGCGGGCGATCCGCATGACCCCGCCCGAGATGCCCATCGACCTCGTCCTTCACACCCCGGGCGGGCTCACCCTGGCCTCGGAGCAGATCGCCTGCGCGCTCAAGCGCCACGCGGGCAAAGTGACGGTGTTCGTCCCCCACTACGCGATGAGCGGGGGGACCCTCATCGCGCTCGCTGCGGACGAGATCGTGATGGACCCGAACGCGGTCCTGGGGCCGGTGGATCCCCAGTTGGGGACGGGCCAGGGGTACTACCCCGCGGCATCGGTCCTCAAGGCCCTCGAGGAGCCGAACCCCAACCGCGACGACCAGACCCTCATCCTCGGCGATGTGGCGCGGAAGGCGATCGGCCAGGTGTACGAGACCGTGTACGCCCTCCTCCGGGACAAGCTCCCGGACGACCAGGCGCGGGAAGTGGCGCGGAGGCTCTCCGAGGGGCGGTGGACGCACGACTACCCGATCACGGCCGAGGAGCTGCGCGAACTGGGCCTTCCCGTGGGGGAGGACATGCCCCGTGAGGTGTACGCGCTGATGGACCTCTACCCCCAGGCCCGCCAGCGCCGGCCCGGTGTGGAGTTCATCCCCGTCCCCTACGCTCCGCAGCGGAGCCCGGCGCGAGGAGGTGCGTGATGCCGTTGTGCGATGTGTGTCGGATCCGCCCAGCCACGGTCACGGCTGAGGTCGTGCAGGACGGCGAGCGACGGGTCCTCCACCTGTGCCAGGCCGACTACGCCCGGCTGCGAGGGGAGGAGTGGTTCTCGCCGTGGGAGTCCCTGCTCGAGGGGTTCCTCTCCCCGCGGCGACGGCCGGACCGGGAGTCGGCCGACCTCGGGGCGTACCTGTCCGACGAGAGCCGCGAGCTCCTCCAACGGGCGGCGCGAGTGGCGGTGGGGTTCGGAAAGCGGGAGATGGACACCGAGCACCTCCTCTACGCCCTCACCGAGAGCGACGCTGCCCAAGAGCTCCTCCGGAAGGCGCAGCTCGACCCCCAGGACATCCGGGGCTACATCGACCACAACGCCCCGCGGGGGACGCTTGGGGCGGAGCGGGGGGAGACGGTCCGCGTGGGGATGAGCCCCCGCGTGAAGGCGGTTCTCGAGACGGCGTTTCACGCCTCGCGTGACCTCGGCCACTCCTACGTGGGCCCGGAGCACCTTCTCCTGGGGCTCGTCGCGGAGCCCGACGGCCTGGGGGGCGAGGTCCTGCGCCGGTTCGGCCTCAGCCCGGACACCGTGCAGGGCGAGCTCCGGCGCACCCCAGGGCGGGAGCCCGGCGCGGGCCGGGGGCCGAAGTCGGCCACCCCGATCCTCGACAAGCACTCCCGGGATCTGACCGCTCTTGCCCGCCAGGGGAAGCTCGACCCGGTGATCGGGCGGGCCAAGGAGATCGAGACCGTGATCGAGGTCCTCGCCCGGCGAAAGAAGAACAACCCGGTCCTCATCGGGGAGCCCGGCGTGGGGAAGACGGCGATCGTGGAGGGGCTGGCCCAACGCGTCGCCCGGGACGAGGTCCCGGAGGTCCTGCGCGGGAAGCGCCTCGTGGAGCTCAACGTGAACTCCCTCGTTGCAGGGACGAAGTACCGGGGGGAGTTCGAGGAGCGGGTGAAGGAGCTCCTCGACGAGATCATCGCCCACCAGGACGAGCTGATCCTGTTCATCGACGAGCTCCACACGATCGTGGGGGCCGGGCAGGCGGAGGGGGGACTGGACATCGCGAACACCCTCAAGCCGGCCCTCGCCCGGGGCGAGCTCCACCTGATCGGCGCGACGACGCTCAACGAGTACCAAAAGCACGTGGAGAAGGACGCGGCGCTTGAGCGGCGGTTCCAGCCGGTGTTCATCGCCGAGCCGACCGTGGACCAGACCGTCCACATCCTGCGCGGGTTGCGCGACCGGTTCGAGGCCCACCACAAGGTGCGGATCACCGACGAGGCGATCGTGGCGGCGGGGGAGCTGTCCGACCGCTACATCTCCGGCCGCTACCTCCCGGACAAGGCGATCGACCTCGTGGACCAGGCGGCGGCGCGGGTCCGCATTTCCTCGACGTCCCGGCCGGCCGAGGTCCAGGAACTCGAGGCGGAGATCAAGGCCTTGAAGCGCGAGCAGGACTACGCCACGTCCCGCAAGCAGTTCGACCGGGCCAAAGAGATCGAGGCGTCGATTGCCGAGAAGGAGAAGGCCCTCGCCCAGGCCACGGAGACGTGGAAGAAGGGGGTCGCCTCGGGGACGCCCGAGGTCCGCGCCGAGCACGTGGCGGAGATCGTGTCCTCCCTGACGGGGATTCCGGTCGCCGATCTCACCGCCGAGGAGCGGGACCGGCTCCTCCATCTCGAGGAGAAGCTCCACGAGCGGGTGGTGGGCCAGGACGAAGCCGTGGCCGCGGTGAGCGCCGCGGTGCGCCTGTCGCGGGCTGGGCTCAAGGAGGGGCACCGCCCGATCGCGACGTTCCTCTTCCTTGGCCCCACCGGGGTCGGGAAGACCGAGCTCGCCAAGACCCTCGCCTGGGCCGTGTTCGGGGACGAGGAGGCGATGGTCCGGATCGACATGAGCGAGTACACGGAGCGGCACACCGTGTCCCGGCTCGTCGGCGCGCCGCCGGGGTACGTGGGGTACGAGGAGGGCGGGCAGCTCACGGAGCGGGTGCGGCGGCGGCCGTACTCGGTGGTGCTCCTCGACGAGATCGAGAAGGCCCACCCCGAGGTCCACAACATCCTCCTGCAGGTGTTCGACGACGGTCGCCTCACTGACGGGAAGGGCCGCGTGGTGGACTTCTCGAACACGATCCTCATCGCCACGAGCAACGTCGGGAGCGACCTCATCCAGGCCAACCTCACCGCGCCGGAGGGGAGGCGGCTCGACTACGCGGCGCTCAAGGAGAAGCTGATGGACGTCCTGCGCCAGTACTTCCGTCCGGAGTTCCTGAACCGGATCGACGAGGTGATCGTGTTCCACGCCCTAACCCCGGGCCAGATCCGGGACATCGTGCTTCTGCAGCTGGAGCGGGTGCGGCGGGTGGCGCGGGGGCAGGGCGTGGAGCTCGAGTTCGACGCATCGGTCGTCGACCACCTGGCGGACGTGGGGTACCGGCCCGAGTTCGGGGCCCGCGAGCTCAAGCGGCGGATCAGGAGCGATGTGGAGAACCCGCTCGCGGATGCGCTCCTCAAGGGCGAGATCCGGGAGGGGGACCGGATTCGGGTGGCCTGCGACCCGACGAGCGGCTGCGCTGTGTTCGCCAAGGTGGCGATGGGGGGAAGGGAGGAGGGCGGCTGATCTAGAATTGCCCTCCCTCCTCGGAACGTCCCTCCTGTGTTCCCTTGACCGCGGGGTCGGCGGAATGCCCTGCGGGCTGTTCCCCTACCCCAGGAAGGGTTATGACCCCCGCTCCGGCAGGAGGTAGAGGAAGATCGCGAAGTAGTGGCACATCCCTGCGCCGAGCACCATCAGGTGCCAGACGGCGTGGTTGAACGGAAGCTTCTTCCACGCGTAGAAGACGAGGCCCAAGGTGTAGATCAGTCCGCCGGCCAATAGGAGGGCCAGCGCCCCCAAGGGGATGTGGGCTACAACTTGACGTGCCGCCACTACGATCAGCCACCCCATCGCGACGTAGGTGACAACGGATGCCTTGCGCAGCCGGCCGAGGAAGAGCGACTTGAACAGGACACCGGCGATGGCCATCGCCCACACGACACCAAGCAGGGTCCACCCCCACGGGTTCCAGAGCCGGATCACGAGGAACGGGGTGTACGTACCGGCGATGAGGAGGTAGATCGAGGCGTGGTCGAGCACCCGGAACACGGCCTTCGCCCCCCGGTGGGTGAGGGCGTGGTAGAGGGTCGAGGCGAGGTGGGTGAGGACAAGGGTCGTCCCGTAGACGACGAGGCTTGCGATCTGCCCGGCGTTGCTCCCCCCGAGCACTGCGAGCACGATCAACGCCATCAGTCCCGCCAAGCTGAGCACAGTGCCCACGCCGTGGGTGACCGCGTTCGCGATCTCCTCGCCGGTCGAGTACTCGGGGAGGCTCGGCTTCATGCGGGGGGCGCACGCCGTCGGGCCCGGCGCCGGGCCCGGACGAGGGGGTGGACGAGGGCGCCCACGGCCGACCTCCGGAGCGCGATCGCGCCGAACCGACACACCTCGTGACAGCACATGCAGCGAATGCAGGTACGGCGGTTGATGGCTGCCTTTCCGTCTGTCACGGTCGCCGCTCCGGTCGGGCAGATCCGCGCGCACGCCCCGCAGCCGATGCAGGTGCGGGCCACGACCTGCGGGCGAGCCGAGATCTGGCTTGTGATGAACCGGGTCAGGAATCGGGGGGCCCGTGCCACGATCGCCCCCGCGGGGAGCGGTGGGAGCCGAAAGTCGGGCACAGCCACGGACGCGAGCGGCTCCCCCACGACCTCGATCCGGTCGAGGTCCCCGACCCCTACCCCGCGCGCGTGGGCGTGGCGGGTGGTCGCCACGGCGAGGGGGTCCAGGCCGATGATCTGTGCGGCCACGGCATCCACCGCCACCCCGTCCTGGCTGGCGAGGATCACCCCCAGTTCGCGGAGGGTCCCGTTTGCCGGGCCCGCCCCCTCCATGGCCACGATCCCGTCCATGATCGTGAGGTGGGGTCGGGTGGAGGCGAAGATGTCCACCAGGAGGTGGCTGAACTCGGTGGGGTCCGTGTAGCGCCCGTGGAACGCGGAGCGGAGCCCACCGGGGATCACCCCGTACATGTTCTTCACCGCCCCTGTGAACAGGGTCAACGAATGGGTCTTCAGCTTGGGGAGGTTGATCACCACATCCGCCTCGAGGAGGGCCCGGCCGAGGTAGACCTCGTCTAGCACCTCCCCCCCGATCTTCACCCGCGTGAACCCGATCTCGCGCAGGTTGACGAGCCGGACCCCGAGTTGGGTACACATCGTGCGGTACCCGGACACGTCGAACCCGTCCGGGGTCGAGGGGTGGAGGTCATCGCCCACCGTGATGTGGGGGGTGATCTCCTTGAGGAGGGAGAGCACCGCCGCGGTGAACGCGGGATGGGTGATGATCCCCCGCTCGGGGGGGGAAGGAGGGGAGAGGTGATTCACCTTCACGAAGGCCTTCGCCCCGGGCCGGACGATGGCGCGGAGACCCCCGATCTCGGCGAGCGCCGCCTCGACAGCGGACCGGATCTCCGCTTTATCGTAGGTGTGGACCCTCTTCAGGGCGACCCTGGCCTGGCTCATGTCCGGGGGAGCCTCCGCGGGCCCCGGTTCCCCTTCGTGCGGGCAGTGTGCACAGCCAAGCGTCGACGACTCAACGGCGCTGCTCCGCACCTTTCGGGTGGGGAAGGGCGGCGCCCTCTTCGGGGGGGAACCCCATCTTGGCGAGGTAGTCTTGGAATCGGGGGTCAGAACGTGCGCCATCGAACCACGGGTGGACTTTGAGGAGGCGAAGCCCCGGATCGCGGGTCTGGTAGGACCTCTCAAGCCACGCCAACCCCTCGTCGAGGTGGCCGAGGGCGATATGGGCACCGGCGACCATGAACGCGTGCCCGAGCCCGGAGCCCTTCACCTCGAGGGCCTTCAGGTTCTCCCCAGCGGTCGTCATCTCCCCCATTCCCGCGTAGGTCACGATCCGGCACGCATGGATCTCCGTGCGGAGGCGATCGGTCTGCGCGAGCCGGGCCTCGGCCTGTCGGAACGCCTCCAGGGCCTGCTCATAGCGGCCGAGGAGGGTGTACACGATGCCCAGCGTCACGCGGGGGTGGATCCCCTCGGGGTCGTGGTCGAGGGTGCGGACGAGCTGGGCCACGGCCTCTTCGTACTGCCGTGCGAGGAGGAGGGCCTGACCGTAGGCATGGTTCGCGACCGGCGAGTCGGGCTCCATGACCAGGACCTTGTGGAGGGTCTCCAGGGCCTCGTCGAATCGGCCGAGGTACAGGAGGTGCTCAGCGTACATCCTCCGCACGGTGCTGCTGTTGGGATCGAGGTCGAGCGCCTTGTTCAGCTCCGCCTCGGCCTCCGCCCACTTCCCCGCTGTCTGGAGGACGGACGCCAGCGACAGGTGTCCCTGGACGAAGTCCGCAGCGAGGGCTTGGGCCCGCCGGTGTTGGTCGAGGGCCTCGCTGAACTGACCGGATGCCCACAGGATCCCTGACATCGCCATGTTGATGATCGGGGAGAGGGGATCGAGGGCGAGGGCACGCTTCATCTCGGCCAACGCCTCCGATGTGCGGCCCATGTCGCTCAGGAGGTTGGCGTACCAATGTCGGGCGGTGGCGTAGTTGGGGTTCTGTTCGATCGCCCGCTTGAACCGGGCGGTGGCCCGGTCGAGGGCGTGCTCGAATAGCCACTCGATCAAGGCCAGGGAGGTGTGGGCTTCGGCGAGGTTCTCGTCCAGTTCGAGCGCCTTCTGGGCGGCCTCCTTGGCCTTGGGGATCGCCTCGTGGAGGGGGAGGTGCCCCTGGCTGGCAAGCACGCTGTAGGAGTCAGCCAGGCCTGCGTAGGCGAGGGCGTAGTGGGGATCGGCGGCGATGACGTCGCGGAAGATCTCGATCGCCCGCTTGAGCCCGCTCTCCGACCTCTGGTTCCAGAAGTGGCGGCCCTTCAGATACAGCATGTAGATGTCCACATCCCGCGCCGCTCTCTGCTGGAGGCGCCGCTCCTCGCCGGCGAGGAGCTTCACCTCCAGGACCTCGGCCACCTTGCGGGCGATCTCGCTTTGGATCGCGAGTACATCCTCAAGCTGGCGATCGTAGGCCTCGGACCAGAGGTGCTCCTCGCTCTGGGTGTCCACGAGCTGGAGGTTGATCCGCACGCGGTGGTCCACCTTGCGCACGCTGCCCTCGAGAACCGTGGCTACCCGCAGCTCCTGGCCGATCTCCGCCACCGACTTCTGGGTCCCCTTGTACTTCATGACCGAGGTCTGGGCGATCACGCGCAGCCCGCGGATCCTGGACAGGGTGAAGATGAGCTCCTCCGTCATCCCGTCGGCGAAGAACGCGTCGGCGGGGTCGGGGCTGATGTTCGTCAGGGGAAGGACCGCGATCCGGGTCCGGTCCACCGGGCGTGGGTCCTCCGGCCGCACCTCCGACCACGGGAACACCACGCAGTAGACCTCGGTCGGTACGCGCACGTTCTTTAGGGCCTGCTTCCCCATGCTGGCGAGGGGAAGGTGGATCTTGTTCCACACGTGGTCGTACACCTGGGCGGAGATGCAAACCCCCTCCGGCTCGGCAAGGGGGGCGATCCGTGACGTGATGTTCACGCCGTCCCCGAACAGGTCCCCTTGGCGATGGACGACGTCCCCGACGTGGACTCCGATCCGGATCCGGATCCGGCGCTCGGGAGGGTGGGAGGCGTTCCGCGCGTGGAGGGCCTCCTGGATCGCGATCGCGCACCGCGTCGCCTCAAGGGCGCTTGCGAACTCGACGAGGAACCCGTCGCCCATCGCCTTGACCACCCGCCCGCCGTGGGAGGCGAACAGGGGGCGGAGGATGGCGTCGTGCTCCTGGAGGAGCTCGAGCGACAGGTCCTCGTTCGTCTGCCCAAGGAGGGTATAGCCGACGATGTCGGTGATCATGATCGCGCTCAGCCGGCGTTCCTCGTCCACGGTCGCTCCCTCCTTGGGGCTCCATTATACCGAGCGGCCCCGACGTCCTGTTCAGTTCTGGAAAGGCTGCCGCGGGGACGCCTGTCGCGTCCGGTGTGGGCGGAGGCTATGATCCGGTGGCCCCGGCCTGGCCGGGCACCGGCGAAGGGGGGAGCTGTGGAGAGCGAGCGGGCCCCGCTCCTTGCGGTGCGGGATCTCAGGAAGAGCTACGGGAGCGTGCGCGCCGTGGACGGGGTGTCGTTCGCGGTCCCGGCGGGCACGGTGTTCACCCTCCTCGGCCCGAACGGGGCGGGGAAGACGACGACCCTCGAGATCCTCGAGGGGATCCGTGACGCCGACTCCGGCGAGATCGAGATGTTCGGGATGCGGGTCCGGAAGGTGACCCGGGAGATGAAAGGGCGAATGGGGGTCCTCCTTCAGGAAGGGGGGTTCGAGCCCTACCTCCGGGTCCGGGAGGTGCTGGCCCTGTTCGCGTCGTTCTTCGACCGTCCCCGCCCCGTATCGGAGGTCCTGACGGAGGTCTCGCTTGAGGACAAGGCCGGGGCGATGGTGCGGCACCTCTCGAGCGGGCAGAAGCAGCGCCTGGCCCTCGGTGCCGCTCTGATCAACGACCCGGACCTCGTGTTCCTCGACGAGCCGACCACGGGTCTCGACCCCCAAGCCCGCCGCAACATCTGGGCGATCGTCGAGCGCCTCAAGCATGAAGGGAAGACGATCGTCCTCACCACCCACTACATGGAGGAGGCGGAGGCCCTGTCCGACGACGTGTGCATCATGGACCTCGGGCGGGTAATCGCCCGCGGGAGCCCGCGCGAGCTCACGTCGCGCCTGGGCCAGGACTCGTTCATCGAGTTCGACGCCCCCGAGCTCCCGGCCGCGGCGTGGGCCGCCCTTCCCGGGGGGGCGCGGCGCGCGGACGGGGCGGTGGCGGTGAACGCGCCCGATCTCGTGGGGACCCTCGACGCGCTCTTGACCTGGTCGCGGGAGCACGGGGTTCCGCTCCAGAACATGACCGTCCGCCAGCCGAACCTCGAGGACGTGTTCCTCTCCCTGACCGGGCGGAGGCTGCGCGGGTGAAGGTGATCCTCCGCCTGGGGTGGCTGTCGCTCCTGGCCGCGCTGCGCGAGCGGGAGACCCTGTTCTGGTTCGTCCTGTTCCCCGTCCTGCTCCTCGCCCTGATGGCCGGGGTCTTCGGTCGCCTGGGCCGGGAGGGGCAGATGAGCTTCGCGGTCGCGCTCGTGAACCTCGACGGGGGCCCCGGCGGTCCGGCCCCGTTCGCGGCCGTGGTCGAAGAGGTGTTCGCCACGTTGGGCGTTCCGCCCGAGGAGGGGAAGGAGCCCCTGTTCGCGCTCCGCCGGCCGCGGGACGGGGAGGATCCCCGGGCGTTCCTGGCCAGGGCCCAGGAGGGGGTCGGGCTCGGCAACCTCGCCCTCCTCGTCGTGATCCCCGCCGGGTTCAGCGAACGGGCCCTGGCGGCGATGGCGGGGGGGCCTCCCGCGGCCGTGCGCCTCTACCTGAACGAGGCCAACGCCGCGTCCGGCATGGCGAGCGGCGTCGTGGACCAGGTCCTGGCGCGGCTGAACCGGGAGCTCCTCACCCTCGCTGGCCTGTACCGGCCGGAGGCCGCGCTCGCCGTCGAGGCGGAGTGGGTGGGAGGGGCCGACCAGCCCGTGGCGTACGTCGACTTCCTCCTCCCGGGGATCGTGCTGATGGCGTTCTTCGTGGGGGGCCTGTTCAGCGTGCCGGGGACGATCCTCTTCGCCCGCGACCAAAAGATCCTCCGCCAGTACTGGGTGACGCCGCTTGGCGTCCCGCAGTACCTCGCGGGGTTCGCGCTCGGGTACGGGTTCATGTGCCTCCTGCAGTTCGCCCTCCTGTGGGCGCTGGGGCGGTTCGCGTTCGGGGCGCGGGTGGACTTCCTCCGCCCGGCCGCCCTCCCCTATCTCGTGTTGGCCGCGGCCACGTTCCTGGCGCTCGGGTTCCTCGTGGCGTCGCTTGCCAAGACGGCCCAGGCGGGGATGGCCATCGCCAACCTCGTCAACCTCCCGGTGATGTTCCTGAGCGGGCTCTTCTTCCCGGTGGCGAACCTCCCGCTCGTTCTCCAGGTCCTCCTCTACCTCAACCCCCTGAGCCACCTCGCTGATGGGCTGCGGTTCGCGCTCGGCTCCGGGCAGGCCGTGCTCCCGCTTCCCCTTTCGGTCGTGGTCCCAGCGGGGTGGATCGCGGTGTCGACCGTGGTCGCCGCGCGGCGGCTGCGGTGGGACGTGGGGCCGTGACCGGGCTCGGGGCGCTTTTCCGGACCCAGGCGCGGGTGCTCCTGCGCGATCGGATCACCCTCTTTTTCACCGTGCTCTTCCCGATCGTGTTCGTCCTCATCTTCGGGTTCGTGTGGGGCGGGGTGGAGGGGCCCGGCGCGCGGGTGCGGTTGGGCCTTGTCCACCGCGACGGGGGAGACGACGTCCTCGCCGAGGTCCTCGCTGCCGTGCGGGCGGTGGAGGTGCTCCCCTACCCCGACCGGGCGACGCTCAAGGAGGATCTGGCGAAGAGGAGGGTGGACCTGGGGCTCGTCTGGGACGGGGAGAGCCTCGTCGTCCTCCAGGATCCGACGCGGGTCCAGGAGGGGTACGCGTTCGCCGAGCTCGCCCGCGGGGTTGCGGCCGAGGTCGACCTCCGGCGGCAGGGCCTCGCCCCGCCGGTGCGCGCGGAGCGGGAGAACGTCGGGCGGACCGTGGCCGTGGGGTGGTTCAACCTCCTCGTCCCGGGGATCATGGCCTTCTCCATCCTGACCGCGGGGCTGTTCGCGGTGTCGGGTCGGATCACCCAGATGAAGGAGCGGAAGCTCCTCGACCGCCTCCTCGTGACCCCGATGTCCCCCGGGGCCCTGCTCGCCGCCATCGCCGGGGTGCGGCTCGTCGCCGGGTTCCTCGCCACCCTGATCACCCTCGGCGCGGCCGTGGTCCTGTTCCGGGTCCGGTTCGCGGTGAACTGGCCCCTGTTCGGGGCGTTCGTGGTCGCGGCGACCCTCGGGGCGATGGGCTTGGGAACGGTGATCGCCCTCCTCGTGCGTCGCCCGAGCAGCGCGAGCACGCTGGCGAGCATCGTCGCCCAGATCATGCTCTTTCTGTCGGGGGTGTACTTCCCGATCGAGTTCCTTCCAGCGTTCCTACGAGCGGTGAGCAGGGCGTTCCCCCTCACGTACATCGTCGAGGGGATGCGCTACGTGACCGGCGTGGCCGACATGTCTGCCGAGAAGTTCGCCCTGATCACCGTTGGGTTGTTTGGGGTCGGGGTCGGGTTGCTCCCTGCCCTCAGCCGATACGTGGTCAGCGTTGGACGCCGCTAGGGTTACCCCGGGTCCGGCCCGCGCGAGCCCACGGGCCGGACCGGCAGACAACAGACGGAACGACTACGGCGTCCAGGTAGTGGCGAAATCCATCCGCTGCGTGGCGAACGGTGGCCCCCCCGGAAGAAGTGCCACCACAAACCGGACCTCGTCGGACGTCACCGGCGAGGGCCCTCGGTATTCCACGCTCACGGCGACAGTTCCGGCGCCCGCTCCCTCCACCCGCACTGGGGTGGACACGAATCCGGGGAGGACGGCACCGTTGCGGAGCACGTCCACTGAGATCCACACGGGCAGGCCCGCGCTGCCGTCGTAGAGATAGGTGATGCTTCCGGAGGCCCGGTTCCCGATCTGACTCAGCCCGTAGCTGAGGAACTGGAACGCGCCAGCAGTGGGAAGCGTGGGCGGCGGCCCGAGCACGGGGACGATGGACAGCTTGCCCACGAAGTTCCCCCGTTCGGCGGTGAACCACACGTTCCCCACCTCATCGAGGACGAGGAACAAGGGGTGCGTGCCGGCGGGCAGGCCGTAGAGGGTGATCTCGTTCCGCGCTGGGGAGAGGCGGCCCACGGCATCCGCTTCCCGATCGGTGAACCACACGTTCCCCACGGGATCAGGGACGAGCGCGAACGGCTGGCAGCCGCCGGGGATCGGCCACAAGCGGACATCGGCCGTGGCTGGGTCGAGGAGGCCGATCGCCGGTCGGTTCGTGTCCGTGAACCACACGCCGCCGTCGGGGCCCACCGTGATCCCGAGGGCTGCCGTCCCACTGGGGATCCCGTACAGGAGGACGGTGTTCGAGCTGGGGTCGAGGACCGAGAGCGGGGCCACCCCTTGGGTGAACCACACCCGGCCGTCCGGGGCCACCGCCACCCGTTCCAGGTAGCGGTCCGTGATCATCGACTGCCACTCCGTGAACGGGCCGCTCGTCGTGGGGACGAGGAGGGCGATCGGTGGGGGAAGCAACGGGTTCCCGGGGTAGACGGCAGGGACCACCACGGAAACCACCGGCGTGATCTCGATCTCACTGGGGGCGACGGGGGTGGGTGGGCTGAGGATGTAGGGCAGGGTCACGGAGATCTGGGCTGGGGCGAACCGGGCGATCCTGTTCGAGTTCCGCTCGTTCAGCCACAGGTTGACCTGCCCCGGGCCGGTGGGCGCAGCGACGAGCACCTCTGGCCACGCACCGGGCGTGGGGAGCGACCACTTCGCCCCACCTCCGACGAACACGAGGAGCTCGAGCGCGTTCTCCTGGCTGAGGGTGAAATAGACGGACCCGGTTTCGCCCAGCACGAGCCCCGCCGGTCCTTCGCCCACCTGGCGCTCGCGGATCTCGTTCGCGACCGGGTCCAGTTGGCCGATCCGATTCAGGGTGAATTCGGTGAAGTACACCTTCCCGTCCGGGGCGATCGCGATCCCGTAAGGCAAGGCGTTTGTGGTGGGGAGATCCCATCGGGTCAGCTTCATCACCTGCCCGCCGGCGGTGAGCGTCCCCAGGATGAGACCGACGAGGCAGAGCAATATTCTGCACCAGTGCGCATTTCTCATCTCCATCCCCTCCTCGGTGGGTGCAGCGCTCCCAAGCTTACTCCTTTCCTCTCGGTCGGGTGGCCGATGAACCCTGAGGCCGGAGTCCGGCACTCACCGTCAGACTGGTCGAGGAGGTGATGGACGGACTGGGATAACGTTGGGCGGAGAACGGGGAGAGGCCCCCGCGGCGGGACGGAAGAGTTGTGGCGGCCTCTCCAGCGGGGATGCATCGGGAGGAGGAGATCCGCGGGTGGACGATGGGCAGTTGTTGGCGCAGGTGGCGCGGGGGGACGGCCGGGCGTTCCGCGACCTGTACGAACGGTTTGCGGATCGGGTGTTCCGGTTCGCCCTCACCCTGCTCCGCAATCGCCACCTCGCCGAAGACGTGGTGCAGGAGACGATGGTCGCGGTGTGGAAGGGGGCGGGGAGTTTTACGGGCCGATCCCGGGTCTCGACGTGGATCTTCGGGATCGCCCGTCACCAGGCGTACCGGGCATTGCGGGATGAGGCGAAGGGGGAGCGGATTCCCGAGGAGCGGGGGGAAGAGGCGGATCCGTGTCGGGCGGTGGAGCGAGAGGTGCGCGTGCAACGCGCGGTGGCGGAGCTGCCACCCGAGCAGCGCGAGGTCGTGTTCCTCGCGTTCTACGAACATCTTCCCTACGCGGAGATCGCCCGGGTGCAGGGGGTCCCGGAAGGAACGGTGAAATCACGGATGTTTCACGCCAAGAAGAGGCTTGCCGAGGTGCTGAGATCATGACCTGCGACCAGGCGCGAGGGTTGATCCCGCTCTATGCGGCGCGGGCCCTTTCCGAGTCCGACGGCGCTGGGCTCATCGAGCATGTGTCGCGGTGCACGGTGTGCCAAACGGAATTGGTGGAGGCAATGCAGCTCGGGCACGAGCTTCGCGCCACGTTCGGGCGCCTTCCGGGCGCGCCCGAGGGCACGTGGCTCTCCGTCGCCGCGCGGACGGTGGGAATGCCCCTCCTCCAAGTAGATCTTGGCTCGGAGATGGCTGGGCTCAGCCTCAACGTGGGCGCAACGAGAACCGGGACCCCGATCACGGGGAGCTTGTCCATCCTCGGGCGGGAAGTGCCGGTGCTGCGAATCTAGACAGGAGGCAGACGATGAGCGACGAAGAGAAGAAGGACTCGGGGGACGTCGAGGAGCTGCGCGAGGTGCTGAGCGTGGTGACGCAGCAGGTGCCGGGGCTCCTCAAGGGCCTGCGGGACGTGCTCTACTCCAAGGAGGCGGCGGAGAACATGGCCGACGCAGTGGGGACGTTCTACAAGAGGCTCGTCGAGGCAGGCATCCCCAGGGAGGAGGCGCTGGAGATGGCGCGGGGGTACATGATCAACCTCCGCGAGGTGTTCAAGGGGGTCAAGAAAGGGATCAAGGCTGGGGAAGGCGTGCACGTTCGCGTGGACGACGACGAGGAGGACGACTGAAGCGCCTCTGGCATGGGATCAGGGCGGCGGGGGCGGTGCTCCGCCTCCTCGCCGCCTTGGTCGGGTTCGCGATCGGGTACATCTGGGTGCGGCGCCGGGCTGTGGCCCGGTTCCGCCGCCGGCTGCACCGCCAGGGCCTGCCCGCCGAGTTGGCCGATGCCCTCGCCGCTGAATACCGGGCCGTCGTTCGCTTCTTGGATCTTCTTCATCAGCGCTAGGCGGGACGCGACCGCTTGCCCTGGATCGCGGCGAACGACATCGGGTACAATCCAACTGCGCGGCGTCAGTCCGACGCGCGCAGGTAGATGGTAACACTCTATGAAAATGCAGGGAGCGGAAACTACCAACATGGCGTTGTTCTGCGATTTTGAAAACATCGCCCTCGGTGTACGGGAGGCCAACTACCCCGCGTTTGATATCGGCAAGGTGCTGGAGCGGCTGCTCGTGAAGGGCAGCATCGTGGTGAAGAAGGCGTACTGCGACTGGGCCCGCTACAAGGAGTTCAAGGCGCCGATGCACGAGGCGTCGTTCGAGCTCATCGAGATCCCCCACGTGAGCCAGTCGGGGAAGAACTCCGCCGACATCCGGATGGTCGTCGATGCCCTCGATCTCTGCTACACCAAGCCCCACGTGGACACGTTCGTGATCATCAGCGGTGACTCCGACTTCTCCCCCTTGGTGAGCAAGCTCCGCGAGAACAACCGCACCGTGATCGGGGTCGGGGTGAAGAAGTCGACCTCCGACCTCCTCATCGCCAACTGCGACGAGTTCATCTTCTACGATGACCTCGTCCGGGCGGCCCGGCCGGCGGCCAAGCCCCAGCCCAAGGCGTCGAGGAAGAAGCCAGCAACGAAGATGGATGAGAAGCCCTCTCCCCCGCCCGCCGATGCCAAGAAGCAGGAGGCGTGGAACCTCGTCGTGGAGACGTACAAGGCCCTCCTCAAAGAGCGGGGAGAAGGCGAGAACATCTGGGGGTCGATGGTCAAGCAGACGATCAAGCGGCGGAACCCCGGGTTCAGCGAGTCCTACCACGGGTTCGGCTCGTTCGGCCAGCTCCTCGAGGAGGCCGGGGCGCGAGGGATCCTCGACCTCGAGCGGGACGAGAAGTCCGGGGGCTACATCATCAAGGGCTGCCGGGCCCCGTAGCCCCTACCCGTCCCCCAGCCCCGCGGGATCGAACACCTCGTCGGGCAGCGTTTCGAACGACACATCGACGATCGTGAGGACCGTCCGGCTCCCCTCGACGAGGGCGTTCTCCACGACCTGCTCGCGAACGTAAACGTCCCCGTCCAGCTCGGCGTACGCGACGAGGGTCACCCGGTACAGGAGAACCCCGGTCACGGCGAGGAGCCGGAGCTCGCGCGGCCGGCCGGCGGGGTCCACGGTCACGACGAGCGCCTGGAACGGGACCCCGGGCGACGTGGCCCGGAGCTCGAGCTCGAGGATGGGGGTTCCGTCCGTGGCGAGCGCCTCCCGTTCCGCGGCGATTCGGTACTCCTCGGCGAACCGGATCCCCGACAGCTGGGCCACAGCGGCGTCGCCGAACGCGGCCTGGGTCCCGCTTGTGCGCAGCGGGGCGAAGAGCTCCGGCTGCCAGAAGTAGGTCCCCTGCGGTGTCACGAGGAACACCTGCCCCGCCTGATCCTCCGGGCGGACGAACTCGATCCGCACGTGGTCCCCTCCCGCGATCTCCTTGAACGCGAGGCGAACCTCGGCCTCGTCGACCTCCCCGTCCACCTCCGACCGGACGACGACCGTGAGCTGGCTCGCCGGGGTGTCGAGGAACCGCGCCCGATCGAGCGCCGCGAGGAGGTCGTCTCCCTGGCCGAGGGCCCCGAGGCCCGCAGCCCACGCCGCGACCACACATCCGACGATGAACTTCCGCATCAAACCCTCCTTCACAGACTGCGAAGCGCCTCGACGACCGTAATCCGGGCGTTCTTCGCCGCCGGGTAGAGGCTGCTCAGGGCCGTTGCCCCCAGGGCGACGAAGAACGGGACGACGAGCGTGGACGCCCCGATCGCGACGCGGATCGGCTGGGGCATGTTTCCCCCCGGCGGGATGAACGTGAGGCCGAGGGCGTTGAACACAAGGGCGAGCGCCCCTCCCGCCAGCGCCCCGATCAGCCCGCCCAGGGCCCCCACCACGAGCCCCTCGGCGACGAACCCCGCGAACACCCGCCCCCGCGGGGCGCCGAGCGCGCGCACGGTTCCCACCTCCCGCGTCTGCGCCCTCCAACCCCCGCCCGGCGACGACCAGGCACGCGTAGTCGGTGAGGCAGTCCTCGGGGATGATCCCCCGGGCGAGGAGGAGGGTGCTCCCCCGTTCGTCCCCCACGAGCCCCGCGAACCGGACCTGGGCCGTGGCCCCCGCGACCCCCGGGAGTTCCGCCACCAGGGACAGCGCCCGCTCCAGGTCCTCGGGCGGGATCAACCCCTCCAGCCCCGACCCCTTCCCGTCCAGGACCCGTGGGTTCCCGATCTGGAACGCCCCGAGCTCCATCACGAGCGAGCGCTGGGCGGCGGCGATCGCCTCGCCCACGAACCCGAGCACGAACGAGAGGATGGTGAGGCCGATCGCGATCACGAGGAGGCTGATCGCGGTGCGGCGCTTGTTGCGGAACACGTTCCGGACGGCGACCTTGAGTGTCATCGTCACACCGCGCGCAGCGCGTCCACCACGGGGACCCGCGATGCCTGGGACGCGGGGAGGAGCGCCGAGACGAGGGTCGAAACGACGCTCACCAAGAGCGGGATGAGGACGACCACCTCCGTGAAGTCGACGCCGAGGGTCACCGCTTGGACCGTCCCTGGGGGCTGCCAGGCGCGTGCCGAGGGCGCGGATCGTCCCCACCTCCCGCGTCCGCTCCAGAAACGACAGGGTGAGGATCTGGAGGACGATGAAGAACACGAGGATGAACACGGCCCCGACGAGGAACCCGAACAGGAGGTCGAAGAACCCGGACAGGCCGCGGTAGAACGGGGACAGGACGTCCCACGTGCGCACCGTCAGGCCCAGGCCCGCCCCGTCGAGCCTCGTGCCGATCCTGCGGGCGGCGGTCCACGTCCGGCCAAGGCGGTCGAGGCGGACCTCGATCCGGTCCACCCCGTCTGTGGCGAGGAGGAGCTGGGCGAACCGGAGCGGGACGAACACCTGGGCCCGTTCGACCTCGACCGACGAGAAGCGGAACAGCCCCACGACCTCGAGCGGGCTCACGTTGAACGCGCCGGCGACCGTGGTTGCGGTGAGGTTCACGAAGTCCCACGGCCGGCGACGACGAGGTCGTTGTAGTCGAGGACAGGGTTCTCCGGGACGACGCCCACCGCCCGGACCACCGCCGTCGTCCGGCGCGCGGCGAGGAGGCCGGACAGGGAGAGCTGGGCCGTGGTTCCGACCACGCCCCCCTCGGCGCGGACGAGGTCCTCGACCGCGGCCGAGACGTCCGGGCCGATGAGGTAGGCAAACCCCTCCGCGGTCCCGTCGAGAAGGTCCGGGGCGGCGATCTGCAGGTTCCCGAACTGCTGGACGGTCGTCTTCTGGATGAGGGCCCGCGACCGCTCCACGAACCCGAGGACGACGAGGGACAGCGCGCACCCCAGCGCGACGATCCCCGCCGAGAGGAGCGTCCGGCGCCGGTTGCGGGACAGGTTACGCAGGGCCAGCCGCACCGCGGCCCGTTCCCGCCGCTCCCGACGCGGGGTCTTCGTGAGGAGGAGGGGGTACTCCACGTTCTCCGCCGCGCTGAGGACGGGGATGAGGTTGAACGTCTGGAACACGAGCCCGATCTTTTCCCGCCGCAGGAGGGCGAGGTCGCCCTCCGCGAGGCGGCTCGTGGGTTTGCCCTCGAACAGAACCTCTCCCTCGCTCGGTCGATCGATCAGCGCGAGCAGGTTGAGGAGCGTGGTCTTCCCGCTCCCCGAGGGCCCGTTGATGACCGCGAAGTCGCCCTGGACGGCGGTGAAATCCACCCGGTCGAGTGCCCGCACCGTCTCCTTGCCCAGGGTGTAGTGCTTGGTGAGGTTCTGGTCTCGAGCACCCGTGCCCCGCTCACGTAACAGAAGTTGCCCTGCTGCATCGACCCTCCAATGGAGTCCCCATTCTAACCGCGATCCGCCGAGCCCACCGAACACCCCTCAGCTCGGCTGTCGCCGCCGATTTGGGCGGGGGAGCAGGATGGGTTGAGAACACCTCGGCAGTGGTGGGCCCAACCGTGGGCTGCGCAGCGGCGCGCTCGGCCCGCGGAGGGGGCAGGAGCGGAGCGATCCCCGCCTCCCGGACGAGGACCCCGAAGTTCCGCCACCCCCGTCTGCGCACCTGGTGCTGGGTTCTCGCGAACTGGACAGAGAGGAGGTGCTCGACCCACTCGATCCGACACGGGATCGCCGCCGGTGGGTCGGCCCATCTGTGATCGCTCCCGACGAGGACCCGCTCGGGGAGACGGCGGTGCGGAACACCGATCGTCTCGCCACCGCCTCCCGTGTCTCCGTGACATGGCCTGTCCACCCATGAAGGATTCGTGCGGGGGCGAGAGGGTGGCGCAGTTCGTCCCGTACAGGCCGCGTCGCGGAGTAGCCGCACATGCCCACGGGTCTCGATAGCTTGGCTGCCACCTGAAGTGCGGTTCGAACCGTCCTCAGCCGCACGTCGAGTGGGACGCGCCCAGCGGGTGTCGAGCCCCATCTCGCCGATGATCGGCAGGCGTTCGGCGAGCGCACCGAACCGGTCCGGATCGAACTTGACCTGGGTTCGACCTTCCGCGGGCCCGCCCAGTGGCCGCGTCGAGCGACGGGGTCATCGCCAGCACCGCGCCCGCGTCCTGGGGTTTGTTCGGTGTGGGACGGGGATCGAAGTGCGCGTGCGCATCGACAGAGGCGAGGCTAGCCCTGGCGGAGGTCCAGCGGGCCGATGGACCGCTCGACCTTCCACCCCCGCGCCGGGGCTTCCGCGAGGAACCGGGCTCCGGGGAGGGCGCACTCGATCGGGGTCGCCCCGGGGGGGATCTCCCCCCGCACGGCGAGGGCGAGGACGAGCGCGGCGTGCCAGCCCGTGAGCTTCTCCATCGCCCGGAACCCCGTCGCGGGGTCGTAGCGGTCCACGAGGCTCACCCGGGCCTCCGCCGGCCGGGCGTCCAGTGTTCCCCGCGCCCGGACGTGGATCAGGCACACGTCGCGGGCCTCCGGGTCGGCGAGGGAGCGATCGAACAGGGCGATCAGGAGGTCCCGCGGGACGACCGTGGTGTTCCCCACGGGGATTGGCTCCCGGTTGAACAGGCCCACCGTGCGCAGCCCGAGAAGAAGGTGACAGTGCCCAGGGTAGCGGAGGGTCTTGTTCTCGAGAAGCTGGAGTCTCCCCGCGAACGTCCACGGCATGGTCGAGAGCCCGCCCGAGGTCACGAACGCCTCGAGTCTCCCCAGCGGCGGAACCTCCAGCTCCTCGAGCTCGGACAAAGCGGGGATGGGCGTGACCTCGCCCGCCCGGAGGAAGTACGCCTCGCCCTCGTACTCGTTCACCAGCCCCTCGGCGCTGAAGAAGAGGGCGTAGTTCCACGGCGGCTGCGGCCGCTCTGGGAGGCCGCCATCGTAGATCCGGACTTCGTCCGCTTCGTCGAGGAGATCCAGCGCGGCAAGGGCGAGGGTCACGTTCATCCCCGGCCCCATCCCGCAGTCGGGGACGAGGGCGATCCCCGCTCGCTTGGCGTCGGGATCGAGGGCGAGCTCGTCGCGGACGATCCCCGTGTGGCCCCCGAGGTCGACCATGTGCGTCCGCGTTTCGACCGCGAGGTGCGCCAGGCCCAGGTTGAACCGGTACGACGCCGCGGAGAGGAGCCCATCGGCCGCCGCCAGGAGTGGGGCGAGGGACTGCGGTTGGGAGGCGTCGCCCGCGGTGGCCTTGGCCACGGAGCGGCCCACAAGCCGGTTCAGCCGCTCTGCCCCCCCGCGCGCAACGGCGACGTCGCGGTCGACCAAGGTGATCTGCTCCGCCGCGCCGTGCCGGGCGAGGTCGTACGCCGCGGCCACGCCCTGCCGCCCCGCCCCGACCACCACGTACCGGTAGCTCACCTGATCCCCCTTTCAGCCCGAGAGCCCGTTGACTCCTCGGCCGCGGAGCGAACCTCCCCGCCTCATCGAGGTTCGTCGGCTGGATCGGCATCCGGATCCCGAACACGGACCGGAACTCCATCCCCAGGAGGCTCGATTCGCGCACGGCCTTGATCTCCCGCACCGGCTGTGGGCGACGACTGCTTCCATCTTGATCGTGCTTCTTGACAGATCCAGGGTCCCTGCTCTTCACGCCCCCGAGACCAGGGCGCGGAGGTCGCCGGCTGCGTTCTCTACCTGGTCGGCGATCCCCCCCAGCATGAGCACAAGCTGGACGAGGTGGTAGCGATCGAACGGTGGCAGGTCCTCCGTCCCGTAGATCATGGACACGATTTCCCGCTCCACGAGGTCCGATTCGTGCTCGAACTGGTTGATGCGGTCCACGCCCTCGGAGATCTTGGCAGCCGCTTCGCGGAGGTTGCGGGCAGTGATCGCCGTGTCGAAGTCCTCGATCGTCACCCCGTAGGCATGGACGATCCGGCTCACGGCTTCCGCGAGCGCCCCATACGCCTCCTCGAGCGCGATCCCCAACGGGGGACGGCGTAGCGACATCAGCAGCGCGGCATCCTGGCATAGATCCGCGATCTGGTCTTGATGCCACAGGAGCTGGTACAGGGCGGAGCGGGGGAGGAGGAGCCGCCGCTTCCGCGTCAGCTGATTGCGGATCTCTCGCTTGATGAGGTCCGCCTCGTGCTCTTTCTGGCTCACGAGGTCGGCGTTCACCGCCTCTCCCCTCAGCCAGGCCCGTGTCTGTCGGCCCAGCTCCTCTGCCGCCTCTTCCACCGCCGCAGCATGCGTTCTGAACGTAATCAGAGGCCGTTGACTCACGATATGGTCCCTTATCCGCCCCATCGCCACCTCCTCCTTTCCCATTACGCGGCTTCCTTCTTTCGAAGGGTGCCTCTTGTCTCTGCGCAGGGTGACCGTACGCGAATACGTTCCCCCTCCGTCAGGGGCGACGCACGGCGACCGCCATCACCACGAGGTCGGACACGTCCTCCGCCCGGTCGGAGAGCGCGGCGAGCCTCTCCAGGAACTCCCGGACGAGGATCTTCTCCGCCAGCGGGAGATCGGTCGCGAACAGGCGGGCGATGGCCCGTCGCTGGAGCTCGTCCACCCGGCTCTCCTTGCGTTCCACCTCTTCGGCGTGCTTGATCGCTTCCGGGTCGCCGTCGAGGAGGCCCAGCACCGCGGCCTTCAGATCGCCCACCTGTTCCTGGATCGTCCCCAGCGCGTCGCGGATGAGGGGGTGAAGGAGGTCGGGGAGCGCGATCCGCTGCAGGGTAAGGGAGTACATCGCTCCCTCCGCGGCGTTGGCCAGGCCATCCACCCCTTCCACGATGTCGAGGAGGCTTCGCCGCGTGCCGGCGAGGAGCGCACCGCGGACCATCTCCTGCTCCGCGGTCCGCCGCACGTCGTCGGCCCGGGCTTCCTTGCGATGGGTCTCCACCGCGATCTCCTCGATCTCGTCCCACGGCTGACCGTCGAGGTGGGCTTGGATGCCCCTGGCCATGGTCGCCACCGCCTCCTCGACGGTGGCGAGGTGCTCGGCCACCAGAGTGCGAACCCTGCTTGCCCGATTGCGTCGGAACCCCATGCGTCCCCCTTTGTCTGCCTTCTCTCCGGTAGGATATACTGCCGCTGCGTCGTCAAGCAACTTCTGAGGTGATCGGGATGAGACAAGCCCACAGCGTATGCTTTGTCGGCCACTCCGGCTCGGGGAAGACCGCGCTCGCCGAAGCCATGCTCCGGGTCGCGGGGGTAGCCGGGGACATCGCCCTTGACCGCACGCCCGAGGAGAAGAACCGCAAGCAGTCCATCGACCTCTCCGTCGGTTCCTGTACGTGGCAGGGGAGGAGGATCGACCTCGTCGTGACTCCCGGCCTGGGGGAGTTCATCGAGGAGGTCCACAAAGGCATCGCGGCAGCCGACCTCGTCGTGCTCGTCGTGAACGCGGAGAAGCCGGTGGAGGTGGTGACGGAGCAGGCGTGGGAGATCCTCCGCGCCGCCCGCCGCCCTGCGTTCGTGTTCGTGAACATGCTCGACAAGCCCCTCGCCGATCCGGAAGCCGCGTTGAACGCGGTCCGCGGGGCGCTCGACGGCAAGTTCGTCCCGCTGCAGCTCGCGGTGCGGGAAGGGGACGCGTTCTTGGGGGTGGCCGACCTGCTCACTGACCCCCCCGCCTCCGGGAAGTTCACCGTATCGGATGAAATCAGAGCCCGCGCGGAGGCGCTCCGCGCCGAGCTCGTCGAGGAAGCGGCGACGTGCGACGACGCCCTGTTGGAGAAGGTGTTGGCCGACGAGGAGCCGTCGCGGGAGGAGGTGTTGGCCGCCCTACGCACGGGGGTGCAAGAGGGGCGGCTCGTGCCTGTGCTGTGGGGGTCCGTATCGGAGGGGCATGGGGTGCGGGAGCTCCTCGATGCGTCCCTGGCGCTTGGCCCGGACGGGGCCAACTCCTCGGGGACCCGGCTCCGCGTGTTCTCCCTGTCTCTCGACCCCTATCTTGGCCGCCTCGCTTACGTGAAGGTCCAGAGCGGTGAGGTCCGAGATGGAGATGCATTGTTCAACCTCACGACGAAGGACAAGGTCCAGATCCGCGACGTGTACGCCTACTCTGGGGCGAAGCTGGAGAAGGTGGGCCATGCCGGAGGGGGAAGCATCGCTGCCTTGGGGAAGCTGGAGGGGGTGGAGCTGGGGGCAACGCTTGATGCTGACCCAGACGCGGAGCCCGAGCCTCCGATCCCGTTCCCGAAGCCCGTGTTCGTCCGGGCGGTGACCGCCCGATCCCAGGCCGAGGAGGAGAAGGTGAGCACCGCCCTTCGCGATCTCTCTACGACCAAGGCCACGCTCACGTTCCAGCGCGACCCGGTGACGAAGGAAGGGCTCGTGGCGGGGATGGGCGATGTTCAGCTCGACGTGCTCGCGGAGCGGCTGCGCACCCGATATGGAGTGGAGATCCAGTACAAGGTTCCCAAGGTCCCGTATCGGGAGACGATCCGCAAGACGGCGACCGCCATGTACCGCCACAAGAAGCAGACCGGCGGGCACGGTCAGTTCGGTGAGGTCCACCTGCGCATCGAGCCCCTCCCTCGTGGGGCAGGATTCGAGTTCGTGGACGAGATCAAGGGTGGGGTTATCCCCCAGCAGTTCATCCCCGGGGTGGAGAAGGGGGTCCGCGAGGCGCTCGAAGAGGGGGTCCTTGCGGGCTTCCCGGTGGTGGACGTGCGGGCGGCCGTGTACTACGGGACCTACCACGAGGTGGACTCCTCGGAGCTCTCGTTCAAGATCGCGGCCCGCACCGCGTTCAAGATGGCGGCCGAGAACGCTGAGCCCACACTGCTGGAGCCGATCATGTCCCTCTCTGTGACCACGCCCGATGCGTTCACCGGGGACATCATCTCCGACGTTACCTCCCGTCGGGGGAGGATCCTGGGGATGGAAGCGGAAGGGGGGAGGACGACGATTCGGGTCGAGGTCCCGATGGCGGAGACCTTGTCCTATGCCCTCGATTTGAAGGCGCTCACCCAGGGCCGGGCCACGTTCCAGATGTCCTTTGCCCGTTACGATTTCGTCCCCGCCCAGCTGCAGGAACGCCTGCTCGTCCAGCTGCGGGCCGCAGATGCGAGTTAGCGATTTCATGACCCCTGACCCGCCCGTGGCGCGGGCGGACGCCCCCCTCTCCGAGGCCCAGAAGGTCGCTGCCGAGGCTGGGGTGGCGGTGTTGTTCGTCGTGGATGGGGCGGGGCGCCTCGTTGGTTTCCTTACCCGCAAGGCGCTCGCCGCTGCCCTCGATGGGTCCCTCCCTGCGGGGAAGGCCGCCTCCGCTCCCACGGTCACGATGAGCCCGAACGATCCCCTCGAGCGCGCGGTGGTCCTCCTCTCCGAGCGCTACCTCCTCCTCCCGGTGGTGGACGAAGAGAAACGTCTCGTGGGCGTCCTCACCAACGTGGGGCTCCTGCGGGGGCTCGCCCAGATGGCTGGGTTGGGGGAGGAGGGGACGAGGATCCTGATCCGAACTTCATCCTCCGCCGATGCGTACCGTGCCCTGCGGGTCCTGGAGGCGAAGGGGCTCCCCCTCGTGTCCGTCCTCCGCGGCCGGTCGGGGGAAGTCGTCATCCATGTCCAGGGGGTTCAGGATCCGGCGCAACTCCTCTCCGAGCTCGAGGGACAGCTGCGATGACCACTGGTGCTAGACGTGCGGAGATCCCGATTCGCACCCAGGCCCACGAGGAGATCCTCGATATCACGGCGCCGGTGGGGGACGCCGTTCACGCCTTGGGAATCACCGATGGGGCAGTTCTCCTCTTCTGTCCTCACACCACGGCTGCGCTCACCGTGAACGAGGCGGCCGACCCGGACGTGCGGGCCGACGTGGGGGCGGCGCTGGCGAAGCTTGTGCCGAACCTGCCGTTCCGTCATGCGGAGGGCAACTCCCCGGCCCACGTCCGCTCCGCCCTCGTCGGCCCTTCCCTCCTCCTGCCCGTTCTCGCCGGAGAGCTCGTCCTCGGGACGTGGCAAGGGATCTACTTCTGCGAGTTCGACGGCCCCCGCCAGCGCCGGGTGTGGGCGTTCCCCCTCCGCTAACCGCCGCGCTGCCGGCGTGGACCGCTCAGAACCGTTCACCACGGGACGAAGGAATTCGAGAGACATCGTTCCCCAATATGCCTCTCTGTCTTGGTGGTGATGAGGGTTGCCGGGCCTTGCCCCGTTCCGCACCTCCCGGTATATTCGAGCTCGGTTCCCCCGCGAGCACGGTTCCATCGGCGCCGCTGCCAGTGTAGCTCAATTGGCAGAGCATCCGCCTTGTAAGCGGAAGGTTGCCCGTTCGATTCGGGCCACTGGCTCACCAAGGCGGTGCGCCGGTTGCCGGTTCGACGGTTCCCGGTTCACCGGGAAACCTGGAACCTGCAACCGGGCACTGGCGAACCGGTTGTCCCGGAGGGGTAGCGAAGTGGCCAAACGCACCGGGCTGTAAACCCGGCGGCCTGGGGCCTTCGGGGGTTCGAATCCCTCCCCCTCCACCATGACTTGCGCGCCACGGGCGCGATAGGGTAGACTGTGCCTCGTCGCCCGTGTAGCTCAGTCGGCAGAGCACTTCCTTGGTAAGGAAGAGGCCGTCGGTTCGATTCCGACCGCGGGCTCTCAGGGGCGGGCGACGAGCCGTTCGACTGCCTCGGCCCAAGCTGGGGAGGAAAACGAGGAGGATGGAGGATGGCAAAGGAACAATTCGTTCGAACGAAACCGCACGTCAACATCGGCACCATCGGGCACATCGATCACGGGAAGACGACGCTCACCGCGGCGATCACGAAGGTGTTGGCCCTCAAGGGACTTGCCAAGCAGCGGTCCTATGACGAGGTGGCCAAGGCCGATGCGAAGCTGTTCCGCCGCGACGCGACGAAGATCCTTACCGTGAACGTTGCCCACGTCGAGTACGAGACGGAGAACCGCCACTACGCGCACATCGACTGCCCGGGCCACCAGGACTACATCAAGAACATGATCACCGGCGCGGCGCAGATGGACGGGGCGATCCTCGTCGTCTCCGCGGCCGACGGGCCGATGCCGCAGACCCGGGAGCACGTGCTCCTCGCCCGCCAGGTGAACGTGCCGGCGATCGTGGTGTTCCTGAACAAGGTGGATGCGGTGGAGGATCCGGACCTCGTCGATCTTGTGGAGATCGAGATCCGCGAGCTCCTCAACAAGTACGAGTTCCCCGGCGATGAGACCCCGATCATCCGCGGTTCGGCCCTCAAGGCCCTTCAGGCGGACTCCCTCGATGACCCGGCGATCAAGCCGATTGTGGATCTCGTGGAGGCGGTGGACAGCTTCGTCCCCCTCCCGAAGCGGGAGGAGGACAAACCTTTCCTGATGCCGATCGAGGACATCTTCTCCATCAAGGGGCGGGGCACGGTCGTCACGGGCCGTGTGGACCGGGGGAAGATCGTGCCCGGCGCGGAGGTGGAGATCGTCGGTCTGTCGGATGAGATCCGCAAGACCGTTGCCACGAGCCTCGAGATGTTCAACAAGACCCTCGACCAGGCGATCGCTGGGGACAACGTGGGGGTTCTCCTGCGGGGCATCGAGAAGGACGAGGTGGAGCGCGGGCAGGTGCTGGCCGCCCCCGGTTCGATCACGCCCCATACGGAGTTCGAGGCCCAGGTGTACATCCTGTCCAAGGACGAAGGGGGGCGTCACAGCCCGTTCTTCAACGGCTACAAGCCCCAGTTCTACTTCGGGACGACCGATGTCACGGGAGAGGTTCAGCTCCCAGCGGGTGTGGAGATGGTCATGCCGGGCGACAACGTGGACAAGCTGGGGTGCAAGCTGATGAAGCACATCGCGATGTTCGAGGGGCTCAGGTTCGCGATTCGGGAGGGGGGCCGCACCGTGGGCGCCGGGGTGGTGACGAAGATCATCCGGTGACATGGCGAAGAAAGATACGATCCAGCTCGTGACGTTGGCCTGTTCCGTGTGCGGGCGGCACAATTACCATACCCGCCGCAATCGGAACAACACCCGCCAGAAGCTTGCCTTGGGCAAGTACTGCCGGTGGTGCGCGAAGCACACCGAACACAAGGAGACGTGAGAAGGAGGTAGCCCCGCGACGTCGGTTGGCGTCGTGGGCTTCGAGGCCCGTAGCTCAAGTGGCAGAGCGGCGGACTCCAAATCCGCAGGCTGGGGGTTCAAGTCCTCCCGGGCCTGCCAGCGAGGGAAGAGGATGAATGCGATGACGAGGGTCCGGAACTACGTGGCATCCGTGCGTACCGAGATCGGCCGGGTGAGCTGGCCGTCGCGGAAGGAGGTGGTGAGCCTTACGGTGCTCATCATCCTCCTCGCGATCGCGTTGGGGATCTATCTCGGGGTCGCCGACCTGATCCTCACGCAGGTCCTCCGGCTTCTCCTCCGCGGTTAGAGGCTCGACGATGCAGCGGAAGCGGTGGTATGCCATTCAGACGTATGCGGGTTCGGAACTGCGCCTCAAGCACCAGCTTGAGGAGCGGGTCCGTCACCTCGGGTGGCAGACGCTGTTCGAGCCCCTCCCCACGGGGGAAGGGCAGGAGTACTTCTTCGTTCCCGTGGAGGAAGTGGTCACGTCGCGTTCCGGTCGCGGCCGGGCGAGCGAGTACCGCGTTCCGTACGACTACGACTTGCTTGTGACCACGAACGAGCGCATCCAGCGGGGTGCCCTGATCGCCCGTCGTCCTCCCAAGCACCTCGCTCGTCCCGCGGAGGTGGTCGCGATCGAGCCCCTGTGGCGAGTCGTCGTGGAGACCCCAACCCACGCCGAGATCGAGTACCTCCTCCCCCAGGAGAAGGGGTTGCGCCGGGACGTTCGGGTGGGGGAGAAGACCCGGCCGGGGCTTCCCCTCACGGTGGACTCCGATGAGCGCTATGTGGCGGAGGAGCGCGGCCAGATCGTGGCCCGCGAGCGGGTGAAGCGCCTCGTCCTCCGGTACGAGGATGGCGCTGAGGAGGAACGGATCATCCCTGAGGCCTACCTCTCCCCGCAGGTCCGCCTCGGGGCGGCGCTCCCAGAAGGGGCGGAGATTGAACGGGAGCACAAGCTCCATGCCCGCGCCTCGGGGTTGATCAAGGTCAAGGAGTACAAGGACAAGCGCGAGGTGTCCGTGCAGCGGATCGAGAAGCGCCGGCTCATTCCCGGCTACGTGTTCGCGAAGATGGGCCTGGATGAGGGGGAGATGTTCGAGCTCCTCCGCGGCCTGGAGCGATCGGCCCGCTTCGTGGGGAGCAAGACCCGCCCCGTGCCGATCGAGGGCCCCGAGATCCTGCTCGTACAGCGCAAGGCCGGCCTTGTGGAGGCCCCCCAGGCGGCGGAAGCGGCGAAAGCGCCGCGGGTGGAGGTCGAGTTCGAGGTCGGGGAGGTCGTCCAGATCGTGGAGGGCCCATTCGCCGACTTCACCGGCGAGGTCCGCGAGATCGACAAGGAAGGCGAAGAAGCGGTGGTCATGGTGAAGATCTTCGGGCGGGAGACACCGGTCCGCATTTCGTTCGACGGAATCGCAAAGGTGTAAGGAGAAGACCGTGGCGAAACAACAGGTGGCCAAGATCAAGCTTCAGATCCCGGCCGGGCAGGCCAACCCCGCTCCTCCGGTCGGGCCGGCGCTTGGGGAGCACAAGGTCAACATCATGGACTTCTGCAAGAAGTTCAACGAGGCGACGAAGGGAGAGGAGCCCGGTCTCATCATCCCCGTGGAGATCACGGTGTATCAGGATCGCTCGTTCGACCTCACGCTGAAGCAGCCACCGGTGGCGGTCCTCCTCCGCAAGGCGGCCGGAGTGGACAAGGGCTCGGCAACGCCCAAGCGGCTGCGGGTGGGGCGGGTGAGCATGGAGCAGGTACGCCGGATCGCGGAGCGCAAGCTGCCCGACCTCAACACCGATGATCTGGCGGCAGCGGTCCGCATGGTGATCGGCACAGCGGAGAACATGGGGCTCGAGGTGGTGCAATGAAGCGCAGCCGGAGTTACGAGGCGAAGGTCGCCCTCCTGGAGCGGGAGACGACCTATCCCCTCCGCGAAGCGATCGAGCTCCTCAAGAAGACGGCCACGGCCAAGTTCCCGGAGACCGCCGAGGCCGCGATCGTGTTGGGGATCAACCCCTCGCAGCACCAGGTGCGGGGAACGTGCGCGCTGCCCCACGGCACGGGGAAAGCGGTGCGGGTCCTCGTGTTTGCCCGGGGGGAGAAGGTTCGCGAGGCGGAGGCGGCGGGGGCGGATTACGCGGGCGGAGAGGAACTCGCGGAGAAGATCCAGAAGGAGGGATGGCTGGAATTCGAACGCGTGGTGGCTACCCCGGACATGATGTCCGTGGTGGGGAGGCTCGGGAAGATCCTCGGTCCACGGGGCCTCATGCCCTCCCCCAAGACGGGGACGGTGTCGATGGACGTGGGGGCCGTGGTGCGGGAGTTGAAGGCGGGGATGATCGAGTTCCGTGCTGACCGGTACGGGATCGTGCACGCCATCTTTGGGAAGACGGATTTCGAGGCGGAGAAGCTCGCCGAGAACCTGGTCGCCCTCGTTCATGCTGTGCTCGAGCGGAGGCCGGAAGGCGTGCGAGGACGGTATGTTCAGCGCATCTCCATCGCCGCGACGATGGGGCCGGGGATCCGGGTCGACGAGGCTGAGCTCGTGGCTGCCGCGCAGAAGAGGGGGTGAGGGATGCCGCGACCGGAGAAGGTGGCAGCGGTCGAGGACCTGCGGGAACGGCTCTCCCGGGCCCGCGCGGTGGTGCTCCTCGACTACCGCGGGCTCCCTGGGCCGGACATGACCGCGCTCCGCCGCTTCATCCGTACCCAGGGCGTGGAGCTGCGGGTGGTCAAAAACACGTTGACGCGGATCGCCGCCCAGGAGGCGGGGGTGGAGGGGCTTCCCGCGGCCCTCGTCGGGACGAACGCCCTCCTGTTGGGGGAAGGGGACCCGGCGATCCCGTTTCGGGTGGCGCGGGAGTGCGTCCGGCGTTACCCCCAGCTCAAGGTGAAGGCTGGCGTGTTCGATGGAGCGACGGTCTCGGCATCAGAGGCGGATTGGTACGCGACCCTCCCCACACGGGAGGAGCTCATCGGGCGATTGGCGGGGGCTCTCGCTGGCCCGATTCGGGGGCTGGCGGTGACCCTGTCTGGAGTCGTGCGCAAGTTCGCGGTCGCGCTCACCGAAGTAAGGAAGAAGAAGGAAACGGAGGGATAGACGATGACGAAGGAAGAGTTTCTCCAAGCAATCGAGGAGATGACGGTGAGGGACCTCGCCGAGCTCGTGTCGGCGATCGAGGAGCGGTTCGGGGTGTCGTCCCAGGTGGCGACGCCGGTGGCGGTGGCCACCGCCGCCCCGGCCGCGGACGCTGGCCCGCAGGCGAAGTCCACCGTGGATGTCGTCCTCACGAACGCTGGGCAGCAGAAGATCCAGCTCATCAAGGTCGTGAAGGACATCACCGGCAAGGGCCTCAAGGAGTGCAAGGACCTCGTGGACAAGCTCCCGGCGGTGATCAAGGCCGGGGTCAGCCCGGAGGAAGCCGACGACGTCCAGAAGAAGCTCGTCGCCGCGGGCGCCGAGGTCGAGCTGCGCTAGGGAAGGGAGCGCATACCTGTTGATCCCTCCTGTGACGGGACGACGTTCGTACGGCCGTGCCCGCCGGTGGACCGATCCACCGGCCCTCATCGCCGATCAGGTCGCCTCCTATGAGCGGTTCCTGCGTCAGGACATCCCGGCGGCGTTCGCCGAGGTGAGCCCGATTCGGGCCCCGAACCGAGATGGCCTGTACATCGAGCTGGTCGATCCCTACCTTGGGGAGCCCCGCCACGACGAGTGGGAGTGCCGGGACAAGGATCTGACCTACGCTGCGCCCCTGAAGGCCACCGGGCGGTTGTGGGAGGAGGACCACCTTCGCCAGGAGGCCGAGCTCTACTTGGCCGAGGTCCCGCTCATGACGCCACGGGGGACGTTCGTGATCAACGGGACGGAGAACGTCCTCGTCAACGAGCTCGTCCGCTCGCCGGGGGTGTACCTGACCCAGGAGGAGCCCCACCTCTACCGGGCGCACTTCCTTCCCGAGTCCGGGGCGTGGTTGGAGCTGGACCTGGATACGAGACGGTGGACGCTGCGCGCCAACTTGGATCGGCGCGGAAAGGTCCCCGTGACGACCCTCCTCCGTGCCCTCGGTCTTCCCGAGGAGGACATCCTGTCCCGATACGCCCTCACGGTGGCGGTGGAGGATCTCCCGGAGCGCCTGGACCAGTGGAAGCGGGCCCTCCTCGCCGAGGAGGTGGACGTGGGCGACGGTACCTGGCGGACGGGGGAGGAGTTGACCCGGGAACGCGCTACCGCCCTCGCTCGGCTCGGCCGAGCCCGGGTGCGTCTCGTTCATCCTGCGATCGCCAAATCGCTGGAGGAGGAACACGAGAAGCGGATCACGACTCAGGAGGAGGCGGCTCGCTACATCTACCTCCGGTTCCGGTCCGGAGAACGGGTGACCGCGACCCAGGCGTTCGAGTACCTGCACAACCTGTACTTCAACGCGGACTCGTATCGGCTGACCAAGGTGGGGCGGTTCAAGGTAGACCGCAAGCTTGGGCTGGACGGCGAGGAAACGTGCCTTACCCCCCAGGATGTGTTCGCCGCGCTGGCGCTGCTTCTGCGCGCGCCTGACGATCCATCGCTCATCGACGAGACGGATCACCTGGCCAACAAGCGGGTCCGCCTCCCCGGCGAGCAGGCCCAGATCGCCCTCCGCGAGGGGCTGACCCGGATGGCGCGCATCGCCCAGGACAAGCTGTCCCACTACGACCCGGAGGACAAGGATGCGCTCCGGAGGATTGTGTCCGCCCGGACGATCCAGGCCTCGATGAACTACCTCTTCTACACCGGGCGCCTGTCCCAGTTCCTCGAGCAGACGAACCCCCTCTCGGAGCTCACCCACAAGCGGCGCCTGTCGGCCCTGGGCAGCCTCACCGCCCGCCGGGCGAAGATCGAGATCCGCGACGTGCACGCCTCGCACTATGCCCGGATCTGCCCGATCGAGACCCCCGAGGGGCAGAACATCGGGCTCATCACGTCCCTTGCCCTGCACGCTCGGGTGAACGAGTACGGCTTCCTCGAGGCTCCGTACGTGGTGGTGAAGAACGGGCGGGTGACGGGCGAGGTCCGCTACCTCATGGCCGACGACGAGCGCCAGTACAGGATCGCTCCCGCCACGATCACCATCGGCAAGGACGGGCGGATCAAGGACGAGCGCGTTCAAGTGAGGACAGGGAACGAAGAGGTTCACTTCGTGCCCCCCGAGGACGTGGACTTCGTCGAGATCGCTCCCGACATCATCGTCGGGGCGTCGGCGGCGCTGATCCCGTTCCTCGAGCACGATGACGCCAACCGGGCCCTGATGGGTGCGAACATGCAGCGGCAGGCGGTGCCGCTTCTCCGGCCCGAGAGCCCGCTCGTGGGGACGGGCCTCGAGGGCAAGGTGGCCCGCGACTCGGGGGCGACCCTCGTTGCGGATGCGGATGGGGTCGTGACCTATGCTGATGCCCAACGGATCGAGGTCAAGGGAAAGGAGGGGACGAGGGCGTACCGCCTCCTCAACTACGAGCGCTCAAACCAGGACACGGTCCTCCACCAGCACCCCGCGGTGCGGACCGGGGACAAGGTCAAGCGGGGGGACGTGCTCGCCGACTCCCAGTCCTCCGTGGACGGGGAGCTCGCGTTGGGGACGAACCTCCTCGTGGGGTTCCTCCCGTTTGAGGGTTACAACTACGAGGACGCGATCGTCATCTCCGAACGCCTGGTGCGCGAGAACCGCCTCGACTCGATCCACATCCAGGAGTTCGAGGTCCGCGCCGAGGAGACGAAGCTCGGACCCGAGGAGATCACCGCCGACATCCCCAACGTCTCCCGGGAGGCGCTCCGCAACCTCGATGAGCACGGGATCGTGCGCCCGGGGACCGAGGTCCAGACGGGGGACGTGCTTGTGGGGAAGATCACCCCCCGCGGGGAGGCCGAGCCGACCCCCGAGGAGCGGATCTTCCGCTCCATCTTCGGGGAGCGGATGCGGAACTTCAAAAACACGTCCCTGCGCATGCCGCCCATCTCCGGGACGGCGACCGTGATCCGGGTGAAGCGAATGAGCCGCGCTGCCGGCGACGAGCTCGAGGCAGGAGTCAACGAGCTGGTCAAGGTCTACGTGGCTCAGCGGCGGCGGATCGCGGTGGGGGATAAGCTCGCTGGGCGCCACGGGAACAAGGGCGTGATCGCCGCCGTCCTCCCCGAGGAGGACATGCCGTTCCTCCCCGATGGGACCCCCCTCGACGTGGTCCTGAACCCCCTCGGCGTTCCGTCGCGGATGAACCTGGGGCAGATCTTCGAGGCCAACTTGGGGTGGTTGGCCGCGCTGCGCGGGGAAGCGGTCGCCTCCCCCGTGTTCGACGGGGCTCGTGAGGAGGAGATCCTCCGCGATCTCACCGCGGCCCTCGTCGAGCACGGCCTCGCCGACGGGAGCCGGACCGATGGCAAGGTCGTCGTGCGGGACGGCCGCACCGGGGAGCCCTTCCAGTCGCCGATCACGGTGGGCGTGCTCTACCTTCTGAAGCTCGAGCACATCGCCGCGGAGAAGATCCATGCCCGCTCCACGGGGCCGTACGCCCTCATCACCCAGCAGCCGCTGGGGGGGAAGGCCCAGTTCGGGGGGCAGAGGCTGGGGGAGATGGAGGTGTGGGCCCTCGAGGCCTATGGGGCCTCCGCCCTCCTCCAGGAGATGCTCACCCTGAAGAGCGACGACGTGAAGGGACGGGTTCAGCTGTACAAGGCGATCCTGCGCGGAGAGGACTTCCCCCGCCCTGGGATCCCCGAGTCGTTCCGCGTCTTGTGGCAGGAGTTGCGGTGCTTGGGGCTGTCCGCCAAGGCGTACGACGAGAACGACCGCGAGCTGGAGATCGTGTGACCCCATGCCGGACGAACGGGCGTCCGGGTTCATCCTGTTCCGCGAAAGGGACCGGGAGCGCGAGTACCTGATCATCCGTCACCGTGGCGGGGGGCACTGGGGGTTCCCCAAGGGGCACATCGAGCCCGGCGAGGATGAGCAGACGGCGGCCCAGCGCGAGGTGGAGGAAGAGGTGGGGATCACGCGCCTCGCCCCCGTGCCGGGGTTCGTGGAGCGGATCGCCTACCGGTTCCCCCGGGGAGGGGAGGTCGTGCACAAAGAGGTCACCCTGTTCCTTGCCGAGGTCGATGAAGACGGGGTCCCCGGGAAGGGGGAGGTGGAGGCCATCGTCTGGCTGCCCCTGTCCGAGGCGCTGGACCGCCTGACGTACCCCGAGCAGCGGGAGGCCCTCCACCGCGCCGCGGCGTTCCTCCGCGCCCGTCGCGGGGGGTGAGGGTTGTGGGCTGGCCCACGTTCGTCGTCGCGGGTCTGGTCTTTGCCGCGTCGTATGCTCTCCTGTTCTCGCGGCATGTCCACCGCACCCTGGCCGCCCTCGTGGGCGCGGTGGCGATGATCGTGGCAGGAACCGCCCTCGGTTTCTACTCCCCGCACGAAGCAGCGGCGAGCATCGACGCCGATACGCTGTGGCTCCTGTTCGGGATGATGGTCATCGTAGGGTTGCTGCGGGCGACCGGGTTCTTCCAGTACGTCGCGATCCGCACCGCGAAGCTTGCCCGCGGGAACCCGACCATCCTCTTCCTGTCGTTGGGCATGTTCACGGCGGTGGCCTCGATGTTCCTCGATAACCTGACCACGCTCCTCACTGTGGCCCCTGTCACCGTCTCCGTGGCAGAAGTGCTCGCGCTGCCGGCTCAGCCCCTCCTCCTTCTGGAGGCGATGGCAGCGAACATCGGGGGCACAGCGACGCTCGTGGGGGATCCGCCGAACATCCTCATCGGATCGGCGGCGGGGTTGTCGTTCAACGCGTTCCTCACCCACACCCTGCCCGTGTCCCTCGTCGTCCTGGGCGGTGCGACGGCGTTCCTCCTCCCCCGATTCCGTCGGTCCGCCGGGGGCGGGGACCGGAACGCGGAAACGGTGATGGGGATGGAGGAGCGTCGCGCCCTGTCCGATCCGCGGACGATGGTCAAGCTCCTCGTCGTACTCGGGCTCGTGTTCGCCCTTTTCGTTGCCCACCGTGCCCTCGGGCTGACCCCCGGGGTGGTAGCCCTCCTCGGGGCGGCGCTGAGCGTGCTGCTGTTGCGCCCCAACATCGAGTCGTTCCTGTACGGTGTAGAATGGGACCTCCTCATCTTCCTCTCCGCTCTCCTCGTGATCACGGGCGGGCTTGAGGCGAGCGGGGCGTTGGGGACCGTCGGGCAGTGGGTCGTCAGCGCCGCAGGGGGGTCGGTCCTTCTCTTGGCGCTCCTCCTCCTGTGGCTGGGGGCGCTCCTCAGTTGGGTCGTGAGTGCAATTCCAGCTACAGTGACCCTCGTCGCCCTCGTGCGGGGCTTGGCCGGGGCGGGGATCCCTCTCACCCCTCTCTGGTGGGCCCTCGCTCTTGGGGTGGGGCTCGGAGCGAACGGCACCCCCTTCGGCTCGGCTGCGAACATGGTCCTCGTGTCCATCGCCGAACGGGCCGAGCAACCCCTGGCGTACAGGGCGTGGTTCCGCGACGGGATGCCGGTGGCCGTCCTCTCCTGCCTCATCGCCAGCGCGTTCCTGTGGTTGGGGATCGCCACTGGGTGGTTCCTGTGAGGCCCCAGAGCTTGCCGTTGACCGAGGTCCACCGGGGCGTGTGGCTTCTCGATGTTGACCAGTTTGGGGTTCCTGGTCAGGGCGGCGTCTACATCCTCTCCGGCGAGCCAGCCGCCCTCGTCGAGGCGGGGACCTCCCTCGCCCGGGAACGGGTCCTCGCCGCGTTGGGGGATCTTAGGATCACCCGTGACGAGGTGGCGTGGATCTTCCTCACCCACATCCACCTCGATCACGCCGGCGGTGCAGGAGGCCTCCTTCAGGAGCTGCCGGCAGCGAAGGTCGTCGTGCATGCGCGGGGAGCGCGGCACCTCATGGACCCATCGCGGCTCGTGGCTTCGGTTCGCGATGCGGTCCGGGAGCGGTTTCCTCTCTATGGGACGATGGAGCCGATCCCCGCGGACCACCTCCACGTGGCTTGCGATGGCGAGGCCTTCCCCGTGGGTGGGTTCAAGATTCGGGCCCTCGATGCGCCAGGGCACGCCCCCCACCATCTGTGTTGGTTCGCGGAAGGGGAGAGGCTCCTCTTCACTGGGGACGCAGTCGGGCTGTACCTGGGCGGGGTCCTCCTCCCGTCCACGGTCCCCCCGAGCTTCGACCTCGACCTGTCCCTCTCCACCCTGGATCGCCTGATGGGGCTCCACCCGGAGACGCTCCTCTTCACCCACTTCGGGCCCGGTTCCCCCACCCTCCTTTCCCGGTACGCGGAGCTCCTGCGAGCGTGGGTGGAGCGGGTAGATCGCCTCCGCCGCACGTGCCGAAGCGAAGATGAGCTCGTGACAGCCGTGCTTGGTGCGGCAGCGCGGGAGGGGTTGGTCCCCCCCGGGCTGGCCTGCGGCGACCTGGCGATGTCCGTGCGCGGGGCGGCCGCCTACCTCGCCCGGCGGGAGGGGGCGACGTGATCGCCCGGGTGGCCCTCCCCATCCCGCGGGCCGCCCCGTTCGACTACGAGGTTCCCCTCGGCCTTTCCGTGGCGGTTGGCGATCGCGTGCGCGTCCCGTTCGGGCCTCGCCATCTCTGGGGGATCGTGGTTGGGATCGTCCCCGAACCCACGTTCCCCGGCCGCCTCCTTCCCATCGAAGCCACCTCGGGTCCCTTCCTACCCCCTGCGACCGTTTCTCTCATCGAAGAGGTCTCGCGCCGCTCGTTCGTCCCCTCCGGTCTGGCCCTGGCGCGCCTCGTTCCACTCCCCAGCCGGGCCCGGACCCGTGAGGTCGAGCTGGCCCTCCCGGTGGAGGAAGCCCGCGGTGCGGCCGCGGAGCTCGCCCGTCGGGCACCCGCCCAGGCGCGGATCCTCGCAGCGGTCGCGGCGGGGACAACCGAGGTCGGGGAGCTGCGACGGCTCCCCGGAGGGGACCGGGCGGTGGCGGCGCTCCTCCGCAAGGGGATCCTTCACCCGCGGCGGCTGCCGTTTTCCTATCGAGAGGAGGGCCGAGCTGTCGCGCTGACCTCCGCGCAGCGGGAAGCGGTGGAGACGGTTCGCGCGGGGATCGGCAGCGGAAGGAAGTACCTCCTGTTCGGCCCCCCTGGCGCGGGAAAGACCGAAGTGTACCTGCGTGCCGTTGCTGAGGGGCTGGCCCGAGGGAAGGCGGGCCTCCTCCTTGTCCCGGAGGTGTCCCTCCTTCCCCAGCTGTGGGCGCGGGCGGGGCGGGTCCTTGGCTCCCCCCCCGCCCCGTACTTCGGCGAGCTCCGGCCGGGGGAGAGATGGGAGAGCTGGCACGGTGCCCAGGAGGGACGGATCCGCTGTGTGGTGGGCACAAGGTCGGCCGTGTTCGTGCCGTTTCCGGATCTGGGGGTCATCGCCCTCGACGAGGAGGGAGAACCGGCCTACAAGCAGGAGGAGATGGCCCCGTACTACCACGCCCGGGCCGTGGCCGAGCTGCGGGCGGGGCGGGAGGGAGCGACGGTGGTCCTCGGCGCGGCCGCGCCTTCGGTTGAGACCTACTTCCGCGCCGAACGGGGGGAAATCGAGCTCCTCCGCCTTCCCAGGCGCGTCGTGGGTGCCGAGCCCACGGTGCGCATCGTCCCGCGGGGCGACGAGGTGATCGGCCCCGCCCTCGAGGAGGCAGTGGGACGCCACCTCTCTTGCCGCGGGCAGATCCTTCTGTTCATCAACCGCCTCGGGTTCTACACCGGCGCGGCGTGCCGCTGTCGGGCAATCCTGCGCTGCCCGGACTGCGAGATCCCCCTCGTGTTCCACCTCGCCGAGCGGGCATTCCGCTGCCACGCCTGCGGGAGGATCCTGCGGGACCCGGCGTGCCCGAACTGCGGAGAGACGCACTTCCACCTGTTTGGGGTGGGAACGGAACGAGTGGAACACGAGGCGAAACGGCTCTTCCCCCGGGCAGCCGTGGCCCGCCTCGATGCGGACACGGTACGGGACCGCGACCGGATCCTGTCTTCTTTCGCCAAGGGCGAGATCCAGATCCTCGTCGGGGCGCAGATGGTGGGGAAGGGCCTCGACTTCCCTGGGATCTCCCTCGTCGGGATCGTCAACGCCGATCAGCTCCTTTCCACCCCCGACTTCCGCGCCGGGGAACGGACCTACCAACTCATCGCTGGCGCTGCCGGGCGAGCCGGCCGGGGCGACCGCCCCGGCGAGGTGATCGTCCAATCCGATCAACCGGACTACTACGCGATCCGCTGCGCGGTGCGCGGGGACTACGCCGCGTTCTACGGGGAAGAGATGCGGTATCGGGAGGCCCTCCGCTATCCCCCCTTCTCCCGCCTCGTGCGGATGGTCGCCGCCGGCCCCAGTGCCGAGGGGAAGGCGGGGAAAGTCGCCCGCGAGCTGGAGGGCTACGGGTTCGAGGTCCTCGGCCCAGCCCGCCTCTTCCCGCGCCGCGGGATCCCCCGCGCCCAGCTCCTCGTGCGGGGGAAGGAGGATGTGGTCGATGCGCTGGGTCACGCCCTCCCCGCGCCACCGCCGTGGCTCAAGGTGGACCCCGACCCGATGTGGCTTGGCTGAGCCGAGGTGGGACGGCGCGGGCTTCGCGCTTGGTCAAAACGGCCAGAAGCGCTGGTCGTTCCACACCCGCTGGCGCAGCTCTTGGTCGAGGGAGGTGAGGAGATCGAGGTGGGACCGTTCCCACTGGGCGAGCCACCGGTAGAGGGACTGCGCCGCGCCGGAGGAGTTGCGTTCCGCATCAGCGTAGAACGCGACCGACCGTTCCTCGAGCGCCATCGCTGCGTACAGCGCCGCCGCCTCGTACGAGACAGCCGAGAGCTCCGTCTTGATCGCACGGCTGAGCACGCGGGCCGCGATCTGGGTCGGCCCCTCCGTTGGGGCCCCCATGGTCACCTGTCCCGTGCGCATGAGGTCAGCGAACGCCTGCGAGAGGACCTCGATGTGGCGCCCCTCTTCCTGAGCCAACGTGAGGAAGATCTCCCGCACTGCCTCGTCCTGCGCGCCGCGCGCGCTCGCCTCGTACAGCGCCTTGCCCCGCTTCTCGAGGAGCAGCGCCCCCTTCAGGATGTTCTCTTCGCTCTCCATCTCCCCTCCTGAATCGATGCTAGCCGCGCGTTCGCTTGAGCACAACCACGTCCTCCGCGCCCCCGCTCCTTCCGCGGCCCCCGGTGTGGTGACACCGTGGAGAGCACGTCGTGCGATCGTAGCCAACTCTATCTCGGAGTGAACCAGCGGGGTTGAACCTCACGTCCACATCCAGAATCGGAGAGGTAGCATCACCGATCGGGCCCCCGATCGCTCTGCGATCCTGGATGGCCCGGATCCGCGCTGTTGGCGCGCACCGCCCTCCCTACCCCGCCCGAGCCCGCTCTTGCACGAGGAGGGCCCGTCTGATCTCCTCGTGCGCTGCAAGCCCTCTCTCGACCAAAATCTCCCCGATCGGCCGCGGGTGCTTCCCGGACTGCTGGTACTCCAACGCCGCCCGCACGTTCTCGGGGGAAATGATGCCCATGTCCACCAGGATCTCTCCTAACCTCTTCTCGCGCTCGAAGTGTTTCTCGAGAATGGCCATGATTACCGCCGACCGGGAAGTTCGTCGTCGCTCTGCTTCACGGTCCACAAGCTCCAAAAGATACTCGTCCTCATCGCGGTAGTAGAGTGTGGCCTGCATCCCCTCCCCTCCTCCCAGCTTTGAACGCGTCCCACCTGGCGGGCCAACCGGTCCACTCTGGCCGCCGTCTCGGCCCCACCTTCGCGATGGGTTGGCCTTGATCAGGGTTCGTTACCTTTGTTTATACTCTACTTGGGTGGAACCACCTGTCAAGCGGGCATTCGTCCCCCTTCGCGCTGGCTCCAGTTGTATCCACTCCTCTTCCGGGTGTGCCTCCACCTGCCGTTCGGGGGCCGTTCTCTCGACCGGCTCCCTCTGTCCACGTCACTTCTCGTGACCGGCGGGAGTGCAGCGTGAACCGCACCCTGTGGGATCGACCCCCGTGTTCTCAGGAAGCATCAATCGAACCGCTCACCAGGGGCCCGGCAGTAACCACAGACGAACTCTGGGCCGGAGATGGACCGACACCCCGCTGGTTGCAGCTCGATGATCTCCAGGACGCCCATCCCCGTAGCGACGAGGAGCCGGTCCCGCCGGGGGAGGATCGCCCCCGGGGGGAGATCGACCGGCTCCTCGGTCGCGATCCGGGTCCGGTGGACCTTGACGAGCCTATCCCGGAGCGTGGTGTGGGCCCCGGGCCACGGGTTGGTGCCCCGCACGAGATCGTGGATCCGCCGCGCCTCCCCCTCCCAGCGGATCCGCCCATCCTCCTTGTGCAGCTTGGGGGCGAGTGTCCCCTCCGCGGGCTGGGGCCTGGGTACGACCTCGCCGTTCGCGATCCCCTCCAGGGTCTCCACGATCAGCTCCGCTCCCACCTGGGCGAGGCGCCGTTCAAGCTCCCCCGCCGTCTCGTCCGGACCGATGGGAACAGACCGTTGCAGCAGCAGGGGCCCGGTGTCCATCCCCTCATCGAGGACGAACGTCGTGACTCCGGTTTCTCTCTCTCCGCGGATGATCGTCCACGCCACCGGCGCCGCCCCGCGATAGCGGGGAAGAAGGGAGGCGTGGATGTTCACGCACCCGCGGCGGGGGAGGTTGAGGACGGGAGCGCGCAGGAACTGCCCGAACGCGGCCACGACGAGGAAGTCGAGCTGGAGGGCCCGGAGTCGGTCGAGCACCGGAGGGGCGTTGATCGTGCGTGGCTGAACCACGGGGATCCCCAACTCCTCCGCGACCTCCTTGGTCGGAGGGGGGGTCAGCTTGAGGCCCCGGCCGGCCGGCCGATCGGGCTGGGTGATCACGAGGAGGACCCCGTAGGTCGCGGCGAGGCGGCGTAGCGCCGGCACCCCGAACGCCCCGGTGCCCGCGAATGCGACCCGCAATCCTAGGGCGAAGGCGTTGGCTCCTTTGGTTGCCCGCCGCGGGCGAGGCGGAACTCGGCGAGCACCCGTCGTCTCTCGTCCTTGGCGAGGAGGTCCACGTACAGCGTACCGTTGATGTGGTCGACCTCGTGCTGCAGGAGGCGGGCCTCGAGCTCGGAGAGATGGAGCTCGACGAACGCTCCCCCCTCGTCCACGGCCTGCACGACCACGTCTCTCGCCCGCGGGACCTCGGCCTCCACGCCGGGGAGCGACAGGCACCCCTCCCGGTCCACGACGAGCTCCGCGCTCCGCTCGACGATCTCGGGATTGAAGAGCACCCGCTCCTCTTCCCCCAGCCGCACGAGGACGGCGCGCACCGGGAGCCCGATCTGGTTCGCGGCGAGGCCCAGCGCCTCGATCGTTCCGAACGCCGCCCGCAACGCGCTCGCTGCCTCTTGGCCCTCACGGCTCCCCGGATCAACGGGCCGCGCCGGCCGCCGCAGAATCGGATTTGGGTAAGTTAGGATCATCGGTCTGGACCGCCTCCCAGGCGGCCTTTATTATAGGGGGATCGGATCGTGCCCACAATCGAACGGGGGGGGGCGCGGCGCGCGCTCGTGGCCAGGGTTCTCTCCCTGGAGAGAGAGAAAGGGTTCGCGGACACGGCCGTCCTCGGCGGCCTGGAGAGGTTCGTGTCCCGCCATGTGCCCGAGGCGCGCCCCCTCATCGCTGGCTATGCCCAGCTCGACCCTCCTTCCCGGGCCAAGGCGGTGGAGCGGGTCGAGCGCTGGTTGGCGGATCCCTCTTCCGCCCGGCCGCGGGAGCCGCTTGCGGCGATCCCCGTCTCCCGCCTTCCGGGAGTAGGGAAGAGGCGGGCCGAGCTCCTCGGCCGCCTCGGGATCGAGACCGTGGAGGACCTGCTGACGTTCTTCCCCCGCCGCCTGGAGGACCGGTCCCAGCTCCGCCCGATCGGCGAGGTGCGGGACGGGGAAACGGTCCTCGTCCGCGGCGCGGTGCGCGCGAAATCCCGGGTCAAGGTCCGGCGCGGCCTCGAGCTCATCAAGGTGGCGATGGACGATGGGACGGGGTTCCTGTTCGCAATTTGGTTCAACCAGCCTTGGTTGTGGGACCAGATCGTTCAGGGGGAGAGGTACGCGCTGTACGGGAAGGCCCAGCTCCGCTACGGGGAGCTCCAGCTGGAGAACCCGGTGTGGGAGAGGGAGGGAACCGACGTTCAGACCGGACGCTGGGTTCCAGTGTACCCGGCGACGGAGGGGTTGACCCAACCCGTGCTCCGGGGCCTCATCCAGCATGCGCTCGCCGAGGTCGCGGATCGGGTGGGCGACGTGGTGCCGCAGGAGATCCGGGAACGCCAGGCGCTCCCCACGCGACGGGAGGCGATCTCCCGGATCCATGCCCCGCGGGATCCCCACGATTTTGAACGGGCGCGACGGGCGCTCGCGTTCGAGGAGCTCCTCCTCCTCCAGGTGGGCATCCTCCGCTGCCGGGCCCCCGCCGCCACCCCTGGTCGAAGCCTCGTCCCGGATCGCCGGTTCCTCGACCGATTCGTGGGATCGCTCCCGTTCGCGCTCACCCCATCCCAGTGGCGCGCGTTGGAGGAGATCGAGCGCGATCTGGCCTCCCCTGTGCCCATGCTCCGCCTCCTCCAGGGCGACGTCGGGTCAGGGAAGACCGCGGTCGCCGCCGCGTCATGTGTGCTGACCGTCTCCGCGGGAGCCCAGGCGGCGATCATGGCCCCCACCGAGATCCTCGCCGAGCAGCACCACCTCGTCCTCCAAGAGCTGCTCGCGGGCCTTCCGGTGCGCGTGGGGTACCTCGCCGGTGGGATCGGACGCAGGGAACGGCAGGCGATGCTCGATGCGATCGCGGGCGGCGAACTCGACGTCGTCGTGGGGACCCATGCCTTGATCCAGGAGGGCGTCGCGTTCCGCGACCTGGGGCTGGCGGTGATCGACGAACAGCACCGGTTCGGGGTCGTCCAGCGGGCGGCGCTGGAGGCGAAGGGGGCGGGGACGAACATCCTCGTCATGTCCGCGACCCCGATCCCGCGAACGGTCGTCCTCACCCTGTACGGTGACTTCACGGTGTCCGTGCTCGACGAGATGCCGGTCTCGCGGGGAAGGGTGCGCACGGAGTGGCTGTCCTTGTCCCGGAGGGAGGACGTGTACCGGGAGGTGGCGGGTTGGCTCGCCCGGGGGGAGAAGGGCTACGTGGTGTTCCCCCTCGTCGCGGAGTCGGAGGAGCTCGACCTTCGCGCGGCCTCGGAGGGGTGCGATGAGCTGCAGAAGCGGTTTCCTGGACATAGGGTCGCCCTTCTCCACGGCCGGATGCCGTCTGAGGACAAGCGGCGAACGATGGCGGCGTTCCGGGCTGGCGCGGTCCAGCTCCTCGTCGCGACGACGGTGGTCGAGGTCGGGCTCGACGTCCCGGACGCATCGTTCCTTGTGATCGAGCACGCCGACCGCCTTGGGCTGGCCCAACTTCACCAGCTGCGCGGGCGGATCGGGCGCAAGGGGCAGGATGCGATCTGCTACGCCCTCGCTGACCCCACGACCGACGAGGCGCGCCAGCGGTTGAGCGCGTTCCGCGACCTCACGGACGGGTTCAAGATCGCCGAAGCCGACCTCCGCATCCGCGGGCCTGGTGACCTCCTCGGCACGGAGCAGTCGGGGTTCGTTTCCCAGCTGCGGGCGGCGGACCTGACGCGGGACCTGGGCTTGCTGGAGAAGGCCCGCGTCGAGGCGCTGCGCCTGGTCGCCGACGGTGTGCCAGACGACCTCGCCCGCGAGGTGGAGCGCAGGTTCGGAGAGGCGCTGTCCCTCCTTGGGGTGTGAGGGGACGATGGACAATCCGGTCCGCACAGGGGCGCGGTGGATCATGCGTTGGTCGAGCTGGGTCCGTGTGGACCGAGCCCGGCTCCTCTCCCTGGCCGAGAAGATGTGCGACCTCCCCCTCGTGGCCTGGGAGGACCGCTATCACTTCCGCGGGGAAGAGGAGACCACCTTACGCTACCTGCTCTGTCTCGATGCGCTCAACTTCTGTTTCTGGCCTCCTTCCGGCCCCCGCGGGGAGAAGTGGGCCGTCCCCGGACCGGAGGGGGAAAAGCTGACCGGCTACTTCGCCCTCGCCTGGGCCCTCCGCCGGGCAGCGGAGGAGGAGCCGTCACTTTTCTCCCCGGAGGTCCTGGCGGACGCGACCCCGGACCGGGTGGGCGCGATCCTCGGGGAGATCCCGCTTCTCTCCTGGCGGGCCCGCGCCCTGCGCGAGGTCGGGGCTGTTCTGCTCCGTTTCGGTTCGGCGCGGGAGTTCTTCGCCCGCGCCGGCGGATCGTGCCGGCGGCTCGTGGAGTTGGTCACTTCCCACCTTCCTCTCTTCCGCGACGCCGCCCTGTACCGGGGCCGGGAGGTCCTGTTCCACAAGCGGGCCCAGATCCTGTGCGCGGATCTCTGGGGGACGTTTGGAGGCGAGGGGCCGGGGGCCCTCCGGGACCTCGACTGGCTGACCGCGTTCGCCGACTACAAGCTCCCCCAGCTCCTGTGGGCGGAAGGGGCCCTCGTCCTTCACCCGTCCCTCGCCACCCGCTTGCGCAGCCTGACCCCCCTTGTGGCCGGATCGGCCGAGGAGGTCGAGCTGCGGGCGGCGACGGTCGTGGCCGTCGAGGAGCTCACTGCCACGCTCCGCGCTGACGGGAGGAGCGTCCGGGCGTTTGAGGTGGACTGGACCCTGTGGAACCTGTCCCAGGACCGGCTGCCCGTGCCCCACCCCCGTGTCGTGACCCCGTTGTACTGACCATGTTTCGAGTCCTCTCCCGCGCCTCCGGCTCCGCGGCCCGGCTGGGGGAGCTCGTGACCCCCCACGGGACGATCCGCACCCCGGCGTTCGTCGCCGTGGCCACCCGGGGCACGGTGAAGGCCCTCGGCGTGGACGACCTTCACGCCCTTGGGGTCGAGGTCCTCATTGCGAACACGTACCACCTCGCCCTCCGCCCCGGGGGAGAGGCGATCGCCGCCCACGGGGGGCTCCATGGGTTCACGGGCTGGCAAAGGCCCTGGCTCACCGACTCCGGCGGGTTCCAGGTGTTCAGCCTCGGGGCGGGGAAGGTCCACGGCGTGGGGAAGATCGCGTCCATCTTCCCGGGCGAGGCGCCGGCGAAGCCCACCGGGGCCTCCCTCGTCACCCTCACCGAAGAGGGAGCGCACTTCCGGTCCGTGGTCGATGGTTCACCCGTGTTCTTCTCCCCCGAGGAGGCCATCCGCCTCCAGCGGCTCCTCGGGGCGGACGTGATCCTCCCGCTGGATGAGTGTACGTCCCCGTTCCACGACTACGGGTACACGAAGGCGGCGCTCGAGCGGACCCACCGCTGGGCGGAGCGGGCCCTCGTCGCGTTCGAGAAGACGCGCGGGCTCGGCCCCAACCCCGGTCAGGCCCTGTGGGGGATCGTCCAGGGCGGGGCGTTCGCGGACCTGCGACGGGTGTCGGCGCGGACGATCGCCGGGATGGGGTTCCCCGGGTTCGCGATCGGGGGTTCCCTCGGCCGATCGAAGGACGACATGCTGCGGGTGATCGAGTGGACGGTGGAGGAGCTCCCGGAGGACCGGCCCCGGCACCTTCTCGGGATCGGGGGAGTGGAGGACATCCTCGCCGCCGTCGAGCGAGGCGTGGACACGTTCGACTGCGCCGCCCCGACGCGGCTCGCCCGGAACGGCGTCCTCCTCACGTTCGGAGAAGAAGGGTTCCGGATCGCGATCAAGAACGCCCGGTTCGCCCGCGACGACCGGCCGATCGAGGAGGGCTGCGACTGCCCGACCTGTGGGAGGTACTCCTGTGCCTTCCTCCGGCACCTGGTGCAGACAGGAGAGCTCTCCTTCTACCGGCTGGCCACCCTCCACAACGTGCGGTTCATGGTGCGGCTCCTCGCGCGGGTGCGGGCCGCGTTGGCGACGGGCCGGCCCGTTTCCGCCGCCCTTACCGACCCCTTCACCGATCCCTCGGCCCAGTGACGATCTCCTGACGCACCTAGAGGGACCACTTGACAGCACGGGCGGAACTCCTATACTTCTTGATACATATTCCCCTTGCCGCTTCGGTGGCAAGGCGCGAGGCCGCCGCAGGCGGCCTCTGCTCTCAGAGAGAAGGCAATGGAAGGGACTGAGAAGCCCCGCACGCATGTGTACGTTGACGCGTTCAACCTGTACTACGGTGCTTTGAAGGGGTCCAGGTTCAAATGGCTGAACCTGAAAGCACTATCTGATCTTCTGCTGCCGCAGCATGACGTTCGCTCCATCAAGTACTTCACCGCCCTTGTCTCAGCTTGGCCGCATGACCCCGATCAGCCCCAGCGACAACAGCTCTACCTTCGGGCCCTCCGGACGCTTCCCGAAGTGGAGATCGTCTACGGTCACTACCTCAGCCATGCTGTATGGATGCCACTTGCGTGCACGACAGGCACGCAGCCCGAGAAGGCGAGGGTGATCAAGACCGAAGAGAAGGGGTCCGACGTAAACCTTGCTACACACCTCCTGTGCGATGCGTTTGCTGATCAGTATGACACTGCCGTGATCATCAGCAACGATTCCGACCTACTCCTGCCGATCCAGATCGTCCGAAGTCGTTTCGGGAAGAAGATCGGGATCCTCAACCCACACCGGCACCACCCAAGCCGTGCCCTTCTGCCGCATGTCGACTTCGTCAAGACGATACGTAAGGGAGTGCTGGCTGCCAGCCAGTTCCCGCCAACACTTCGAGACAACTTTGGGGAGTTCCACAAGCCGCCGACTTGGTAGGTCTCGGTGACCCAAGACGCCCTTCGGCTCTACTGCAGCACGCAGGGCTCGTAGCATCAGGGTCAGACCCCCATCCGCGTTGTGCGAGGTGGGGACAGGCGGCTTCGCAGGCCGCTGGATGTAGAGGCGGAGTGCGTGGGGTCGATGATCGTGGCGGATGCGCGCCAGCTTTTGGAGGTGCTGGGGGAGATCGGGACGGTGGAGCGGTTCGACTTGGAACGGAGTCTGGCCCTGTACCTGGGGATGTGTCCGTTGGTGCACCAGTCGGGGGAGTACAAGGGGAGCAAGCGGCCGCGGTAGGTGAACCGGCGGGCGAAGGCGACGATGATGACCGCGGTCGCCCGGCACCGGGAGAGGGTGCCGCAGTCGCGGGCGTACTACGAGAAGAAGAAAGCGGAGGGGAAGAAGCACAACCAGACGGTGCGGGGGCTGGGCAGACACCTCGTGCGGGTGCTGGGGGCCATGTTCCGTGGGGATCGGGACTACGAGCTACGGGAGGACACCCCCCGTGGTTGAAAAACTCAGCGCGATGTTCAGGCCTTGTCTCGTGCGTCAACCTGGGTCGAAGGGGCCCCAGTGGATCTCCGCCTCAGGCTGTGGGGCGTGTGGATAGCTCGACGGGTCCCTCGTGAAACGTTCGGCGGTCGTCTGGGCGCAGGAACCGCTGGACCTCGATCGCGTACCCCCCGGGGTCGCGGCAGAGAAACCGCTCGATCCCCAGGTCCTCCCTCCGATCGAGGGGCGTCATCCCCGCAGTCCCCCCCGCCGCCGCCAACCGGTCCCGCCACCCGGCGAGGTCGTCTGAGACGAGCGTCACCAGCACGGCGGTTTCTGGCTGAGGGCGGAGGTGTCCGCGGGCGCCGTCGACGAGCCCGAGAAAGCTCCGCGGGGCGAGCGCAACGATCACCGCCCACCCCTGATGCCCGAGCAACCCCAGCCCGTCGCGCCAGAACCGGACGGCCGCGTTGAGGTCCGCGTAGTAGAGGTTGACGATCGTCGCGTCGACCGGCCCCTGGTCCGCCGGCCCTGGCCGCGCTATGCGTCCTCCTTCTGGAGGGCCTCAATCAGCGCGGCACGCAGCTCCCACGGCAGGGAGACTCCCTTCTTCGTCGGCAGCCACTGCCCGTCGTCCCCCTGAAAGAACTGCCGCAGATCGAGGTACTCCTTCCCTCGGAACTGCGTCCGCCGCACAACGACCTTCTGGCCCGGGGCCCGTTCGAACTCGACGATGACCTTTTCTTCTTCCATCGCTCCCTCTTTTGGGACAAGGCCAACGCCCGCGTCCTCCCGGGGATTGTAGGCTCTCCGTGAGGCCAGGGCACCCTCCCCCCTTTCCGCTTGCTAGACTTCGGCTGCGGCCGAAAGGAGGGAGTGCCGGTGAGTCGGGCGAAAAGGGAGAGGGGAGGGTGGAGCTCGTTCCTAGACGAGCTTCGCGAGGCCTACCGAGCCGGGGGAGCCCCCGCCGTGGCCAGGGTTTGGTCGGCGGGAAGAAGGGCGAGACGGGTGGGGCTGATGGTGCGGGGAATCGAGCTCTTCTACCCCGTGGGCGGTGTGCTCTCCATTGCAGCGGAACTCGACGGGAGGATCCGCGAGGATGGGTTCAGCAACGCCTCCCGCTGGGTTCTCGATCGGTGGGCGCCGGGGTGGAAGGCCGTGATCCCCCCCGAGACGGCGGAGGTTCTTTCCTCGGCCCCTGTCCTCATCTATGGGAACCACCCCTCGAACCTCATCACGCTTTTTCTGATCGCCGCCACCGTACCGCGGCCTGATCTCAAGGTCGTCTCCACTGCGTTTCTCAAGCGGTTCCTGCCAAGCTATTCTCCCTACTCCCTCAGCGTCGTTCTCCCGGCCGGTACCCTGGCCAAGGATCTGCGGCGAGGAGGCCTCCCCCATGCTCTCGTCATGGCGCTCCTGCGCTCGCTTGAACCATCCATTCCGCGCGAGGAGGTGAAGGAGACCAACCGAAGGGCGATCGGGATGGCCGCTCAGCACCTTCGGTCAGGAGGGGCGGTTGTCATCGCCCCGGGAGGGGGCAACCGGCGCCACGAGGAATGGCATCCGGGGATCGGCCGGATCCTCCATTCCCTTTCTCGACAACCAGGGCCCGTCGCGGAGCACCTTGTTCCGTACCACGATGACAACTCCTCCGATGCCCGCATCCGGGTCTCTCTCGCCCACGGGCCGCTCGCCCGCCTGCGGAGGGGGTTCTACCGCCGGCCGGTCACGATCCGGTACGGCCCGCCCACGCTCCGGGCCGAGCTGGAACCTCTCCCCACCGAGGCGAGGGACATCGCCTGCCTCCTCCAAGACCGGTACGAGGACCTGTTCCGTCGCCCTAGAGGATGAGCAAGCTGCTTCCCGCAGTGATGAGGAGGGCGAGGAGGCTCGGCACAAGGAGCCTTCTCCACACTGACCCGAGCGGGACGCTGGCGTACTCGGCGGAGACGGTGAGGCAGGGGTGGAGGGGGGAGAGGAGGTACCCCAAGTACGTGGCGAGGTAGGTCACGGCGAACGCCCACGGCGTCATCGTCCCGTACGCGCCCACGTAGATCGGGATGACGAGGGACAGTGCCGCCTGCTGGCGGCCGGTGGCGAACCCGAGGAACCACCCCGCTCCCACGCACAGGCCCGCGGGAGGAAGGGAAAGCGCGGCGATCCGGGCGGGGAGCCCGGACCGCTCGAACACGGCGAGGTAGGCGAACACCGCGATCACGATCAGTCCGAACCGGAGCGGCCGCTCCCGGCGGGCGATCCCGGCGAGGCGGGGCACGGACACCCTCCCCGCGGACGCGAGGACGAGGCTCACCGCGACGCCGGTGACCGTGGCGAGCTCGGGCACCGGAAGCGGGGCCAGCCGCTTCAGCGCGAGGTCGAGGGCCGGTGCGGCAACCAGGATGGCAACCGGCGCCAGCGTGTCCCACCTCGTGTGGGTTGCCGGGATCTCCATCCGGCCCGACACCCGCCGGAGGACGATCGCGTACCCGATCGCGAGCAGGACCAGGGCGGTGGGGAGCTGGAACGGGAGGAGGCCCCACACGTCGAGCCCAGCGAGGGCCGCGCCGGTGATGAGCGCCGGTGACAGGGGGTAGATCGAGTGGAGCGTGTGGCGGAACCACACGTTGGCGGCAGCACGCACCTCGGGGGGCGCCCCGCCCACGCGCTCGACGAGGGGAGCGGAGAGAAGCGCCCCGCCCGGCATCGGGAGCATCCCCAGAATCCCCGGGGCGAGGGCGTACACCGCCTTCCGCGGCCGGGGCAGCCCGGCGAGGAGGCCCTCCATCCGCCCCGTCTCGACCAGGACTCCCCCGATCACCGGGATCAGGACCATCGCCAGGGCGAGGAGAACGACGCTCGGGCTGGTGACCACGGAGCGGAGGGCTTCCCCAAGCTCGGGGACGGGGAGGGTGACCCCGCCCAGGACGAGCGCCCCGAGGAGCATCGCCCCCCACAGGCTCCACCGCGCGAGGCCGAGGACAACGGACAGCGACAGGCCGAACGCGACCCAGGACAGCACGTGCCCCCCCAAGAACGAAAAGGCGGGCCCGCCCACGTGGACGGGCCCGCGCGGACTGCTTCTACAGCTCGAGCTTCCCGAGGTTCTCAGGCTCGAAGTACCCGTCGGGGATCTCCGCTTCCGACCGGACCTCGATCTCCACCGTCGCGCGGCTCCCCTGGAGTGGGCTCTCCACGACGAGCTGCGCCGGCCGGAGGCCGATCTCATCCTCGACGAGTTCGGGAACGGTGAGGACTCGATCCTGCTTCCCGGCGCGATCGTAGAACTCCGCCCGGAGGACGATGAACTCCTCCTGGTGGACCCAGAGTACGATCCGGGACCATTCAGCCGTGGGTTCCGTCGGCGTGAGATCGAGCCGCCACGCGATGTGGCCGGCCACCGTCTCCTCTCCCGCCACGGTCGCGTCGTACCCCTCGCGGTAGCTGAATCCCGATGCCACGTCGTCGTAGGAAATCCCGCTTCCAGCGATGAACTCCCCCTTCCGTTCCGACTCGCTCACCAACTCCTTCAGGACCTCCAGGTCAGGCAGCCAAAGCCACATCCGTTCCGGGCCCTCCTTCGGGATGTGGGCGAGGTACATCGTCCCCGCCACGAGCTCCGGGGCGGCGTAGAGGAGCAACGTCTTCGTCGTTCCGTCCGGGTACTCCTTCGCCCACACGCGGAACGCGTAGCGAGATGGAGGTTGGTTCTTCTCCTCGATCCCCACGGCGAGCGCGACATACAGGCTCCCCCGACCCGTTCCGAAGAAGCTCTGCTCCTCAACTCGGGCCAGGATCTCATCCGCAGTGAACGCCCGAGCGATCCCGCTCCACGTCACCCCAACGATCGCGGCCATCGTCGCTGCGACGACCACACGCCTCATGGTGCACCTCCTTTGTTTTGCACAGCAGCACGTGATTCTTCCTCCCCGGCGGGGAGCGCGGACCGGTTCCCGAACCGGGGCCGGAGCCAGGCGGGGCGGATCCACGCCAGGACGGCGGGAAGGACGAACATTGCCCCGATCAGACTCGTGATCATGGTCAGGGCGATAAGCCACCCGAATGTCTGCAACGCCCCGAAGCTGGACAGGAGCATCACCAGGAATCCGCAGGTCAAGGTGGCGGCGTTAATGAGGATCCCCCGCCCCGAGGTGCGCACCGTCTCCGCCAGCGCCTCGCGATGGCCGTGGCCAACGCCCCTTTCCCGACGGTAGCGGGACAGGAAGTGAACCGCGTAGTCCACCCCGATCCCCACCGTCAGGCTGGCGATCATCACCGTGGCCATGTCGAGGTAGGCTCCGGCGTAACCCATGACCCCGAAGTTGCCGGCCACCGTCACCACCAGTGGGATCAGCACCAAGATCCCAGCCCCGAGCGAAGCCATCAGGACGGTCACGATTAGCCCCACCCCCCCCAGGCTCGCCCCCAGGCTCACAATCTGCGACTGGATGAGCTTCCGCGATAGCTCGATGTACAGCACAGGCGACCCCGTCACGTAGGTGGAGACGATCTGGGTGGGTCTCTCGGTGACGATGAACTCCTCCAGATCGCGTGTCAACGTGGCGTACCCGGCGAGACCGATCGACTTAACGCGCGCGGTGATCCGACCCTGGGAGAACCGCTGCGCGGCCATCCCCCGCGTCACCTCCCCCCCTCCGCTCTCGTAGAGGAGGAGCACCTGCGCCACCGCCCTCGATGTGGCGGGGATCGTGTAGTACGCCGGATCGTCCCCGCGGAGGGTGAAGTAGGTCTCCTTCACCAGATCAGCGAGAGAGGACGTGGATCCTACCTCTGGTCGGCTCTCCAGGAACCCCTGGAGCCGCTCGAAGAACCGCAGCACCTCAGGATCTTTGAGTCCGTCCATGCGTCCCGTGTCCACGACCACGGACAGCTCCTGGCTCCCCCCGAACCGCTCCTCGACGAAGGTCATCCCCTGGACAACTGGGGAGTCGCTGCGGAAGTACTTCGTCACGTCCGACTCGACCCTGAGGAGCGGGACCCCGCTCAGGAAAACCGCTAACACGGCCACAGCGATGGCGACCGTGAGGACGGGCCGCGCGGCCACGAACCCCGTGGCGCGGCGGACGGCCCGTTCGAACGCGAGGTGGGATCTTCTCTCCCGCGGCTGAGGCACCGGGAGAAGGGCAAGCAACGCCGGGATGAGGGTCATCGCCAACACAAACGCGGTAAGGGTCCCGAATGCGGCGAACGCCCCGAACTCCCGAGTCGGGACGAGGAACGCCGAGAGCAGGGTCAGGAACCCTGCTGCAGTGGTGAGGGCCGCGCCGGCAATGGGGAGCAGCATCTCATCCACAATGCGGCGGGCGAGGTCCTTTCGATCGCCTCCGTGGCGGGCCAGTTCAGCGTGGTCGTTCACGACATGGATCCCATAGGCGGAGCCCACGGCCACGAGGAGCACGGGGAGGAACGTGGAGATCATGGTCAGCTTCGCCCCCACCGCGGCGACGAACCCCATCGTCCACACCAGGGCCACAAGCACCACTGCCATCGGGAGGAGGACCCCACGCAGGGTACGGAAGCTGAGGAACAGAACCCCCACCACGACTGCCGCTACCACCGGGAGGAGGAACGCCAGGTCCCTGCGCATGTAGCGGTTCACGTACACGAGGAACGCGGCATCGCCTGAGATGTAGAACCGCTCCGGACCGCTCTCCTGAGCCGCGATCGCCTCGAGGCGCGCCAAGACCCGTCCCATCGCCTCCTCGTCGTCCTCAAACTCAGGGTGAGCCTTCAGAACGAGAACGGCCGCTGAACCGTCGGCGAGGAACAGCGTGTCGCGCACCATGCGTTCGCTGAGGATTGCCTCCCGGAAGTGGGCCACGTCCTCCTCGTCGCGAGGCGGTCCGGGAAGGATTGGGCGAACGGTGATCGCGGTCGCCGATCCCTGGACGATGTCCACCGTCGCTGGGGAAATGACCTCCTCGACCAGCCCCTCGTCCACGAACGCCTGAAGCTCGTCCGTGATCCGGTACAGCTTGGTGAGGGAGGGGAGATCAAAGAGCGTCCCTCCCTCTTCGGCGACGATGGCGAACATGAACAGGGATTGGCTCCCGAACAGGTCGCGGGTCCGCTCGTACTGGGCGACGATGGGATCGCCGGTGGGAAGCATCTTCGAGTAGTCGGCCTGGAACTCCAAGCGCGGGAGGAACAGGGCGAACACCACCGTGATGAACAGGATCCCGCTCAGGGTCCAGAACGGGTGGTCCACAAGCCAACCGAGGAGGCGCCTCACCCCGCGCTCACCCCCACGAGGAGCCCCAACCGCTGGAGATGGAGCGAAAGAAGGAACACGTACAGGTCATCCGCCGAGCCGCGGACCTGCCGCGCCGCCCCGAACGCTTGGCTCACCGCGTCCACGAGCCCCGTGTACACCGCGGGCAGTGGATCGGGGAGGTGCTGCACCGGTCCTGGCGAGAGGAGCCACACGTAGGGACCTTGTACCGGGAAGAGGAGAACGAACAGGAACGGCTCGTCCGTCCACGGCTCGGTGGGGAGGGCGAGCATCGCCTTCACGGTGAACACGCCGCTCGCCCGCAATCCGCGGGCGAGGGCCTGGATCCGGAGCGACTCCTCGATCGTCGTCGTCTCGTCCACGATGAGCACCCGAACCTGCTGGCCAACCGCGAACAGGCCTGCGAGCGCAAGGGTCACCATCACACACGCCATTCTCCGTCTCATCCACGTCCCTCCTCATCCGGTCGCAGAGCTCGCCACGCGATCTCGGCGAGTTCCCGCGGGCCCTCCTCCCGCATCTCGCGCGCCACCGCATCGGCGGCCACTGCCCGCGCCGTCACCGACTCCACGAGGCCGAGCAGGGCGTACGCGGTCAGGAGGGGATGCGTGCGGCGGATCTCCCCGCGGGCCATCGCCTTGGCGAGGAGCCCGGCGATGTGCTGCGCGTACTCTTCGCGCAGGGCGAGGATCTGGGGGCGCAGGGTCGGTACCTCCCCCTGCCAGGCCCGGCCGACGAGGCGCCCTCCCTCTTCTCCCGCGGCGAGGGACGCGAAGTGGAGCTCGACAACCCGCCGCACCACCTCCGGGGCCGACGTCCCCTCCTGCCACAGCGCCTGCGCTTCCGCGAGCCGCTGGTCGTACTCCTGCCGGAGAACCGCTATGAACACGTCCTCCTTGGACGGAAAGTAGTGGTAGAGGGCCCCGATCGAGACCCCGGCCTCCTCGGCAATGAGGCGCATCCCCGCGCCGTGGAACCCGTGCCGAGCGAACAGCCGCGCCGCGGCGTCACAGATCCGGCGGGCGAGCCCGGGCCCTGCTCCTTCTTCCGAACGAACGTTCGTTCGCACAGCCGCCATTCTACCCACACCGCTTCGGATCGCAAGTTCAGGGCTGACCGCACGCCGTGCAGCGCCAGACGATCTCCCCGGTGAGGAGGTTCCACCGCACGGGGAGGAGCACGCCCTCCCCGCAGTGTGGGCACGGCGCGCCGCCGAGTGTGGCCCGCACATCGAGCGTGTCCCCCGGGAGCGCCACCGCTACCGGCTGCGGCACCCGGATCTCCATCGCGTCCATGGTCACCGCGATCGGCTCCTGGACGGTGATGTTCCCCCCGATGGTCAGCGGCCCGGAGATGTGGATCGGCTCCGCCAACTGCACGCTGACCCCCCGCGTGGCGAGCACGATGCCGAGCACAAGAAGCGACGTCAGTAGCCCTACGACAACCACGAACCCTATACCGAGCAGCCAGCGGTTCACGGGTACCACCTCCGGGGAGAGAGTACCTCCGCTGGGGGGAGAAGGGGGGCGCGCCCGGGAGGACTTGAACCCCCAACCCTCGGCTCCGAAGGCCGATGCTCTGGTCCAGTTGAGCTACGGGCGCGACAACAGCGGTTGGCCGGTTGAAGGTTTCTGGTTGCCGGTTCGCGGACCGACAACTGGCGAACCGATCCACCGCCTTTCTGGGAGGAGCGACGGGACTTGAACCCGCGACCGCCACGGCCACAGCGTGGTGCTCTGCCAACTGAGCTACGCTCCCCATCACGGCGGGTTTTCGGTTGTCGATGGGGCGGTTTCAGGTCCGGGAACCGCATGAACCGCCCAACCGACGCACGGGCAACCGCCGTTGTGGCGCGCCCGGGAGGAATCGAACCCCCGGCCTGCGGCTTAGAAGGCCGCTGCTCTGGTCCAACTGAGCTACGGGCGCGGCAACCTCGGTTGACCGGTTCAAGGTTCAGCGGTTTCAGGTGCTGAACCGCCTACACCGGCGAACCGCCGTTGTAAGCGGGTAGCGGGAATCGAACCCGCGTTTCTGGCTTGGAAGGCCAGGGCTCTACCATTGAGCTATACCCGCAGGGCAAGGGGATTCTAGGGCCGCCGTCCGGCACCGTCAACGACACCGGCTCCCGCCCGTCGCCTATGCCACGAACAGGAGGAACCGCAGGACCTCGAGGAAGTCGGTCGCCTCGAACGCCACGGTCTGGGCACCGCGCAGCGACGCCCGTGGGTAGAACGACGCGCGGTACGCCGCGGGACCGTCACGGAAGACGACCTCGACCGCGAACCGCTCCGGGAGGGCGATCACTCCTGGCCGGGTGCCCGTGAGCGCGGCCGCGACCCCGTCCCGGATCCCGGCCATGGCCCGTTCGGCGTCGACGCTTACGGTCGCTCCGCCCACGCCGCGCTTGACGGCGAACGTCGCGATCCCCGGGCAGAGCGCCTCCGCCTCGCGGCACGTCTCCTCGTCGCCGGAAACGAACACGAGGGGCACGCCCACGTAGGCCGCGCTGTACGCGGCGAGCCGGAGCTCGGATGCGGGCTCCCCGTTCAGCTCCAGAGCGTGGAGCCGGGTGGACAGGCTGTGGGCGAGCGGGCTCCCAGGGGAGCCGGCGGGCGCGTGGTAGCCTACGAGGAGGAGGCCCGCGAACGAGGGGGCGAGCTCCTCGACCATCGCCAACGGGTTCCCGGTCCACCCCCGGAGGAGGCGCGCGCCGGGGGGGATGTCGCTTGGGGTCAGGTTGCGGCCCGTGTCGTGGGCATCCTTGACGAGGATCTCCTGCGCCCCTGCCGCGGCCGCACCCGCGCATGCCGCGCGGACCTCGGCTGCCAGCTGGCAGCGGGCCGCCTCGTAGCCCGGCTTACCGATATCGGTCTCGTCCCAATGCGTGACTCCCGTCACGCCCTCGATATCGGCGCTGATGTAGACCTTCATCCCGTTCCTCCGCGAAGAGAGAGGGGCCCCGACGGGCCCCCTGTGGTCGGAGAGGGCGGATTTGAACCGCCGACCTCATGGTCCCGAACCATGCGCGCTGACCAAGCTGCGCTACTCTCCGCCACCCCCATTCTACCCCACGGCCCCTAGCGCAGGAAGACGAACTGGGTGCGGCCGCTGCGGACGATCGTCAGGAACACCTCTTCCCGGTCCCCGATCCCGGCGACGAGCTCGTTCCAATCGGCGATGGAGGACACGGGGTTGCGGTTGACCTCCACCACTACGTCCCCCGCTGTGAGCCCGGCCCAGTACGCCCGGGACCCGGGTGCGACCGCGATCACGATCACCCCCTCCGTCTGGGTGAGGCCGTACTGGTTGGCGAGCTCGGGGGTGATGGCGGCAACCGTGAGCCCGAACTTCTCCTCCCCACGTGGGGGCACGGCCGCGGACGAGGCGACCTCCTCCGGGCGTTCGCCGAGGACGGCCGGGATCGAGATCTCGCTCCCATCGCGGACGATCGTGACGAGGACCTCTTCGCCCACTGCCCGGTACATGACCTCCAGCTGAAGGGCATTGGTGTCCCTGATTGGCCGACCGTCCACGGCGGTGATCACATCCCCCGCCTTCATCCCGGCCTCCGCCGCCGGCCCGCCCGGGACGACATCGGCCACGAGCACCCCGTGGCCGGCGGCGACCCCAAGCTGGGAGGCCATGCCGGGAAGGATGTCCTGGATGTACACCCCGAGCCAGGCCCGGGTGACCTTCCCATGAACTGCGATCTGGGAGAGGGCCCGCACGATCTCGTTGATCGGGACGGCGAAGTTGATCCCCTCGACCGCCACCCCGCTCCCGGTGGAACGGGCGATGATCGTGTTCATCCCCACGACCTGGCCGTAGGCGTTCACGAGGGGCCCGCCGGAGTTGCCAGGGTTGATCGCGGCGTCGGTCTGGATCATCCGCCGGTAGTAGCCGCTTCCGTCCGGGCGCGGCACGTCCCGGCCGAGGGCGGACACGATTCCCAGGGTCACGGTGTGGGAAAACCCAAGCGGGTTCCCGATCGCGATCACCCAGTCCCCGATCTCGAGGAGGTCGGAATCCCCAACCGTGACCGAAGGCACATCGAGCGCGTCCTCAATTGCGACCACCGCGAGGTCGAGGAGGGCATCCGTGCCCAGAACCTTGGCGGGGAGATCCTTCCCTGTTTTGTCGGTGACGCGGATTGCGATCGCTCCCTCCACGACGTGGGCATTGGTGAGCACGTACCGCACGCCGCCATGCTCGACGACGAACCCCGAGCCGATCGACGTGACCTCGCGCTCCCCCAAGGGTCCGAGGTCGAAGAACCGGCGGAGGAACGGGTCCTGAAGGAGCGTGTCCCACGGGCTGCCCGTCCGCTTCGCGGCCTCGACCTTGACGACGCTCGGGGCGACCCGGTTGATCGCCGCCTTGATCGCGGCCTGTCCTGACGCCGCGATCTCGTCCTGCACGGTTTGGGCGTTGGCAACCGCCCCGAGCGAACCCATGCCGGGACCGCCCACGGTCTTCCCCCCGGGACGGGTGGCGAGCGTGACCGCCACCCCCGTCGCCGTGACCAGTAGAGCAACGATGAGGGCTCTGGTGAGTTTGCCCATGAACGAACCACCTCCTGGGGTGACCCTATCCAACCGGGGTTGGAGAACCGGTGTACCGGCGGTGGAGATCCGGTGGAGAGGGCCCACCGCTCGTATGATACCGTGATGGGCAAGAAGGCGGTTGCCCTCCTCTCTGGCGGGCTTGATTCGGCGTTGGCGTGCGCGCTCGCGCTGCGCTTGGGGTTCGAAGTCGTAGGGGTGAACCTCGCCACTGGGTTCTGTGTCGGGCAAGGGCGCTGCGACACCGTGCTCGCGCTCACCCAACGTCTGGGGGTTCCCCTCCGGCTCCTTGACGTGGGCGAGGAATTCCTGACTGTGGTTCGGGCCCCGAAGTTCGGCTATGGATCAGCGATGAATCCGTGCCTGGATTGCCGGGTGTTCATGGTGCGCGAGGCGGGGAAGGTGATGGAACGAGAGGGAGCGGACTTCGTGATCACGGGGGAAGTCCTCGGGCAGCGCCCGATGTCCCAACACCGGCGAGCCCTCGACCTCGTGGCGGCGGAGTCGGGGCTCGGCGACCGGCTCGTGCGCCCTCTCTCCGGTCGGCTCCTGCCCGCCACGTTTCCCGAGCGGATGGGTTGGGTGCGACGGGAGGACTGGCTCGACATCCAAGGGCGGTCCCGCAAGCGGCAACTCGCTCTCGCCTCCCAGTGGGGCCTCACGGAGTTCGTCCAACCGTCGGGGGGGTGTTGTCTCCTCCTCACTCGGCCCTATGCTGTTCGCCTACGGGACGCGTTCACGACTCGGGGGGCCGATGCCCTGGGCCGCGACGATTTCGCCCTCCTCCGGTTCGGGCGGCATTTTCGTCTCTCCCCAACCGTGAAGGTGGTCGTCGGCCGGGACGAGGGAGAGAACGCGGTGCTCGCTGGGTTCGCCCCTGGGCGCTGGGTCCTCTCCTTCCCCGACGTGCCGGGGCCCGTCGCCCTCGTGGAGGGGGAGCCCGCCGCTTGCGACCTGGAGCTTGCGGCACGGCTCGCTGCCCGGTACAGCGACGCCCGTCCCGGCGAACCCGTCACGGTCCGTGTGAGGTACGGGAACAACGTTCAGGAGTTGACGGTGCTTCCCCTCCCATCGGACGACCCCCAGCTTGCCCGTTGGAGGCTCGGCGAGTAAGAGGTCCCTGCCGGGCGCTGTTCGGCGCACGCCCGCTAAACGATGGGTTCGAACCGGGCCACGAAGTGGCGGAGGGGGCCCTCCCCCTCGACAAGCCTCAGCCGCGGGACCTCGCGCGCCTTGTCCCGGATGCGGCACAGCGCCTCAACCACCGCGGCGAGGTGCTCCTGGGTGTAGGTCCGGCGGGGGATCGCCAGCCGGACGAGCTCCAGCCGCGCCTGGGGCCCCAACATCGCCGATCCCACCTCAACGGCGCGGATCCCGCCCTCCAGGTACAGGGCGCACACGAGCGCTTGGCCGGGGAACGCCTCCCGCGGGATGTGGGGGAGAAGGCGTCCCGCGTTCACGTACACGGCGTGCCCGCCGGGAGGCCAGTACACGGGGATCCCCGCCTCCCGCAGGCGTTCCCCCAACCAGCGGACCTGCCCGATCCGGTCCCGCAGGTAGCGGAGATCGAGGGCTTCCTCCAAGCCCACCGCGAGCGCGGCGAGGTCCCGGCCGGCGAGGCCGCCATAGGTCGGGAACCCCTCGACGAGGATCAGCTTCTCCCGACACTTCTCGTACAGGGTGCGGTCGCGGAGGGCGAGGAAGCCGCCGATGTTCCCAAGGCCATCTTTCTTCGCCGACATCGTGCACCCGTCGGCGAGGGCGAACAGCTCCCCCGCGATCTCCCGCGGGTCGGCGTTTCCGTAGCCGGGCTCCCGTTCGCGTACGAAGAAGCAGTTCTCCGCGTACCGGCAGGCGTCGAGGAACAGGGGGATCCCATGGCGGTGGGCGAGGTCGCCCACGGCGCGAACGTTGGTCATCGACACCGGCTGGCCAGCGGTGGTGTTGTTGGTGACGGTGAGCATCACGATCGGGATCCGCCCGGGTGGATCGCAGAGCAACGCCTCCAGAGCTGCGAGGTCCATGTCCCCTTTGAACGGCCGGTCGAGATCGGGGTCGAGGGCCTCGGGGGTCGGAAGGTCCACCGGTCGGCCTCCGTTGGCGAGGACATGGGCCCGCGTCGTGTCGAAGTGGGCGTTGGAGGGAACCACGTCCCCGCGCCGGACGACTGTCGAGAACAGCACGTTCTCCGCCCCCCGCCCCTGGTGGGTCGGCAGGACGTGGGGGAACCCCGTGATCCCCCGCACGGTTTCCAGGAACCGCGCGAACGAGCGGCTCCCCGCGTAGGCCTCGTCCCCCTCCATCAGCGCCCCCCATTGGGCTTGGGACATCGCTCCGGTGCCGGAGTCGGTGAGGAGGTCCACGTACACGTCATCGCTCGCGAGGTTGAACACGTTGTACCCCGCCGCGCGAAGGAGCCTCTCCCGTTCCTCCCGCTCCGGGAGGCGGATCGGCTCCACGACCTTGATCCGATAGGGCTTGGGCCACCCCGCGTCGTCCATGGACGGCGATGGTAACCGCGCTGGCCGCCGCGTTCACCGTGGCCACGACGACCTTGGGTGGTGCGAGGAGCTCCTCCGCCGCTCCCTCCGTCGGCTCCGGTCCGGGCGCCATTGGTGTTTCATCGCCACCTCTCGGACCGAAGGTATGCCGATTTGACGGAATGCGCATCCGTTCGTTATGCTCCTCTTCTATGACGCAGGAGGAGGTCCTCGGGGCCTGGCGACGGGGAGGGACATCGCGGGATCGTGTTCTCACTACGCTTTCCAAGGAAGACGCGCTCGACTGGGCGGCCCGGCTCCTCCCCGGTCCGGTGGAAGCCCGTCGCCTGGCGGCGACGCTCCTCGGCCGCTCCCCCTGTCCCGAGGATGCCCTGGGGCTCTTGCGCCAGCTGGCGGCGGACGGGGACCGCTACACCCGGGAAGCAGCGGTCCAAGCGGGGGGAGACCTCCTCATCCGCCATTTCGACGAGGTCTATCCGATCCTCGGGGCGTGGCGCACTGACCCCAGCCCGCTCGTGCGGCGGGCGGTGGCCCTGATCGCCGGGGCAGCCGCTGACCCAGCTCGGTTGGACCGCGTCGATCCCTTGTTGCGGCTCCTCGGGCCCCTCCTCGCGGACCGGGCCATGGAGGTGCGGACCGGGGTGGCGGCAGCCCTCGTCCACGCGTTCTTCCCCGCCTATCCCGACGATGTTTTCGAGCAGCTGACCTACTGGTCCACATCGCACGACGAGCAGGTCCTGTGGCATGTGGCGACCGCCCTCGGGGGGGCGCCACCCGAACTTGCCCGGCGGTGCCTCATCGTCCTGCGCCGGGTGGCCCTCAGCAAGAGGCGCTACGTGCGGGCCGTGGTGGCGCGGACGCTCGCCCGTCTTGCCGCGGCGTCCCCCGACGCGGTGGGGGCCGAACTCCGCCGGTGGCTGGGCGACGAAGAGCGGTTGCCGATCGCGCGGGAGGCGCTGGGTCGGATCGGTGAAGGACAGAGCTGTTCCGCCGCTGAGGCCTCTGCCCATCCTGGGGCCTGACCGCGTCCGTCCCCGAGTTGGGACAGGCTCCATCGGTGTCGTGACGGTAAGATCGAGCGTGCAGTGGAGGGTGGATCGGTACCTCGCGCGGGAGATCGTGCCACCTTTTTTCGTGGCGATCCTCGCCTTTCTTGTGTTCATCGGACTCGAACTCGTGATCTCGCTGTCCGACACCGTGTTCGCCCGCGGCGCGGGCGCGGCGGAGCTTCTCCGGCTGGTGTCGTTCAAGCTGCCGACCCTGTTCACCTACGCCATCCCCGCCGCCGCCCTCCTCGCCACGTTCCTCGCCCTGGGGCGGCTGGCAGCGGACCGGGAGCTCCTCGCGTTCCAGGCGTTGGGCTACTCCCTGCGGCGCCTGACGGTGCCGTTCGTCGCCTTCGGGGCCCTTGCGAGCGGGGTGGCCTTCGCCCTGGCGGAGTACGCCGTCCCTCCGGCGGAGGCCGCCTACCGCCAGGAGCTGCTCGTCCTCCTCTACCGGGGGGCGCTCCCCCAGGTGCAGGAGGCCGTGTTCTTCCGGGGCCTCCAGGGGGAGACGTACTACGTAGAGCGGGCTGAAGGGGAGCGGCTCGTAGGGATCCTTGTGTACGACATCACCGGGCGGATCTACCCCGTGGAAGGGGGGTTCCCCACGGTGATCACCGCGGAGGAAGGTCGGTTTGCAGGGGGGACGCTCGAGCTCCTCGCGGGGAGGGTGCTCCGGTTCACCGCGGACGGGGCCCTGACCGAGGTCGTGCGCTTCGAGCGCCTCGCGGTCGAGGCGGGAGAGGACCTCCGGCAGGCCGTCCTCGGTGGCAAAACGCCGGCGGAGATGTCGCTCCGTGAACTGGGGGAACGGATCGACCTCCTCCGCCGGTCCGGGCTCGATCCGCGGTCGTTCGTGGTGGAGTACCACTCGAAGATCGCTGTGTCGGCTGCCGCGTTCGTGTTCGTCCTGTTCGGGGCACCGTTGGGGGCGCTCCTTGGGCGGCGGGGCCGTGCCGCGGGGGCCATTGCGGGGTTCTTGCTCGCCGCTGCCGCCCAGGGGTTGTTCGCCTGGGCGCGGACCCTCGCCCAGCGCGGCGTCATCCCCCCCTACCTCGGGGCGTGGCTGCCGCACATCGGGTTCGGGCTCCTTGGGCTCCTGTTGTTGCTCCTCCTCGACCGCCTCCGCCTGCGGGGGGTGCTCCCGGTCTTGCTCCTCCTCGCCGTGGGGGACCTCTCCGCTCGGACCGGGCCTCCGTTCTCCTCGCTTGAGGCCGACGAGCTTGTGGTGAGCGAGGGAGCGGCCGCCCTCGGGGGACGGGGCGTCCGCGCCGAGTTCGACGACTACGTCCTCGTGGCGGAGACCCTCCGCGCCCGCGAGGGGCTGGCGGGATGGGAGATCGAGGCTGAGGAGGCGACCCTCACCTCCCCAGACGCGGAGCTGGCGGCAGAGCGCCTGGCGGCCCGCCTGAGCCCAAGTGGAGAGCTGGACGCGGTCACCGCCCACGGGTTCCGTGGCGTGTCCACGTTCCAGGGGCCGGAGAAGGAGGAAGGGCTCCTCTATTCTGGGGAAGAGGGGGAGGGATTGTTTCGGGAGGGGGAGCTCGTCCGCGTGGAGGCCCGCCGGGTCCGGTTCACGACCTGTCCCTGCTTGCCTGACGCCCCGTACGCGGTGGAGGCCCAGGAGTTCGTGCTCGTTCCTGGGCAGTGGCTGTACGCGCGGTCGATCGTCGTGACCTCGTTCGGGCGCGCCGTGGGATGGCTTCCGTTCTATGCGGCCCGCCTTGGCGAGGAGGGGTTCCCCCTGTTCCCGGAGATCGGGTGGCGGGGCGGAGAGCTGTTCGTGCGGTGGGCGGTCCCGTGGACGCTCGAGGAGGGGATGGCCGGAGCGGTCGGCGTCACGTGGTACCCTCAGGCGGGGCGCGCCGATCCGTCGCTGCGGGCGCTGTGGGAGAACGGGGCTCTCACCTTGACCCCCACTTCCCTTGATCTGAGGTTCTCGGGGGAGGGAGGGGGGGCCGCATGGATGGGGACCATCAACCTGGGAGCGGTGGTGCAGGAAGCGACTCTGGCCGGTGCATGGCGGGGGTGGGAGTGGGCGCTGGCGTGGGGAGAGGTGGAGGGGGAGGACGTCTCCTACGCGCGGCTGCCTGAGCTCACGCTGAGGCGGGTGGAGACGGGCTGGCTCGGGGGGGACCTCGCGCTCCGCGCCTCAGGAGGGATCTTCCGCGAGGGGGAGAGCGCTGGGGGGAGGGTGGCTCTAGCCCTTTCCTGGGCCGGACAATGGTGGATCGGGCCGTTCTCCCTGTCCTTTCCCTGGCGGGCGTCGTTCGCCCAGTACGCGGCGACAGAGCGCATCACGGTATCCGTCTCTCCTGGGGTCACCTGGGGGCCTTTCTCCTTCTCCTACCGTGGCCGAGCGGGGATCGGGCGGTCACCGTTTGCCTTCGATGCCGATCCGCCCCAGAGCCAGCTCGCCGTGGGCTTCACGGCGCGCGGCGGCGGGTGGCAGGAGCGCCTGAGCTGGGGGTGGGACCTCCTCACGGGCGAACCCCTCCCGCTCGCGTGGAGTCTCTCCGGGTTCGGGATCGCGACGAACCTCTCGTTCACGTTTCCGTTGGCCGTCACGCGAGCGAGGTGGTCCCTCACCGTGGAGCGTGGCCCAGGGCGCCTCGTCGTGGAAGGAGGGATTCAGGGCGAGACCTGGACGTGGGACGACACGGTGGGGAAGGCATTCTGGAGGGGGGAAACGGTCACCCTGTTCGCCGCCGCGCGGGTGGGGATGGATCCCCTGCTGTTGGGTCGTCTTGCCGTGAGCGTCGAGTGGGGGATCACCCCCGACTGGTCACTTCTCGGTGCGGTCGAGCACGACTTCCGCACCGGGAGGCTCGTGCAGATCGAGGGGAGCATCGTGCGCTCGTTTCTGGGATGCCTTCGCGTCGGGCTCGCAGTGGGGAGCAACGGGATTCGCCTCTCGCTCGACGTTCCGGCGTTTCCTCAGGCCAAAGTCCATTTCGCTCCCCTCGATGAGGGGCTTCGCCTCGGGCAGTAGCTCGGCCTGTTCGCGCCGCCCGCGGTTATCCATCGAGTATAATGGATACCCTTATGGCCAGGAAGGACCTCATCCCGGACTGGCTCACCGCTGCCCGAGGCCTGGCCGCCCTCGCCATCCTCGGCCTCACCCTCGTGGGCCCGGCCGCGCTGCGGGCAGTGGCGTTCCTCCTCCTCTTGGGGTGGACGACGGACATGGTCGATGGCCGGTTGGCGCGACGCTGGGACAAGGACCCGACCTGGATTGGGGAACACGAGTTCCACATCGATATGCTGATGGTCCTCTCCTCGGCGGTGTTCCTGGTCTTGACGGGTCTCGTTCCACCTCTGCCCGCAGTGGGGTACCTGGTGGGAGGGACGGCGATCTCCCTCGGTGTCCTTCACCGGTCAGGGGAGTTTCTCCGCTTCAAGTCCGTGACGATGATCCTCGCCTTCCCGTGGGTGTTCCTGCCGTTCGTGATCGCCTTGTGGCACGATCCGGTGGTTGCCTACGTCGGTTTGATGTGGGTCGCCGCGGCGCTGATCACCGATTGGCGCCGGTTCACAGGGGTGGTGGGCGATTTCCTGGCCGGGGCCCGCGCGTTCTTCCGGCGACCCTGAGCCGTCCCAACGGAGGCCCGCTACAGGAGGCGGGTGGGGGTGCGGCCCAGATGGGCGTAGGCGCGGTCGGTGGCGAGGCGCCCCTGGGGCGTGCGACGGAGGAAACCAAGGCTGATCAGGAACGGCTCGTAGAGGTCGGCGATCGTGTCGGGATCTTCCCCCAACGCCGAGGCGAGCGTCTCCAACCCCACCGGCCCCCCCTCGAAGCGATCGATGAGGATTTCCAGGATGCGCCGGTCGAGGGCGTCGAGGCCGAGCTCGTCGATCCCGAGCATGGCCAGGGTCTCTTGGGCCGCTCGGGTGGTGATGCGGTCCATTCCTCCTACCTGGGCCACGTCGCGGGCTCGCCGCAGAAGCCGGATCGCGATCCGCGGCGTCCCCCGGGCCCGCAGGGCCAGCTCCTGCGCCGCTTCGCGGTCCACTTCGCACCCGATGCGGGGCGCGGCCCGGGCGACGATCTCTGCCAGCTCTTCCGGTTCGTAGAAGTCGAACCGGAACACGACCTCGAATCGATCCCGCAACGGGGTGGTGAGGAGACCTTCCCGCGTCGTGGCCCCGACGAGGGTGAACGGAGCGAGATCGAGCCGGATCGACCGGGCATGCGGGCCCTCCCCGACCACGATATCGAGCTTATAGTCCTCCATCGCGGGGTAGAGGACCTCCTCCACGGGTGGGCGGAGGCGGTGGATCTCGTCCACGAACAGGATGTCGCCCGGCGAGAGGTGGGTCAGGATCGCGGCGAGGTCCCCTGGCCGCTCGATCGCGGGACCGGAAGAGACCTTGATCTCGCTCCCCATCTCCCGGGCGATGATGTGGGCGAGGGTCGTCTTGCCCAGCCCCGGCGGGGAAAGGAGAAGCACGTGGTCGAGGGGCTCCCCCCGCGCTTTGGCCGCCTGGATGTACACCTGCAACCGTTCCCGGATCGGGGCCTGTCCCACGAACTCCGCCAGGGACTGCGGCCGCAGCGTGCGGCCGGTGGGGTCGCCGTCCTGGCGCTCCGGAGCGGTGATGCGGTTGACCATCGGGGCATTGTAGTCGCGTTCCGGGCGCGATGGCAACGGAGTTGTCCGCTTAGGGTAACTTGCCTAGAATGGGTGCGATGCGCTGGGCATGGGTTGGACTGGTTTTGTTCGTCGCCGCCCCGGCGGGAGGCGGGCTCCTTGGGCTGACGGCCCTCGACTGGTCCTGGGACGGGAAGTACACCCTGTACGTGGCGGAAGGGGAGGTGTGGGTGGGGCTTGCCCCGGAGGGGCGCGAGGCCCGCCCGGTGACGACTGGGGCCGGTACGGACTGGGCCCGGTTCGGGCCGGGGGATTGGCTCGTGTACGCCACCTTCACCGAGGCCGGGTACGCGGTGTGGAGGGCGGACCTCGACGGGGAGGCGCGCCTCCTGTTCACCCAAGAAGATCTCAATTCCATTGGAGATTTTCCTCCTCTGGAGCTCATCGCCCGGCCCACGGTCTCCCCCGACGGTGAGCGGATCGCGTTCGTGGGCCATGCCGATGGGGAGTGCGACCTCTACCTCTACGAGCTCGGGACGGGGTCCCTGCGGCGCCTCACGCGCACCCCGGGTCCGGTGGATACCCCGGACTTCTCCCCGGATGGGGGGTCGCTGGTGTTCGTCGGCCTGTGGCAGATCGGGCCAGCTTTGAGTTGGGACCTGTACATCCTCGACCTGGACGGAGATCGGATCGAGATGCTCACGGCTGATCCGTACTTCGACTGGTGCCCTCGCTTCTCCCCCGACGGGGAGTGGATCGCATTCGAATCCACTTCACGTGGGCCATCGGACATCCACGTGATCCGCCGTGACGGCCGGGACCGGACCGCGTTCACGTACGACGAGTGGCGCGATGCCTTCCCGTGCTGGAGCCCGGACGGGGACGAGATTGGCTACGGGACGCTGCGCGCCCGGGGCTGGCTCATCATCTCCAGCAAGACCTCCTGACGGGATGCCGCGGGTCGTGGCCGTGGGGCGGTTCGACGGCGTCCATCGCGGACACCAGTTTCTTCTCGTGGAGGCCCGGCGCCTAGCGAGGGGTCTCCCCGTGGCCGCGTATACGTTCCCTCCCCGTGGTCCATCGCTCCTCACCCTCGCTGCCAAGGAGCGTCTGCTGCGGGAGCACGCCGACGAGGTCGTTGTCGCGCAGTGGGAGGACGTTCGCGGCCTGGAGGCGGAGGAGTTCGTGCGGAGGGAGCTCGTCGAGCGGCTCGAGGCGCGGGCAGTGGTGGCGGGGCCGGATCACCGGTTCGGCCGGGGCCGGGGCGGGGACGTGACGGCGCTCCGTCGGCTGGGGGGGCTGCTCGGGCTCGCGGTGCACGTGGTGGACCCGCTGTGCCTGGAGGGAGAGGCGGTGAGCGCAGCCCGCATCCGCGACCTCATCGCCGCGGGGGATGTGACGAAGGCCGCGGTGCTCCTGGGCCGCCCGGTATGGGTTGCCGGCATGCCCGTGCCGGGGGCGCGGATCGGTCGCAAGCTGGGCTACCCCACGGTGAACCTTGACCTCGCCCCCGAGCTTGTGCGGCCCCGGGCGGGGGTATACGCGGCGTGGGCGCAGTGGCGCGACGGGGAGGGGAAGGCCTTGTTCTACATCGGTGCCCGACCGACGTTCCCCGCTCTTCCTCCCTCGGCGGAGATCCACCTTCTCGCCCCGCCCCCGGGCGAGGTGGAAGGCCCGGTGGAGGTCCACCTGATACGGTTCATCCGGCCCGACATCCAGTTCGCCGGTGTGGAACGCCTCGTCGAGCAGATCTCCCGCGATAGGGAGACGGGGGGGCGAATCCTCGGTGAGACGGCGGCCCCAGCGCGGCTCCTCCCGCACCTCGAGTTGCGCGGGCCGGGAGGTGCCCTCTAAGATGGGCCGTGGTGTTGGGGATCGAGACCGCGGGAGAGCGGGGCGGGGTCGCCCTCGTCTCCTCGCGCGGGGAGCATGAGCTCGTCGTCCCACTCGGCCGTGGCGGAGGGGGGATCCTCCCCGCGGCGGTGGAGGCTATCCTTTCCCTCGTGCACGCGGACCGAGCGGGGATCGAACTCATCGCGGTAGACATCGGCCCCGGCTCGTTCACCGGTCTCAGGATCGGCCTTGCATTCGCCAAGGGGATGGCGCAGGCTCTGGGGATCCCCGTGGTGGGGGTCCGCCAGACGGAGGCCGTGGCCCGGCCACTTTCGTGGTGGCCGGGGAAGGTCGCGGTGTGGATCCACGATCGGCGGGAGTTCGTGTACATGGCATGGGCCACTCCGGATCGCGTGGGGATGGAGACGGTGCTGCCCTGGACGGAAGCCCTCGCCAAGGTGAGCGAGGAGCCGAGCGCCCTCCTCGTCGGATCCGGGGCTGTTCGCTTCCGGTCCGAGGTCGCCGCGGCTGGACGCCGGATCGTGTGCGCCCCGGAAGCGTTCGCCCATCCCCGGCCGGGGGAGATCGCCCGTCAAGGCTGGGCCCGGTTCAAGGCGAAGGGAGCGGATGACCTGCGCGAGGTCGAGCCCCACTACGTACACAAGGAGGAATGATATGGCACGGACATGCGAGATCTGCGGCCGGGGCCCCGAGTTCGGGGCGAAGGTGAGCCACTCCGGCCGCCACAGCCGCCGGGTGCGGCTTCCGAACCTGCAACACGTTCACGCCCTGCACAACGGTCGCCGGGTACGGATGCGGGTCTGTACCCGGTGCATCAAGGCGGGGCGGGTCACCAAGGCCTGATGCGGCGGGCCAACCGATGCTGCTAGAGGGGACCCGATGACGCCCAAGCTCAGGGTCGGCGATCTCGTGCTGGGGAAAGTGATCGAGATCCAGGTCAACGGGGCCCTCCTCGGCTTCCCCGGGGGCGAGGTCGGGTTCCTCCACTCCTCGGAGATCGTCGAGGATGGCCTCTCGTTGGGGGAGAAGGGCCTTGCGGTGGGGCAGGAGCTCCTCGTGAAGGTGATCGGGTCCGATCGCCTGGAGCGCCCCACCCTCTCCCTGCGCCGGGTCACGGATCAGGATCGGGAAGCCATCGCTTACCATCGCGAAGCGATCGAGTTCCGGTCCGCCCTCATCGCCCACTCGCCCGCGGCTCCCCTGGCCGAGGAGCGCGAGGAACGGATCGAGTGGCGCCTCGAAGCTTGGCTCAAGGCAACCGAAGCCGCGCTGGGGCGCCTCAAGCGCCGCCGGGAGGGGCGTACCTCGCAGAGGCTGGCATTGGATTAGGAGGGGATTGATGCCCAACGGGATGGTGGTTGTTGACAGAGAGCGGTGCAAGGGATGTGGCCTGTGCGTGGGCGTGTGCCCGTTCGGGGTGCTTGAGCTCTCCGCGACCTACAACAGCGCGGGCTACCCTGTGGTGTCGGCCTCCCATCCCGAGAAGTGCACGGGGTGCACCCTTTGTGCCCAGACGTGTCCCGACGTGGCGCTCGAGGTGTACCGGGAGAAGGCGGTTGCCGGTTCAGCGGTTGGCAGTTCAGCGGAAACTCCAACCGATCACCGGTAACCGACCCACCGCAGTGCAAGGAGGGCGGATGGCGGACAGACAGCTCATGACCGGCAACGAGGCGATGGCCGAGGCGGCGATCCGCGCCGGTTGTCGGACGTACTTCGGCTACCCGATCACCCCCCAAAACGAGATCCTGGAGTACATGGCCGCCCATCTCCCCCGAGCCGGAGGGACGTTCCTCCAAGCGGAGAGCGAGGTGGCGGCGATCAACATGTGCTACGGGGCGGCGGCGGCCGGGGTGCGGACGATGACCTCCTCGTCCTCCCCGGGGGTGAGCCTCAAGATGGAGGGGATCTCCTACCTGGCGGGGGCGGATCTTCCGTGCGTGATCCTCAACGTGGCGCGGGGCGGACCGGGGCTGGGGAACATCGCTCCCGCGCAAGGGGATTACTTTCAGGCCACGAAGGGCGGCGGGCACGGCGATTACCGGCTGATCGTCCTCGCCCCATCCACCGCCCAGGAGGCGGCCGACCTGGCGGGGTTGGCGTTCGATCTCTCCGACCAGTACCGGGTTCCCGCGCTGATCCTCGCCGACGGGATGCTCGGGCAGATGATGGAGCCCGTGGCCCTCCCTCCCCACCGTGATCCGGCGACCCTTCCCCCCAAGCCGTGGGCGCTCACCGGAGCGAAGGGACGTGATCCCAACTACATCGCGAGCTTTGCCCTCGAACCGACGGTGCTGCGCGACCTCAACGTGAGGCGCCACGCTCGGTACCGGGAGATCGAGGCGCGCGAGGTGCGGTGGGAGGAGGTCGCCACCGCGGATGCGGAGGTCCTCCTCGTCGCCTACGGGACGATGGGGAGGATCGCCAAGACCGTGGTGCGGCGAGGCCGGGAGCGGGGGATCCGGGTCGGGCTCCTGCGGCCGATCACCCTTTGGCCGTTCCCCTACAGCCCCATCCGGAAGCTCGCGGAACGGGTGAGGGCCGTGCTCACCGTGGAGCTCTCCGCGGGCCAGATGTGGGAGGACGTGCGGTTGGCGGTGGAGGGGCGGTGCGCGACCCCGTTCTACGGGGAGATGGGGGGCGTCGTGCCGACCCCGAGCGAAATCCTCACCGAGGTGATGCGCCATGTCTAGCACGGACACGATGACGAAGGTCTTCGCTCGCCCGCGGAGCCTCACGGAGAAGCCCTTCACGTACTGCCCGGGGTGCGACCATGGGCTCCTCACGCGGATCCTCGCTGGGGCGATCGACAAGCTGGGGATCCAGGAGCGCACGGTGATCATCGCCCCCGTGGGGTGCGCCGTGTTCGCCTACGAGTGGTTCCGCTGCGATGGGATCCAGGCCTCTCACGGCCGGGCCGCGGCGGTGGCCACGGGGCTCAAACGAGCGAACCCTGACCTGATCGTGATCTCCTACCAGGGCGATGGCGACCTGGCCGCGATCGGGACCGCGGAGACGATCCACGCTGCGAACCGTGGGGAGGCGATCACCGTGATCTTCGTCAACAACCAGATCTACGGGATGACGGGAGGGCAGATGGCCCCCACCACCCTGGCCGGCCAGCGGGCGACGAGCTGCCCCGAGGGGCGCGATGTGCGCACGATGGGGCATCCCCTCCCCGTGGCGGAGATGATCGCCACCCTTGCTGCGCCAGCCTACGTCACCCGCCAGTCGCTCCACGACCCCAAACACGTTGCCCAGGCGACGAAGGCCGTGGAGAAGGCCCTTCGCTACCAAGTGGAGGGCAAGGGCTACTCGCTTGTGGAGGTCCTTTCGACCTGCCCCACCGGGTGGCGGATGCCCCCCGCGGTGGCCCACAAGCACGTCGCCGATGTGGTCACGGGGGCGTTCCCCCTCGGGGACCTCGTGGACAGGGGGTAGCGATGGAACGAGCGGTGGTGTTTGCCGGGTTTGGGGGGCAGGGGGTGCTGTTGGCGGGGAAGATCCTCGCCCGGGCGGGGATGAAGGCCGGGCTTGAGGTGACCTGGCTCCCGTCCTACGGGCCGGAGATGAGGGGGGGAACGGCCAACTGCACGGTCGTCCTCTCCGACGAGCCGATCGGCTCCCCGATCGCGGAGAGCCCGGACGTGGTGATGGCGATGAACGGCCCGTCCCTCGACCGATTCGAGTCGCGGGTGGCTAAGGGTGGGGCCCTGATCATCAACAGCTCGCTCATCGATCGTGGAGTGGGGCGGGCCGACGTGCGGGGGATCCTTGTGCCGGCAAACGAGCTGGCGCGGGAACTCGGTGAGCCGCGCGTGGCGAACATGGTCGCCCTCGGCGCGGTGGTGGGGGCCCTCGGGGTCGTGCCGCTCGCTGCGGTGAAGGAGGCGATGGCCGCCGAGCTGGGGGCGAAGGCCCGCGGCAACATCGTCGCCCTTAACGCCGAGGCCCTCGACCTGGGCCACGCCAAGGCCGAGGTCACGTGAAGTCCGTTCAGACGCCTAGGGACCCCGCGGTGTAGTGGGCCAAGAGATCGTTACCACCCCGGAGGGCCCAGTCAGCACTGATCCGATCGAGCACGAGGGGCGGGAACAAGGCGAACTCCTCGGGTAGATCGTACCCCAGTTCCCGGAGCTTCCGGAACGGAGGTTTCCCGTCCATCCCCGCCCCGTAGTGGGGCCGCTCCAGGTTGTAGTAGTACACCCAGCCTGCGGCCTTCCTCAGGAAACCCTCTTCTGTCTGGACCTTTCCCAAGAACGGGATGTAGAACTCCTCATCGTCGGTGCGGTGGGCTCTCTCTACCCGGCCGCTCGGGCTCCTTTCCTCCCCAACGGGATCCTCGCGAGCCTGGCGCCTACAGGTTCGTAGTGCTTCTCCTGGAGCCGGTGGAGCTTGTCGGGGTTGCTCCCCCCAAACTCCTCCCCCCAGTCCGTCTGCCACGCAACCTCCCTTTCGATCCCGTGTCCCCTAACCCACAGCATCACCCGTCCCATGAAGCACAGGCCGTTGGTGAGGCTGAGCTCGTGGCTCCACGCCAGGAACCGGAGTCTCGTCCGCCCCTGCCAGGAACGTCCACTGGTACCGGGGAAGCTTCCGTTTCGCCAGGTGATCCCAGAGCTTCGTCCCCAGCGCCCCCTTGTCGAGCACGTCCTTCACATCGGCGAGGGTGAACGGCTGCTCCTCCTCCCACGCCCAATGGGCAGGGTAGAACGTCTTCCGCTTCGTCTTGCGCCCCCTGAACCCGTTCCGATGGAGGATGTGGCGGATCGTGTGCGGAGACAGGGCGAGCCCCTTCTCCCGCCACAGATACCAGGCGAGCCTCTTGCGGCCGTAGCCCGTGGCCTTCTTGGCCTCCAGAACCGCGGCCTCGATCTGGGCCACGGTCTGGGTGGGGCAGTGATGGGGACGACGCGAGCGGTCGTCCAGTCCCCTCACTCCATCGTCGCGGTAGCGCTCGACCCACTGGCGGACGAGGTTTCGGGACGTGTGCCACCTCCGGGCGGTCCCGGCCACGCTCCCCGTCTCCAGGTACGTCTCGACCAGCCTCATCCGTGCCGCCTCCCTCTTCATGACGTACGCTTCCCTCCCAGGCAAGATCCACTGCCGGTGCTCCTCCTTTCCTTGTCGCCAAGCTTTCTTAGGAGGAGCACCGCCTTCCCCTCAACCACCTCTTCACCAACCTCTCTGCCTGGTAACGATCTCCTGGCGCACCAAGAAACGGCAGTTGACAGGCCCGCCCGCACCCGGTACCATTTAGTGGATTCCACTCCAGGCGAGGGGGTGAGACAGGGGAAGGAAGCAGTCCACCGGTCGATCGCAGGAATTGCCGTCTCGTGAGGGATCGTGTCAAGGAGGTTGGTGTCGATGGCAAAGCTAGGTTGGGTGATCGCGCTGGTCCTCGCGCTGGGGTTGGCGGGGGCGGCGGCTTGTCCGCCCGTGGGCCTGCCCGTCACGCAGGTCTATTCCACTGGAGAGGGTATCTACGGCGTGTGGATCCAAAACTGCGCTCCTATCTCCCACAACACGTTCAAGATCGTGTTCCACGTCCCGGTGGGGGATGTCACGGCGGTGGCGATCAACGGTACCCAGGTGCTGGAGATCAGCGGTACAGGCAACGTGCGGATCGTGAAGCTCGCTGGTGCCGGGGTCAAGCCCGGCGGGTACCTCGTGCTGACCGTCAAGGGCGTCTCCCCCGCCGTGGAGGCCACGTGCGAGGCACTCTTCCGGTTCGTGTTCACCACTCCACCGGTCTACTGCCGGTAGGTTGGGGCACGGCGGACGTGAGCCCAGGTTGACCAAGAAGGAGGAGGAAGGATGAAGAGATCACTCGTTGCAGTGTTGTTGGTGGCGGTGGCGTTCGCGGGCTTCGCCCGCCAGGGCGCGTGGGTGGACGAGGTCGTGCTCACCGAGGAGCCCAACGCGGGGGCGGCGGTCCTGAAGCTCGCCGCGGGCGATATCGACGTCTACGCGTTCTCGATCGGCGACCGCGCCCTGTTCACTCAGGTTCAGGCGAACCCTGACCTCAAGTACTACTTGTCGTTCGGGTCGTTCAACGACTTCACGATGAACCACAGCGGGGACAACCCGTTCTTCACCGATGGTCGGTTGAACCCGTTCGGCGTTCCGGCGATCCGCGAGGCGATGCACTGGATCATCGACCGCGAGTACATCGCTCAGGAGATCATGGGCGGCCTGGCGAAACCGAAGTACTCCTACATCAACTCCGCGTTCCCGGACGCGAAGCGCTATCCGGACGTCGTGGAGGCGATCGAGGACTACTACGCCTACGACTTCGCCAAGGGTGAGGCGCTGATCGCCGCCGAGATGGAAAAGCTCGGGGCGACGAAGGTCGACGGCACGTGGACCTACGCCGGGAAGCCCGTCGAGCTGAAGATCCTCATCCGGACCGAGGACGAGCGGCGGCTGATCGGGGACTACATCTCCGACCAGCTGGAGAAGGTGGGGTTCAAGGTGGTGCGCCAGTACGGGATCAGCCGCGAGCTCTCCCCGCTGTGGATCTCCAGTAACCCGCTGGACGGCCTGTGGAGCGGGTACACCGGCGGGTGGGTCACCACGGCGGTGAGCCGCGACCAGGGGACGGGGTTCAACCAGTTCTACACGACCCGCATCCTCCCCTGGCCCCTGTTCCAAGCGCTGAACACCGCGGTCACGGACCCTGTGCTGAACGAGGTTTGCGACAAGCTGTACCGCCGCGACTTCAACTCGATGGAGGAGCGGGCGGTCCTGTTCGAGCAGGCCCTGTGGCTTTCGAACGCGTACGCGAACATCATCTGGCTCGTGGACCGGACCGGGTTCACCCCGCTGCGGGCGAACGTCGGCCTCGCGGCCGACCTCGCCGCGGGCGTGTACGGGTCCCAGGCGTGGGGCCACACCGTCCAGTTCCAGCAGGAAGGCCAGCCCGTGGAGGGCGGGACGATGAAGATCGCCACCTCGACCCTCCTCATCGAGCCGTGGAACCCGATCGCTGGATCGAACTGGGTCTACGACATGTTCCCCATCCGCGCGACCGGTGAGAACGCCTACATGGTCGACACCCGGGACGGGCTCCTCTGGCCGCTCCACTTCGAGCGGGCGGAGGTCGAGGTCCTCGAGGGCCTCCCCGTCGGGACGAACCCGGGCCACGACTGGCTGACGTTCCGGTTCGTGGACGAGATCAAGGTCCCGGCGGACGCGTGGATCGACTGGGACGCGGAGAAACAGGTGTTCATCACCGTCGGGGAGAAGTACCCGGACGGGCTCACCGCGAAGCGGAAGAGCGTCGTCTACTACCCGGCGAGCCTGTACGATGTGCCGCTCCATGACGGGAGCAAGATCTCGATCGGCGACTTCGTCCTGGGGATGATCCTCAGCTTCGACCTCGGCAAGCCGGAGAGCGCGATCTACGACGAGGCTCAGGTCTCCGCGCTGGAGTCGTTCCTCGCCTCGTTCCGCGGGGTGAAGATCGTCTCCGAGAACCCGCTCGTCATCGAGACCTACTCCGACGTGTACACCCTTGACGCCGAGCTTGCCATCTCCACCTGGTTCCCGTACTACGATCAGGGGCCGGGGTTCTGGCACGCGCTGGCGCTCGGGATCATGGCCGAGGCGAACAAGGAGCTCACGTTCTCCGAGGACAAGTCCGAGCTCCTCAACGTGGAGTGGATGGACTACACGAAGGGCCCGTCGCTCCCGATCCTCGCCAAGTACCTCGACGAGGCACTCGCCACCGGGTACATCCCGTACGCCCCGACGATGGGGAAGTACGTGACCGCGGCTGAGGCGAAGGCGCGCTACGAGAACCTGAAGGCCTGGTACGAGAAGATGGGGCACTTCTGGGTCGCGAGCGGGCCGTTCTACCTCGAGAAGGCGTACCCGACGGAGAAGATCATCGTGCTCAAGCGGTTCGAGGACTACCCCTACGACCTGAGCAAGTTCCAGTTCCTCGTGCAGTAGGGAGGACTGACCGCGTCAACGGCTTCAGCTGGGGATCGCTGGTGGGGTTGACCCGCCAGCGATCCCCTTGTATCTTTCCCGCCAGCGCACAGCGCGATCTGAAAGGGGCGAGAGGCCAAACGATGAGAGGGAACCTTACCGCATTGGGGCGTTACACGTCCCTCAAGGTGTTGATGCTCGGGATCGCCGTGATCGTGGCCCTGTACCTCACGATCCTCATCGTGAACATGGGCGGAAAGCTCGACGAGGTGAGGAAATCCGAGATCAGGTACGAGGTGACGCTGCGGGTGAACAGCAATCCGGAGAACCAGCTCCTGCCTCCGTCGGAAGTGAACAAGATGATCGACCGGATGTGCGACCTGGAGTACCGGCGGCTGGGCCTGGACAAGCCGTTCTTCGTGCGGAGCTTCAACTACCTCATCACCGCGCTTTCCCTGAGCCTCGGGCGCTCGGAGAACCTGGTGAGCGACAGCGGGTCGCGCACGGTGAAGCAGATCATCCTCGAGCGGCTTCCGGCGACGCTCGTCCTCTTCGCGACGGCGAACCTGCTCATCTTCTTCACCGCGGTGACGGTGGCGTTGGCCATCTCGCGCAAGTACGGAAGCTGGGTGGACCGCCTCGTCGTCTCGCTGGCCCCGACCTCGGCGGCGCCGGGGTGGTTCTACGGGATCTTCCTGATCCTCATCTTTGCCGCCGTGCTGCGGATCTTGCCGTGGGGGGGGATGGTGGATGCCCCCCCGCCCCAGACGACGCTCGGCTATGCGGCGAGCCTCCTTCGGCACATGATCCTCCCCGTGCTGGCGATGGCCTGTGGAGGCCTCCTGGCTAGCATCTACTCCTGGCGGACGTTCTTCTTGATCTACTCGAGCGAGGACTACGTGGACCTCGCCAAGGCCAAGGGGTTGTCGTCGCGGGCGATCGAACGGCGGTACATCCTCCGCCCGACCCTGCCCACGATCATCACCAACTTCATGCTCATGATCATTGCGATGTGGATGGGGGCGATCATCCTGGAGACGGTGTTCAACTGGCCGGGGTTGGGTCGGCTCTACCTGCAGGCGGTCAACCTGAGCGACACCCCGGTCGTGGTGGGGGTGATGGTGATCTACGGGTACCTCCTCGCGATCTCCGTGTTCCTGCTCGACTTCATCTACGCGATCGTGGATCCGCGGGTGCGGATCGGCGCCGGCGCCAAGAAGGGAGTGTAGGACGTGCTGAGGCGACTCAGGGAGCTGCGACGGTACCCCTCGGCGATCCTCGGGGTGGGGATCATCGGTCTGTTGGTGGCCGTCTCCATCTACACCATCATCGCGATTCCCTACCCGGAGGCGGTTCGGCTGTGGCGTGGGGGCCCTGGGGTGTGGGACGAGAACCCGCGCAATGCTTGGCCGGTGTGGTTCGACTGGTTCACCGGCGACAGGCTCCCGCGGACGATCGTGATCAGCACCGCGGACGGCGGGGCGAAGCGGATCGAACCCCTTCCCGATGGGACGCAGCGGGTGGAGATCGTCCTCCCGTTCGACTACCCCTACGACCGGTTCCCGACGGAGATCACCCTCTTCTCGCAGGCGACCTACGAGGGAACGGGCCGCACGCGGTTTTCCGTGTCGTGGCGGACCCCAGGAGGGGAGACGATCCCCATCGTGACGAACCGCGCGATGCGCGCCACCGACAACTACTACATCTCCCAGGACGGCGGGCTCCTGATGCGCCTGGGGGTGGCGCCGGAGGTGGGCCTGTTTTCGAGCGCGATGGCTGGCGCCCCCGTGGCGGAGCGCGCACCGGCCCCGGGGCAGTACGCGCTCGTGGTTGAGACGACGATCGCCCAAGGGGCAGAGTTCGACGCGAAGTTGGTGGTGTATGGCCAGGTCCACGGCCTGGCGGGAACGGACCACCGCCGCCGCGACCTCACCGTGGCCCTGCTGTGGGGGGCCCCGCTGGCGCTCGTGTTCGGGCTCCTGGCCGCCGTCGGTTCGACCCTGATGACGTTCGTGCTCGCGGGGATCGGGACGTGGTTCGGGGGCAAGGTCGATGCCCTGTTCCAGAGGATCACCGAGGTGAACATGATCCTTCCCATGCTCCCCATCCTCATCATGGTCGGGCAGTTCTACAGCCGGAGCCTGTGGCTCATGCTGGGGATCGTGATCGCCCTGAGCATCTTCAGCGGGGGGATGAAGACCTACCGAGCGATGTTCCTCCAGGCCAAGGAATCCCCGTACATCGAGGCGGCGCGGGCCTACGGGGCGGGGAACTTCCGCACGGTGTTCCGGTACCTCCTCCCGCGGATCGTCCCCGTCCTCCTCCCGACGTTCGTGATGGTCGTGCCGTCGTTCGTGTTCCTCGAGGCGTCGCTTGCCGTCATCGGGCTCGGGGATCCGCTCCTCCCCACGTGGGGGAAGATCATCAACGATGCGCAGAGCCAGTCCGCTCTGTACAAGGGGATGTACTACTGGGTCGTCGAGCCGGCGATCCTGCTCATGTTGACGGGGTTCGCGTTCGCCATGGTTGGATTCGCCCTCGATCGCGTGTTCAATCCGAGGCTAAGGACGGTATGAGCGATCACATCACGACCGAACGGGTTCAGGCTTCTCAGCTAGGAGGACAAGACAAGGCGCAGGCAGACGGGGCCCTCCTCCGGGTGAAAGACCTCTGCCTCCATTTCCGCACCACCCGCGGGGTTCTGCAGGCGGTGGACGCGGTGAGCTTCTCGATGCAGCGACGGCGGTCGATCACGGTCGTCGGGGAGTCCGGCTGTGGGAAGACGTCGCTGGCGCGGGCGATCCTCCGGCTCCTGCCGCGGAACGTGCACCGGTACACGGGCGAGGTGTACCTCGACGGGACCGACGTGATGAAGCTCTCCGACGAGGGGTTCCGTCAGAAGGTGCGGTGGGTGAAGGCGTCGATGGTCTCCCAGGCGGCGATGAACGCCCTCAACCCGGTGCTCAGGGTGGGGTTCCAGGTTGCCGAGCCCCTCATCGTGCACCACCGGATGGCCAAGGAGGAGGCGCTGGGGCGGGCCCGGGAGGTGTTCCGGATCGTTGGCGTGCCTGAGGACTTCCTCCAGCGGTACGCGTTCGAGCTGTCGGGGGGGATGCGACAACGGGCGATCCTGGCGATGGCGCTCATCACCAACCCCCAGCTCATCGTCCTCGACGAGCCGACCTCGGCCCTTGACATGCTGACCCAAGCCAACATCTTCAACGCCCTCAAGGACATCAAGAACCAGCTCGAGGTGGGGTTCATCCTCATCACCCACGACATCTCGACTTCGAGCGACCTCGCCGACGAGGTGATCGTGATGTACGCTGGGCAGCTCGTCGAGCACAGCCTGTCCACCACCGCCTACCGCGCGCCGCTTCACCCTTACGCGCGAGGCCTCATGTCGAGCGTGCCCACGTTGCGGGAGGACAAGAAGCTCGAGTTCATCCCGGGTCAGCCGCCGAGCCTCAT